>JBAXBK010000044.1:0-23478 GCA_037142015.1 Nitrospira sp. | reverse complement strand
TCGTTAACGCGGAGAGAGGGAAAAAACCCACTGTGATCCGAGAAGACCCCTTTTTGTCAGAGCCTGAACCTATCCTTTCAGTCGACTTGAACAAGATGAGCGGAACAGATTTGATATCAACCCGGTTCTCTGCCTCCCGGTTGGTTACCCATGCGGGTAGAATGGAAGGTCTCTATCTGTACTTCCGGGCGGTCTTTGACGATGACTGCCACTTTGATACCGCTCCCCATCACACACATACCAGTTGGGGCAATCGGATGTTGCGGTGCACCCATCATGACTATGCAGTAGGGGAGCCCATTTCATTTCAAGTGGAAATGGGCGATATTCGTTTTGCGGATACGTGGTCCTGCACCTTCACCCACTAATTAGCGGGACGTTCAGTAAGAGACGTATCATCCCTCCCGTGACCTTGGCGTATGCCGGCTAGCAGGCTGTTGACAAAGCCCGCCAGCGGCGTTCTCGCTTCGTTCAGATCCTCAACGTACCCCAGAGGGTACGCCTCCGGTCTTCACTCACTGCGGCCTTGCTGGACGGCCTTTCTGAACAGCCTTCGAAGACTTTTGATCGGGGCTGTGAGCGTTCATATGTGCCTGGCTGCAAAGCGTTCACGTAGTTTGTCAACAACCTGCTAGTGGAATAATCGACGCTTCAGCCGTTTGGCGAGGGCAACAGCGCCGAGCATAATGTGGCCTGCGCGGGATGTGACGAAGAGGCTTTTGCTCAGCGGGCGGCGATCCACCCACAACTCATCGATGTAGGAGTTGAGCCCCGCCCCGCTGTCGATAAATTCCAGTTTCCCGAGTAAGGATGGAGCTTGGCGAATCAACTCCACCTCATTCAGGATTCCCGGTGACATTTTGGCAAAGTCGCGATGCCAGCCGATCTTGAAAGCAAAGGCGGCCCGACCAGAGAGGAAGTTGCTGGTCGAGGAAATCACTCGGTCACCGACACGCAGCTCAAAGAAGAGGGCCCGGCCGGCTCCGGCAAATCCGCGGACCATTTCTCGAAAAAACTGCTCGTCACGGCTATCCGAAAGAAGTGCGTCGCCTTGGTCGCCTTTCCAGCCGGCCCGCTCAAGTTCGAGGAAGCGATCCGTACAGGCCTCGTCGACTTCAGTGCCCTGTAGCGGGGTCCAGGTTACGGGGCCGATGTCCCCTAAGCGCCGCATACAACGCCGCATATCCTTTCGACGGCTCGTGCTCAACTGCGACTCGATGTAGGGCTCGCCCGCCTGCGACGGATAGAGGACTGCGTGTGACATGCGCTCGTATTCATGCCAGGTGGCGCCATACTGTGGCCCCATGCTGCGCACCAGTTGCTCGGTCTTGCCGTCCGCTTGCCAGTATAAGAAGTCGATGCCGTGCCAATGAAATGCCTTGCCTGCGCAATAGGCAATCCAGGCCTCGATTACCTCGCTGGCCACTGTGGAATCCACGAGCAACCCGGATAATTTAGAATGGGGCGAGCAGAATGCGCGCAGATGTGGCAGCGGAAACTGCCGCGTTCCTCGCACGACGTCAAAAATTCCCACCCCCACCAGCTCATGGCCGACGGTCCCTTCCTGCTCGATCCACATGACGAGTGGGTCCGCGCGGCTCTCGAGATAGCGTTGAGCCGGCACCACAAAATAGGGTGAGAGATAGGCGTTCGGATCGAGCGCCCGCGACTCGAGATCGGCCCAGGCCGCCAGCCTGCCAGGCGTCAGGTCTTTCCATTGCAGCAGACGAACGGTTAGCTTCATGGTGCGCTCTTCACCCTGATGTACCAGGCCAGACTGTTTCGGAACGCACCGTTGTAAACCATCCTACATTCACTCCCACATCAATCGTGCAAACTTCAGAATTTCACGGGTGCCATTTCTAGTTGCTAAACGCCATGCCATACATGGGGAAGTGCCCTCGCGGATCGAATATCGTTTCTTGAGAAATATTTCTTTCCATGCCGGATTTCTTCCCCCATGCTGGTTCATGCCTGATCAGTAGAACTGCGGGATCAATGCGCAAATTTGGAGTAGACACAGGCTACAGGTCTCAACCTTGACGAGGTTTCTCACACGTAAGGCCGATGCAGGCGTACGTGTAGCTCGTCGAGGAAGTCGAACGAAAAAACCCTCGCCGGCCAAAAGGATCGGCACGTCGCCCAAAGCCTCCTAGCGACGGGTCGGACGGTATCGCCGGTATTCATAATAAAGTCAGCGGTAAGATGCCATTTCGGTAGGGAGTTTCAAATTCCCCATTCGAGGTATGGCCCCCCCCATTGCTTGGACAGTTTTGCCCGAGCAGTAGCGAATGGATCGTCAAATTCAAATGCATATTGAGCGGTTGAAGGGCCGACCGGCATGCGGCGCTGGGTGAGAGTATGTGGTTGCGTAATTTGAATCAGGCAGGGGAGGAATCAGTGAGTAGTGGATGTTTGAGCACAATGAGGGGCGGCACTACGATATGTTGGACATGATGTCCCGGCCGGCTCCGGGACGCGTCTTTACTCGATCCGAAGGTTGACCGGCGAGGCGGGTGGTGTCGTGTCGCTCGTACCCCCACCAGGGTGAAAACCCATTCCATACATGTCCGAATAGCCTGTCACAGGGGCTGAATTGTAGTTGCTCGTCCAGATAATCAACGAGCCGTCCCATGAGCAGGAAATGCGCGGCTGATCGTAGTATTGTGCCCCGGAACTTCCAGGCACCCGCGAGCGATGGTGGGCGAGCCGCCGTACCTCTCCCGTGATGATATTCACCGCCATAATTTCGCTCCGATAGGGCAACCAGCCGGTTACACTGTTCCCGAAACTGTCGGGGATCTTCTCATGATCGATGAACACCCAATCTTTCATGGCTCCGGTCACCCCGCCGCTCATATGTCCATCAGGTCCGTTCGTGAATCCGATCGGGACCAACTGCAAGTTTGCCGCTTGTTGCTGTGCAGCCGTCATGTTGGACGTATCAATTGAGACATCGGCACGCCAGATATTGCCGCTGTAGTTGCAATCATAGGTGATGAAATAGGTCTTGCCGTTCGAGGCCGAACTGATCGCGCCATGGTCCCCGCATAACCCCCAGAAGTTGACCGGGGTGGGACTGACGACATGCGTGCTGTGATTGATCGCGTAGGAATAGTGCTCGATGTGCGGCTCACTCTTCGGGCCTGCCGCTGTGATCAGGTAATTGCCGTCAGGGCTGATCGACACCCACCCTCCTCCCCCACCCAGCGGAGCTACGGTGTTGGTGTAGATGAGGTTGAGCGATCGCTTCCAGAGGTTCGCCCTTCCCCCGATCATCACAACGAACAGATCCCCCGTGCCGTCGATCCAGTTGAGCGACCCGCCCATGCTTTGGAGCGTCCCGGCAAAGGTATGAATGGTGGTGCTGGTTCCCGCGCTCACGCTGTACTCTACCAGTGCGCTCCCGTTCAGATAGTAGTAGCGATCAGGATTTGTCGGATGCCAGCTCGCTTCGAAGCATGGACTCCCGCACGGGACGCCACTACGGACAACCGCGCCCGTCGTGGGGTTCAAAATGCGCGTATCGTTGACGGTCCTGGAGAATACGTAGCTGCCATTGGCATTCGCCCAATGGTGACCATAGATATCCTCGTTGTTTTGCTTGGCCCCAATGTCCGTGATTCGACGAACCGTTTCCCCAAAGACCGGATCCACATACGTGCCGCCCAGGGCGGGAAAGCCCGGCGAGCCTGGGATGAATGAGCCATACCCGTAGGCACCTGTTGTCGGCGGCGGATGAGTGCCATTATCGATTATGGCAGCATAGAGGTTCGAACTGCCTGCTTCTAGTAATGCGAGGACTACGAAAAGTCTTACGATCCAGCTGGCTTGAAGTCGCCTCGTTGTTCTCTGTCCCAACATGCGTGCCTCCTCATATTCCCATCTGTTTCCCAATACCGCGAGCGACAACAGGCAGCCTGTATTCTACGCCCACCCTTACGCCTATTCACAGGTATGTCCATCATTTATCTCCTCCGCCGAATACTCCGTAGCATGCTGCGGAGAGCTTCATTCGGATATGCACCGCCGGGGGGAAAGGTGAGCAAGAGGAATGCCCAAACTACACGTGCGGTTGAGTATCCCGCAATTTTCGAATTAATACGTGAAAACAATGCCTTGGGATATCCAGCTCATAACATCCAGGTAAATGTGAGGCAGAACAAGTGTATAGGTGTAGATATAAAGGTGTTTAGGCTGAAGGCTGTGGGCACAGGCTGAAGTGTTTGGAATTTCGAACTCCGGCCTTCAGCCTGAACCCCTTCAGCCTATCTACCTGCTTCGGCACCTCGGTTCCGTGAATTTTCATGGCATTCGCAACGAGAGGAGCGTACAAGAAGAGTCCTATGCGTATCCTGATTACAGGCGGAGCCGGGTTTCTTGGCAGTCATCTCTCCGATGTGTTGGTGCAGTCCGGACATTCCGTGATCTGCATGGATAACCTCCTCACCGGACGGGTCGAGAATATCGCCCACCTGATCGGGCAGGAGCGCTTTTCCTTCGTCAAATACAATGTGTGCGACTATGTACATGTGGAAGGTCCATTGGATGCGGTCATGCATTTCGCATCGCCTGCGAGCCCGCAAGACTACCTCGAGTTTCCCATTGCCACGCTGAAGGTCGGCGCCTTAGGCACGCATAAAGTTCTTGGACTCGCCAAGGCAAAGGGGGCGAGGTTCCTCTTGGCCAGTACGTCGGAAGTCTATGGGGATCCGCTGGTGAATCCTCAACCTGAGTCCTATTGGGGCAACGTCAATCCCCTCAGCCCCCGTGGCGTATACGATGAAGCCAAGCGTTTTGCGGAAGCCCTTACGATGGCCTATCACCGTTATCATGCGATTGATACCAGGATTGTGCGCATCTTCAATACATTCGGGCCGCGCATGAGGCCGAATGACGGACGAGTGGTGTCGACCTTCATCGTTCAAGCGCTCCAAGGGAAACCGTTGAGTGTCTTCGGCGACGGATCTCAGACCAGGAGTTTCTGCTACGTGGACGACTTGGTTCGCGGGATTACCGGGTTACTGCTTCTGGATTCAGATAAGACAGTCGAACAACGGATAGATCGCAAGTTTCTCATGACGCAAAATAAGGACGCCAACGATACCAGCATGCACGATCCTGTGAATATCGGGAACCCACGAGAGCTGACGGTCCTAGAGATTGCAAAGTTGGTACTGAAACTCACCAACTCAGCGAGCCCCATCACCCACCATCCGTTGCCCGCCGATGATCCCAAGGTCAGACGTCCCGATATCAGTCGGGCGCGTACTGTCCTGAAATGGGAGCCTCAGGTACAGTTGGAAGATGCCCTCATACGCACAATCGACTACTTCAGGAAAGTGATTTAGTCCGAGGCCTGGTGCGTGAAGTGCGTGACAGGCGAGAAAGGCGCGACTCGACGTTCCGAAAACCTCGAACCCTCAGTTGTCTCGCCAGTCTCGCTCGTCCCGCCAGTCTCGCGCAGCCATTCTGCGAATGGCTGCCTTGACCGCGTTGAAACTCCCGCTGTATCCTGTTCCCGTCCCAACGTCATGAGGTAAGGGTCTTTTTATGCTATCTGATCGAAGTAACCAGAGTAACCAGGCGGAAGCGGCAGTCGAACCTGTCGAATCGGTCGGCGTAGAAGTGGTAGCGCCCATACCGATTCCAGAATATGTCAACGAATTGGTCACACGAGCTAAAGGCGCCGCTGGCCGGCTGGCGACACTCTCGACCACAGTGAAGAACCGGGCCCTTCTCGCGATGGCAGAGGCGCTGGAAGCGCAGACGGATGCGCTGCTGGCCGCGAACGAACTGGATCTGGAGGCCTTCGGGGCCGAACCGGAGAAGAAGGCGATGGCGGATCGGCTGCGTCTGACGGCCAAGAGGATTGTTGAGATGGCGGCAGGTCTGCGCGAGGTGGCTGCGCTCCCTGATCCGCTCGGCGACATGCCGAAGATGTGGACAAGGCCGAACGGGATGCAGGTGGGGCGTGTGCGGGTTCCGATCGGCGTGATTGGGATTATTTATGAGTCCCGTCCAAACGTCACAGCTGATTCCGCCGCCCTCTGTTTGAAGTCCGGGAACGCCTGTGTGCTTCGGGGCGGGAGCGAGGCGATCCATTCGAATACGGCGATTGCAACGATCCTATCGGAGGCGGCGGAGAAAGCCGGGATACCGGCTGGTGCGATTACCTTTGTCGCGCGGCCAGACCGTGAGCTGGTTCCTCTTTTGCTGAAGCAAGATCGCTACATCGATTTGATTATCCCGCGCGGCGGCGAATCGCTGATGCGCGTCATCACCGAGCATGCCACGATCCCCGTCGTCAGGCACGATGCCGGCGTCTGTCACATTTATGTCGATGCCGATGCCGATCCTGCCATGGCGGAGCGGGTCTGTTTCAACGCAAAGGTGCAGCGTCCGTCGACCTGCAATGCGATGGAGACCCTCTTGGTACATCAGGGCATTGCGCGTAACTGGCTTGCCCCCTTCATCGAGAAGCTGGTGGCGGCCAATGTTGAAGTCCGCGGTTGCCAGAAAACCTGTCAGCTGTCGTCGTCGGCCAAACCTGCGAGCGACGATGATTTTGGAAAAGAATTCCTCGATCTCACCCTAGCGGTGAAAGTGGTCAAGCACGTCGATGAGGCGATGGAGCATATTGCCAAGTATGGCTCACGCCATACGGAATCCATCGTGACCTCCGACTATCCCAAGGCCATGAGGTTTCTGCGTGAAGTTGACGCCAGCGCAGTGCTGGTGAATGCCTCGACCAGGTTGAACGATGGCTACCAGTTCGGGCTGGGTGCAGAAATCGGAATCAGCACGTCCCGCATCCATGCTCGAGGCCCGATGGGGCTGGAAGAATTGACTTGCTTCAAGTTTATCGTCATGGGGAGCGGGCAAGTCCGCGAGTAGATGCCCTCCGATCCACTTCGTGTCGCATTGGCAACCTTCGGTCACCTCAACTTTTCAGCCAATCTTCCCTTCGCTCAGGATCTGGAACAGGCGGGTGGGCGAGTTGTCCGCCAGGCTACCGGGCATCTTGTCTTCTATCGATCGGATGGACGCCGGTTTCTTGCGACTGATCCGGGAGGCAACCCATTGCATGAATGTGAGTGGGGAACTGATGCCGCAGGCGATGTGGTCCTCCTCCGCGCGCGACTGCGCTTGGACTGGGGGCTATGGGTCGGGTTAAAGCCGTCCGGTATGGTGAATGAAACCAGCCTCAATCTCGCGAGTAAGCCTGGCTGGCAACGGCTCACAGCCGACGATTTACGTGCGATGGCCGCTCAGGCGCTCCGGGTTCCGATGGAGGAAGTGCGGTTCTTCTATCGGGATGAGGATTTCCTGATCGAGTCGACCGGGAGGGCGACGATCCGTCAGAGGAAAGATGCCCTCTATGTGCTTCAGGATGGGGATTTCGAACGGGCTCGTTTCATGTCCTGCATGGGGGTGATGAATTGGCCCTCGATTGATTTTCTGCCGGTCGTAGAACTCTTTAAGTCGTTGTTGCCGGGAACGGGATCTGCGGTCTTTGAATTGATTCGCGGACTCTACGACGATCAGAATGATGCGGGCTCGACCCCTCGGCCCTTGCGCTATCGAGGGATTCCCACCTATCCATCAGAAGCGGCATTTCGCTTATTTAGCAGCTTCTTCACTCCGCAGGCGCCTGCAGGAAGCGACCCATTCACGCTTTTCATGAATCCTGAACGGTCCAATCGCGTGGCCTGGCTTCCGGCTGCAACGATGCCGGTTCGATATTTCGATCAACGCGCAGGGGCTTGTCTGACTTTCCACGGCGGCTTGTTGCACAGGGCGACGGTGGCGTCGGACTCCTCCGGCCTGTCCTATCTGAGCCCCAAAGGCCGTCGATTTGTCCCCTGTGATCGGCGCGCAGAAATTTCTGAAGGGCATGTCGTTCTGAAAGATCGCGATCATGAGACGACGTTGGCTGTGACCCTGCCACAAGGGAGTCTGGAACAGTCTGGTATGCCGGTGGCCATGAGCCCGGTCGACTGGCGGTCTGTCTTTGTCCAGGGGGTTCCACCTGTCTCTCCTGCCGACGCGTATGGCGCCGTGTTGCTCTATCCCGAAGACGATTCTGAAATCGGTGAGTGCGCGGCGCAACCGTTCGTGGCTGATTATCTGCAAGATCTTGGTGAGCAGGACCGGGACATCGGCGCGGTCCTTACGCGAGCCCAGCGCGTGCTCATCGATAACGGCGATGCCGTCATTGCGAACTGTATGACATTTGATCGGCCGAGAGACTATACCGTGCTGGTACGGTATCCAGCGTTTGCGCAAAAGCAGGCACAACAACTCTGGAGCATCTGTGCCGAGTTGCAGCGGTGGGATTGGCTCTCGCATATTCGATTCATTTCAGACGAAGGGCCGTACGATCGGGAAGCCCCGCATTCCTATGATGTGGTCTACCACTGGGCGCCCTATGATAGAGGAAATCTAGCGGCCGGCCTGGCCGAACGTCTGCAGGGGGTCAGCCAAGTTCTTCGAGCAGGAGGCCATGCGTTTGTCGTCGGTCCGGCACAGCTCGGTCAGTACGGCGCATCCCACGGACTCCACATTCTTTGGGACGAGTTGGTTGAACAGCTTCCCACGTTTCGGATGCATCGTACCATCTTGCCGAAAGCGAAGCTGAGGGAGGGGTTGACATTATTCCACATGAGGAAGGTCTAACAGGATGCTGAAACAGCCCGCCAGCTTCGTTCTCGCATCGTGCAGACCCTCAACGTACCCCAAGGGTACGCCTCGGCCCCGCACTCGCTGCGGCCTTGCTGGACGGCCTGTTTGAGCATCCTGTGGGAGAGTCTCCTATTAGCTTACGTGCTTGCACCGAGGGTGCCAGATCAACTACGGTTGTCGAAATGAGCGAGATCACTCCAGAACAGGTTCCCGACGAGGAGCCGAACGACAAGATTGTTGTCTATTGGGAACGGGAGTATTCGACTGCCATCGCGCCTGAGCGGCTGAAGCTCGACTTCATGCCGCATCGACCCTTGCTGTCCGGAATGTCATTGAGCGAACAGCGGACGGTGGCGGTCGAGGGCTACAAAGTGATCCCCGACGATTGTGGACCGGTGCGAACAGTGGGCCAGTACGGCTGGCTCATTCGGTCTCCGGCGGACTGTAAGATTCGTCGAACGGCCGATGGGGTCAAGTGGCAAGCCCCGCCGATCTTGCCGGAGGAGCGGATCCTTGGCTACAAGTCGTTTTCAGGAACGTATGTCGACTCAATCTTAAACAGCGGATATCCCAAGCTTTGCTGCGGTATTCGGTTCTACTATCCCAAGCAGGTGGGATTGATGATGAAGGATGTGCCGAACCACTTCTATCATTACCCCGAACGGACGTTTTTTGTGTGGGAGGGGATAAAGACCCAGGAATATAAGCGCACGCCGAATATCTATGACTGGCTTCCGGACTATGACGCCTTCACCGCCAACTTTCTGCTACAGCTTACAAAGCCAACGACCATCAAGCGGGGTGATCCCATCGGGATCGTAGTCCCGGTCATGCTACCCAAGCAGTTTACGCTCGAAGAGCTCAAGCGGCCTTAGCCCGCCCGCCGTTAGGCGCGTCGTCACCGCGCTTGCGAGGTCGAGCGCCATACTTCTTTCTCTCGACGGTTGCAGTAGAAGCCTTCGTGAATAATGTGGGGCAGGAAGGGTTAGTAGCTCTGAGCGCGCAGAGTGTCGCGGTGAACGGTAAGGTTCTGAACTTGTTCGTTCGTCGTGCTCCGGTCTTCGATCCACATAGCGCTTCCCATATCGGATAGGCCGTGGAAAAATGCTCCTGCTTCAATGGAAATCGCCGGGGTGCGAATATCGCCGATCACAATCCCCGGTTTAAGGATCTTGATTTTTTCCGACGCAATGACATCGCCATTGATTTGACCGCTCGTGATCAAGATCCCGGCCATGATGTTGCCCCTGATGACTGCATGTTCCCCGACAATCAGCGTTCCTGTTGAACGGAGTTCTCCCTCAAGCCGACCATCGACCCGAATGTTGCCTTCCAAGGTCAGGACACCTTTAAAGACCACATCCTTTCCCAGAAACGTAAAATCGTCTTGACCTGTTACTGTGACAGGCTGACTTGTCCCGAACGCCCACATTACAGCCTCCTACTACGTGCTCTTTTTTTGATGAGGCATTGCGGATTCTCGGATATGTCGATCTTCGACCAGCCCGCATTATTCATGACGGTTCGTCGCGAAATCGCGAAGTCGCGTTGCGAGACGGGCATGCGGAGCCGCGAGATCCCGAGGCGTAATTGAACAGTACGTCGAGGGGGCGAGCGGCGAGCCTGCCAGCCGAAGGCGCGTCGCAGCAGCGAATCCGCGATTGCAGCAGAAGCGGCCATGAATAATGCGGGCTAGGTGCATCCGAACCGGGCCCCACATCATTGTACGTTCGAGGGTTCACAATCAGATTGCGTTGCATGAATGTTAGGCAGCGGCTCGCTTGCTGGCTGAGACTTCTGGATCCTCGACGGAGCGGTGCGGTGTTTCGCGGGATACTTCCCGAGGCGTCTCGCGGGATACTTCCCGAACCGTCTGTGTCATCTCGAGTGTACCGTTGAAGAACACTCCGTCCTCGATCGAGATGATCGGTGTCTTCACTCCGCCACTGAGAGCAGCAGGGGCGAGCAGCTGTATTTTTTCACTTGCCGTGACATCGCCGGTGATCTTTCCCATACACACGATGGTTCCTGCGCTCACCTTTGCAGTAATGACGGCTTCTTCTCCGACCAACAAGGTTCCGTCGGTATGGATTTCCCCATCAAGGAAACCGTCGATCCGTACGGCTCCGCTGTAGGAGATCGTTCCCTTGAATTCGACGCCTTTTCCGACGAAGGCCACGACTGCTTCCGTGGACTCCGGTAGGGAATTAGGAGACTTTGGTACATCTTTTGACAGGGTTGAGAGGGACTGCATCGAGCGTCTGTTGTCCTGCTTCTCCGGCTGCCACATGATCGGTCCTCCTGGTATGTGAATATAGGGAAAGTCTGCTTCAGCTTCTGTTGTGAGCTGTATCGGTTGGTGAGGGAGAAATATTGAGCATTCAAAACTGATTCAGCCTAACAATGTACTTCGGTAGCCAATTCTATTCTGATCGATCGGGAGGAGAAGATGGGTGATCATGCGCCGGCCCACTATAAGTTGTGGCGTAGTGAGCAATGAGGGCTGCCCATTGGGGCGGAATGATGTTGCCCGGGACAGGTGATCCATCGAACCGGCCGGACTATGAGGGGCGGAGCCGTGAGACTTCGAGCCGGACTTGGACAGTATGTTGAGGGAGCGAGTGGCGGGCTTGCCAGCCGAAGGTTTGTCGCAGCAGAGAAACGGCATTTGCAGCAGACGTGCTTATGCATAATGCCGGTTAGTCAGCCTCGCATCCCGCCGCACCTCCGCCGCTTCAAGCGATTAAAGATTTGATTCGTACTTTACGAAGTAATTTATGGATCAACGCAGATTGTATAGGGGAACTGCCCTGGGCCATCGGATGAACACCAAGTATTGCGAGTGGATCCCAGTGGTGGCCCTGGACGAGTTGATCGAGCGGCAAGTCCGACATGCGCAGAAATTCCTCCGTCCGTACAACGGATCACAAGGGAGGTGAGATAGAAATGGACGAGGGAAACGCATTGAGAAGATTATTTCGCAATTTACTAGTGATCCGGAAACAGTCTGCTAGACTGTGAGCCGTATCCGCGAGACTGGCGGGAAAAGCGAGACGAGTGAAATGAAGCCAGTTCTGAGGTTGAAGGCTGAAGTCCGAAGGTCGGATACCTCAGCACCCAGAACCCAGGCCTTCGGATCCCGCCCGTCGCGCCTTTCTCGCCTGTCCCGCGTTTCACGCGGCACGCTGACAATCGTGTGCTTACCGAAGGAAGTGAATCATGTCTACGAAACAAAAAGACTCTGATGAATCACCCGCGCCTACCAGGCCGGCTGCGACTGGTCCGGTCGTCAAGTTCGATGATACGGGGATTATCAATGCCTATGCGAATGTGTGCAACGTCTCCAGTTCACGCGAAGAAGTCGTGCTTGTTTTCGGCCTGAATAACGCGTGGGAGCGTGACGCGTCGGAAGTGCATGTGAAGCTGAACTCACGGGTGATCCTGAGCCCCTTTGCTGCAAAGCGACTGTCGTTGTTGCTGAATTCCGCGGTGCAACAGCATGAAGCCCGCTTCGGCGTCATGGACATGGGAGTCGCGCAGGCTGAGCGGATTCCAACGAAATAAGCCATCTGAATATACATGATAGAGCCGCGTCATCACATCCACCGGAATAATAGCTATGGATCGCTCCCTCGAGTCTGAATCTGAACGAGGCGCGTTGCGGCGCGCGGCCGAGTCTCTTGCTGCCACCGTTGCTCAGCCGAAGGGCGAGCACGATTCAGGCCTCTGGGCGCGGTTTGCCCATGCCGCGACCATCGAATCGTTTTGCACGAGCTGGCTCGAACTCCAATGTCGCGTGGTCGGCCCTGTGGAAGCCGGCATGGTCTTGCTGGGCCCGGCGGATCGAGGGCCGTTCCGCCCTGTCGCGACCTGGCCAGTGAAAGGGCATTTTGTGACCCATCTGAGTAAGACGGCTGAGCGGACGCTCAAGGAACGGCGGGAAGTCGTCACGCGGGGCGGCGACGGGTCCGGCTCCACCGCGTCCGGGATCGGGCGGTACACGATCGGGCGTCCGATCGAAGCATGCGGAGTGATCCATGGAGCGGCCGTCATCGAAGTGATCTCCAGCAGTGATACAAACTTGCAATCGATGGTGCGCCAACTCCATTGGGGTGCGGCCTGGCTGGAGTTGCTGTTCTCACGGGAAGCGGTGAAAGCGGAAAAGGAAACCCGCGAGCGCATTCAAGCGGCGTTGGATCTGGTAGCCACGTCCGTCGGCCATGAGCGGTGCTACGAGTCGGCGATGGCGCTTGTGACGTCGTTGGCCACCAAGCTGCAGTGCGATCGTGCGAGTATCGGGTTCGTCGTAGGGGGCCGCATACGCGTGTTCGCCGTGTCGCACAGCGCAGAATTCAAGCAACAGACCAATCTCATTCGGAGTATCGCCGAGGCCATGGATGAAGCGGTGGATCAACAGGAGACCATCGTCTATCCCAACGGTCCGCCGAGCGCCGGCGTAGTCTCGCGCACCCACACCGAGTTGGCCCGGCAGCATGGAGCCGGGGCCCTCTGTTCGGTCCCGCTGGAAGCGTTCGGCAAGCCGATCGGCGCGTTGATGCTCGAACGACCGATGGATCGGCCATTCGACAACAAGACGGTCGAACTCTGCCAGTCCGTCGCCGCCCTGGCAGGTCCGATCCTGGAAACGCATCGGCGGGATGATCGATGGCTGATCACCAAAGCGGTAGGTTCTGTCAAGTTCTATCTCGTCTCGCTGGTCGGTCCGCGGCATGTGGCGCTGAAGGTCACAACCGCAGTGGTGGTGGGCTTCGCGCTGTTTTGCTTCCTGGCGAATGGCGATTACCGCGTCTCGGCCAAGACTGTGCTGGAGCCGATTGTCCTGCGCGCGGCTGCCGCCCCGTTTAATGGATATATTCGTGAAGCGCCGGTGCGGGCCGGTGACCTGGTGAAGGCCGGCCAGATGCTCTGCACGCTGGATGACCGTGAGCTGAGGTTGGAGCGGATGAAGTCGCTCAGCAAGCTCGAAGAATATCAAAAGGAATATCACAAGGCGATGGGCGAGCGGGAGGCCGCCAAGGTCGAAATCGTGACCGCGCAGGTCCATCAGGCGCAAGCGGAGATCGCTCTGCTCGACGATCAGCTCGCGCATACGAAAGTGCTCGCGCCGTTCGACGGGATCGTCGTGGCCGGCGATCTCAGCCAGCAGTTGGGTGCGCCGATCGAGAAGGGGAAGGTGTTGTTCGAGGTCGCGCCGCTCGACAGTTACCGGCTGGTCATCGAAGTGGACGAAAGGGACATCGCGGACGTGACGGTCGGGCAACGGGGTTCTCTCCTGCTCTCGGCCTTTCCGTCTGAGGAGATCAAGGTGACAGTGGAAAAGGTGACGCCTGTGTCCACGGCAAAGGAGGGCCGAAACTTCTTCCGGGTCGAGGCACAGTTCGACCAGCCGCATGATCGCCTGAGGCCCGGGATGGAAGGCGCCGGCAAGATTGAGATCGATCGTCGATCGTTGGTGTGGATCTGGACGCATCAAATCGTGGATTGGATGCGATTGGCTGCCTGGTCGTGGCTGCCGTAAGCCCCAGGTAGATAGGCTGAAGGGGTTCAGACTGAAGGTCGGAGGTCAGAATGCTTCAGCCTCCAGCCTGAACCCCTTCAGCCTAAAAACCTTCAGCCTGTACCCGGAGCCTTCAGCCTGTGAGTACCCTATGAGTGAAGCCCTCTTTAGCCCTTCCTGGTACCGCGTGGCGGCTCTGGCGCCGCGGCTGCGGAGCCATGCGCAACTGCATCGCCACCAGTATCGAGGCCAGACCTGGTATGTGCTCCAGGATCGGTCGAACGAACGGTATCATCGCTTTTCTCCAGCCGCCTATGCCTTCATCGGCCTGATGGATGGGCAACGCACGGTGCAGGAGATCTGGGAACTCGTCTCGACGAAGCTGGGCGACGATGCGCCGACCCAGCCTCAAGTGGTGCAGCTCTTGAGCCAGCTTCATGCCACCGACGTGCTGCAGTGTGATATCCCTCCCGACATCGCGGAACTCTTGCATCGCCATGAGAGTACCAAACAGAAGAAGTGGCAGCGCAAGCTGATGAACGTCTTTGCCTGGCAGTTCCCCCTCTTTGACCCGGAACGGCTGCTGCAGACCTTCGTGCCGTTGGTCCGTCCCTTCTTCGGGTGGGGCGGCGCGTTGTTATGGCTCGCGATCGTAATTCCCGGTGTGCTGATCGGCGCCACGCGTTGGTCGGATCTTACGGCCAATCTCATCGACCAGATCAGCACGCCGCAGAATCTGGTGCTGCTCTGGTTTCTGTTTCCGATCATCAAAGCGCTGCATGAGTTCGGCCACGCCTTTGCCGTCAAGGCGTTCGGCGGGGAAGTGCATGAGATGGGGATCATGCTGCTCGTGTTCTCGCCGGTGCCGTATGTCGATGCCTCGGCCTCGTCGGCCTTCTCCAGTAAGTGGCAGCGGGCGGTCGTCGGCGCGGCAGGCATGATCGTCGAATTGGTGCTCGCGTCGATCGCCATCTTTGTGTGGGTGAGTGTCGAGCCCGGTATCGTCCGCACACTGGCCTATAACACCATCATGATTGCCGGGATTTCGACCGTCCTCTTCAACGGCAATCCCTTGCTCCGGTTCGACGGGTACCACATGCTCGCCGATCTCACTGAGATTCCCAATCTGGGCCAGCGGGCCAACAAGTACATCGGCTATCTCTGTGAGCGTTATCCCTTTGGCTGCGAGGAGGCACAGGTCCCTCATGCCACGCCGGGCGAGCGCGTCTGGTTTGTCGGGTATTCTGTCAGCGCCTTTCTCTATCGGGTGTTCATTGTATTCGTCATTCTCATGTATCTGACCGATCAATGGTTCGCGCTGGGTATGTTCTTCGCCGTGGTCACGGCGGTCACGTGGTTCCTGATTCCGCTGGGAAAGGGGCTGAGCTATCTGTTCACGAGCGCGCGCATCCGCCGCGTACGTGGGCGGGCGATCGCGGTCACGAGTGGAACGGTGGCGGTCATCATCGCGGCGCTCTGTTTTACCCCTGTGCCGTTTCGCACGCGCGCGGAAGGCGTCGTGTGGATTCCGGACGAAGCGATCGTGCGTGCTGGGGCCGACGGGTTTGTCGAGAAGGTCGTGGGGATTCCAGGGTCGAAAGTGTCACGAGGCGATGTGTTGGTGGTCTGTAAGGATTCCGTGCTGACGGCGCAGCTCACCGTGCTTGAGGCCCGCCTCCGGGAGATCAACGCGCGCATTCGCGAGCAGATTCTGGAAAACCTCGTTAAGGCGAAGATCCTGGAAGAGGAAAAGCGGTACATCGAAGAGAAACTCGCCCGCACGAGAGAACAGGTGCAGGATCTCGTGATTACCGCAAAAGTTGACGGTGTGCTGGTCGTCTCGCGCGTGGATGATTTGCCTGGTCGATTCGTGCATCGCGGGGACGTGCTGGCCCATGTGGTGGATCTGAATACGTTGACCGTGCGAACAGTCGTGGATCAGACCGATATCGATCTGATCCGTCACAGCACGAACCATGTCCAGGTGCGCTTGGCCGAACGGCTGGTCAGCCCGATCGAGGCAGGGGTGACTCGGCTGGTACCGGCGGCGAGCGATGAACTGCCGAGTCCGGCGCTCGGGAGTGATGGCGGCGGACAAGTACAGATGGACCCAAAAGATCCGAAGGGCCAGAAGGCCCTTCGGAAAGTCTTTCAAATGGATCTTCAATTGCCCGTCGAGCTGGGTGTGGTGAATGTCGGCGGGCGCGTGTATGTGCGCTTCGATCATGGATGGGCACCGCTCATGGCCCAGTGGTATCGCCAGGGACGACAATTATTCTTGTCGCGATTCAATGTTTGATATCGCGAGTCAACAGACGGCGCTGCATAGTGCCTATCCGGAACGGGCGGTGCCACGTGAGAGCTGGTTCGACCGTCAGGGGGTCAAGTTCGCGAGCCCCATCATGCGGCGGCTCCGGGAGCGTACGGCGACAAGGACCGATGTGGTAGGGCCGGTCGCAGAACAGGGCCGTACTCTGTCCGGTTTGCGCGATGATCAGCTGCGCAAAGAGGTCGTGCAACTACGAGAAAGACTCCGGTTCGAGGGTTTCAGCAACGAGCTGGTATTTCGCTCCTTCGCCCTGGTGCGGGAGGTGGCCCATCGGACGATCGGCCAACGGCACTATGACGTGCAGATTCTCGGAGGGTGGGTTCTACTCAATGGTTGTGTGGCCGAGATGGCGACGGGAGAAGGAAAGACCTTGACTGCCACATTGGCAGCCGCGACGGCAGCTCTGGCCGGCGTGCCGGTGCATCTGATTACCGTGAACGATTATCTAACCGCGCGAGACGCGGAAGAGATGGGGCCGATCTATCAGATGTTGGGCCTGACGGTGGGAGTCATCACCCACGAGCAGAGCCCTGCGGCGCGCCGTGCGGCCTATGCCTGTGATGTGACCTACTGCACGAACAAGGAACTGGTGTTCGATTATCTGCGTGATCGTCTGGCCGTGGGACGGCAGCCCAATCGTATTCAACTCCAGCTGGAGAAGTTGTATGGCGATGCGACAAGACTCCGGAATTTGGTGCTCCGCGGATTGTGCTTCGGTATCGTAGACGAGGCGGACAGTATTCTGGTGGATGAGGCCCGGGTGCCGCTCATTATTGCCAACAGCGGCGGGCAGGTGCCGGAGAAACCGCTCTATGAGAAGGCGTTGCAACTCGCGCATGCCCTCACACGCGGGTCCGATTTTGAGATCGACCCACGGGAACGGAGCGTTCACTTGACGCCGGATGGCCAGGCCCTGTTGACGGAACGGACGAAGGATCTCACCGGTTTCTGGTCCGGGCCACGGCGGCGTGAAGAGCTGGTCCGCCAGGCGCTGACGGCCCTCCATTTGTTCCATCGCGATGCCCATTATCTCGTCAGGGACGAGAAGGTCCAGATCATCGACGAATACACGGGGCGCATCATGGAGGACAGGTCGTGGGAACAGGGCCTCCATCAAATGATCGAATTGAAAGAAGGATGCCCGCTCACGCCGATGCAGGCGTCGCTGGCCCGGATCACCTACCAGCGGTTCTTTCGCCGGTATTTGTGGCTGGCTGGGATGACCGGCACGGGCCAGGAAGTCGCCACCGAATTGTGGCAAGTGTATCGCTTGGCCACTGTGACGGTTCCGACCAACCGCCCGCGGCAGCGGAAGTGTGTGGGAGAGTGGCTGTTCTCGACGGGGGAGGAGAAGTGGGAGGCGGTCGTCGAGCATATCGCGATACTCCATAAACAGGGGCGGCCTGTTCTGGTGGGGACCAGGTCGGTTTCGGCCTCGGAGATCCTGAGCGAGAAACTCACGACGGCCAGGATCCCGCACGTCGTCCTCAACGCCAGGCAGGACAAGGAAGAGGCCGATATCGTCTCCAAGGCCGGTCTGCCGGGTCGCGTCACGGTGGCCACGAACATGGCGGGCCGCGGCACGGATATCAAGTTGTTGCCGAAGGTGGCGGAGGCGGGAGGGCTGCACGTGGTGGCCACAGAACGGCACGAAGCCGGGCGCATCGATCGACAGCTCTATGGCCGCAGCGGCCGTCAGGGGGATCCGGGAAGTTTTGAGATTGTCGCGTCCCTGGAGGATGAGATCATGACCACGTCCCGCCGCCTGCTGTGGCGGTGGGCGGCCCGGGCGCTGGTGAGTCGAGGGAAGCCGCTGCAGGGGACATCGGCGGTGTTCCTCGTGCGGCAGGCCCAGTTGTCGGCCGAATCCTTGAATGCGCGGATTCGCCGGGATTTGTTGCGGCATGAGGATTCGTTGGAAACTTCCCTCGCATTTTCCGGGCGATTGGAATGAGTCATGCGGGCAAAATTGAATAGGATGATCGAATGGACATGCTAGCGGAATGTCAGGAAATGAGACAGCCACACAGATGGCGGCTGAAAGGGCTATGTGCGATAGGCAGCCTGACCGTCGCGGCAGGACTTTACGCCCTGACGGCGCCGGCTGTATGGGCAACGGGAATGGCTTGCGTGATCACGCCCTACGACGAGATTTCCATCGGGACTCCGGTGGAGGGACTCATCCAGACGGTACCGGTGGAACGAGGAGATTGGGTGACGAAGGGACAGGTGATCCTGACGCTAGAATCGAGCTTTGAAGAGGCGACCGTGGCGTTGACGAAAGCCAAGGCGGAGGCTGAAGCGGCGCTGAAGAGCAGCCAGGTGAAGATCGGATTCACGGGGCGGAAGTACGAACGGGCTTTGGAATTGTTCAAAACCAACTCGATTGCCCAACACGAAGTCGACGAGGCCCAGACGGAAAAGGCCTTGGCGGAAGTGGCATATCGGGAGGCGACGGAACAGAAGCGCCAGGCCGAATTGGAATTGAATCGGGCCACCGCGGCATTGCAACTGCGTACGATTCGAAGCCCGATCAACGGCGTGGTGGTCGATCGGTTGCTGTCTCCCGGCGAATTGGCCCGTCAAACACCTGTGATGAAGCTGGCGCAGCTCAACCCATTGCGGGTGGAGGTATTCGCGCCGCTCTCGCTGCTCGGGAAATTGAAAACCGGCATGAGGGCCGAGGTGCGTCCGGAAGGAAAGGGGCAGCCGGTTCTTCAAGCGAAGATCGTGGTGGTGAACAAAGTCGTCGACAGTGCCAGTGGTACGTTTGGGGTGCGCTTGGAAATGCCGAATCCGAACAATGCGATTTCTGCCGGCCTGGCTTGCACCGTGGAGTTTAACTATTCGTCGGCAGAGCGTCCATGATGGCTGGTCTGTCTGGTCTATTTGGTTTATTTCGTTTGTTTGGTTCATCTGGTTGATTTGGTTCATTCGGCACGTTCCGTTCAACCAAACAAACGAAATAAACTAAACAAACCAAAAAGACCAGATCAACCAGAGCAGCAGATGTAATTGTATGCGAATCTACACCGGCATGATGTGGGTATTCTTAGTGGTGGGGCTTCTGTGCATAGAGCACAGTCTGGCTGCCGAGCCGCCTCGGCAAATCCAGGAAGAGCTGCCGGTCCTCAAGCTGAGTTTGAAGGACGCCATTGAGGCCGCGCTGGACAAGAGTCCCAATGTGCGCTTGTACAAAGAACGGATTGAAGCGGCGCGGGGCGTTTCGATTACGCAACTCGGCGCTCTCTTGCCGAACGTGGCCTCGTCTGCCCGGTACAGTAATCAGACCTTCTTTCGCGGGACGCTTGGCGCCTCGCCGACCAGGAGCGATCCCTTCGATCTTGCCGATGCCCGGGGAACGCTGTCACAGTCGCTCTTCAGTTGGAGCTTGATCGAACGGTGGCGCGCGTCGCGCGCGGCCTTGGCCGTCGCGGAAGGGGAATCCGAGACGACGAAGAACGACACGATGGCGACCGTGGCCTTGAATTATTTGGAAGTTTTGCGGAACTCCGAGTCGGTGGCCGCGCGGACGGCGAATGTGGAGCTGTACAAGGAACTCGTGGCCTACATGAAAAACCGGCAGAGCGGCGGGATGGCCACGGGCCTCGATACGGCCCGGCTGGAAACACAATTGGAGAATGAGCGGCAACGATTGGAGTTGGCCAAAAGTGACGTCGAGCGGACCAAGCTGATTCTGAGCAATGCCTTGGGCATCACCTTTGATGCGAAGCTCATCCTCACCGATGACCTCAAAGCGCCGGAGGAGCCGGTGCCGACCCAGGACTCTGCCCGGGAGGTGGCGTTCGTCAAGCGGCCAGAGCTGAAGGCCCAGGAGCAACGGCTGCAGGTGTCCCAGCTCACTCTCAGTTCGATCAAGGGGGAACGGCTGCCGTCCCTGCAGGCGGACGGAAATTACGGGCTCATCGGCAACCGGATCGACGCCACGCTGAATACCTACAGCGTCGGAGTCACTCTGTCGGTTCCCATCTTTGACGGCGGCCAACGGGAAGGGCGGATCGGCGAAAGCCGCAGTCGGCTCCTGCAGGAAGAAATCAAGATGGACATGGTCACGCGACAGATCACAATGGAGTTGCGGGAAGCGCTGGTCACACTCGCTTCGGCGAAAGAGCAGCTCCGGATCGCCAAGGACGGACTCAAGGCGGCGCTGACCGAAGTGCAGCTCGCCCGAGAACGCGTGCGGGTGCTGAGTTCGAACACGTTGGAGTTATCCAACTCGCTTTCTTCACTGGTGCGGGCGCGGGATAACATGATCGACGGCTTGTTTCGGGCGAATGCGTCGCGCGTGAATCTGGCGCGCGCGATGGGGCAGGTCGAAGAACTGCGGTAGTTTCGGCTACCGGAAGGTTAAGGTTGAGGCTGAGGTTGAGGTTGAGAGGGGAAAATGTCCTCAAGCCTCAAACCTCCTCAACTCAGCCTTGATCTTGACCTTTCCGAACTGCCTCCAACCTCGTACCTCAGACCTCCAAACTTCTTACCCCTGCTATCTCACTAAATTCCTGCGCGGCCCACGTCCTGTTCCGTAAAGTCGAACATTGCCCACTCATATCGATCCGCCGGCAATTAACCACGATCGGGTCTGTTCATATCGTGGCCTCATCGGCTACAAAGCGTGGCGCTCCTGTCATGCTTGTTGGGTTTGTTTGGTTTATCTGGTTTCTCCAATTGATCTGGTTTCTTTCGTTCTTCGAACCAAACAAACCAGATTAACCAAATAAACCAGCCAGCCTCGCAGACCTCGCATATCTCCCTCACGATTCACAACCAATGAAAACTTGGACCAACGAGTCAGGGCGGCCGGCGAGCTATGCCCGTGAGAGAGCACTGCCCAACCACCCTTTGAGGGCCACCTTAAGAAGGGTATCCCTTCCCGTAAGAGGAATAGTTGTTCATCGGAGATGAGCGTACAGACTATTCGTGCGGTCGTCGGGGAGTCTGCCCGGGGCTAGTGGCAGAGAATCCAAGAAATTGATTGAGGCCGGGATCAAGAGGGGAGATCTGGAAGTAAATCTTCAGAAATAAATTCCGCGAATCATATTAATCGCCAAGGGGAGACTTCAACATGAAATTCAAGAAACTGTTCAATAAGAGCAACCGTCGTAAGCCCCGCGCCAATACGTTTGTGCTGGAGTCGCTGGAACCTCGTCTGCTCCTGTCGGCCACACCCATGACGGCCGCGGTGGTGACCACCGACCATCTGGACTATGCGCCGGGCGAGACGGCCGTGATTACCACGGCGAACAGCAACGGCGACGGGCTGCAATTCGCGGCTGGTGAACTGGTGCGCTTTCAGGTGAGCCGCACCGACGGCATGGCGGATGCCGCCGGCACGACGGCTGGCGTGGGACCAATGGGCAACGAAGCTTGGTATGTCACCGACGGTGTCGGTGGATTTACCGCCCATCAGGAGTTCGATGCGAATGGCCAGGCGGTCGACCGCGATGTCAACGGCGTGGCCGACTGGATCGCGCCTGACAACGATCTCACGGTGAACAGCAGCATCAGCACGACCTGGTTTGTGGAGGAACAGTATCGGAATTCATCTCTGCTAGTGACGGCGGCCGGTCAAGAATCGGGAGCTGTGGCCAAGCAGGCATTTACGGATGCAGCAGTAAACACCAGTATCGTGGTCGCTCCCGCTGTTGCTGCTACGACGGTGTATGGATCGCGGGTGGA
Organism: Nitrospira sp.; assembly: GCA_037142015.1. Lineage (GTDB taxonomy): Bacteria > Nitrospirota > Nitrospiria > Nitrospirales > Nitrospiraceae > Palsa-1315. The sequence continues at coordinate 1,249 of JBAXBK010000044.1, read as the reverse complement.
TTTCATTGCGACGGTTACCGCCGCGGTTGGAGCTGTCGATCCGGCCGGGACTGTGGAGTTCTTCGCTGATGGGGTGTCACTGGGGGTCGATGCCGCCGGCAGCGGCGGCGCCGCCGATGGGGTGATACGCTATACCACCAATGGCCTGATTTTTAATCTCACTGCGGGCATTCATTCGATCAATGCAGTTTTCACCAGCAGTGACCCAGCCGGGTTCAGTAGCAACACTTCTGCAAACATCACACAAACGATAACTCAAAAGAGCCTCACTGGCAGCTTCAAGGCCAACGACAAGGTCTACGACGGCACCACCTCGTCGACTGTTGTCACCAAGCTGGTTGGCGTTGAGGCGGTCGACTTGGGGAACGTGGACCTGACCGGCGGCACGGCAACTTTTGCCACGGCAAACGTTGGGGCCAATAAGGTTGTGACACTTGTCGGTGCGGGCCTCACCGGCTCTGCAGCGTTCAACTACACACTGGCACCGTCGATTGGGACGGCCCAGGCGACTATCACTCCGGCAACTGTCACGGTGAGCAATTACACAGGAGCCTATGACGGGTTGGCCCATGGGGCCACGATCGTGGGCGCTCCGGGTGAGGATTTAAGCGGCTCCCTGATCATGGCAAAGCATACTAACGTCGGTACCTTCATCGAGGGCTGGACATTCAGCAATGCCAACTATGTTGCTGCCAGCGGGACAAATACCATCACGATCACCAAGGCCAACGCGACGATCGTCACCAGTGGCCATAATGGCGTCTACGACGGAGCGGCTCATACGGCCACTGCCACCGCAACAGGCGTGCTGGGCGAGAGCCTGAGTGGACTGGTTCTGAACGCTACGCCGCACACAAATGTGGGCAACTACAACGACGGTTGGACCTTCACCGACATCACAGGAAACTATAACAGTACAAGCGGGAGCGTCGTCAGCAGCATCACGGCGTTGGGGATCACGGGCAACTTCACGGTGGCGAACAAGGTGTATGACGGCAGCACGGCGGCGACCGTGCAGACCCGGACGCTTTCGGGCGTGATCGGCGCTGATGACGTGAGCCTGATCGGCGGCACGGCGGCTTTCAACAATGCAAATGTCGGCACCGTCAAGAGCGCGACGCTTACGGGTGCCACGCTCAGCGGGGCGGCGGTGGGCAACTACAGCCTGACGTCGGTCAACACGACGACCGCGGACATCACGGCGTTGGGGATCACGGGCAACTTCACGGTGGCGAACAAGGTGTATGAC
>JBAXBK010000043.1:0-23939 GCA_037142015.1 Nitrospira sp. | reverse complement strand
GCGATCACGCAGGATCGGACCACAGAATGACCCACTCGAATGCGCGAAGACCCCTATTAAAAACTCAATGCAACACTCTTGGCATCGGAACCGAGAACAACTCACACCGCGATTTTATTCACGCGATCCCGAAAGAAATCGTGGTTTGCTCCTTGTTCCAACCTGTTCTAGCCTGCTTGGCGTTCTGGACGATTATGGTTTCTCGACCGTGATTAGGATTCAACGACCGCTTTGACGCGTCCCTCTCTGACCGCTTTCACGAACGCCTTGTGATCTCGCTCGGCCTGATCGGCATAGTCAACCGCAAAGTCCACGATCGCCTCGTCGAACATGCCGCCCGAACCCATGTAGCCCGAGATCATGGCGGCGTCGCCCGAGCGTGCGTGGGCCCGGGCCAGCGCCCACCCGCAGGCTTCCGCGTATGTTCGCAATATTTCATCGTCAAAGCTTTCAACGATCGCCGACAGTTTCATGTCGCGGAGTTGGCGTATGTAGAAGTGGCGTCCTCGAGGTCCCTGCGACCACCCCAGGAAGATGTCGCTCGCCGTCTGCATCAGACGCTGCCCAACGACGACGCGCTGACCGTGGTTGCTGTGCAGACTCTTGCCTGCATAGGGTTCGAGCACCGAGGCATTCGCCTCCTTGATCTGCAGAAACAGCGGGTCGTTATCCGCGGCCATGTAGAGCGCGATCAGACAGACCGTACCGACGCTGCCCACGCCCACGACCTTCAACGCCATATCGCACAGATGAAAGCGGTCAAAGAGCACGCGGGTGTGCTCGGGCAGGGACTCGCGGTAGAGCATCCATGCCGCCTTGAGCTCCTCGCTGTCCGCGTGATGCATTTTCTCGGCGGAATGGTAGATGAGCGGCGGGTTGTCCTTGATGCACGGGGTCGAGCCAAGGTGCTCGGCAAGCTTTGGGAAATCGTGCTCGACAGCGTTGCGCCCGCGCGCCTGCTCGATTCTTTGCTGCATACGAGCGCGCGCCTTTTTGTCGTCGACGTGATCGAGCAGACGCTGGAGGTCGATCCTGTCGTACCAGATTTCCAGCACCTTCATAAAGGCATACTCCGCCATGTGTTCCCGATAGGCACGCACTGCGGCGCGTGCGGCGGCTGCCGACTCGCTCTGCTTGAGCTGGATATGACGTCCGGCCAGAACCACGCTGGCGGCCAACCGTTTGATGTCCCATTCCCACGGAGCGGGAAGCGTTTCATCCAGGTCATTGATATCGAAGACCAGATTGCGCTCGGGCGTGGCGAAACCGCCGAAGTTCGAGAGGTGGGCATCACCACACGCCTGTACCCTGAGGCCGGAGCTTGGGGTGTGGGCCAGGTCGGCAGCCATGACCGCGGCGGTCCCGCGATAAAAAGCGAAGGGCGACTGCATCATCCGGCCGTGGCGTATCGGCACAAGGTTCAGCAGCCTGCCCTCGTTTTGTGCCAGCACCAGCTCGACTGGATCACGTCGCTCCTTGGGAGGGTTCCATCCGCTATGCTGCGCACGGGGTACGGCATCGCGCAGCATCTTGCCGTCAGCCCGGCGCTCGGCCGCAGAACGATACGGCACTTCCGTAGGCGCTTTCACGCGGAGGGTTTTGCTCTTGGCCTTGCGCTCCTGTACCGATGGCATCCGGACCGCAGAGCCAGCCCGCAGTTTGGCGACTGGTATTTTCTTCATGGTTATCCCTTCATTTCTAGCCTTACCGCCTTCGCTGCGCTGAATCACTCGCTTTCATCGGCGTCCTGGTTGTGGTTTTCATGGTTGTATTCTTTCAGTAGTGACTGCGTTGCGGGATTCGCGATCCGAGATGCGGGATCTGCGATCCGGAATATCTCGCATCCCGCGACTCGTATCCCGTATCTCGGATCTCGCTTCTCGTATCTCCTATCTCGCATCCCGCACCAGCCGGAATCCCACATGATTCGTCCCCGTATCCGGCTCGCCCTTGCCTCTGCCGCCCGCGATGTAGCGCGCGCAATACTGGTCGGTGCAGAGGAACGACCCGCCCCTGTGGTTTTTCTTGTTTGATGGCGCATATGGTTGACACACACTCCATTTTCGGCGATATTGGAGCGTATGGAATACATTGATCGAATGGTGGAGAAGCGGCTGGCGGACATGCTGGCGCGCGGCCGGTCGGCCCTGCTGCTGGGCGCTCGCCAGACGGGGAAGACGACGCTGGCGCAACGACTGAACCCAGACATGCAATTGAACTTCATCCGGCCGGAGATTCGGCAGCGTTATGAGCGGCGCCCGGAACTGCTCGGAGCGGAAATCGAAAGCCTCCCCGTTCCGCCAAAGCACAAACTGCCACTTGTCCTGCTCGATGAAGTACAGCGCGTGCCGGAGCTGGTGAACGTCGTGCAGGACTTGATTGACCGCCGGGCCGCGCAGTTCATCCTGACCGGTTCCTCCGCCCGCAAGTTGCGGCGCGGCAGGGGTACCAACTGGCTCCCAGGGCGGCTCGTACCGCTGCGGCTAGACCCGCTGACGCTGGCAGAGCGCATGCCGCACAGGCTGGAGGAAGGCCTGCTGACTGGAGCGTTGCCCGGCATCGTCAGCGTAGCTGACGACGCGGCCCGCGAACAGGACTTGCGGGCCTACGCCACGCTCTACCTGGAAGAGGAGATTCGCGCCGAGGCCCTGGTGCGAAACCTGGGCCGGTTCTCCCGTTTCCTGCAATTGGCTGCGCTGGAGTCCGGCGGCATCAGCCACTTTCGGGGCCTGGCACAGGAGCTGGGCGTGGCGCACACCACCGTCGCAGGCTACTACGAAATCCTCGAAGATTGCCTCATCGCCGAACGGGTGGAACCGCTTACACAAAGCCGCACGCGAAAAAAGTTGACCAAGTCGCCGCGCTACCTGTTCTTCGACCTGGGCGTTCGCCGAGCGGCGGCAGAGGAAGGCCGGCGTCTGCCGCCACGGGTGTTGGGCGGTTTGTTCGAGCAGTTCGTCGGACTGGAGTTCATCCGACTGGGCCGCCAGGCGCAACCCGAAGTACAGGTGCGGTTCTGGCGCGACCCGGACGGCCCCGAAGTGGACTGGGTGTTGACGCGCGAGGACCGTTGCCTGCCCATCGAAGTAAAATGGAGCGACACTCCCACCGCGACGGACGCCCGGCACCTGGAGACGTTTCTTCGTGAACATCGCAACGTCCATCGTGGCCTTGTCATCTGCCGCACGCCGAAACGATTTCAACTGGCTCGCGGTATCGTGGCGCTGCCTTGGCAGGACATCCCATCGGTCATCGAGGAGTTCCTCGAATGACGCGACCGCAGCCACGTGTCCGGAGAAAATTGACAAGACGGCGCCGTTGTCGTAGGTTTTGGCCATGACGTACCGAGACCGCATTACCATCGAACCAGAAAAGCGAGGCGGCAAGCCCTGTATTCGAGGATTGCGGCCGTGTACGAGGTCCTCGACTACCTTGCCTCTGGGATGACCGAAGACAAGCTCCTCACCGATTTTCCCGACCTCACTCGGGAAGACATCCACGCCTGTCTTGCGTTTGCCGCTGATCGTGAGCGCAAGCTGACGTCTGTTCCTCCCGAATGAACCTGCTCTTCGACCACAATCTGTCCCCTCGACTGATCAAACTCGTCAGTGATCTCTACCCAAGCTCGGTCCACGTTCGAGATGTGGCGCTGCATGCGGCAGACGACCAGGTCGTTTAGGACTATGCCGTTCAACACGGATTGACCATCGTGTCGAAGGACTCCGATTTTCATCAACGGAGCTTTCTCTTTGGGCCGCCACCGAAGGTTGTTTGGATCAGGCTCGGCAACTGCACAACCGACGAAATCGCATTGCTCCTCCGTCATCACTTCGACGACCTGCAAATTTTCGCGCGAGATGAGCAAGCAGCCTTTCTTGCCTTGGGATAACATCAGCTCCAGCCTGTCAATTCCGCCGCCGCTGTCAGGAGGCAAGCCTTTCAAAACCTTCAGTCACTGCGTTACGGGAGATGCGACTCGCGATGCGGGATCCGGGATACGAGATCCGCGATGCGGGATCCGGGATACGAGATCCGCGATGCGGGATCCGCGATCCGAGATGCGGGATCTGCGATCCGGGATATCTCGCATCCCGAAACTCGTATCCCGTATCTCGCCTCTCGTATCCCGTTTCCCGCATCGTCACAGCACCTTCTCAAAACCCGGCAACATCCTCAGCGATCAGCCCTTGTCCCGCACCAGCCGGAATCCGACATGGTTCGTACCGGTGTCCGGCTCACCCTTGCCACGGCCGCCTGCGATGTAGCGCGCGCAATACTGATCGGTGCAGAGAAATGAGCCACCCCTGTGGACTTTCTTCTTTACGCCCGGCTCGGTGGGGTCGAAGCTGTCGACCGGCCCTTGCGGATTGCGTGCGAGCGGTCCCTGCGAGACCAGCGTCTGATAGTAGTCATGGCGGTACCAATCGCTGGTCCATTCCCAGACATTGCCGGCCATGTCGTAAAGCCCGTACTGGTTGGGCGGGTATGAAGCCACCGGCGCGGCACGCTCGTGGCCGTCTTCCTTCGTGTTCTTCTCCGGGAAGTGACCTTGAAACGTATTCGCCATGAACTTGCCGCCCGGTTTCAACTCGTCACCCCAGGCATAGGGTTTTTTCTCCAACCCGCCGCGCTGCGCAAATTCGAACTCGGCTTCCGTCGGCAGGCGCTTGCCGGCCCATTTTGCGTAGGCCACTGCATCCTGGTAGGCGATGTGAACGACGGGATACTTCCCGCGATCCTTCACCGTGCTGTTCGGTCCCTCCGGGTGCCGCCAGTTAGCGCCCTTCACATAGCTCCACCATTGGAAGTGGTTGTTCAACTTTACCGGTTGGTTCGGGGGTGAGAAGACGACCGACCCGGCCACGAGATTTTCCGGTGGCGCGCCGGGGAAATCCTCGGCCCGCGGCGCCTGCTCAGCAACCGTCACATACTTCGTTGCCTTCACAAACTTCTCAAACTGGTCGTTCGTGACTTCGGTCTTGTCCATCCAGAATCCGTCCACCGAGACCCGATGCCAGGGTTGGGCGTCGGGAAACTCCTCTGCACCCATCCAAAACTCGCCGCCGGGAATCCAGACCATGCCCTCAGGCGCTGGGCCAGAAGGCATCGGAACCTTCCTGGGAAGGGAGTCGGTAGCAGGCTGGGCTGATTGGCTCGTGGCCTGGGTCGGTTGCGGAGTGACAGCAGCAGCGCCGAGGCCAGCCTTCGCAGCAGAAATACCCATGCCGCAGGTCATGCCGGATCGCATTCCCTCTTCTGCTGATGCACTTGGCGCAATGGCAAAGAAATACCCCGCTCCAGCGAGGACGGCGCATACAGTGACTCCAACCCCTATCGTCATTGTTCTGGAATCTGGGCTAGCCTGCATTGGCTTCATGTGTCTCCGTTTCGTTCAGTCATTCTGGTCATTTCGTAAAGAGCGATTTCGGCAACAGCAAGGCAATCTGGAGTCGCAGTTCCCAGTCCGCTCCCGGATCTGGTCGGACGACATTCTCGTACGCGGCTACTGACAGGTTGAAGGGCAGCCCCCCGATCCGCTGGATCTTGCCGAAGCCGCCCCCGACCGGCACGGTCCATTTGTTTCCAGAGGTCGCCTGCCAATTCGCGGTGATGATCGGTGAGGACGTGAGGTACCAGCCATCCGATAAATTGTAGTTGATGAAGGCGTTAGTAAAGAACGCACTCGTGTTCGGGCTGTTTTTGTTGTCACCGATGGACCAGACTTGGTTGGCGATGGCCCCAAACACCCAGGGGCCTTGCATGGTCAGGGCTACAACCGACGGCCCCGCGCCCCAATCCCTGGACCCAAGTTGGTTATCGGTGGTCGTCGGAATCTGGATTGCCGGCCCGACTCCCCAGATGACCGGACCGGGATTGGCCGGCGAGAGGAGCGCCGTAAAGCTGGTGGACCCGATTCCCCAGGTATTGTCGTTCGTCGTGCTGATATCCGGCTGCTTGATGATCGGCATGATGGTGCGGGTGATCAGGTTCCACTCCGAGCTCAGACTAATCGGCACGACCGGCTGCACGTTCAATATATTCTGCGTGCGGTGGTTCGGGCCGATTCCGAAGTTCATCCTGTTCTGCAACGGAATACTGATCAGGTTGGCCACGGGGTTCTGCGTTTTCTTGGCCAGTTCCGTTTCGGATTCATGGACCTTTTCCTCTGCCAAGGCCTCACAGCCGATTCCCAGGGGCAGCAGCAGCAGTCCCACGAGGCTGATTGCAGAGACTAGACGTCGATTCATAACCTCTCCTTTATTGTTGTGTGATACGGGATGCGAGATGCGCGATGCGGGATGGGAGATACGGGATTCGCGATCCGGGATTCAAAGCGCGCATCTCGTATCTCGTTACTCGTATCTCGTTACTCGCATCCCGAAACTCGCATCTCGTATCTCATTTCCCGTATCCCGTCGCCCGTATCCCGTATCCCGTTCTCGTTACGACGCCGATCCGCTGGATCCGAACGACACGCCCTCCGAACCCCAGGCGAAGCTAACGGCAAAGTAATGAACCATGACGTCCTTGAATTCACCTGACACCTGCCCGGCCAGCGGCCCGCGATTTTCCGAGATTGCCAGATCGCCCAGATACGATACCTCGTAGCTGAATCCCAGTTTGACCTTCGGGCTCTTCAGCCAATAGGCGCCCATACCGAATTTATAGGACGCGCCGGTCGGAAGCGCTAACTGCCGATTCGCCGCGCTGACCATCGAGGAATCGTAGGCGAAGCCGCTGTTGAGCAACCACTCAGGATTCAGCTTGTACTGGCTGCCGAACCCCACATGGTAGACGTCGTTATAATCGATGTTGGTGGTCAGCGACGGGTTGAGTGTCCCGCCCGTAATTGCGACGTCGACCGCGCCGAACCGGCTCCAATTTTCCCATCCGAAGTCGCCCATGATCGCCCACCGGTTATTGAGTTCATGATAGCCGCTGAGGAGGACATGCTGCGGCACCGTCATGCCCAGATCGAGATTGCGGTTCAGCAGACCGTTATTTTGCAACGTGGTGCCGATGGCCCCCAGGTTCGAGAAGCCGGGGGTGTCCGAGAAATTCAATTTGATCGGAGAAAAATAGGTGACGCCAACGCGGGTGCTTTTTGTCGGTTCATACAGGACGCCGAACTGGCCACCGACACCCGCGGTCATATCCTTGACCTCCATCTGCCCGGCGCCGGCGCCCGTAGGGGGGAGGTCATTGATGTTCACAGTGGTCTTCAGATAAGCCACCATAATGTTGGGCCCGCCTCCGATGGAGATCTGTTCGTTCACCTGATAGCTCGCCACCGGGGCAAACGTCACCCCGACCAGCGCCGCCCGCTTTACGTAGTAGCGTCCGGCCCACCCGTCGTCATACCCCAATGCGAGGCCGAAGTTCGACAGCACACCGATCCCGACCTTGAAATCCTTGCCGAGTCTATGCACGTAGTAGGCGCCAGCGCCTGGCGCCACGCCGATCGGATTCCCGCCACCATCACCGCCAAACTGGGCGACTTCAGGGCTAAAGCGGCCCTGGAAATACAGCATCTGTATTCCACCCTGGAATTGGTTGCCTTCCAGGTGACTCATGCCGGCTGGATTCTTGAACAGGGTGGAGGCATCCTGGGCGCGCGCCGCGTTGCCGGCTCCCGCGAGGCCCGTGCCCATTTCCATGAATAGTCCGCCGGCCTCAGACGCCTCCGTCAGCGCCAGGCTCACCACAACTATCGCCAGTGCCAATGTGAATTTCCACAACATATTCTCACTGCTTCTATTTTTTTGGATTGTTAGCCGTTTCCCAACTATCTATCTCTGTCTTCCTGTTCACAGTTGTGGCGCGTGAAGCGCGAGACTTGCGCGAAAAGCGCGACGGGGGAGAGGGGATACGAGATACGGGATACGAGTTGCGGGATGTCAGAGTGCGATGCGGGATGCGGGATACGAGATGCGGGATTTAAAGCGCGCATCTCGTATCTCGTTACTCGTATCTCGTTACTCGCATCCCGAAACTCGCATCTCGCATTTTGAGTCGCGCCTTTCCCGCTCGTCTCGCATGTCTCGCGTGCCAATATATTTTTCCACAGCCTGTTAGGCTTTCGGTTCGACGCAGTTTGTCCCGCTACGCCATTGGCACAATCGGTAGCGGGCCTTCTCCGCCCAGAAACGATAGGCCTCCTCCACATCATTCCAGGAGTAGGTCACGCCTTTCAGACTCTTGGTGCCGCCCCGGCGGTCCACCGCCTCAACAAGGATCGTTCCCATGGTGCTGTCGGTCACCTTGATCTCAATGCTCGCACTGCCGGTGAATGCCGACACCCCGGTCGCGAGGCTTTTCATGCCTGAAAGCAGCCTTGTCTGTGGGATGACGCTCGTCACCGTATCCAGGATGGCGTTGGATTCTCCCGCTTCGGTAATGGCAGCTTGGACTCGCAGCACATCCGGGCCAGCTTGGCTCGTCATCTCGTAGTCTTTCTGGAGGGATGCGTCGAGCCTCAACCACAAGGTAGTAGCCAGCCGCTGCCGATCTTCAACGGACACGTCCTTGAGTTGAGAGTCCGTCTGACTCATCCAGACCGTCACCGGATCCAGCCACACTTTCCTATACTTGCGCCAATCGGCGGCGGGATTCCTATAGATCCATAAGGCTTGATCCTCAGCCGATTCCGAGATCGTGCTGCGCTCGCCTTCACGCAGCAGGGAATAGTCGCCCAAGAACCCGGACTTTTCCACCGACTTCGCCTCTTGGGTCGCGGCGCAGCCAGTCACAACAAGGATGAGTGCCAGAATCGCTCCAACCATCTTATGCATACGCGTCTCCTCTTATGGTCTGCTGAACGCCGGATTTTTCTCCACAGAAGGATTTAGGGGAGAATAGTCGAACGTAACGGCTGTCATTGTGGTGCCAACTGCCCCTCTTACTCGCACTGTTCGAAATTTTCGGTGATTCTAGGAGACCGCGGCTTGGGTTTCAATGGGAATTGACCAGATAACCTCAATCAATATAACTGCTCAGGTATTCAGCCTGAAAGCTGAAGACTATAAATTATCTCGCAACGCACGAATCAAGCCATTCAATACCTTCTCGGTTTCTACGACCTTAGCCCTCATTATTCATGACGGTTCGTTGCGAAATCGCTGAGCCGCGTCGCGAGACCGGCGCGCGGAGCCCTGAGGACCCGATGCGTACTCGTGCAGTACGGTGAGGGTCCGATGGGCGAGCCCGCCGGCCGAAGGCTCATCGCAGCAGCGGATCGGCGATTGGAGCAGAAGCGTTCATGAATAATGCGGGTTAGGTTCAAGCAGAGATGATTCCTCGTTGTGCAGGAAGCCCGACCCCTAAAAGCCTTCAGCCTATCTACCTGAGTAGTTACGTTCTGTGAATCTTGCCATTTTCCAGAAAAAGTAGAACCTGTCAGAATTAACAGGTGCTCTTTAGATCTGGTTGGTCTGGTTTGTTTTATTTATCTGGTTGATCTGGTCTATCTGGTTAGTTTCGTTCAACCAAAAAACCAGACAGACCAGACAGACCAGACAGACCAGACAGACCAAATAGACCAAATAGACGTTCCGATCCCTTCTATTTGGCCGGGGGATAGTCTTTGAATGCCTTGGCGACTCCCTTGTTGGCCAATGTAAAATTCTCCTCCATATTGTCCCCCAGCACTGCCCTGATCACGGCTCGCCACACCAGGTGTTTTTTCGACGGCTCAGCCATATCCACGATCAAGGTACCTTCACGATCCTCATGGATAGTTACGCGACTACTATTGACACGGTCCCACTCGCCATCGTGATACTCATAGGTTTCCACGGGACGACCATAAAAGCCGGGTCCCCACCCGTACCTGGGACCATAAAGGCCTGGCGTCGTGCCGGTCCTCTCGGCATGTTGCTGGCCCTTCACGCCAAAGAACAGGTGTACCAGCAGGTCGGGACGGTCTTCCACGCTGACTTGCCGGAATCCCTTGGCGGCGAGCTGCTCGTCGATCATCTGCTTGATCCGCTCCCTCAAAGGCGAATGGTCAGACGGCCCGACCTCACGCCCTCGGTCAGTAATCCCCGAAAAGGCAAAGGTGTGAAACGTGGAGAACTCGGCTGACGGATCGAAGTCTGTGACCACCTTTGGCCCCGCTGCACAACCTCCGGCAGCGAGTAGCCCCAACGCCAGCCATACGATCAGGAATCTGAAATTCTTCATGTGTCTCCCTTCTACTATGAAATCTTGCGCAGAGAATGCAGGCTTAGCGGGATGCTGCAATGGTTTTTCCGAAGCCTGCTAGCGGTTGTTTACAAACTACTTGAACACCCCGAAACCATGAGCACCTGGACGCCCACAGACTTCATTCACGATTCTTCGCAGGCTGTTCAGAAAGGCCGTCCAGCAAGGCCGCAGCGAGTGAAGGCCCGAGGCGTACCCTTGCGGTACGTTGAGGGTCTGAACGATGCGAGAACGCCGCTGGCGGACTTTGTCAACAGCCTGCTAGACAGTCCTATCACTTCTTTTTGGTCGGAGGATAGGCTTCGAATGCCTTGGCGACTCCCTTGTTGACCATTTCAGAATTCTTTTCCACGCTGTCCCCCAATACTCCCCTGATCGTGGCCCGCCACACCAACTCCTTTTTCGACGACTCAGTCAGATCCACGATCAAGGTGCCTTCCTCATACTCATAGGTCGTCACGCCACCACCATAATAGCCGCCCCCCCTCCCGTAGATGCCACCATAGGGGGCCCCCGCCATGCCAGTGCTCTGGATTTGTTGCTTGTCCTTCACGCCGACGAAAAAGTGTACTAGCAGGTCGGAAGGTTCTTCCACGCCGACTTGCCGAAGCCCCTTGGCGGTAAGCTGTCGGACGACTATCTCTTCGATCCGCTTCCGCAAGAGCGAATTGTCCAATACCCCGCCCTGATCTCGGTCCGTCAGCCCCGTGAAGGCAAACGTGCGAAACGCAGAGAACTCAGCGGAGGGATCGAAATCTGTCATTACTTTTGGTCCCACACAGCCTCCAGCGGCGAGCAGCCCCAGCGCCAGCCCCGCGACCAGGAATCTGATGTTCATCTTGTGTCTCCCTTCTACAGATCTATGAGGTCTTGTTCAGACAACATACGGCTCAGACCATATACCGAATTCCAATTTGAGTAAACCGGTCAGGGGCACAGAACATACCCATGCCCCACAATCCCGCTGCCGGGCGGAGCCATAAAGGAAGTGGTCAGCCGATCTTCGCCCCACTTCGAGTTTTCGGTAATATGCGGTATTGAAAATACTGGTCCACCCTATATAAATCAGGTTCTATCGTTGTCTTCCAGAAGCTGTTGGCCCATGCTGTCGTGAACTCCCAACTGAGGTGACACTCCGTGGGCTGAGGGATGCTCACCTGTTCAGTGACGCCAGAAAATTAAACAGGGCCAGCCCCCTTTCGAGGACTGACCCTGCAAACATGGAAGATCGAGGTGACATTCGCACAACGGACGCCCTGATGGCTCATGCCGGTTGAACTACCCCGGCATTTCGTCCATCGGCAACGGCCTCAGACCGACTAACTCACCAATGGAATCTGCGCGGCCAGTTCGAACTTCACGATCGCCCGAATTTTGTTTTCGATCTGCAGATACCGGGCAACCTTCGTCGCCGGCAAGACCTTCCCCAATTTTGCCGCATACGATTGCCGCAGCTTCACTTCCGACTCCTCGACCGCCAGCGCTTCGCCGAGTAGTTTCTTGGCCTGGTCGTCGGAAATCTCGCCTTTGCCTGCATTGAAGGCTTCCGCATAACCCTTGACCGTGATGAGCAGCCGCTGATGGATCTGTTCCAATTCTTTCTGATAGCCCTCGTACAGCGGCCAGAAGGTTTTGGCTTCCGCGTCATTCAGATTCATGTTGGCCGCGACCACGAGCTTCTTGTCCGCCTTGATCTTTTCTTTCAGAATCTCCATGTTCATTTGGGCCGCTTCCTGAGCCTGAGCCTGGACCGTTCCCATGAACAGGACTGACAGCATGAGCACCCCGATTTGCAGAATCATCATAACGAATCTTCCTCTCTGTTGGTTCACCACTGCTCACCGACCACCCGCACCGGCGCCTTCCTGGCACCATCATTTACGGGTGAATCCTGGTAATCTTCGACCCTTGCAGCCCCAAGCCGGCCATCAGCCCCTGCTGGTCGAAGATAAACGCGTAGACATCGCTCCGACCTGTCGTCGTCGTCAGGTTCTTTCCCATGCCTTTGTCCATCACAACGATGCTGGGACCGACACCGATCTCCCACCCCTCGCTCTCGTCGAGATACTCCAACGATTTTTCGTTCATGAAAAACAGGACGTATCCGAACGTCTGCACGCCGACCTGGAGACCGTAGGACGCGGCCACAGTGCTGTAGTAGCCGGCCTTTTCTCCATGTTTCCGCAACGCGCCTTTCCCATACTGCGCTTCGATCATAAACCCGCCCTTCACGATTTTCGGAAACACGAGGATGCCTTTGGCGTCTTTCCGAAAGATGTCCGCTTCCGGCGTGTCCTCAAGGAACTTCTTGAGCGATGCGTCCACCTCGCGATCGATCTGCACGGCCTCAGCCGACTCCCCTGCCACCGCCATCGAGACTTGCATCGAGAGCCCCAAGATCATGGAAAGCACGACGGCAATCACCATCTCATACCTCACTGATGTGTGTCTTCCACGGGCACAACAGGCGAGCATACCAATTTTTAAGGCGTTGTGCTAGCCCGCATTATTCATGCGTCTCGCCCGTCTCCCTATCGCCGCGGCTCTGGCGCCTCATATCGTTCCTCAACCGCCACTTTGAGCACCTGCCCCTCTCGGAGCGCCGCAGTCGTCACAAGCCCATTGATGACCGCGACTTCATCCGTCTTCCAGGCCGAGTGGGCACGAGCGGCCAAGGCCTCAATCGTCTCGCCCTTCCGGGCTGTGATTAACCTGACTCGCTTTTCCGTAATGCCAGCCCGATCGTGACCCGTGAGCGGACGAAAACTTCCGGCCACCGCATCGAACACCGGCTGAAACGTCTTCAATTGCTCAGTGGATGCAACGACTGCTAGTTGAAAGATCAACCCGCCATGAGCGATCCAGGTGATCTCGATGTGTGCTTTGCCGTCAGCGGGAACCACCGTTCGCGCTGCCGGAAGACCGTTGATGGTAAGGGACTTGGCTTTTGCGGCCAGATCGATCTTTCTGGCCTTGCCCAGCACCCGCGCGCCCTCGAGCGGATCATCGCCTTTTGCGACGGCCTCGAGCACGACCGCTGCATCTTTGTCCGGGGCAACAGCCACAATTTTCTCCGGCGCATTCTCGTGCAGCCATTTTTCTGGAAACTTCACGAAGAAACCCAAGTCCGGATGCAGAAACGACGTCTCTTGAAAAACGCCGTTCGCCGCGCGCTGGCCCACGACAACGCCGTTCAGCCTGGCCAGATAGGCTTCGTTGGTTGGGCTGATCGGGTCCCGCTTAGCACGAGTCAACGATTTCGCGTGGCGTATAGTATCGGCAACCCGGTCCGAAGTCGCAGGGTGCGAGTCGAAGAAACTCGGTTTCCGCGGTTCTTTTTCATGCAGGGTCACCTCACGCCCTAGGTTGGCGAGAAACGTAGACAGTTCGACGGGATCCCAGCCCGCTTCTGCGGCGATCTGCTGGCCCACTTCGTCGGCCTCAGTTTCCTGTGACCGGCTATAGGGCGAGAAGATGGCGCTCTGCGCAAGATTTCCGACGCCGCCGATTAGATCACCGACGGTTGAACTGACCAGTCCGGTGATGCCGGAGGCAAGGCCGAATACCACCGCAAACGGAGCCTGCTTCGAGATCCGCTGCACGGCATGTTTGCCTGCGACATGACCGATCTCATGCCCGACGACGCCGGCCAATTCCCCCTCGGTATTCGTCAGGGCCAGGAGGCCGCGCGACACGTAGATATACCCCCCCGGCAGCGCGAAGGCGTTCGGTTCCGCCATATCGACGATATGAAATTGGAACGTGATGTTCTTGCGCGGAGAATGTTCGGCGAGACGTTGGCCGAGCTGATCGAGAAACGGAGTAAAGCTCGAATCGTCAGCAAAGCCCATCCCCGCTTCGACCTTCTTGGCTTCTTCATCGCCGAGTTCTTGCTCCATTTTCCCAGAGATGAGCGTAAGTTCAGGCTGTCCGCTGACGGGATTGATCGCACAGCCTGCCTCGAGGCCCATGATGAGTCCACTCAGAATCAATAGACCAGTGGCGTAAATATTCCGTCTCCATACGCTGTTCATTACGATGTCCTTTCGTCGATGGATTGCTGCAGTTCCTCACTCCTCGGTGACCGATGCTGCCCAAGAACCGACTGGCTAATTCGCACGAATCGTCAAAATCGGCTGCTGAATCTGATGGCCCGTTTCGCTCAATGTAAACAGGATCGTCAGAAACGTAAAAAGCCTTTTCGTCATGAAGTTCCGGTCGTCGATCCAGTACCAGTGGCCTCGGTACTTGACCTGTGCAAACGAATCGCTTGGTCGTTCGGTGCCGCTTTGAATGACCACGACCGCCGACAGTCCCGTTGTGCCTTTCTCCGACGTAGGCCCCAGGCCGTACGTCCGGTGATCCGCGACGTGTTCCGGAGGGACGGCCACCAGGCTCGCGAATTCAATCAGGACCTGATACCCGGAACGGGTATGGATGGCGATCTCCTGATCCCCTTGCGAGTCGGCCCCGTAGGTGATACGGATCTCCGATGCCTCAGGATTCAACCGCAACAGCCGCTTGACCTCCGCGACATCGTGCGCGATCTCCGGTGTCAAGCGGCGCGAATGAAACAGGAATATGGTCGCGTCCTCTTTATCTTTCTCTCGTTGCAGCTTGACTCCCGCACCGCCTGCCGCTTGAATCCGTTTTAACAGCCGAATCACCTCAAGAAACTCCGGATCTGCCGGATGGCCGTTCGGCCCGCCTCTGTGGTTTCGGAGTCCGTTGATCCCCTGGGCACTCACTTGCAACAGAACATCCACGGGCCACCCAGCCTCGATGAGAAACATGTCGCGCCCGGTGGAAACGGTGTCATCATCGTCTTGATGAAGTCCGGACCCGTGAGCGGCGTATAGGTCACGGTCGGCCGGTCGAGGTAGCGCCCACCAGCGCCGAAACTCAGGAAGTCTCCGAGGTTTCCCTGCGCGCCCTTGTTGCCGGTCATGAAACCACCGCCGGCCGAGAGATTACCCTCGAGTTCATAGCTGCTGATAACCTGGCCCACATCCATAAATACCGGGACATCTGCATACCGGAGCCTGACGATGTTCAAGAGCGTCTGCTGATTCCAGGAGTCGCTGATCGCGGTGATGTAATCGAACCGGTCGCGATTGACGGCGCTCGGGCCGATGCTGCCGCAGCCGGTTACGATCCACAAAATCATTCCGGCCAGCACGACACCCACAAACCTGACGGACGCCGTCGTTTCTTTCCGCCGCACGAATTCTCCTCCTTGCATCAGATCCCTTTCACCTGCGAATGCGCCGGGGTCTCACCGCGCCTTGTTCATGTAGAGGCTCATCAGACGCGCGATCATCACGGCGAGGTAGAACTGTCCTGCAATGGCTTCCACAATCGCAAGATTGCGAACTACGTCATTTCCCGGGACCATATCTCCGTAGCCCACGGTCGCAAGCGTGATGAAGCTGAAGTAAATGCCTTCCCCCGGGAGGAACGGGTCGGATGCCCCAGGACCGTTGACGATGATCGAGTTCGGCCACACCTGATCCAAGCTCCAGTACAGCACACCCATGAACACCCCGGCCAACAGATAGGCGCTCAGTGCGGCATAGAGATGCTCGGACGTGATGACGAGCGAGCGGAGAGCAAACCGCAGAGCAATGAACACCGCGTACAGGCCGATTGCCGTCCAGAGCCAGAGGCTTAGAGTTGAGAGTCCCGCGTGGCCTGTTTGCAGAGATGTAATCCTCAGCACGATGGCGACCAGGACAATCGCCGGAAGAACCCAGCGCCCCTTTCGACTTTCGAGCGGAACGGACGCGGCCATTAAATTGAGGCCAAGGAACAGCTGCATGAAATTGCCGTGGATTCCGATCGCTTTCAGGATCGGCGCAATGACGAGCGTCAGGATCAGCGAATAGAACAGGAATGCGTAGCGATGCTGCAGATAGGCTTGCCACAACCCTGCGGGGCCATCCTGACGCACCGAGTCGAGTGAGGCCTGTTGTGTCATCCTACCTGTGACCCTGGTTACTTGGTCTTTTTCTCCTCGGGTTTCACCGCCGCCTTGAACTCGTCCTGAGAAATCTCCTTGATCTCCGACGATTGCAGCGTCACCACGCTGCCGCTCTTCTCATCCTTAAAGGTAACGGCTCCGGTCTTCGTCTGATCGATGTCGTTTGTGTAATACTCCTTGGTGCCGGCCGGATCGTTCACCCGATAATAACCCCCACCGCAGCTGGCTAACATTCCGGCCATCCCGCAGAGTATCCCAAGTGCCATGATTCTCGTCTTCATCTGGATCCTCCTCTCTGGTTGATCTGGTTTGTGTTGTTATCTCGTTTGTTTGATTTATTTGGTTGGGCCAGACTAACCGGATACATCAGATGAACCAGATCAACCAAACAAACCAAATAACGGTCTGGGGCCTTATACCACATGATATGCAGAGAAAACTAACTAGCCAGTTGTCTCCACGATCTCTTTCCGACGGCTAGCCCACATTATTCACGAGAGTTCGTCACGAAACCGCCGAGACGCCAGGCGAGACGGGCGCGCGGAGCCGCGAAGGAGGGAAGCATACTTGAAACAGTATGTTGACAGACTGAGCGGCGAGCCCGCCCGCCGTCAGGCTCGTCGCAGCGGCGTATCGGCAGTTGCAGTAGAAGTCTTCGTGAATAATGCGGGCTAGGAAGATTTTGTGACTGGTGGTTTCTCTGCCCGGCTGATTGCCCCACCCTGGTTGATCCAGGCCGTGAACAGCGTGTAGGCTACCGCGAGGATCACCGGACCGACAAAGAGCCCGATGATGCCGAAGGCGAACATCCCTCCGAGCACACCGACAATGATTAGTAGCAGCGGGAGATCCGCCCCTTGCTTAATCAAAATGGGTCGTAAAATATTATCCACCGGGGCGACGAGCAGGGTCCACACGAGCAGCACGGTTCCCCAAGTGGTGTCGCCGGTCCAATAGAGCCACCCAACCGCGCAGAGCAGCACGGGGACCACCCCGACCTGCACCACCGCTGAAATGAACATCACCACGGTCAACATCACGGCGAACGGCACCCCGGCGACCGCCAGACCGATCCCGGCGAGCACGGCCTGCACAAATGCCGTCAACACCACCCCCAGCGCCACCCCGTAGATTGCCTGCCCGGCCAGGCGGATGGCCTGCTCCCCCTGTTCCCCTGCCAGTCGAGCGCCGAACCGCAGGGCCATCCCTGCGGCAGACTCTCCCGTGGCATAGAGCACGGCCGAGATGAGCACGGTCAAGACGATTTGGCCCAGCAACATCCCGAGACCCCCGACCTGCTCGGCGACCCATCGCACGACACCGCCCAGGTATGGTGACAGGCGCGTCGCCAGGTCCTCACGACTCAGCGCGGCGAGTTGTTGCCACTGCGACGCCGCTTTCGCGCCGACCAGCGGGATCTTTCCCAGCCAGTCGGGAGGGGGAGGCAGTGTGCGAGTGGAAAGCGTGGTTGTCCAAGTAGCAATCTCCTTGAAATTCTCTACGAAGGCGCCGATGGCGAACGCGAAAGGCAGCAGGAAGATCGCCAGCAACAGGAGCGTCATCACCGTCACGGCGATCCACCGCCGCCCCAGCAGCCAGCGTTGGAGCATCAAGAGCAAGGGCCAGGTGGCGACCACGATCATAGTCGCCCACACGACCGCGGTGAGAAACGGCAAAAGGATCCAGACCGAGGCCGCGATCAACGCGAACAGGAACACGACCGCGAGCGTATCGCGGGTGAGATCAAATTGCCGTTCTGCCATCAAGGCCCCCTCTGCGCCCGTTCACTGTCCTGCCGATGATGCACGACACGAGATTCGCGATGCGAGATACGGGATACGAGATACGAGATTCACGATACGGGATGCAGAAACGAGATACGGGATACGAGATGCGCGCTGTGAATCTCGGATCACGAATCCCGCATCGCATATCTCGCATCCCGAAACCCGCATCCCGGAACTCGCATCTCGTATTTCGTATCCCGTCGCCCGTATCTCGTATCCCGTGACTCGTATCGCGCGACCCGTATCCCGTATCTCACTCTTATTCAGTTTCCTCCAGCACCGTATAGTGCGCTTCTTCTTCGCGCACGGATTGGTGTTGCAATTCGACGCTCTGGATAAACAGATTCAGTGTGCCGCCCAACCGATCCAGTTGGTCATGGAGTTGCTTAAACAACGATTCATCTTTCAGTGAACCAGTTTCCTGCAATGTTTCCAGGTGGTCGATCGTTTCATCGCAGGAAGCATGGGCATACGTTAGAAACCTGATGAAGTCCTGCTTGTAGCGACGGCGACCATAGCCCTCAACGATGTTTGACCTGATTGACTTGGAGGACCGGCGAATTTGAGAGCCTTCCTCGTACATCTCGATCTTTGGCAGCAGATCAATGGTCATCCGATGCACGCCGATTGAGACGTCCCTTGCCAGTTGCCAAATCTCAAGCTTCTTGTAGCTCAATCTTTTCTCCTAAAGACAGATGAGGGACATGCGATTCGCGATGCGAGATACGGGATTCGCGATCCGGGAAATGCGATTCGTGATCCGGGATTCGCGATCTGGGATTTAAAGCGCGCATCCCGCATCCCGCCGGCGCCCTTCCCCCCGCGTGCCCACCATGTAGCGCGAGCAATCCTGAATTATGAAACTTCGGATTTACATTCCGAATATTCATGGTACAATCCCCATCATGATTGTCAGGCCCTCTTTTCTCAAACAGCTCGCCCGCGCCGTTAAGCGCTCTCCGATTACGTCGCTCATCGGCCCTCGCCAGTGTGGCAAGACGACATTGGCGCGTCTGTTCGCAGAAGGCAAACGTTCGACATTCTTTGACCTTGAGTCCCAACCTGACGTCAGGCGCTTGCAAAATCCGGAACTCATACTCGGCTCCCTCCGGGGCATCGTCATACTTGACGAAATCCAGGAGATGCCTGAACTCTTCAGCGCCCTGCGAGTGATTGTCGATCGCCCGAACAGCAAGGCACGGTTTCTTCTCCTCGGCAGCGCATCTCCGGATATCGTCAAGAACGTTTCAGAAACTCTCGCCGGCCGTGTGGAATTTATCGAGCTCAGCGGATTCAACCTCCAGGAGGTCGGCGCCGATCCTCTTAAAACCCTTTGGCTGCGAGGCGGATTCCCTCGTTCCTTCCTCGCTCAATCTGACGAAGACAGTATGGCGTGGCGGGAAGGGTTCATCCGGACCTTTCTTGAGCGCGACATTCCACGCCTCGGCATTTCCATCCCCTCGTCGGCGTTGCGCCGCTTCTGGACCATGCTGGCCCACTATCACGGACAGACCTGGAACGCCTCTGAACTGGCCCGCTCCATGGGACTGTCGGACAAGACCGTGCGCGCGTATCTCGATATTCTGACCGGGACCTTTATGATCAGGCAGCTTCAGCCCTGGTATGAAAATATCGGGAAGCGCCAGGTAAAATCGCCCAAAGTCTACTTTCGGGATTCCGGGATTCTTCATAGCTTGCTCAACCTTTCCGATTTTCATTCTCTAACCGGGCATCCTCGGATCGGTGCATCCTGGGAGGGCTTTGCTCTTGAGCAAACTCTTCAGCGTCTCAAGCTACCTCAAGTGTTCTTTTGGGCGACGCACAACGGTGCGGAACTGGATCTATTCTTTCTTCATCACGGACGCCGATACGGCATAGAATTCAAGTTCAGCGAAGCCCCGGAGACCACAAAGTCCATGCACATAGCCCTGCAAACCCTGAAATTGCACCATCTCTGGATCATCCATCCAGGCAAACACCCGTACCCCATTGACAAGAAAATCTCAGCCTTGCCCCTCACGGATGTTGGAACGCTGGAGAAACTCGTGAGATAAACTCCACCGAATCGAACCTCCTCAACCGTCACTCCCCACAGACTTCACGCAGCGGAAGCCGAGATGCGTGATCCGGGACTCAAATCGCGTATCTCGCGACTCGTATCTCGTATCCCGCTCATCGCTCGCGTTACGCTACGTCCAACTCCACATGCACGCGCCTGCCGAGCGCCGTGGCGATATTCACCAGCGCATCCAGAGAGAACCGCGACACGCGCCCGCGCAAGAGGTCATTGATGCGGGGCTGCGTGACACCGCAATGGGTTGCAGCGTCGGTCTGCTTCCAGTCGTTGGCCTTGATAGCGGTCGGTGTTCCCGCCTGCGGCGATTGATAGACAAGGAACATCCTCGTGCCGGCGCGGTCCGGTCAGCACCACGGACGGAAAGCCTTTCGCCGCCCGTAACACCTGCTCCTGCAGTTGACGTCTGATATAGCGCATGAATGAGTATTCTAAACCTCAACTTTATATCTCTCAATGCCTGACTGAGGCGAGTTCAGCAGTGAGATGGAGGTACAGAGGTGACGCGATGCGGGAGAAGCGATCCGGGCAACGTGATGCGTGATGCGTGATCCGGGATACGTGATTCAGGATTCAAAGCGCGCATCTCGTATCGCGAATCCTGCATCCCGCGACTCGCATCTCGTATCCCGCGATCGACGCCTCAGGGCTTCAAGTCCCATTCTTTGAGTTTCTTCGCCGCCGTGCCGAACGGGCCGAGCTGGTACACGGCCGCGCCTGCCGGCGAGAAGGTGAACGGCTTAAACGGTTCAGCGAGCATCTTGTCGAGGTACTCTTTCGGCGCGGTGCCAGTGCTGACATGCGGATTGAACTTCGCGCCAGACGCATTCGGATCGAACGTCGACACGTACTGGATGAGGGCCACGTCGATAGCGGGATTATCGTGCCCAGCAGTGAATGCGCCAATGGGGCCGGTTTCCAGCATGAATGGCTTCGCAGCGGCAATGATGTCCGCTTGCAGCTTGCTAAGTTGTGGCGTCGGCGTCGCGACAATGCCGGCGAGCCCAAGCGCCCCGGCCGGGATGTAGTACAACTTGACGGCCTCCAGCTTCATGGCGTTGATGTTGGCGGCGGCGAATACCTTTTCTTCCGCGGCATACACTTTATCCAAGTCCACTGTGCGGACGAAACACTGGAGCATCGTGATGTGCGGGTGGTGTGCGGCGTCGAGCGCGAAGCCTTTCGGGAAGACCCCGAGCAGGCGAGCGTTGTTGGCTGCGGCCTGCTTGAGCATCGTGGCGTCCGGCAGCAGCAGGATGTCGATGGCGGTGATCTCGGACTGCGCGGCAGGGAAGACAGTCTTCCAATCGTCCTTCATGCTCACGACGGTCCAGCCCGCCTTCTTTGACTGGTCGTACAGGTCCTGCTTAAAAGCGCCGAGTTTGACGTCTGGCAACCCTTGTGCCGGACCGTAGGGGAATTCGCGGGCCGCGTCGTCGTGCAACACGAGCAGCTCGAACCGCGCGCCGCTGCCGCCCTGCGTATATTCCAACATTTCCTTGTCGCCATTGGAATTGCCGAACGCCATGACGGGACGGCGTCCGATGTGCTGGTTGATGGCGACGGGCTTGCCGGCCTTGTCGTCATTGAAGTTCAACTGCGGCAGACGCACGAGCACGGGCTTGCCGTCGCGCAGCTCAAACTTTGTCTTGATGCTGCTGCCGACGACCTGTTCCGGCGGGATGCCATAGACTTTCTCCGTCCACACCCGCATGAACTCGATGCCGCCGCCGGAGACGATAAAATTCTTGAACCCGTTTGCGCGCAGGTAGGCGAGCACTTCGAGCATCGGCTGATAGGTCATGTCGGTGTAGAGCTTGCCGGTCTTTGGATGTTTTGCGGTGGCGATCCAGTCCTTGACGATCTGCTCGAACTCCGCTGTGGTATTGCCCGCGTGCGTGGCCATGAGGAGTTCGAGGAGCGCGTGGTCGCCGCCCGCGAGCGCGGTTTTCAGATCGCCCTTGAGCAGCGAAGCGAACGGCTCCTTGGTCTTCCATTCGGGATGCTGCGGCGCAAGCGCCTTCACGCGGTCGAGTGCGAAATACAATTGAACGGGCAGCGGCTGCTCGGCCCAGAGCGTGCCGTCGTTATCGAAGACGGCGATGCGCTCGGCAGGCGGGACAAAATCCGGTCCGCCTTCCTTGGTGACCTTCGCGACAAATTCCACGATAGACTTCTTGGCTGCTCCGTCATTCCAGGACGGGAGCGCGTCAGCGGCGCGGGCGATGGTTGTGGTCATCGTCAGCGCACAGACGAGCGCGATGGCAATGAGATATGGCGCGCGGATGATTTTCATGATGGGTCCTCTTCGGCGGTGACTGCGATGCGCGATTCGGGAGGCGTGATCCGAGATGCGGGATACGCGATACGGGATATCCCGTATCGCGTATCCCCGAGTCTGCCGTTACTTTTGGGGCTGCTGGAGCATCTGCAGCACTTCGTCCATGCTGAAGCTCGCCGCTTTTTGCCGTGGCGGATACTCCCTGAACGTCCCGAGGAACTGGCCGACGTACTGCTGGGCGGGCACCAGGAGGAATGCATGGTTGATCAGATCATCCCAGTACGTATTGGAGGTGATGGAGGAACGCTCGTACGGGTCGGTGCGCAGGTTGGTGATCATGGGGATGCGCGTTTTCACGAAGGGTTCACTCCAGATCTGCAAGGTCCCTTGGACCCGCTGCTGAGCGAACCCGAGCTTCCAGTTGTCGTAGCGCAGGCCCAACAGGTCGCCGTCGTCCGAGAAGTAGAAGAACTCCTTGCGCGGGCTTTCGGCACCCTGGCCCGTGAGCAGCGGCAGCAGGTTGTAGCCATCCAGGTGGACTTTGAAGGTCTTCTTGCGGGGCGACTCCACGTGGTAGCCCGTCAAGAGCTTGGCCTTGAGGTCGGGTTCCCCGGCCATGGCGGCAAACGTCGGCAACCAATCCATGTGACTGACGATGTCATTGGACACGGTGCCGGGTTTAATGTGACCGGGCCAGCGCACCATCGCGGGCACGCGGAACGCGCCTTCCCAGTTGGAATTCTTCTCGCTGCGGAAGGGGGTCATGCCGCCATCGGGCCAGGAGTTCATGTGCGGTCCGTTGTCCGTACTGTAGAGGAACAACGTGTCATTGGCGATGCCCAGTTCATCCAGCACGGCCAGCACCTGGCCGACGTTCTTGTCGTGATCGATCATCACGTCATGATATTCGGATTGCCAGCGCCCCGCCTGCCCCACGCTCTCTGGTTTCTCGTGCGTGCGGAAGTGCATGTGGGTGGTATTGATCCAGATAAAGAAGGGTGTGCCGGCCGCGTGCTGTTTCTTGATCCAGGCCATTGACAGGGCCGTGATGTCGTCGTCAATGGTTTCCATGCGCTTCTTGGTCAGCGGGCCGGTATTCTCGATTTTCTGCGTGCCGTCGGGATTGGCCCAGGTATGCAGCACGCCGCGTGGACCGAACTTTGCGCGGAAGTTCGGGAAGTCCTTCGCCGACGGGTAGTCGCGCAGCTCCGGCTCCTCCTCGGCATTGAGGTGATAGAGATTGCCGAAAAACTCATCGAACCCGTGCATCGTCGGCAGGTGCTCGTCCCGATCACCCAGATGGTTTTTTCCGAACTGGGCGGTGGCATACCCAAGCGGTTTCAGTACCTCGGCGATGGTGGGATCCTCGGCCTGCATCCCCGCGGCGGCGCCCGGCAGCCCGACCTTGCTCAAGCCGGTGCGGAAGACACTCTGGCCCATGATGAACGCCGAGCGTCCGGCGGTGCAGCTCTGCTCGGCATAGTAGTCGGTAAAGAGCATGCCCTCATTGGCCACCCGGTCAATGTTCGGGGTCTTGTAGCCCATCACCCCTTTCGTATAGGCGCTGAGGTTCGCCTGGCCGATGTCATCGCCCCAGAAGACGACGATGTTGGG
>JBAXBK010000042.1:0-25882 GCA_037142015.1 Nitrospira sp. | reverse complement strand
TATACCTTCCAGCATGTACGGTATAGCCGTACATGTCAAGAGGTTGTTTGTGGGGAACCTTTAGGGAGAGTCTTCGACACCCCCCTACCTCCTCCGAAAAACGCCTGCGTTACCGCCGGCGCTAGGAGTCAACTAACCCGCTTATGAAGCGCTGCGGACTGGTAATCGGGACAGGGGAAATTTCAGGTGATCGTTGACGAGGACTTGAAAAGTGGCAGGCACAGGTCAATATGGAATCAGTGTGGTGCGCTGTTTTGTGGGAGAGACGTAACCCTGTACCGCGAAGAGCAGGGCGTGATGCCATTGGGAAAGCGAGACCTTCTGATTACTCGATGCCCCCTACTTCCACTTTCACAGGAGTTTGCCTGAGACCGGACTCCCCTTACGATGGCCTGACGGCTTCATTTGCAGACGTTGCGGATTTCTCGACATGGCGACGGAGCATCACCTTCGCTTGCCAATCTGAGAATGCATCCACTTTGTCAGTGTCTCTTTTGATAATTCGCCGCCGGCAACTTGTCGTGTCATTGCTTCAAGCTCCTGCGGAGCCAGTGAAAATTCGACGCCATTTGCCAGCAGGAATGCGAGAGCCGACATCACCGCAGCTCGTTTATTTCCATCCACAAAGGGATGGTTCTGGGCAATGTGGAACAGATAGGCTGCAGCCATCGCGGCGAGATCTTCGTGGAAAAATGCACCGCCAAACTGCTGCCGAGGCATTGCCACGGCAGCATCGAGCAGGCCGTGATCTCTGACCCCGTGTAATCCGCCATCTGCAGTAATGGTGTCAGCATGGAGCAGCAGAACATCGTCCACGCTGAGGAAGGTGACGTGTTCCACAAATCAGTCCGCCAGCCGCTTCAGCATTGGTCCATAGCGTTTGCGGATTTCCTTGATAACAGTTTTCATCCGTTCAGGACCGACGCCGACATTCGCGGGCGTGACGACTAATGCATTTCCATTCACCGTTAGCTGAAGCGGCGTCTCTTCAGTAATCCCCAGAGCTTCCATCATGGGCTTTTCAATGACCAGCGCCATACTATTTCCGTGCTTCTTGAGCATCTTAACCATGGTAACCCTCCCGTACAAACAATGTTACTACAGCATCCGTCGCCTGTCCAGCAACTGTCGAGCACCCTACTGGTTAGTGCCGTATACAGACTATATGCGAGCCGGGGTGAAATGGCCTGGCACGATTGCACGCCCTTCGTGTGCATCTACGAGTTCGTCCCCTACCCCGGAGCTTGTGGAGGGCTTGATGTGTTGCTGCTCCAGTGGCAAGTCGGGTCCTCGAAGCCCGATATCCATCCGAACGTCCCTGCCCCTCTGATCCAGTGCCTGACCGTGCAGTAGTCTCCAACCCGACGGAGCGTGTCGTTGAACATGAGGAAGAAGAGTCTCGATTCAGCTTCTCTCGAGTGGCGCGTCAGGACAATCTGAAAGCGCTCGGTTGGTACGGCGATTCCTAACGAGCAAAAGTACCGGTGCTCCTCAAACACCCGTGGCTGGCTGTCGATGTCTTTGCTGATGTACTTGGAAAGATACCGGGCCAGTTTGACCGGGGAGGTTCCAGGCCGTGGCCCCTTCACGTTCACCTGGCCCTGTGCTTTTCCGACAATCTTGTACCAACAACGCCGCAGGAGACGAATGTCCTGGAAGCCGCGGACAGCTAGATGCGGATGGATCGCCCCGCGCTTCTGACATTCCAACACTGCCACGTAGGGCATCGAGTAGCCACCGCGCGCGAGCATACGCCGTAAGCGGTCCAGGTCGGTCAAGACTCGCTCTCGGTCTTCGACATTGTCGCGATAGGTCAGCGTGACCAGATGGTCCGCTCCGATGGAAAGACATTTCCGTCTGATCTCGCCGGTCGCCCGCGCTCGTGCGCGCTTTTCGTTCTGTTCTTTGTTCAGTGACTTGCCCTTGAGCCCTCGCTTGCCCGGATGCGGATCAACCTTTCCCCACGAGCTCTCAATCCACTGCTTCCCAAAGTCATGAATCTTGACTGACCACGTCGACCCGCCTGATGACTGTGTGTGTGAGTGGGATTCCGTGTGATCGACGAGAAATGTCTTTCTGACAAGTTTAGGGGCTGCCGGGGGACCGGCAGCCGTGCGCCGGTGGCTCTCGCCATCCGGCGCATCGGTTGGCCACTGCCCGTGTTCCTTCGCCGCTTGATAATCAAGGCTTTGACTGGACACTCCATACCTCCTCGATTTACACTTGCGTCTGAGTCAGCACCCTGTTGAAGGAACTAACACGATGGACGAACGTATCGTAGTCGATCCCAACATCTGCAGCGGAAAGCCGACCATTCGAGGCACTCGGATCATGGTGAAGAACATCCTTGGCATGGTCGCAGGCGGCTACACCCGAGCGCAGATTCTGGATGCCTACCCCGAGATGATTCCTGACGACGTGATTGGCGCCCTTGAATACGCGAGTCACGTGGTTGATGAGGAGAAAGTCATTCTGTTTCGTGAAGTATCCGATGATGAGCTGAGTGGCGCATTAGTCATTGTTGGTCCCTCCCGCATTCGCATTAGGTCACGACCGACATAACAGGCGCGCCCCCGAAAATGCGAGGCGCGGAGTGTAACCGAAAATGTAACCATACTCATGCTATTTGCCCTCTCCGCAGGCAATCGTGCGCAACTTGGCTGAATCACCTAACCAGGCCATTCCATTGGTGATTCAGTTGGTTCTGGTGAGGGTGAAGAAGGAAGTGAAAATGGGTCTGTCGCTATTTGTAAACCGCAGGTTGGAGGTTCAATTGCTCTCGCCAGCTCCAATCTTTCAAGTACTTGGAGTAGCAGCAATCTAGCTAGAATCGTCTGGTGTTAATACAGTGTTAGAGGGGATGTACATGCGTACGAAGATAATAATAATCAGTTCAATTTTATTGGCTCTTACTGCCAGCGGTGCCATTGCAGGCCCTTACTGTGCCGTTTTCGCTTGGGGAACAGTGTGTGATTACAATGACCTCAAAGAATGTCTTCGAGCTGCTGGTAGTGATGGCGGATGTGAAGTAAATCAAAAAAAAGACAAGGCTCCTTCAGGCTCAGCACCATTTTGTCTTGTTACCTCCGAGAGTAGAGAATGTATCTATGATGACGCGCCGGCATGCCGTATGGCTGCATCCATAAACACTCCTGCATTTGCAAATAAAGTTGCGTGCGTGGAAAATTCGAATCGTTAACCAAATAAGTTGATTAACCTCGCCTTGACTTTGCTGGGCCTGGCTCACAGATGACGGTGCGGGAGTGGAAACTAAAAGCCAAGTGAACGGCCAACGACTCACACGTGAATCCATGTCCCTCGAAGAAGTGACCGTCTCAAATATGTGAGAAATCGTGAATGCACTGAAGGTGCCGGTGGCGGAGCTGGAGGAATAAATCCGCTGCTACGACGATCCTGCGGCCCCTCCCCTCCCCCAGGATCCTCCACGTACTACTGGGAAGTGAGTCTTTCATTTTTTGGGGCGTGTCCCTGTCCGAGGGGCACGGGGCTCCACGCGCCGGTCTCGCGACGCGGTTCCGCGATTTCGTGACGAACCGTCATGAATAATGAGGGGTAGGTAGACCCCGGCAGGATTTCACTGATGAAGCAAGAAGTTCTGTCCAGACAAATGGGGCCACCCCTGTCTTGGACAGTAATCCAATTTCGCACGATCGTAATTTTCAAGAATTCGAGAAGCAGATAAGACTCGCAAGCCAAGCCTTCGATATCATCACGAGATCGAAAGGGAGTTTTTAAGATGAGACACACGCGAGCCGTACTCGTTGGCATATACATAAGTAAACTCGGCGCCTAAAAAGAAAATCAAGGCGGAGTAGTACACCCAAACCAAAATGACCATGAGTGAGGCTGCGGCACCGTACATTGAGGTCATCGCAGTTGAGCCGATATAGAGGCCGATAGCCCACTCACCGATAATGAAAAGCGTTCCGCTTGCCACCGCACCGAGCCACACATCCCGCCAGGCGATATATCCGTCCGGTAGTACCTTGAACATCAGGGCAAAGAGGAAAGTGATCACCGGCAAAGAAACGGCTACGTCTACGAATGTCAGCATAACCTGAGGGCCGGGCACAGCCTGAACGACAAATTTGCCCAATGCAGCCAGAACGGTGTTCACAAGGAGTGAGACCAGAAGAAGCACGCCACAGCCGATCACAAGGATAAAAGATAAAAATCGACTTTTGAGAGCGCCCCACAGTGCGTCACTCTTTTTTGGCTTGGTCCGCCAAATTAAATTTAATGCATCCTGAAGTTCGCTAAACATTCCCGTTGAAACGATGACCAGGGTGACCAGGCCCACAACTGTGGCTATGGTGCCTTGCATAGGCTGACCGGCGCTTTCAAGCATATCTGCAATGGCGTCAGCCCCGGGTTTTCCAATCAAGCCTTGGGACTGGCCGAGCACTTCATCACGCACCGTATTCTCATCCACCACCAACCCGGCAATGGCAACGGCAATGGTCAACAGCGGGGCGAGCGAGAAGAGGGTGTAATAGGACAAGGCAGCGCTCAAACGCAACGCATTGTCATCCCACCATCTCATCACGGAGGCCTTGACCAATATCATGAGCCAGCGAGTCTTCATGATTCATTCTAGCTCGATCCATCCTCAATAGAGAAGTCCAACGGAAGGGGTGCACGTAGACGGCCATAGACTTAGCAGCCTGTTCATGAGCTGCTTTGTACGACCTACGGGCAGATCAATTACAAGATTGTGGCGAAGCAAAAGTAATGCAGGATTCTGGCTTAGAAATATTCGTAATCGAAACAGTTCTATGCGCAGGCAACGCTGTTTATGTACCTTTCTTGCGGGTACTGCGATGGATGATACCTCATTAGGTTTGCAACTCGGGGATAGTGGTAACAAACAGATCAAAAATCTCCCCATCTCCACCAGTGCGTTCCTCGCATTTCGATACAAACTCGACAGGAATTTCGAACAGGGTTGACGCCCCTTTCCTTGGGTGAGGGGACGTGAGGATATGGAAGTCTTTTTGACGAGTCAGGTACTTTGCTATGTGCTCGTCAGAGGCATACCCAACATAGTAAACGATCCCATTATACTTGTGGATCTCCAGCGAGAGTGGGTCACCACGTTTCGCGCGTAGCACTTCGACGCCGCACATTGAAAAACCGTATATGCCATTCGGCAAATCCTGTATTTTCGTTCCATCTTCCCGTTCAGTAAGCGGTCGAAGTTGCTGTTCGCGCCGGAGCCTCAGTACCTCTTTGGTAACTGCGTTTTCCTCCGGCATCTTTCCGACATCACGCTGCGCGTTCGTACCGTGATTGTTCCTACTCCAAATGTCGGAAAAGTTAATGGGAGAGCTCCCTCTGACAATGAAGTAACCAACGATCACCAACCCGAGCAGTGCTGCTATCAGATACAGATACCACCGTTTCATATCAATTAGGATACGCCCAAGCCCTTCATGAAGCAAAAAAGAAAGTCGGCGCGTTAAGTTCAACCTTCACTCACGAGTTGGAGAAGCAAGACAGTTTGGACACCCTACTTCCGAGGTACTTCCTTTGGGTCTATCGCCCGCTATGGCGTGCGCTATCATTTATCCATGAGCGATGAGTTCCATAGCCTACACCAAGGAGGGCAATTATGACCTGTTCACGCTGTTGTGGGTTCATGGTAGAAGACCACTTCTTAGACCTTGAGGGCGCCTATGGTGAGATGTGGACAACCAGTTGGCGTTGTATGAATTGCGGTCGTGTCCACGACTCCGTGATTGAGCAGAATCAACCGGCCAGACCGAAGAAGGTCTTGGCCTTCCCAAGTGGCGAACCGGACTATCAGGATGATGAAGTCCATCTTGGAGCAGAGTCCTTCATCCAACGTGCAGCCTGACAACTTAACTAAAGGCTACGATGCAGCAAGGACGAACGCGCCTGAAGAGAGGGGGAGTGTGATGCACGCGAAACAAAAACAGCACACCCAGAGGGATCTACAGTCTGAAGGAAACTTAGCCGTCAAGGACGAGCGCCAACAAATACTTCAAAAGCCCAAGGACAAGACCTTCCTCCATGTGCTGCCTCCGGTACCAGCGATGACGGAGGAGAATCTTAATGATGATACCCTTGCACCTGCAATAGGCATTATTAGTGCCTTTGGCCTGTCGGCTATATTGTGGGGGCTCATCATTCTCAGTATCTCTTGGATTTGGTGAAGCGTTGCACAATTTTGCGTTCTAGTTCTCGCTAGCTCACACCAACCTTCGGCTGGTTGACGCCTCTTCATCGCTTTATCGAACTGGGCCGCTGGCAGCTCACCACCGTAAATCCTGTTTTTGAACCTTCTATCCAGGGGTAGAAGGTGATGTGTCTACTTTTTGACGCGCATAAGGGAGCTAGCCCACTTGGCATGAACTACAGGATAACTTGACAGATTGGCGAAAAACCCTGGCAGGCTTCGGTCACGAATGTCTCGCGGCAAACTGTCCGTTGCGTCGAAATATTGCGCGATGCATAGGTGGAGTTATAGGAGGATCGACTCGGCTGAATCGTTAGGCAGGCGAGAAGATTGTCTCATCCCATCACTCACTCCCTGTAAAACGAAATACTGGCCTAGCGTTCAGCTTCCGTAAGGTTGACTTCTTCTTCAAGCTCCTCAAGATCGGCCTCCGCTTTGGCCTTCAGGGTTGATGGGTGCAAGCCATATTTCTTGAGCATTTTATAAAAGTCTGCCCGATAGCGCCCGGCAAATTGGGCAGCGCGCGAGATATTGCCGCCAGTAAGTTGCAGTACGTTCTTGAGATAGGTCTTCTCAAACTCTTCCTTGGCTTCAGTCAACGGCTTGAGCGGCGAGTCCGGTGATGAGCCCATCGAGGGCAAGAGATCCGGCGTAATCATATCTTGGCGCGTCATGACGGCGGCCTTTTCAACGACATTTTCCAACTCACGGACATTGCCGGGCCAGGGATGTGTGACCAGGCGATTAAGAGCAGCCGGCGTAAAGCCGCGCAATCCTTTATTCGCCCGTTTTGCACTTGAGGTCAGAAACTGTTGTGCCAGCAACGGAATATCGTCTCGGCGGTCACGAAGCGGTGGGATAAATAGCGGAACGACAGAAATGCGGTAGTACAGATCGTTCCGGAACGACCCGTTCTTGACGGCTTCCCCGAGGTCTTTATTGGTTGCGGCGATAATCCGCACATCGATCTTGGTTGAAAGTTCAGAGCCGACTTCACGAACTTCCCGTTCCTGCACAGCCCGCAACAGTTTGACCTGCATCGAGAGAGGCATTTCACCGATCTCGTCGAGAAAGAGAGTTCCGCCGTTGGCGCTTTGAAACAGACCTCGCTTCGCACCATGGGCGCTGGTAAAGGCCCCGCGCACATGCCCGAAAAGCTCTGACTCGAAGAGTGTTTCAGGAATGGCTGCGCAATTGAGGGCGACAAACGGCCCTTTACTCCGTCGACTATTCGAATGGATGACGCGCGCGAATACTTCTTTTCCAGTCCCGGTTTCTCCGAAGAGAAGAATGGTCGCGTCCGAGTCTGCCACCTGCACGACTTGCTGGAGTAAGCGCTGCATCGCAGGACTCCGCGCGACGATGTTCTCCATCCCGTACAGTTCGTTGACGAGAGACTTCAGCCGTTGGATCTCGCCTCTCATCCGCTGAGGAGAAAGTCCTTCTTCGATCTTGGCCTTGAGTTCCTTGTCGTCGAACGGCTTGGTGAGATATCCAAAGGCGCCCCGCTGCATAGCTTCCACGGCATTCGGTATACTGCCATGGGCCGTCAGGATGATAACCGGAAGGCCTGGGTGAATCCGCAGCAGTTCTTCCGTCACATTCAATCCGTCTTCGTTCCCGAGTCGGAGATCGGTAATGGCGAGGTCAAACCGGTTATTCTTGGCTACAGCGAGGGCTTCATGCCCGGTAGTACAACCTGTGACGGCAAAGCCCATAGCGGTTAACCGCATCTTCACTAGATGTAATAATCCTTCTTCATCGTCAACTACGAGAATATGTTCTTTTTCCATGAAACTCCTTCTGCAATGTCGTCGATTACGGCCCAGTCGAAGGCGGTACAATCGACGATGGGGGATGGATAGGACGAACCTTATCCCGCATTTCCTGGTCGATGCGCTTCAATGCCTCCAATTGGCTCGTCAATTCCTCTATTTTCCTATCTCGATCAGATAGTTGCCTTTGTAAGGACGCCACGGTACCTGTATCGGTCGGGCCCCTCTTACCGCTGCTACCGCTGCCTGAATCCACCTTCCGTTCACGTTCGGCTAATTCCCTCTGGAGGCTTTCCAAGGCTTGAGAGTCGGCTTCCTTTATGGCCCGAAATTGCTGGATGATTAGCTCCCTATCAAGCAAGTCCCGGACCAGCCGATCTGAGGCCTGAGCCAGGATCGCCTGACTCTCCGAAATCGCCGGGGCTGCCATGACCGATTGGAACCAGGATTGTTCAACGGGAGCAGCGTGATGCTCCAGCAGATCTATCCAGAGTTTGCTGGATACGGCCAACTGACCCTTCGGTACGACGGCGATCACTTTCTCAAAATACTTCGTGGCACTATCTCGACTTTCGTAGAGCCCAAGAAGGGCGCGTGTAAAATAGACATGATCGCAAGAATTGTGCTCGGTGCATTTCTGGGCGAGCACCTCCTGCTTTTTCGCTAATGATTGAAGGGATTTTACGTCTGCTGCATCAGCCATAAAGTAAGGCTGTGAAAATTGCGGAGCTGGCGACCATGCCGCGCATCCTGCGAGGAAGAATAGGCACGACAAGACCACCGAGGTAACGCCTCGGAGAACAGCCTTTATGCCGTTTCCGCTGGTTTCGTGAGACGCAGGATAAATCGTACAGTCGTTCCCTTCTTGACTTCGCTTTCGATCCAAATCCGTCCTCCATGTGCTTCCACCACTTTTTTTGCCAATGCCAACCCCAGGCCGCTCCCCGGTGTGGCATGTTTAGCCTTTGTGCGTCCTTGATAGAAACGTTCGAAAATAAAGGGTAGATCTTCGGCTTGGATACCGGGTCCTCCATCGGTCACACTCACCTCAAGGACTCCTGCTTGCAAGTCCGGCTTCATGAGTACCTTTACAATGCCTCCTTCTGAACTGAACTTCAAGGCATTTGAGAGTAAATTGTCGAGGACTTGCTCAATTCGAAGCGCATCCGCCATGACCCACACACGCTGTGCAGGCGCTTCCAGTAACAGCTGCACATGCTTGGCATCGGCGAGGAGCTGGACTTTGTTAACCGACATGTCTGTGATGCGCTTGAGGTCCGTCGGAATAATTCGATACTCCATCATCCCGGCGTCCATTTTGGAGAGATCCAGAATAGTAGAGATGAGGGTGATGAGTCTGCGGCTGCTGTCCGCCATGATACGCAAGGTCGTACGCTGTTCTTGCGATAAGGGGCCTGGAATTTCATCCAACAGCAAATGAGTGCCTTCTTGAATCGAGGCCATGGGCGTGCGTAACTCATGAGAGACATGGGCGAGAAACTCCCCCTTCATATCGTCCAGCTCTTGCAGCTTTGTGCCCATCCAATTTACAGCGTCGACAAGGTCTCGCAATTCGCTGGGAGCCTGAATATTCAGCGACGTGCGGAAATTCCCTTGCCCGATCTGTTTGATATGAGTCTGCAATTGGCGAAGCGGTCGCAGAACCGTAAAGCTGGCAAAACCGGCGAGCGCAATGCCGAATACGAGCGCTAGCAAAACTAGCTGCTCCGTCACCGTTTCGGCTTGTGCTGAGCTTTCCCGTGACTGACTGACGCCGACACTGATGCCCGTCTCGTGAAGATCAATAAATTTCTGGAGTATGTTGCTTATGCGATCCATCAAGGCATCGCGACGACCTTCATAGTCTGCAGACGTGAGCACTGGAGACGACCGGCCATGCTCTAGTTCTGAGCGGAAAATCATGAGACGTTCTTGCTGCAATCGCTTGGTGTCCTTGAGTAGCTGAATGCCTTGTGGGGTGAGTTCCTGCGCTTCAAGGGTCTGGAGTCCCCGATGGAATTCATCGACCTCTTCATCGAAATGTTGTAAGAATGTCGCATCACGTACGGCCAGATACTTCTTCTCACTATTGAGTTGGGCATAGAGCACGGTGAGCAGCCGCTTGGCCGATTCGATCGCCGGGTAATGTCGAGTGGCTATGTCGGCACTTAATGCGGTCAACTGACGTAGCTGAAACAAAGCATACAGGTTCACCCCTGCCATCACCACGATGATGATAAGGGAGGTCAGAACAATCCGCCAAAAGATAGATAAGCCCACAGACAAAAGCGCTTTCTTAGCTTTGAGTTTTAAGAATAATTGTAGAAACTGTAGGCAATTCCATACACTATTTCCCCTGTTCACTCAAGGAATCAGCCAAACAAATTCTCTCGTGCACCATCAGTCACTTTAGACGGATCAATCGGCTAGGGCGGTTTGCGTGGCTTCCAGTAGAAGAGACGGAAGCTCTTCTTTCCTATCCCTACTTGACTGACGAGGCAAACCGGCGTTGGCGTCGTGATACCCCATGTAACGATGCAAAGAGATGGCCACGAAACAACAACATAGCGACGGCAAGTGGTGGTGTGAAGAGCAACCCAAGATACCAGCCGACCGAGGAAGAAATTCCCACGTAGTCCAGCCAACCAGCAAGGATCGTGAATGGCAATATGAGAACCTGAGAGAAATCTAAACCTGCCCCCCTCCCCACGCGGCTGGAAAGAGAAAGAAATGATTGTAGGCCCGTGGGCGAAAGAACGATAGGGATTAAGATAATCGCAAATGGAAGAAACCATTCAATCCAATTCTCAAGGACGAACTCGTATGAAGTCTTGAGCACCTCGAGCGGGGAATCATGCCGGACTTGATAGATAATTTCTGGCGCCGGGTTCAGTAAGAGAAAAAGAAGCAAGAGGGCGCCATAGGATATGAGCTGCCCATACGGATTCGCCTGCATACTCAGGTCAAGGGCCATCAGCGGCAGCCACAGGATAAAACCAATGCCGATGACATCCCAAAAGTAATGCCCGACGCTGGCAACAAGATCCTTGATGGTAAGCGCCCGTGCATGGCTAATCGATTGCTCAACCAGGCTCAGAGTGGCGCCAACCAGGAGGGCATTCACCGCACCGAGCAGAAAGCCTCCAACCATGCCGAGCGGCGAGGCAATCCGGGTGGCAAGCATCAGCAGGAATCCAAATCCCACCACGGCGACGATGGTCATCCAGCCTCGGACAAGAGACTGTCCTGTTTTGTGGAAGGCGCTCTGATATAGAGCGAGTGTTTCAGTCAGAATGCGTGACATGAAAGACAATAGTCTGCTGGTACTTCTTGGGTCAAGCCGTCCGCATCTCCTCGTGAGAGGTTGACTTCCAATATCCTATGCTTATGTGAATGGCAACAACTCAAACAGATGTGCCGGAAGGAGAGA
Organism: Nitrospira sp.; assembly: GCA_037142015.1. Classification (GTDB taxonomy): domain Bacteria; phylum Nitrospirota; class Nitrospiria; order Nitrospirales; family Nitrospiraceae; genus Palsa-1315. The sequence goes on along the minus strand of JBAXBK010000042.1, from coordinate 14,457 downwards.
TCGAATGGATATGAACCGTATGACGGTCAAGTTACAAGAAGCGCTCCAGACCGCGTCGTCCCATGCCTCAAGACGAAGCCATCAGGGGATTGATGTTGAACATCTTCTGCTTGCGTTTGTGGAACAGGATGGGGGTCTCGCTTCCTCTCTCCTCGAAAAGGCGGGTTTATCAGTCCCTTCCGTCCGCCAGGCAGTGGAACAGGCGCTCGCCAAACTGCCACAAGTACAAGGCGCCGGGGCAAGTCCTGGACAACTCCATGTCGCTTCGCGGCTCAGCCAAGTTTTGACCAAAGCCGAAGACGAACAGCGAACGTTAAAAGATGACTATCTCAGTGTCGAGCATGTCGTCCTTGCCATGGTTCAAGAGGGGGGCGTCTTCAAGAAACTCGGCCTGACGAAGGAACGGCTTTTGGGCGCTCTGCAACAAATACGAGGCTCTCAGCGCGTTACGAGCCAGGATCCGGAAGGCACCTACCAGGCGTTGGAGAAATATGGTCGCGACCTCACCAGGCTAGCCGGGCAAGGCAAATTAGATCCCGTCATCGGACGCGATGAAGAAATTCGCCGCGTCATACAAATTCTCTCACGACGCACCAAGAACAACCCGGTGCTCATCGGCGAGCCAGGAGTCGGAAAAACCGCCATCGTCGAAGGGCTCGCCATTCGCATTATCAAGGGAGATGTCCCTGAAGGGCTCAAGAATAAGCGCGTCATCACTCTCGACATGGGATCATTGGTGGCCGGCGCAAAGTTTCGTGGCGAATTTGAGGAACGATTGAAAGCCGTCCTCAAAGAGGTGCAGGCGGCCGAGGGACAAATCTTGCTCTTCATCGATGAACTGCATACGGTTGTGGGAGCCGGCGCTGCGGAAGGAGCAATGGACGCCGCCAATCTTCTCAAGCCCATGCTGGCCCGCGGTGAATTGCATTTGATCGGCGCAACCACACTCGACGAGTATCGAAAACATATCGAGAAGGATGCCGCGTTGGAACGTCGGTTCCAAACGGTACTGGTCAATCAGCCGTCGGTAGAGGACACCATCTCGATTCTTCGCGGGCTCAAGGAACGCTACGAAGTGCACCATGGCGTGCGCATTAAAGACGCTGCGCTGGTCGCCGCAGCGAAACTTTCGAACCGGTATATCGCTGATCGCTTTCTCCCGGACAAAGCCATTGATCTTGTCGATGAATCAGCGGCCCGGCTGCGTACGGAAATCGATAGTTTGCCTGCAGAGCTCGATGAGGTCTCGCGCAAGGTGCTGCAGCTCGAGATCGAGCGGGAGGCCCTGCGGAAAGAACAGGATCAAGCCAGTCAGGCGCGACTGGCGACCCTGGAGCTTGAGTTGAACGAAAAGCAACGCGATCTGAATACGCTCAAGACCCGATGGGATTCTGAAAAGGCCTCGGTGGCACGGTTGCGCAAAACTCGCGCAGCAATGGAGGAAGTGAAGCAGGCCATGGAGCGCGCGGAACGGGGCTATGATCTCAACCGTGTCGCTGAATTGCGATATGGAGAGTTGCCGCGGCTTGAGCGAGAACTCGCGTTAGAACAGGAACAGCTCGGCAAGAAACAGGGAGAAAGCCGGTTACTCAAAGAAGAGGTGGATGAAGACGACATCGCAGCAATAGTAAGTCGTTGGACTGGAATCCCCGTCTCCAGGCTGGTCGAAGGTGAGACAGAAAAACTTCTCAAGCTGGGCGAGCTGCTCCATCAGCGGGTGGTCGGCCAGGAAGAAGCGGTGCAGGCCGTCGCAGATGCGGTCCTCCGTGCTCGCTCTGGCATCAAAGACCCGAATCGGCCTATTGGTTCGTTTCTCTTTCTTGGTCCGACCGGAGTCGGAAAAACCGAGTTGGCGCGGACCCTTGCCGCGACGCTTTTCGATGACGACGCCAACCTAATTCGAATCGATATGTCCGAATACATGGAGAAACACACCGTGGCTCGGCTAATTGGAGCCCCTCCAGGCTATATCGGCTATGAAGAAGGTGGTCAATTGACTGAAGCGGTTCGGCGGCGGCCGTTTTCCGTCATCCTGTTCGACGAGATCGAAAAGGCCCACCACGACGTCTTCAATGTCTTGCTGCAAGTATTGGACGACGGACGATTGACGGACTCTCAGGGCCGAACCGTTGATTTCAAGAACACGGTGTTGATCATGACATCGAACATAGGCAGCCCACAGATTCTTGAGGCACAACAACGGCATGCTTCCTATAACGAAGTCTGTGCTCTCGTCATGGCGGAATTACGAGAACATTTCCGTCCTGAGTTCTTGAACCGAATCGACGAGACGGTGGTATTTCATGCGCTGGAGACGGAACAACTCACAAAGATTGTGGAGATTCAACTCGAACGGCTACGGGCTCGGTTGACAGAGCGGCGGATCTCCCTAATTGTGACGCCGGCAGCCTTATGGCATCTGGGGGAACGTGGTTATGATCCGGCCTATGGAGCGAGACCCTTAAAGCGATTGATCCAACAAGAGATTGAAACACCGATGGCGCGTCAGTTGGTCAAGGGTGAATTGCGAGATGGAGACACGGCAACCGTAGAACTGAAAGACCAGCAGATCGTCATCGTGCCGACGGTCGCAGGATAGCAGATATGGGTAGGCTGAGGTCAAGGTTCAGCGAAGACGTGACTTTCGTCATCTTAGCCGAGGACGACCGACCCGCCTTTCACATCTTGCGTTGTGCCGCTGGCGCGCAACTTATCGATTTTCCATTCTTCGGAAGACACCTGGAGCACATGGCCTTTGACCGTATGGAACTCCCCTTTCGTGAAGGCCACCACGTCAGGCGCCTTGACAGACATCTGTAAGATCACGGTTCCCGAAGCCAGATGTGTGAGCAACAGGCTATTGGGGGTCTTATTCACTTCATAGGCACGCTTCTCGTTGATCATCAGAGTGCTGTCGTTGAGTTTCGCCGTCACTTTCCCCTCTGCGTTGAACAGGGCAAAATTCACAAGCAGGGAGCCAGTGATCGGTTTTAGCGCCAACTGAATTTGCGGAACCCCCTCGATTTCAATCATACCGTCGGTGTTGCGGTACAAATTCGAACCCACTTCCACATCCATGTATGGCCTCATTTCATTCTGCTGTGAGTATCATTCATTATGACTTCTTAATGCGATCCAGAATCAACGCGATACATCCGCCGAGCAGCCCACCTCCCATGATGGTCGTGAACAGCTCGACCAATTTGAGTTCCCACACGGACCCCTGCGCTTGCATGGCTTCACGAATGCCGCCCTGCAGCATGATCACAGCCAGTGCCATGGTGGCGCCGACAATGAACCACCAGAGAAAGACTTTTACACTCGGTAACACAGGGAATCCTCAAAACTCCATTCGGCGATCGAGGCTGCGATATTGAATCGCTTCCGCCACATGCAGCAGCTCAATCTTATCAGAGCCTGCAAGATCTGCGATGGTTCTCGCCACACGCACAATGCGCCCGTGGGCCCGAGCGGATAATCCGAGTTTTGTCAACGCCTGTTCCAGCAACTCTTGCGCCGGCGTTTCCAAACCACAATACCGCTTTAGGAGCCGCGGCTTCAACTGCGCATTCGAGTGAATCCCGTCTTGACGATACCGGTGGCGCTGCCGATCATGCGCCTCCAGAACGCGCGAACGAATCATGGAGGAACTTTCCGGCACAGGACCATGATCGTGCAAGTCTCGCACGGAGACCGGCGGAACTTCGATATGCATATCGATTCGGTCTTGAAGCGGCCCAGATAATTTGGCTCGATAACGGCGAATTTGCTGGGGACTGCAGACACATTCACGCGTGCGATCTCCGTAGTATCCGCAAGGACATGGATTCATCGCAGCGATCAACATAAATCGTGCAGGGTAGCGGAGCGATCCGCTGGCCCTGGTCAGGATCACATACCCGTCCTCCAGCGGTTGCCGCAATCCGTCCAAGACAGGTCGGCGAAACTCCGGGGATTCGTCCAAGAACAATACGCCATTATGTGCCAAGGACACTTCTCCTGGCCGAGGAACTGTTCCCCCTCCGATAAGTCCTGCGTCGGAAATACTGTGATGCGGAGCGCGAAATGGACGAATTGTCAACAGAGGATGATTCGCGGGTAATTGCCCGGATACGCTGTGGACCCGGGTCGTCTCGATCGCCTCGTCCGGTTCCATGAGGGGAAGAATCGTCGGCAGACGTTTCGCCAACATCGTCTTGCCAGATCCGGGCGGTCCTACCATCAAGAGATTGTGCCCTCCAGCTGCAGCGATCTCCAGGGCACGCTTCGCATGGTCCTGTCCCTTCACATCGCCATAGTCATCATCCTCAACGGGGCGAGTGGTGAAAAATCTGTCGCGGTCTGCGTGAGCCGGCTCCAGCGACACCGTACCATTGAGAAATCCCACAGCCTCGGGGAGTGTGTGAAGCGGATAGGCCGTCACACCCTGTACCACGGCTGCCTCTAGGCTGTTCTGAGCCGGCAAGAGCAAACTATGGTTGGGCCGGCAGGCAATCCCGATGGATAAGGCACCGGTAATCGCCTTGATATGCCCGTCCAATGAGAGTTCTCCGATACAGACTCGGTCTTGCACATTCTGGGAAGGAATAACTTCCTCTGCGACGAGAATCCCAATGGCAATGGCCAGATCAAGCCCAGCCCCTTCTTTCTTAATTCCTGCGGGAGCAAGGTTCACCGTGATTTTTTTTGCCGGAAAATGGAAGCCCGTATTCTTGAGCGCGGAACGGACGCGATCGCGGCTCTCCCTCACGATGGTATCAGGCAGGCCGACAACTGAGAACTGTGGAAGCCCTCCGGCAATATCGACTTCCACGTCGATCAAATGCGCATCGATACCGACAAGTGCAGCACTCAGAACTTTTGCAAGCATGAGAACTCCAGTACAAGGGGTGGAGCTTGTGGATTATAGGAACCGCTTCGAATCGTTGCAATCGAAACAGTGGAAAATAAAGAGAAAATGGTTCCATTTCCCTGCCGACAGGACACAGTTCGAGTGGTCGCTCACATTATTCATGACGGTTCATCGCGACTTCGTTCAAAAGCGCGTTCCTCGTGAAACGTCCCTCGACAGACTTGGGATACCCTGAGTCCGTCGAAGGGCAAATCTTGTGTTCCAAGATTTAATCGAACGTTAAATATTCAACTTTAAGCATTACGGGTACTGTCGCTTCACACGCAAGAATAGCGAATATGTGATTGCAGCAGAAGTATTCAGGAATAATGCGGGCTAGCACCCCCCTCTCCCCTTCTGTATAATCTCCCCCCATGTCTGTCCAGCCTCTCTCCTTACGATCAAGCCTGGTAGCACAGGCCTCACACATCCTGCCGCCCAGCACAATGCCGGTGTGTTTACTCCTAGGTGGTTTGATCATTGGGACAGGCAGTCCGATCTTGGCCCAAATGCCTGGCCGTGCAGCCACCCCATCTGGACCAGTTGGAGCAGCGATGGCCGTCCTTGCAACGCTGCAAGATGCCAATGTGCTTCCACCCGAAGGGACTCCCGAAGCAAATCGTGTCATCAAGTCGGTCATCCAATTTCAATCGGTGTTTCTAAAGAGCAGTGACGCGGCTGTGCAAACATTTCTGAGTCACGCATTTGCGGCACAGAAGGGCAGCGATGTAAACGAAGCCGCGTCTCGATTCCGCTCAACAGGTTGGACGTCCAATACGCTTGAGGCGCTGAGTGAACAGTGGGGCATTATGTCGAACGATCAGCGAGAGCAGTTGGCGCCCGGCTTCGGCCAATTCAACGTCAGTTCTGCAGATTTTGATTTCTTGATGGAACTTGTTGTGAGGGCACGGACGGCCTTGGAACAACGGGGACAGAACATGCATCAGGTGTTTGCACAACGTCGGCGGGAGATGCCGGGAAGCACACAATAACTGCAACAGGGAGGACTCAATGGCAACGAAAGCCTATATCCTAATCAAGGTCAAGGCCGGGAAAACAAAAGATGTACTGCAGGTGCTCAAGCGCCTTACCGGCGTCGAGCAAGCCCACTCCTGCTTTGGACGGCCAGATATTATTCTATTCATCGCGGTCTCGGACGAGCGCGCCCTCTCGGATGTGGTGATTACAAAAATCCATCAAGTCGAGGGAGTGGAAGAAACAGATACGCATATCGTCGCGGATGCATAGCCACTCCGGAAGGTTCAGGCTCAGGTTAAGGTTGAGAAAAGTTCTGATCCTCACTCAGCCTTAGCCTTGACCTCAGTCTCGCTCTCGTTGTTGAGGTCTACTCGCGCAACGAAGAGACGCTGACAGGGGCTCCACCAAGTTCTGCCGAACGGTAACAGGCGTCGGCCACTTCGACGGCCCGACAACCATCGCGCCCGGTAATAGGCGGCGGGCTGCTCGTTTCGATGGCATGGACAAAGGCGCGGAGTGTGGCGAGGATCGTCTGCTGCGGCTGGACGGCCCATTCTACAGGAGCGATATCACCAATGACCGCGCTCACCCGCTGATGAAACCAATCAGCGGTGATCTGCCCTTGGGTTCCCACCCACTCCGTTCGAGCAACCCGCCCCGCTTTGACTCGTGCAATGTCGAAGATACATCGCAGGCCGCTTGTAGTCTGTGCCTGCACGATCGCCATTGTGTCCGGTGCTACGCACGGAAGCTGGTCCAACTCGCAGCGGACGGCGACCACCTCCTCGCCGGTGAGAAAGGGCACCAGATCCAAGAGATGAACCCCAAACTCCAAGAGTGCCCCGCGCTGACCTGGCATCGGTAACCTGAGATGGCCGCTGGCTTTTGCTTCAATCCGGCTCGTGAAGGTGACGTACCGAAATCGGCCGATCTTCGGCAAATGTTCTTTCAAAAGAAGAATCGTTGAATCAAAACGCAAGGTCTGTGCGGTCATCAGCAATAGACCTGCTTCTTCTGCGGCCGCCACCATTATTCGTGCTTCACGGCCTGTCGGCGCTAATGGCTTTTCAATGAGGATTGGCTTCCGCTCCTTCACAGCTTCTAGACAAATCTCTAGACAAAGCGCCGGAGGGGTCACCACTACGATGGCCTCTACCGTTGGATCGGCAATCAAGGCACGATAGTCCCCATAGACAGGGACGTCCGTCGTCGAGAGCGAAGGCAGTCTCTCCCCTATCCGCTTCCGGCAGAGAGCGGCAAGGCTTACGTCTGGCAGATCATGCAAGAGATGGTGGATATACCGGCTGCCATGACGGCCGACGCCGATGAGACCTATTCTAAGCGGCATAGTCGTCACATCCATCGTGAGGGAAAGAAGACTGTAATCACCATTGAATACAGGGTCAACTAAAACTCAACCCTGGCCTGCATTATTCCTGATAGTACTCGAGAAATGGAAGAGTGGCGCGCGGCTTCCGTGACGCGTGAGCCCCGTCCCTGCCTGTCACGATTTTCCCGCTAGTCTCGCCCATCTCGCTTGACTCAGGCATCGGATTGACAGCCCGACAGCCCGGTCCCTATAGTAGCGCGAATAGTATCACGCTCTATCTGAATTGGGATTATCCTGCAAAACTTGATAGAAAAGAGATTGCCGTAATGACATCGACTATTGCTCCCTTTACCTTGGATCAAATCGGCACAGGCACCGCTCGCTTTCCGAGCGGCATCGCCATTCCGACACTGACTGATGCTGCCGCCGATCCCTACATCCAGACACGCGTCTCGAAACATGTGCATGTAGACTGTATTCAGTTTTGGCCTCAGGAAAAAGGTCTCTACCCTGGGCTCGTCCTCTTGCATGAAGCCTGGGGGCTCACCGCACAAATCAAGGACCTCGGAGCCAGACTGGCCTGCGAAGGCTACGGTGTGATTATTCCGAACTTATACGCTCGGCTGGGTGGCATGGTCACGGCCAACGCAGAGGTTGCAGATGCGCTCATGGGCAAACTGAACGAATCACTCGTACTACAAGACATCAATTCTTGCTGTGAGTTCTTCAATACGCGCGACTACATTAAACGAAATATCCATGGCGTGGTTGGCTTCGGCATGGGTGGATCCTATGCGCTCCAGTTCGCCTGCCAACGGAAACGGCTTCGAGCCGCCGTTGTCTATTACGGTCGAGTAATGCAGCCTGAATCCACAATCAAAGACTTATTCTGTCCGACGCTCTATCACCAGGCCGGTCAGGACCAATGGGTACCCGGTCAGGATGTAGAACGGCTGCGCGCTGCTGCAGCTGAGTATCACAAGCGCGTAGAGATCAGGACTTACCCCAATGCTCCCCATGCGTTTTGCAATGAACAGCGTGTGGACAACTATCGTGCCGACACAACGGCAAAGGCCTGGGAGGCAACTGCCTCGTTTCTGAAGACCTGCTTTCAAAGCACCTAGCAGGGCGATGAAAAATCCCACCAGCAGTCTTGTTCATTTGGTCTGTTTGGTTTGTCTGGTTTATTTGGTTGCATGAGACTAATCAGACAGACTGGGCTCGTCTTGGCGTGCCAACATAGTATTTCCACTGCCTGTTAGGAATCCCCGCTTGAGGGTCTGGGCGGAAGCACGGTAAAGTAGCGCGATGCGTAATCACATCCTCGTGGCTCAACCAGCCCCATCACGAATCGGCCTCGCCCTTGCGATGACGATCGTCTCGACACTCGTGGCCTGTTACAGTGCCAAAGCCGGCGAGCACCTCCCGAGTTCTACACCAGATTTCCCATCGATCATTCGTACCCATTCCGATCAACTGGGCAAGATAGACTCTGATAAGGAAGCCATCAGCCTATTTGTGTTGGCAATCGGTCCAGCGCTCCAGATGGGCGACGTAGCTCGGACATTAGGAGCCAATCCTTTGCAGACCAAGCTCGCCAACGAACTTCTCTTACCAGAGCTTACCGGCGCAGTTCATCGGTTAATGGGTAGTCTGGCAGCCTGGCGCCTCGCCTTGACCATCAGGCAGGCGATAAGAGATCAGCAATCCTCGATGGAAACCGATCGACTATACGGACCTCCACAAACCAACGCCTGGCTCGCTCAGCAGGCAAATGCTTCCTGGTATGACTCACTAAATCAACTCTCTGACGTGGTTGCCTCCTCAGAATGGGGCAAGGGGATTCAGGGAGAGTCTTCTGGATCGACCCTGCTGATAGCAGTCTTAGAGAAAGCCGCTCGCCTGGAGCTAAATGCCATGCAGACAGGCTTCCAAGAATGGGATCGAATCCGGAGTTGGAAGGATCGAGTGCGTGGGCTACGAGGGCAGACCCGGCTCTGCGGAACCTGGCAGTGGATCATTCATAACCATCAGCAGCGCCATCAGGAGCAGAAACTGACACTGCTCTTCCCTCCTGCTGGGAATACGAAAGCTACCCTGGTGGGACTCGCGGAAACGATCGTCCTGGGTGAGAACGTCTACTTACGCTGGGAAGTCGATGGCCGAGTTCAAGAAGATAGTCTGCAATTCAGTAAAGAGGGGCAGCGTCTGGAGGGAACTTTCGTGAATTCCGAAGGTGGTTGGGGATCGATCAGCGGAAAGAGAACGGCTGGCTGTGCGTCATAGCGCGACGCGTGAAGCGTGAGACTAGCGAGAAAGGCGCAACCCGCGAGGGTTTATCTCGTTCATCTGGTTAGTCCTGTTCAACCAAACAAACTAAATAGACTAAATAAACAAAAGAAACCATCCCCTTTCATGCGCCACCGCGTGGTAGCGCGGCCCGCCAGGCTCCCCAACCTAATAGTAGCCAGCCTATCATGAAGGCCAGCCCACCGATCGGAGTCACAGCCCCCATCCACCGGATTCCCGCAAGAGACACCACGTAGAGACTACCTGAAAAGAGAAAAATTCCGGCGATAAAGAACCATCCGGATTTTTCAAGGCCCTGCTCTGGGTAACGATCGATGGCCAATGACACGATACAGAGTCCAAATGCATGGTACATCACATACCTTGTTGCGGTCTCGAACACTTGGAGCATCGATGCATCCAGAATTTCCTTGAGTGCATGGGCGCCAAAGGCGCCGGCAGCAACACCGGATCCCGCCAATATTGCCCCGATCAGCAGAAATCGCTGAGAAGGTGAATGCACCATACGAATCCTCCTAGGCCTCTTTACTCGTGCGGTTCGCCGCGAAATCGCGGCAACAAGTTAACAAATGGGTATAAGGCGAGGGGCTAGAGGGAAGCGCCGTATTTTCGACCGGAATTCTTCGCTTCTAGCCTCTGGCCCCATGTCTCTAGCCAAAAGCTTGCCGATTGTAGCAGAAGCGCTCATGAATAATGAGCATAAGATCGTGCGTATGTGCAAGAAATACAGACAGTTACCCCGGCACCACCATTTCGGGTATGCCTCCCCCACCTCTTGAGGAATAGCCACGCACCCCTTTTGCCACTATTCTCCATTTATGATGATGACTCAGAGGAAACAACTGCAACTGAGCGGATGGGATAGTCCTAGGTTTTTGATTGACTGCGTGCTTACAAACGTAACCAGGCAGCTTGAAGCAGACGGGTGCGTCCTCGAACGCCTCGAGACAGGGTGTAAGCCCGCCACCCCTGATTATCTAAGAGCAGGGGACTTTGTAACAGTTCAACTATGGTTAGATGGTGAAGAGACCTTTGTAGACATCCGTCTGGCGGAAGTCAGAAGGGTTTACGAACACTGGATAGAGGTAGAATTGATTCAGCTCAGCCCAAATGACCGGGTGAGGCTCAAACGGTTTATCGGTGCTCCCACAAGCATGCACATCAAGGAAGCGGCACTAATCAACCATCTTCTCATTCGGGCCTAGCTAGGTAGATAGGCTGAAGGGGTGCAGGCCGAAGGTCTGAGTCCGAAGTTCCGAACCCTTCAGCCTTCAGTCTGAATCCCTTCCGCCTACCGATTTCGGCCTGAATCCCTTCAGCCTGAACCCCTGAGTGTCATGTTCATTTGCCTTTTGGTTTCCACTCCCTCGCTAGCTGTTGCGCCTCGGCGATCTGGTCAGGGTCCATCCGTTTGGCGATCGCATCCCGGAGTCTAGCCCCAGCCTCCATACCCTTCGCGGCCCCGAGGCTGTACCACATGTAGGCCCGGACAAAATCCTGCTGCACACCGTCCCCACGCTCATACATGAGGCCAAGTTTTCTTTGCGCCAAATCATTCCCTTGATTTGCAGACAGACGTAACCAGTATACGGCCATCTTGTAGTCCTGCGGACCACCCCGTGCATAGACCATCAAGACTCCCAGGTTGGCCTGGGCCTCCGCATGCCCCTGGACGGCAGCCTTCTCCCACCACTGTCGTGCTTGAGCATCGTCCTTGGGCAAACCCTGGCCGTTGGCATAGAGCTGGCCCAGGTTGAACTGTGCAGCTGCGAGTCCCCGCTCGGCCAGCGGTCGTAACTCATGCATGGCTGTGGCGTAGTCGCCTCGTTCAAGGGCAAAGTCATAGGCCTCCTTGACAGCCTTATTATCGGCCCATACAGGAGCGGTAAAACAAACAAACGACAGCACAAGGGCTATCACGAATCGGAAAGATATGAGCCGATCGTCAATCAATAGTGGCCTCCACAGAACGACATATTGTAGGAGGGTGATGAATGATGGCGCAAGAGCCGAGCAGGGGAAATGCTCGTATGTCAGTCAGCATTATTCATGACGGTTCGTCGCGAAATCGCGTTGCGAGACGGGCATGCGGAGCCGCGAGATTCCGAGGCGTACTTGAACAATACGTCGATGGGGCGAGTGGCGAGCCTGCCAGCCGAAGGCACCTCGCAGCAGCAAATCCGCGATTGCAGCAGAAGCGCTCATGAATAATGCGGGCTTGGACGAAACAGCGGGCGGCGGCTTGGTGACACTATCTATAGAGGGCTCAGTTACCTCTTCCTATGAATATGGTGCCGGAGGCCGGGATTGAACCGGCATGGGCGGTTTAAGCCCGAGGGATTTTAAGTCCCTTGCGTCTGCCAATTTCGCCACTCCGGCAGCGGGAGCCGCAGTGGCGGGACTCTAGCATCGGGGTCTAGGGTGGTCAAGTTCGCATCGAAGATGGAGACAGGCGCCGCCGCAAACAGCGGAGCCTGTCTCCTGCATGTCGATCCAACTACGCCGCTTCGATCTGTACGTTCTCACCGTCCTTGCGGATGAGAGACTTACTGCGATCCAACACTTCTTTCACACCAGATTGGACTGTCCGATTCCATCGAGTCGCCTGCAACTGAGCCTTTTTCGCATAGCGACGAACCTCACGCCGGGCTTCTGTCCCAGTCTGCGGTGCAAAGAGCAAACCGATCCCCGCTCCAATCACCGCGCCACCTGCCACCAACGCTGCGACCTTCGCTGCCTGACGTCTCTGGTCTGCCATGGTGAACCTCCTTGAAACAGTTAAATGAAGAAAGTGATCGCCGACACCCTGAATATTCTTGTTGTATCTCTTCAGCAGTAAGCGTGCCAGACGAGCAACTGCAAAAACATCCCATGATTCGTCACAACTCTGTACTCACAATACAAACCGATCATTTTTTTGTTGTGTATTCCTCACAGGTCACAACACAAGCGTGACAGAAAACCAACAGGCGAAAGTGGTAGCTCTTTCAAACTGGCTCTGAGTAAGGATCAGAAAAGATTGTCCTTGGCCCATTCGTACGCTTGCAATGATTGAGACCGTCACCTATTATTCTCCAAAACGCCACATGAGGCACTAATGACTTGGTTGCACGCGATCCCCTACCCGAATATCAGCCCAGTCTTTCTTGAGCTGGGCCCCCTGCAGTTTCGCTGGTACGGTCTGATGTATTTGATCGGACTGGCCTGCGCCTATATCCTGATCAAGCGTCGAGTGGAGTCCCGTGGCCTCTCCATGACCAAAGACCAGGTCTATAATATGGTGGTGTGGGCGGCATTCGGGATATTTATTGGAGGACGGCTCGGCTATACGCTTTTTTATAATTTCTCCTACTATATCCAGCATCCAGCCAGTATCGTAGCGGTCTGGGAAGGGGGCATGTCCTTCCATGGCGGCCTGCTCGGCGTCAGCATCGCCTTAATGTGGTTCAGCCAACGGCAGGGTATTCCCACCTACCAGGTTGCAGACTTAGCAGCAGCCGTCACACCGATCGGGCTAGGGTTCGGACGAATCGGCAACTTCATCAATGGGGAGTTGTATGGCCGGGCCACCGATGTCGACTGGTGTATGGTGTTTCCGACGGGAGGGCCTGCCTGCCGCCATCCCTCACAACTGTATGAGGCGGGGCTCGAAGGTCTGTTCTTGTTTACCCTGGTATGGATCATCTCGAAGACCGCACCGCCACCAGGCACCCTCTTCTGGAGCTTCATCGCCGGCTATGGAGTCTGCCGGATGATCGTAGAGTTCTTTCGCGAACCGGATGCCCACCTTGGATTTATCCTGGCATCCTTCTCCATGGGCCAACTCCTCTCCTTCCCCATGATCGTGGTGGGAGTCTTCATGCTCGCTCTCGGCTATCAGCGGCGGGCCTTGATTCAGGCCAAACCTTAACAGGATGCTGAAAAAGTCCGCCAGCTTTGTTCTCGCATCGCTCAGAGGCTCAACGTACCGAAGCATACGCCTCGCCTCTTTGCTCGCTGCGGCCGCGCTGGACGGCCATTTTGAGCATCCTGTGAGCCGATCTTGCGCCCACCATTCGTAAGATCTAGTGTATGTTGAGCACACGCTACGTCTTTGCACAGCTATTAGGAGCCTCTCCGACATTGGCCGTTCTACTGCGGCGAACGATCCACAACCATCCGCGTTGTTCTCAGCCGTACCGGCCCTTGCCAGCACCGACCCACTTCGAGCGTCACGTCTTGAGCAGCGGGTACCGCTGCACCGTGTAAAAACCAGTCGGCACCTGTCAGAATTTTTTACAGTACCGTGACGCATGCCTGGCGGCGGCGAAGTCGTGCCGGACACAGCGTCAATACCTCGAAAGTATTGGGTTTCCTGGTGACTCATCGTTCGCCGCGACAATCAAAGTCGCCGATTCATTGGTGGTGATGCTGTGGACTATTGTAAAACATACTTACGTATGCGCGAGGAAGGCTGAATGCGTCTTGCAATAAATCAAGCACTTATGCGCTGGCGCACAAATTGCTGATCTTTTCGACCATTCCAGGATGGAAAGATCACCATGCCGTTCAGTTCCCCTCTATCAAAGATCAAAGAGGTAAACATGAAAATTCCCATTCTGTCCAGTGCGCTTTTGATTGCCGCTCTCTCTCTGGCACCACAACAGTCGGCGTTTGGGCTCTCATATTCTGTAGAGGCCGATGGTGACGTAAATGTGCAGTCAAGTCTTCTTATTCAGCAGTCCGATGTGTTCTTTACAGGTGAACTACAACAGCTTTCAACAAGTGGTTCAGCGAGCGTGTCGATACCCAACGCTGACGCGAGCGTTAACGTGGCCGCCGCGCCAGGTTCACTGAGTGGAACCACGAGTGCGAGTGCCACTGTCCCAGCAGACATTTCTGTATCCTCGCCTTTTGCGCAAACCCATGGCCACGTCTTTTGGCAGGACCAGGTGACGGTAACCTCGGC
>JBAXBK010000041.1:0-27157 GCA_037142015.1 Nitrospira sp. | reverse complement strand
TTCACCAGCGACCCGACAACTAAGTTCCACCCATCGGCCAGCACAAAGAGAATGAGTTTGAACGGGAGGGAAATCACGGCTGGAGGCAACAGCATCATGCCCATGGACATCAACACGCTGGCCACCACCATATCGACGATCAAAAATGGAATATAGATGAGAAACCCGATCTGAAACGCGACTCGCAATTCGCTCAAGATATAGGCGGGAATCACCACATGGATGGGAACCTGATCGATCGATTCAGGCTTAGGACGCTTGCTCAGCTCAATAAAGAGTTCAAGATCCTTGTCGCGCACCTGTTTCAGCATAAATGTACGAATCGGCTGAATACCCTTGGTCCAGGCCTCTTCGTGAGAGATCTGTTCCGCAAGCAGGGGCTGGAGGGCTTGGCTATAGACAGCCTCCCCTACCGGAGCCATCACAAAGACTGTAATGAACAAGGCGAGACTGATGATAATCTGATTGGGCGGCACCGATTGCGTTCCTAATGCCTGGCGGAGAAATGAGAGGACGATCACGACCCTCGTGAAGGACGTGACCATGATGAAGAATGCCGGCGCCAGGGAGAGGACCGTCAACAGCGCTAGAATTTGGAGGACGACGGCGGTCTGCTTGGGGCCAGTCTGGCCGAGGTCAATCGTGACAGAAGGATTGGACCCGCCGATGGCATCCTGGGCTAAGCCAAGAAACAGGCAGACCAGGGTAATCAGCAGGAAACAGGCGCGGTAGCCTTGTGGCAATCGCGCGGAAGACATCGGCAGTGGACCGCTGCGGGCGTTATCCGACATGGCCACCTCCAGTCTCTGTCTTCCCGTCACGCACTGGAGCCTGCGGATCATTGTGAGCTGTCGGCCTGCCCGGCAAGACCGATCGACCGGACGTTGCCGCGGACAGAAACTGTTGGACACGTTCCCGATCCGTGATGTGGCCGAGCGGCACCAGATCCGTCGGGGTCATGCCGACAATGAGGAACTCCCCTGCGACTGATACCAGAGAAATGGACTTGCGTGGACCGATGTATCCGCTGCCGAGCACATGGACAATCTGCGTAGACACAGGACCGCAAAACCGCGTACCGGCAAATCGACGAACCAAGACGACGAGCCCGCCTATGAGCGCGAGCACGAGGGCCAGAGCTGATGCCGTTCGTATGATACTGTCCCAAAAGTCGATCATCTTGTCTTCGTTCCTTCAACTTGTTTGTTTGGTTTGTTTGGTTTGTTTGGTTTGTCTCGCTTGTTTGGTTGAACGAAACTAACCAGATGAACCAAATAAACAAAACAAACCAGATAAACCAGCCAGACCCTTATGCGAGTTGCTGAACTCGTTCGGCCGCGCTGATCACGTCGGTGAGGCGAATACCGAATTTCTCGTTCACCACGACCACTTCACCCCGCGCCACCAGCTTGTTGTTGACCAGCACTTCCATCGGTTCTCCCGCGAGCTTTTCGAGTTCGATCACCGATCCTTGCCCGAGCTGCAGTAACTCTCGAATGACCATCTTGGTCGACCCGACCTGCACGGTCACCTGCATCGGAATGTCGAGGATAAAGTCGATGTTCTTGGGCGCCGAGGCCGCGCCTCCTCCGTCAAGCGATGGAAATGACGCAGGAGTCGGTGAAGAAGCGGGCGAGGGCGCGTGCGTGGAAGCATTCGCTCCGGAGTTCACTACTTCGTTGTCAGCCATAGACGGTCCTCCTCAGACGTGTACATCGCTTACGCGACCACTTTTTCAATGCGGCAGGCGTGATTTCCCTTGGAGACGCCAGGGCTCCCTTGAAATTTCAAGTACCCTTCAATAAAACAATCCAGCGGATCTCCGGGCCGTTGGTCTAACAAGATGAGATCTCCCGGAGCAAAATCCACCACGTCCCGTACCTTGACCGTGGCGGTTCCAAGCCGAACTGTTACGCCAAGCTGGCATTCTTGTAGCTTTTCATGAAACCTGGTTGCCCAACTTCCATCTTGCTCGAGTTGATCCGAGACGATCCCTGAATAGAGTTTCTCTTTAATAGGCTCGAACATCGAGTAGGGATAGACAAGAAAGAAGTCGCTGGTGGTCTCCCCAAATTGAACCTGGAGGGTAGTCACGAAGACGATCTCCGATGCGGAGACCACCATGGCAAATTGAGGATTGACTTCAGACCGGACCAGCGCAGTCTTGACGGGGAGTGCTGCCCGCCAGGCTTTCTCCATGTCCTCAAATGCCATCTGTACGAGCTTTTTGATGATCCGTAACTGAATCGGCGTGAAATCACGGCCTTCGGGCTTAACATGCGTTTGCGCCTTCCCACCGTAAAAATAATCCACAATGAGGTAGACCAGGAACGCATTGATGACAAACAAACCGTTCCCCCGCAGCGGGTCCATGCGAAACACGTTCAGCGAGGAGGGAATTGGAACGGTCTTCATGAACGCGCCGAACTTCATGATTTGCGTCCCGATAATATTGAACTCCACCTTCGTATTCAGCAGCGCGCTCCAGGACAAGGACAGGTGTCGTGTAAGCCGGTCGGTAATCAGCTCGAGCGTCGGCATGCGCCCGCGAACGATGCGTTCCTGATTGAAGAGGTCATACTGCTTGACCCCGCCGGCCGGCTGTCCCTCTTCTTCCGCTTGGGTCCCAACCTCCCCGGAGACGACCCCCTTTAACAGCGCATCGATTTCGTCTTGTGAAAGTATTTTTTCCATAGTGCGATATGGTTCCGGCTATTGCACGACGAAGTCCGTAAAGTAGGCTGCCCGCACAGCAGGTTTGGGAAGAAGACTGTTGACGCGTTGAGTAATCTCATCGCGCAACTGAAACTTGCCCTGAGGAGTCCGGATCGATGCCGCATCCTTGCTGGTCAAGAGGACAAGAATGGTGTCGCGTAATTGCGGGACACGGCTGGCGAGTTCGGCCGAGGCATCCTGACTCTCGAGTTCCAACTTCACCGTCAGTTTCAGATAGCGCACTTCCGGCGTATCGGCTAAGTTCACGATGAAAGGCTCTACGTCGTAGATCGCACCTGGCGCATTGACTTTCGTGGCATCATGTTTCGTTTCAGCCTCACTGTGCCCCGCCGCCTTCGCAACTGTTGCCTCTGCTTTCTGCCCCTCTCCCTCATGCCCTCCGGCCATAAACTTAAAGAGCGCGAATGCCCCTCCAAGACCCAACGCGAGTGCCCCCGCGACAGCGATGATGACCATCTTCAGTGGAATTCCTGCCGAAGCCGGCGCTGGAGCCGGCGCCGACTCCGGCGGCTTGCTTTCTTTCTCTGCCATATGTGCCTCCTCTAGCCCGGATTATTCATGAATACCTGCTACGTCGTCCGATCCTCTCGCCCGGCGGGGCTTTTCTCGTTCGGCCTCCTCGACGGACTGCAAGTACGCCTCCGTCGGCCTTACTTGCGAGAAGCCCCGGCGGGCTTCGGTCTCAAACGCCTCGCGACGGCATTCATGAATAATCCGGGCTCGTCGAACGATGGCGACGAACGTGAAGTTTGCAATGGCTATGCCATCGGAAAAAATGTTCACGCAAATGACACATCAGCCACAACAGGCCAATTGGCGTGTGAATACGATGGGCTATGACAGGAGAAACGATACACGCCTCTGCCAGAGACTTGACGATGTCAAAATAATGACGCCGGATTGAGCCTGTGATCGAATGGACTGACTGTGTGCCTAAAGAATAGAAAAAGAGTCGGCGATCGGAGCGCCGAGAAACGGCGCCCCGATCCTCTCCGAGTGAGGCAACTACCGCTTGAGATTCACCAGAACCTGCAACATCTCATCACTTGTGGTAATCGCCTTCGAGTTGGCTTCAAACGCTCGCTGCGTAACAATCATGTCGACGAATTCTTTACCAAGATCTACGTTGGACTGTTCAATGGACCCAGCAACGAGACGGCCCAGTCCATTGTTCGTCGGCGCCCCAGCCAGAGGCGGGCCGGAATCTATCGTTTCGGCAAACCCGTTCTCACCGGAACGTGTCAGTCCATCCGGATTTGTGAATCGGCTTAGCACGACCTGGGCAAGGGTTCTGGTTTGACCGTTGCTAAATTGCGCCACAACTTGACCTCCCGAATCGATCGATAAGCTCTGAAACGACCCGGATGTAAACCCATCCTGAGTCTGGTTGGTTAAATTCGACGCAGACCCGAATTGCGTTATGGCTGAGAAATCCATGGCCACCGTCAGTGGCGTGGCTGCGCCGCCGGCGATGGGCAATGTAAATGTCTGCGCCCCACCTCCTGTCAGTACGCCGCTCGAATTGAATACTAAGTCGGTCTGGGCCGTTGTGGTGCCGCCATCGATTTGAGAATGGAGGTTCCAGGTATTGGCCACTGCGTCTTTTACGTAATACATCCGAAGCTGGTGCTGCGCTCCGAGTGTGTCGTAGACGGTGATGCCGTTTGAAAAGTTATACGTCGTGGCATCGGTCACGTCGAATGCGGCCGCTGGAACGGTAGAGCCAGCATTGAGGTTGGCCTCCACCGTCGCGGTACTGGTCGCCTGCGGAGCGACCGTGCTTGTAGACAAGGTAATATTTCCGACTGTTCCCAAGATGACTCCTGTCGATGACGCTTGATAGCCCTGCAAAAATCGATTGCTCGGGTCCACAATCTCTCCGAGACTGTTCACTTTGAATTGGCCTGCGCGAGAATAGGACGTGGTTCCCGTGTTATCGGCCAGCTGGAAAAACCCATTCCCATCGATCGCTAAGTCCAAGGTGTTCCCCGTGTTCGAGAGGGAGCCCTGGGTAAAACTTGTCTGTACGTTATTCAAAAACACTCCCAATCCAACCTGGCCGGTACTCGACCCACCGCCAAGCGAAGCCGAAACCAGATCGGCAAATGAGGCGTGGCTCGACTTGAACCCCACTGTCCCGACGTTCGCAATATTGTTCCCGATCACTGACAGGGCATTCCCGTAAGTATTAAGTCCGCTGACAGCCGAAAAGAGTGTGGTCAAAATTCCCATGTCGTGTCTCCTTTACTGATAGTGAACGAGTGTTCATAGGCCGATGAAACATAATTTTCTTACTCTCTCAACCTGCAGTGTCGCTACGCCTGAGTCGTACTGTTCGGTGCCGGTGGAGCCGTTGCTGCTTCCTGCAATGCCACGCTTTGTTTCATTAAAGCCACAAGCTCGGTCATTTGATTCAGCTGGCTGAACTGCGCCGTCTGCGCAATGAAATCTTGATTGTCCATAGGCTTAAGCGGGTCTTGATTTTGAAGCTGTGTGACGAGGAGCTTCAGAAAATCATCTTGGCCGAGCGCTGTCGGATCCTTTGAGGGTGAAACGGGTGTTGTCGGTGAGTTCGTGAGGGCCGCGATGTCGATCATGACCTTGTCCTTTCTTTAACAGAGACTTCTGTGACCGTGTCCATTGCTAAGCAAACAGGCTCAATTCACGCAGGGGACGATGATTGGGCCGTTCGCGATCTTGGGCTTGCTGGTTGCGATCCTGTGAAGCCGGCTGCTGCTCCGGCGCTTCACCATTCCGTCTCGATTGCCGATCCGGTAACGATTCTTGTTGGTTTCGCTGATCGATATGCACCTGGAATTGGCCAAGTTCCAGTCCTGACTTGGCCAGACTTTGCTGAAGTTGATCCTGTCTCGCAAACAGGAGTGCGCCGAGATCGTTTCGATCTGTGGTGAACTGTGCATGCACCATCTGATCTGTCATGGAGATCCTCACGCTGAGCGGACCTGAATCATGCGCGGGCAACTCCACATGGACGGACTGAACTTTTCCAGGCGCCGCTGTCACGGTCGCCGAATGATCCTCACTGAGAAAGGCCTGTGTCATCTTGAGACGGTCAGCCGCCGGCGTTATAACAGACGAACCCTCTCCCGGCGCCGATGACTGTGCCTGCATCGCCGACGAAAATTGGCCGTTGAAGAGCTGGGACTGATTTCCTCGCGTCACCGATTCAGGCGTTCCACTCTCCCCGAAACGAAAGAAGGTTCCATCTCCTGCTCCCTGCGCATCAGTCCCGAATGGATCTTGTTCCCCTCCCCCGCTCACTCCAATCACAGGGACTGATAGAGATTGACCAGGCAACGTAGTCTGTTGAGACCCCTGCTCTTGGACCATCGCCAATGGCTGAACTCCTGCCGATGTCCGGTCGATCGATTGCTCCTCCCCATGCACAAATGTGGCAGAAAGTATTATCTTCGCACCTTGGCCCTCCATAACATGAGCAGGCCCTTGATTGGTAATCAGGGCGCCCGGTAGCGGCTTGACGGGAAGAGTCGCGTTATCGGACGGTTGCTTGAGAGGGACAGGAGGAAGAGCAACTGGAGTGCTACGATCGTTTCGAATGGGTACTCCATCCGTGGTTCGTGCACCTTCTTGTCTCGCAGAAGTCTCACCCGAACGATCAAGATCGAGGGCCGGCTTCGGCAGAGAATTGATGGAAGAGTCCGTGGTCCTGGGCTTAAGCAGATCGACAGGCACAGGTTCCGTTCTCACCGTGCGATTGTCTGAAAGTGCAACGACGGTCACGCACTGAGGGAGGAGAGGAGTCGATTCGACGCTCTGTAGTTGAATCTTCGTGGAGCCCTCTAAAGACTCGGCCTTGTCGGCCATTGGAGAAGCCGCCGCAGGAAGATCCTGCATTACAACGTACGACGCGACCGCAATACCGCTGAACGCCGATCCCGTTGCATGATCATCTGTTTCCATCGACGGAGCCGGTTCTATGGGATCGTCGGTATTGGAGAATGGGGGGAGCTGCGCATCTGATAAATTCTGTGCCACGTCCTTGAGAAGGGCAGAAAAGGTTCCGCTCTGAGTAGGCTGCTGAAGCTGACTCGTCTCACTCAACACGTTCGAATTCGTTGAAGCGGAAGAACAGTCGGACGGCGGAATGAGAAACCCTATACCCATGGTTGCAAGCAACTCCTTTAACCTCTGCACCGAAGATCCGAATCTTGGATCTGAGCATCTTCAAGCTCTATGCCATCTTGATAATCATCGAATATGCTATTCGGCGGAGAGTTGGCGCAGGGATTAAGGGCTGATGGAAGGATAATAGGGAAGAAGATGCAGGGTCGCAGGCAAAAATTTCCGTGTGGTGGAATGAATCGAACTAAGGGGTGGCGAGAAGTTCTTCCGTCAATTTAGCCGCACGTTCGACTTTCACCTGTGCCAGGATGGCTCCCGCGGATTTGGTTTTGATAATACGGAGAATCTCCAACGCCTTCCGATCTGCCAGTCGCTCGATTCGTGCAGCTGCCTCCTCTGCGGGCATGCTCTCATACATCTTTGCCAGCTGCGCGAGTTGTTGCGTCCGTAACTCGGCCGCTTGTTTGGCGCGTGAAGCTTGTTGACCCACAGCTGCTTTCTCTTGCTCGAGACGACGCTTTTCTACCGCCTCAACTTTGCTCAATATCTGCTCGACTTCAGCTTTGAGAATCGCTAACTGCCCCTCAGCAGTCCGAACTGCTTGCTCGCGACGCTCCAAATCCTGCTTCCGCTGCTGAAACATGGCGACCATTTCATCCGGTACGATGAGCGCTGGTCCTTGGAGCAATTCTGCTTCAGACGCAGATAATTCGCCTTCCAATTTGCTCATCGGCCCTGTCGATACAGGCAGCGTTGCCGCATCTTCGGCGTGAGCAGAAACAGTCAATCCCGGAGAAAGCCGCTGCGGCGCCAGCCCCTGCTCAGCCGAGGCCTGGACAAGTTGAACCATCGTCCAGACCATCGCGATGATGACACTTATTCCGGCACCAACTGCCCACATCAGAAGGCCATTATTCCTGAAACGTGAAACGTGAAACGTTTTGGAGGAAGAGCATTCGGCATTCCTGCGTTTCACGTTTTACCTTTCACCTTTCACGGTTCCTGGAAGCGATTTTTCCAGCATCCTGCTAGAGGCTGATGTCATCACATCACACTCATACGATGTGCAGCCTCATCCATTTCCATTTGATCGATTCTATCTTGCACAAGCTGACGTTGTTGGCGCATCCGTTCAGCCAGGCGATCGACGGTGCGACGATCTTGCATCGCTTCGCGCAATTCATTCTGCTTCTGACTCCAGGCCTCACTGAGCCGCACTTCCTCCTGCCGGGCTTGCGCCAATAAAGATGTCCCGGCTTGAAAGCGGGACTGCCACACCAAGAACTCGTCCAGCGCAACTACTCCACCAGCCTTGGCCAGATATGCGTCTGTCGTAAGTTTCATATGCTCATCGAGCAGACGAGCGCGCGCTTCTGCCTCATGGAGATCTTGTCGCAGCTGGAAAAGATCCATCCGCGCAACCTCTTCCAACTGGGCTCGATAGCGCCGCAATACATCTAGCTTCATGCAGTTGCCTTCACTAGAGCAAGTAATTCTTGGATTGAGGCGTCGATCGGGACGGATTGCTCGATATCCTGACGAAGAAAGGCGTTGATGCCATCCTGAGCCCCCACGGCTTTGTCGAGATCGCGGTTCGTGCCGGCCTTATAGGCCCCCAGCAGGATGAGATCCTCAGATTGTTGGTACCGCGCTTGAAGCTCGATCATGGACCGGACTGCCGTATAGTGGTCGCGCCCCACAATATCTTTCATCACCCGACTCGTACTGTTCAAGATATCGATCGCCGGAAAATGGTTACGCGCGGCCAACTGCCTTGAGAGCACGATGTGGCCATCCAGGATCGACCGGACCGTTTCCGCAATGGGGTCGGAGAGCTCGTCACTCTCCATAAGAACCGTATAGAGCCCGGTGATCGCGCCGGAACCGGAGCCGGTCCCGACCCGTTCCAGAAGCTTGGGCAACATCGTAAAGACGGAGGGGGTATACCCCTTTGTGGTCGGCGGTTCCCCGATGGCGAGTCCGACTTCGCGTTGGCTATGGGCCAGACGGGTGAGAGAATCCATCATCAAGAGGACCTGCTTGCCGCAGTCACGGAAATATTCCGCAATCGAGGTCGCAATCGACGCGCCTCGTAATCGTACGAGTGGTGGTTGGTCAGATGTCGCGACAATCACCACCGAGCGGCTGAGCGCCTCAGGAGTTAAATCTCGCTCCAGAAATTCATTGACTTCCCGCCCCCGTTCGCCGATGAAGGCAATGACATTCACATCGGCCTTGGTGTAGCGGCTGATCATCCCGAGCAACACGCTCTTCCCGACGCCGGAGCTGGCAAAGATGCCGACCTTCTGACCACGGCCGCAAGTCAGACAGGCGTTGATCGCCCGGATACCCAAATCGAGCGGCTCTGTGATGCGCGTTCTCTTCAAAGGATTGATCGGCGCGGCATGCAACGGATAGCGTTGTTCGGTCATGAGGGGACCGCGGCCATCTAACGGCTCCCCAAGCCCATTGAGCACACGACCAAGCAGTTGTGGGCCGACTGGAACCGAGGCGCAGTGCCCTTTCATAAGCAGTCGACTGCCTGGTCCAATCCCGCGCATCTCACCGAGCGGCATCAGTAACACGCGATCGCCGCGAAATCCCACTACCTCCGCCTGCACGATTCCCTCTCCATCTTCGCGCGTAACGTCGCACAGCTCCCCGACCGATGTCATGGGACCATAGCCTTCGATCACAATCCCAACGGCTTGCGCCACACGCCCCGAGACGGCAAGAGGGTCTGTCTGTTCAATCAGATCAACGAGATTCACGGCGGCCTCGCTTCTGTAGGGCTTCTCCGAGTCGCAGCAACTGCTGGTCCAGTGAGGCATCCACCAGTCGATTCGTCGATTGCACGACACAGCTTCCACGAGAGAGAGACGCATCGCCTTCGACATGCATCGAAAAATCAGTGGGCCGATCGCGGCGCAACTCCGCGCGAGCCGCCTCTAAAACAGGGACGTCTGACGGATGCGTTCGCACAGTGACGACCCCCGCCTCGCGAACCGTCGCCAATGCCGACTTCAGCAATGCGGTCACGGCATCCTGACGTTCGATCATCGTGTCGCGCAGAATGCGCGTCGCCAGGCTGAAGGCCAGCGCCGTCACGTCATCTTCAATGGTCTGATGCAGCGATGCCCGGGTGTCGTCGAAGCGCCGAACTGCGTCGGCCAAGAGCGTCTGCTCCTGTCGCCTGGCTGCCACGACTCGTGCATCGGCTCGTCGTTCACCCTCCGCAATGCCTTGATCGTAGTCCGAGGGGCCCTGATCGCCGATAAATCGATCGCCGGTGTCAAAATCGGTTAGCGCAAGACTACGGCAGCGGACCCCGGAGGCCCGAATCACCGCCTGTTTGAGAACTGCATTCTCCGAACGCAGGTGATACAGATCGAGGAGGCGATTCACGGCCAGCTGTAGCGCTTCGGTTTCGAACGGTTTCATCAGAAACTCCGCTGCTCCTGCCTTCATCGCCTGAACCGCGAGATCCACAGTCCCATATCCGGTCATCACCAGCCCCATCAGGCGGTGATCGAGCTCACAGGCCTGCTGGAGCAGCGCGATGCCGTCTTGGTCCGGCAATTTGACGTCGGTGATCAAGAGCGAGACGGGAGACCCTTTCAATGCCGCATAGGCTTCCCGCGCGGACCCGACCGCGCGCACACGATGCCCAGCCGATTGCAACAGCCTCACTAATAGTTCCCTGATCGCCTCCTCATCGTCGACGACTAAGATCGAACTATTACGTTGGCCACGGGGGCCTGCGTATGGCTGGGCGACGGCCGCCTGTCCATTCGAAACACCTTCCATTTACAGCATCGCCTCCTCTCCACCAGCGCCTGCGATCACGATACGCCCTTCCTCTTCAAGCTTCCGGAAAACTTTGAGTATATTCTGCTGGGCCTTCTCGACATCCGCCACCTTCATCGGTCCCCTTGCCTCCATGTCGTCTTTCAACATCTCCGACGCCCGGCTCGACATATTCTTCAGGAACTTCGCCTTGGTTTCCGGGCTTGCTCCACGCAACGCCACAGGAAGATCCTCCTTACTGACTTCTTTCATGAGTTCTTGCATGCCACGGTCATCGAGCTTAATCAGGTCGTCGAAGACGAACATCAACCCTCTAATGGTGTCGGCCAATTGCTGATCGCGCTCGGCAATCTTCGACATAATGCCCCCTTCCGTGGCTTTATCGAGAGTTGTCAGAATATTCGCGGCCGCTTCAGCGCCTCCGACACTGGTCGCACGATTGCCTGCACTCGCGACGAGTGAACTCTGCAATGCGTCGCTGAGTTCCTCCAGTACGCTCGGCTGCAAGTCCTCCATCGTGGCGAGACGCAAGGCAACATCCGCGCGAAGGGCCTCAGGTAAGTCGGTCATGACGACGCCGGCTTGTTCAGGATCCATGTGCGCCAGGATCACGGAGATCGTCTGGGGATGCTCGGTCTTGATCATTTGTGAAACGGCCTTGGCATCGACCCACTTCATCGCGTCGAGCCCCGGATACACCTTGCTGGTCATGGACTCGAGCATGCGGGTTGCCTTTTCCTGGCCGAGCGCCTTGGACAGAATGGCTTTGATGTATTCTTTTCCATGAAACGTTATGTCACCGCTTGCACTCGCCTTCTCGAATTCATCGATGACGAGCGATTCCTCTTCACGCGTGATATTCGCCGTCGCGTTCATGGAAGCTCCCAAGCGGCGGATCTCCTTGGGATCGAGATTCTTCATCACCAACGCAGCGGCGTCTTCCCCTATGGCTTTCAAGAGAATGGCCGCCTTTTGCTCGCCGCTGAGTTCCGTGGCCATCGCTACATGCCCCTCACTAGCTGGTCTTCAGCCACTGTTTGACAACCAGCGCTGTAGTGTCAGGGTTGCCCCGAGCCATATCGACAATCTGTGAGCGGGGCTTTCCCGTCAATGACGCTTCGATCTGACTCACCGAAGCGGGAAGCGGCGGCGTAGCCCCCTCAGTTGATGACCCAGCCGTCCCCAGCATCGACATCAATGGACGCACCACCATGAAGAGGATCAGGAGAAAGAGGCCTCCCCCAACCCCATAGCGAATATAGGGTGTGAAGGAGTTGGCCGGTTCTGCCGCAGCCTCAATGCCCTGCGCTGGAGGCTCTTCCGTCGCGATGTCAAATTGCACGTTGGTCACCTGGACTTGATCCTGCCGCTCAGCAGAATAGCCCATAGCTTTTTTGACGATCTCTTCGATGCGCTTCATGTCCTCTTCAGGTCGTGCCATATATTTCTTCGCCGTATCGCTTCCGGCCTTCCCCGCCTCGGACGGTGCAGCCATTTCATAGATACCGTCCACCAGCACCGCCACGGAGAGTTGCTTGATGCTGCCGCTGGATTCCACGACCCGGGAGACCGTCCGACTGATTTCGTAATTTACAGTTTCGTTCTTGGTCTGATTGTTGCTCGAACTCGTTTGAGCCGGCTCTTGCGCTGTCCCTTCCGGGACATTCGACTGGACGCCCGGCACGCCACCGGATACGCCATTGACCCCATTGGCCTTTTCCTGGCCCCGCTGCTCGCTTCGGACCACTTGACTGTTTGGATCGTACCGCTCTTCGGTCGTTTCCACCTTTCGGAAGTCGAGAATACTAGACACCCGCACCACCGCTTTATTCACCCCGACGATTCGTTCCAACATCGTTTGGATGCGTGTCTCGATATCCTTTTCAACCGTTCGCTGGTATTCCAGCTGCGACCCGGTGAGTCCCGCTGCGTCATCGCTCCCGGCTGCAGATGAAAGGAGCCGTCCATGTCCATCCACCACGGTGACATCTTTAACTTGCAGACCCTCAACGCTGCTCGACACGAGGTGGACGATCCCATTGACTTGTGTCTTGGCAAGGGCTTGTCCATTCCGCAACGACAAGACAACGGAAGCGCGCGACCGATTGTTCTCATCGTTGGAGAACAATCGCCGTTCCGGAGTCGCGAGATGCACACGAGCTCGTTCGATCTCCGGCATTTGCGCGATAGTCCGCGCCAGCTCCCCTTGCAGGGCTCGACGATAATTGAGTTTCTGGACGAAATCGGACATGCCGATCGACGTTCGGTCGAAAATTTCAAAACCCACTCCTCCCCCATGGGGGAGCCCCTGGGTGGCCAATTGCAATCGCAACTCATGAACTTGTGCGCTGGGAACAAGGACCGTGTTGCCGCCTCCGGTCGTCTCATACGGCACTTTCGTTTCTTTCAGCTTATCCACGATCCCCGCCGCATCCTCGGGATTGAGGTTCGTGAATAGCACCTGCATGTCAGGCTGTTGCGTCCACAGGGCGATGGCGATGAGACCGGCAATAGAGCCGGCAAGCGCAACCAAAACGATCATGCGTTGATTGATGGAAAACTTGGACAGCATAAGTGGCTCTTCTCCTCAGTACCCGACATGGCACAATACGAACAGCTCCTGCAGGATGCTCAAAAAGGCCGTCCAGCAAGGCCGCAGGCGAATCGAAACCGGAGGCGTACCCTCAGGGGTACGTTGAGGATTTCGATGAACCGAGAACGATGCTGGCGGACTTTTTCAGCATCCGTTAAATTTGCATCCGCTGAATTTCTTCATACGCCGACACCAACTTGTTCCTGATCTGCATCATCAGCTGGAAGGACACATCGGCTTCCTGTAGGGCCACCATCGTCTGATGGATATTCTGTGTCTGGCCGGTCATCAGCGCCTCGGTTGCCTGGCCCGCTTCCAGTTGGATGTCGTTGGCTTTACCGATCGCTTGCTGCAGCGTATTCATGAATCCGCTTGATGGAGCGCCGCCGGACGCATGAGCAGCGGCGGCGTTTTCCAGCCGGGGCACAGCCGGCATTGTGATCGCGTTGATCTGATTCACGACTACCTCCCAATCTCCAGCGCCTTATTCCACATGGCGCGGGTTGCGTTGATCGCCTGCACATTGGCTTCGTAGGAACGGGACGCCCCCATCATGTTCACCATTTCTTCCATGACGTTGATGTTCGGCATCTTGACGAATCCTTTCTTGTCGGCGTCCGGATGGCGAGGATCATAGATCACCTGCCCGGGTCTCTTGTCTTCCTGCACTCGCAATACCTTGACGCCATCGAGCGAATGAGCCCCTGGCCCCGTCGACACCTGCCGGAACGTCCGTTGGAACGGGCTGGCAACCGGCGTGGATTGAAACACCACATCCCGGCGCTTGTACGGACCGCCTTCTGGCGTATGTGTGGACTGTGCATTCGCCAGATTGCTGGAAATCACATTTAGCCGCTGACGTTGCGCATCTAAGGCGGTCACAGACACCGCCATGCTGTCGTTCATGTCCATAGTCGTTCCTCCAGGCTAAAGGCTAGAGGCAAGGGGTACAGACCTCTCGCCATTGTTGTTTATCTCCCCTCGCGGATTGCACCCATCAGCTGCCGAAAACGGATCGCCATAATCGACGCAGCGCTGTTGTACAGCATCGCGTTTTCAGACATTTTTGCCATCTCCAGCTCGATGTTCACCGAGTTGGCATCCAAGGGAATATCTCCCGCCGGCACGGAGCCGAGCTTACCCGTTACCTGTTGCACCGAGTTTCCGCGTGGACCGATGTGTTGGCCCTGAGTCACCGCGAGTGAAACAAAACCTCTCCCTCGATGCGCGGCCTGCAAGGAATCTTGAAAATTGAGCTCGGTGGCGCGATAGCCTGGCGTTTCTTCGTTCGCGATGTTCGAAGCGATCACCCGCTGCCTGGCTTGCCGCAAATCCAGCGTGCGATTGAGCAATTGCATGGTGCGATCAATGAGCATCATGGTATATCCCTCCTATTATCGTATCGTACCGACTCAGGGGTTCAGGCTGAAGTGTTCGGAACTTCGACCTTCCGCCTTCAGACTGAACCCCTTCAGCCTATCTACCTAACTAGTCACATCTGCCGATCGGCAAAGAGTGCCGACTGTTTCCTGCCCAATGGTGGATGGCCGGGTTATGCAGAGTCCTGGCAACTTACCCCTCGATATTCTCGAAGCTTGTTACGTAACGTACGGATGCTGATCCCGAGTTCTTTCGCAGCATGAGTACGATTCTCCCTCACACGTGTGAGGGTCTGAAAAATCAGTTCCCGCTCCATCTCCCATAGCGAACCGTTTCCAGAAGGCAGCGGTACGGATGAGACTGGAGCAGGAGGCACCGGCTGGCCTCCGGACTCCACCAACAAGTGGCCGGGAAGGATCGGCTCCTTCCCGGCTAAAAGCACGGCACGTTCTATGACGTTTTGCAGTTCACGCACGTTCCCTTTCCATCGTCTGCCCTGGAGCATCGAGTAGGCCTCCGCCGACATTGTCGGCAACGGAAGGCTGTTGCGCGCCGCGGAGACTGCCACGAAATGCCTCGCGAGCAGCGGAATGTCCGCGGGCCGATCCCGCAACGGAGGGACCGTGATGGGAAATACATTCAACCGGTAATACAAGTCCTCCCGAAACCGCCCCTGCTCCACTTCCTGGTAGAGCGATCGGTTGGTCGTCGCAATAACCCGAATATTCACGGGTACAGGATCCCTCCCTCCGACTCGATCCACTTCCCGTTCCTGGATCACCCGGAGTAGCTTCGCCTGCAGCCCCATGTTCATTTCGCTGATCTCATCCAGCAACAACGTCCCGGAATGCGCCATCTCAAACTTGCCGATTTTCTTCATGATGGCTCCGGTAAATGCGCCGCGCTCATGGCCAAACAGTTCGCTCTCTAGCAGTCCGTCCGGTAACGCTGCGCAATTCACGGCAATAAACGGTCGGTGCGCACGGGGGCTCCTACTATGAATAAAGCGGGCCAGCAGCTCTTTCCCTGTTCCGCTTTCTCCATTAATTAGGATCGTGGCTTGACTCGCGGCAACCCCCTCAACGGTACTGAGCAGGCGGGCCATGCCAGGGTCTTGAGTCAGGATAGACCGTTGGTCGATCGGCGCAAGAGATGCCGCTGAGGCATCAACACCACGCGCTTTCAGATTGGCGATCACTCGCTCGAACAAGTCGGTAGAGAATGGCTTGAGAATGTAATCGCTCGCCCCATATTTCATAGCCTCTACGGCGGTCTCCACCGTTCCATAGGCGGTCATTAAGACCATCAGCGTCTGTGGCGAACGACGTTTGATCTCCTTGATCAGATCGAGACCGCCAAGACGCGGCATCTTCAAATCGGTCACCACCAACCACGGTTTATAGCAACTGACCCGGTCCACTGCGTCAGCGCCATCGAGCGCACCTTGCACCTCATAGCCCAGACGACGGACCGACTCCATTAAGGCGGTTCGCATGGATGGATCGTCATCGACGATCAAGATTCGCTCGGTTTGCGCAGGGACGTCCGTCGCAAGGCCTACTGTGTCCTGTTCGCTCATGCGGAAGTCTCCTCTTCAACGAAGTGGCTCTCGCCGATCATGGCAGAGGCAGCGGCTCCCGCTTCGCGATCAGGATCGGGCGATTCTGGCGCCTCAATGTGAACCGCCCCCCGACGATGTGGAAGCATGATCGTAAATGTCGTACCATGCCCTTCAACGCTTTCCACATCGATCCGGCCCCGATGCGCTTCGATAATTGCATGGACAATGGCCAGCCCTAACCCGGTACCTTCGTCCCTCGTGGTGAAAAATGGGTCGAAAATCTTCGAGCGCTGAGCCGCAGCAATGCCTACGCCGGTATCCGAGACCGCGAGACGAAGCGCCGGCCCTCCGGGATCCTGTTCCTCTGTAAGGGTCGCCGACAACGTCAGCGTTCCGCTGCCGGGCATGGCGTTGATGCTGTTCAGAATCAAGTTCAGAAGCACTTGCTTCATTTGCCCCGCGTCGCACCACATCCTGGATGCCAGAGGATCGACTTCCAGGCGGATGTCGATCCTGGTGTTGGCGACGGCATGGGCGGCGAGCGTCAATGCATCGAGCATGAGCGCTTCCGTCTCATGCCACTCCCCATGTGAACAATCCGGCTTGGTATAGAGCAGAAGATTGGTCAGCAGACGATTCATCATGTGGACAGACGATGAAATATGCTCGGCGTATCCTTGCAATGCCGGAGCGCCGTTCAAATCACGGCGCAACATCGATGCAAACAGTTCGATACTGCCGAGGGGATTCCGGATTTCATGAGCAATCCGACCAACCATTTCGCCCATAGCCGCCAGCCGATTGCGGCGCTGCAACCGATCCTCCAGCTCTCGTACCGTCGTGACGTCCTGAATCAAGAGCAAACTCCCGGCGTGGTGCCCTTCGCTGGTCCGCAAGGAGCGGTGGGAGAGGGCGACAGCCGCCCCTTGTTGCGTCGTTAAGGGATAGACGTCGCCGTCCAGCTCTGCCTCCTTGAGACAGACGGCTAAGGATCGGCCAATAATCTGTCCGCGCATGAGCCCGAGGAATTGCTCGCCGGCCTGATTACAGCGTGTGATCGACCCTTCCGTATCCATGACGAGCAACCCCGTCGAAAGCGACTCCACGATTGCCGTTAAGTGTTCCCGCAATTCTTCATTCGCACGCAAATTCCGATTGAGCGCCTCATTGCGGTCTGCTAATTCTACGTCTAGCTGCTCTAATCGTGACGTCAACGTCTGATAGGACTGTTGCAACGTTGCTGCAGCATCGTCGAAACTGCGAAAGGCTTCGTGTAACAACTCGCTATCCGCAGTCGCCGAGACAGGATGTACGTTCATCACATTATTCTCCTTCATTCTCCATGACCGCTTGGAGGCCTATTTGCTTCGCCCCCGCAGCCCGATGGAACAGCGGATCGTCAAATTTTTCGTCCGGCGCACTGGCAATTGATCCGGCCCCATTACGTTTCTTGCCCCCCAGATTCAGCATGATCTGTACCCTGGCCCATTCGGCCTCTGCAGGGCCAGGTCCGGATTTCAGCACCTGCCGGTAGAGATCCAAGGCACGTTCCGGTTGATTCAGTTGCAACAGCAGATCGGCGTACGACAGAAGATCCTGAGGCTCACGGAGGACGTTGTTTCTCAATGCATTCTCGAATGCTGCGGCGGCCTCCTCACGCTTCCCTTCCTCTCCCAATGTCCGCGCAAGCATCAAAGACATCCAGCCTTGCGCCATGTCCCGCGGATGGAACTTCGTCCAGTGTTTCATAACTCTGATGGCGCTCCGGCGGTCTCCCTGCTCAAGCATGGCCGTCGTCAATTGTCGTGAAACCATCGGCGACCGTGCGCTCTGCGGATACTGGAGACGGAAACTTTCGAATACGTTTCTGGCAGCCGCAGGATCCAGCTGATCCAAATAACTCTCGCCGAGACCGAGAAGCGCCTCTTCGTGAAATGCAGTCGCCTTCCTGTTTTTCACCAATGTTTGATAGAGGTGTACCGCTTCGGTTGAGAAGCCCAACTGGCGATGCCTGTCGGCTACCTCCAATAATGTCCGCGTCCCGGTGTAGTATTGTTCCGGAGCATGGCCATGGCTATGGAACAACATGATCGCCAAGACATCCTTCTTGTCCTTGAGTGCCACTTCTAGCCGGGGTTTCAGGAGAGAGGCCAGATGGAGTCCGGCAGTCTGAGGCCAGGGATCATCTGGAATGACACCGATTCGCTGAGTGACGTCTTGATAGACCTTGATGCCGCGTACAGGGTTTCCTCGTAATTCATAGTGCTCAGCCAAGTAATAGAGCGCCTCACTACCGAGAATATCGCCCTGATGCTCGAGCGCAATGGCCTTATAGATTTCCTCCCCTTTGGATGCATCCAGGTAGGAGCTGCCGCTCCCTTGGATCATGCCTTCAACTTTTTTTCGCAAGAAACCTTCTCCTGCCGACGCCGCAACTTCCTGCTCTTGCCGTGACAGGCGTATACGAGCGACGATTGCTGCGGCCGTATCTGCATACTGCGTCCGGGCTGCCGTATAAAAAACCTCTGCCGGCGCGCTCAGACCGAGCCGGCGGTGACTGTCTCCAAGGCGCACGAGCGCCGTGCCAGCATGCCCGCTCGAAGGAAAGAGGTTGTACAGGAGCAGGTCGATCTCGCATG
This sequence comes from Nitrospira sp., assembly GCA_037142015.1. Lineage (GTDB taxonomy): Bacteria > Nitrospirota > Nitrospiria > Nitrospirales > Nitrospiraceae > Palsa-1315. The sequence continues at coordinate 8,337 of JBAXBK010000041.1, read as the reverse complement.
CTCTTTTTAGTTCCTGAACTTCAAAGAGGGCGTCACCATACTGCTGCAACGCATCAGGATTTTGCTTGAGAAGATTCGGCCAGCGCCGATACAGGAAATCGTATAGCGGCACCGCGTCTCGCTTGCGCCTTTGTACATAGAGTGCGTTGGCCAGATCGAACGTCGCCCTCACAACAAGACGATCGTCCATCGCGCGCTCTCGAACCGTTTCGAAGGCCCGTTCCGCTTCTGTCCATCTCCCCAACTTTCCAAGTGTGACCCCCAACGCAAGCAACGATCGATCCACATCGTGACGAGGCAGATCGCGGGAAAGAGCATATTCATAGGCAACAATGGCGTCCTGGTACCATCCCATTTCCGCATACAAATCACCGACTCGCCAGAATGCCCTGAAGGCATTAGGATTCTTCGTATATGCGCCGATAATGCTGCGATACCGCGCAATCGCTTCTCTGCGCCCATGGTCGCTTGGATCTTCAAGCAGGATGAGCTCCGCCATAAATGCCTTCAACGGCGGAATCAATGTACTGGTGGAATCGAGTGCGGCAAGCGCATCAAACCCTGAACGGGCAACGGCATATTGCCCACGGGCGAGCGCCTTCACTGCTTCCTGGAATTGTAACGCCCCTGGCCCCTCCACGGTTCGGTCATAGCGAGGCCCATCATCAGGCAACGCGATCCGAGGCGTAGGCGTCTCCGAGCTCGCCTTAGGAGGCGTCGCACGGATGGGCGATGGTATAGCTTGAGCCTCTCGTGGTTCAGCGGCAGATGCAATCTGAAGCGCAGAACCATGCGCAAGCACACAGACGATCAACCAAATACATGATGCACTCATTTTCATAGATAAGTTGTGGGTTCAGCAATTTCTGTGCCTTTTGTCTTAGGTGAATAAATGCGAGCCATCTGAGTGAAATTGCGATTCGGCGCAGGATGAGTCAGTGAAACCTGTCAAAGGTCCGACGCTTTGACCATGCGTTCGTCAATCGATTGACGGAGCTGCTTCCGAGAAGAGGTCAGAATTCAATATGAGCAGGTCTGGCAGTATACGAAAAATACGTTGGTACGCGAGATGGCGAGACAGGCGGGGCACGGAGTGCTGAGTCACTGGGAAGTTCTGAGTTTTGAGTTCTGGGTTCTGCGTTGGCCGGAAAATCTGAAAGAGCAGTTTTGAGTCACGCGCCACTCTTCACTGGTTGTGAAACGGGAACTGGAGCAGAAGAGAGAGAAGACTCGCGAGCCAGTTCTTCATGAATGGCTGAGACCAGTTCGTCCAAGTCAAAATGCCATATTTTCCAAGGAACGGCACGACACGAGGTTCGAGGTTTTCGGAACTTCGAACCCTGAACTTCGAACCTCGAACCATTTATCCGTCCCGCCCGACCCACCTTTCCCACTCGTCGCGCAGCTCATGCGACAGAGAAGTGCTCCGAAACCCGCAGCCCCTGGGCCTTCGCCGCAAACCCTTTCCGTTTCATTTTCTCAATGAGTGTGGTGCGGTTCACCTGGAGCAGCTGAGCCGCCTTACTCGTTATCCCGTTAGCCTGGCGGAGCGCGTCCACGATCAAACGGTTCTCGAGCTGTTCAATCTCTCGCGGCAAATTGACCCCCTGATCGCTGAAGCTGATAAAGTGTGCCGCAGTCTGCTCCGCGGTGACCGGAGAGCGCCGGATGCGTTCTGGAAGATCGGACACTTCGATTGTCCCTGAGCGGCTCAGCACCGCGAAGCGTTCGACCATGTTTTCTAATTCTCGAATATTCCCAGGCCAGTGATATTCCATCAAACGGGCCATCGCGTCCGGAGAACAGTCTGTCATCGTAGTCGGCTTGCCGTGATTCAACTTCTCCAGAAAATGGTTCACCAATTGCGGGATATCGCTTCTGCGCTCCCTTAGAGGTGGAATGGTGACAGGGATCACATTCAGACGGTAATACAGATCTTCACGGAAACGTTTCTGCCGGACGGCCTCCTCCAAGTCTTGATTGGTGGCGGCGACAACACGGACATCCACGTCGATCGTTTTCGTGCCCCCTACTCGCTCGAATGAACGCTCTTGGAGGACGCGAAGCAGTTTCACTTGTAGCCCCAGGCTCAACTCGCCAATTTCGTCGAGAAAGATCGTTCCACCGTGCGCCGACTCAAAGCGCCCGATTCGCGTTTGTACCGCGCCGGTAAACGCTCCCTTCTCATGTCCAAACAACTCAGACTCGAGCAGATTCTCAGGAATGGCGCCACAGTTGACCGGAATGAGTGGACGATCTTTACGCGCGCTATTAAAATGCAGCATCCGCGCGACCAACTCCTTGCCTGTCCCACTCTCCCCCTGGATCAAGACCGTGCTGCCGTGGTCTGCAACCTTTGTAACAAACTCAAGGACTTGCCGGATCGGTTCGCTGCTGCCGACAATTTGTTCCATCTGATATCGGTCACGGACGGATTTCCGAGACGACAGCGTGCTCTGTCGGCGACGATAGGCCTCCAGCGCCCTATTGATGGTAATCGTAAAGACCTCGTTGTCGAACGGTTTTGTCAAGAAGTCGAAAGCGCCGGCCTTCATGGCCTTGACCGCACAGTCGATTGAGCCGTAACCGGTCATCACAACCCCGATCACCTTGGAATCGATCTGGTGGATGCGCTCCAGAACGGCTAGGCCATCGATATCGGGCAGCTTTAAATCTGTCATCAGCACATGAACGGGAATCTCTTTGGCCACGCGAATAGCCTCCAGTCCACTCCCGACAATCGTTGCCTCATGACCTGCTTGAGAGAACAGCCTCCGGAGCAGGTTCTGCAGGCCTTCATCATCTTCGACCACAAGAATCGATACCGTACTCATGCTGATATTCCCCATTAAAAGTGATGGCCCATGAAGAGAAAACAAGAAGAGCGCACCATATTTCCGCAGATGCGGAAATAGCACGGACAGGCCGTTGCCTCTCTTGCTGTCATAAAGTTTACGCAGTGCATCGATACTAAGCGTAGAAGAAATTTTCATATCGGAAAGTGCGTAATGGCTCTGATTAAGAATGAGTTTCAGCCATATAATGATGGAGCCTATAGATCCTATATGTAATTGCTATACGGCCTATTCAGCTCTATTCGTATGGTCATTGACAGTGCGGTGGGCTGTGGCGGGAAGTATGCCAACACGCCTTCAAGGGAAACCGCCTATCTTTCTTAGAATGTCGCGGCTAGAGGGAGAGAACAAACCAGTTGCGAAGAGTTACTGAGATTTCACCTGGAGCTTATAGGCCGGCAGCGAAGATTGGAGACCTGATCGCTTTTCCGATGGCGAATCGCGGACGAAAAAGGCTGCAGCTTGAGCGCGCCTAGTCACTTTCATCTTCTGAAAGATAAAGCGGATATAGTTCTTCACAGTCTTATCGCTCAGTACGAGCGATACACCGATCTCCTTATTCGTTTTCCCCTCAGCCACGAGCGCGAGGACGCGTTGCTGCTGGCTGGAAAGGGTCGCCCGTTGAGGCTCTGACGCCTTCTCCTTCTGCTGCTGCATACGGGTCAGAAGAGGCTGCGTAATGGCCGGATCGAGGATTGATTGCCCCTGGGCTACGGCATGGATAGCCCGCGCTAACCCCTCGCCATTTATTTGCTTTAACAGATAACCGGACGCGCCTCCGACGACCGCGGCAAGCACCGCCTCGTTGTCTTCATAGGAGGAGAGAAACAGCACCCGCGTGCCGGGACAGGAATCCCTAATGGCACGGCAGGCATCCACTCCGCTACCACCAGGCAAACGGACGTCCATCAGGACCACATCCGGTTGAAGTCGGCAGGATTCAGCTACGGCATCCGTGACAGTAGCCGCTTCGCCGACCACAGTGATACCGTCCTGGCGGCTCAATACCGCCTGCAATCCCTCTCGAACAATTTCATGATCGTCTACGATCAACACGCTGATTGGTTTTACGCTAGGCCGAACCAAGAGGCTCCTCCTTCGTGGAAGTATCTGATGCTCCATCAAGCTTGTGCGAGTTTTTTGGATCTGGATGGCTGCACAAGCAGTAGGAGGACGGGCCGGCAGCGCATGAAGGGGAGGGCGAAAGATCCACCATACACATCTAGTCCCAGGATTCGACTGGCTCGTATTGCTGAGGAATCATAATACCACTTGATATACTTAGCAATGCGTCTATTCAGCTCTATTGGAGTCGGCTATAGAGACAGGATAGAACTAACGCCTTCCATAACGGCTGACATCCGATAGATTACGTATATTCACTCTCGCTCGCAGGATAGCCGCGCGCGACTGGCGAGACTGGCGGGAAAAGCGAGACGGTCTCAAGGCTGAAGTGTTCGGATCTTCGAACTCACACTCGGAACCCAGCACTCAGCAGTTCGAGTCGCGCCTGTCTTTCTGGTTTCTTTGGTTCATTTGGTCTGTTTTGTTTTTGGGTTGAACGAAACTAACCAGACGTACCAAATCAACCAGACAAACAAAACAAACCAAATGAACCAGCCCTGGATTTACGTCCAGGTAAAGGTTCCGATACATTCTACCGACAAGAACAGTGAACCGCACTCGATATTGAGGACTGACTGCAACGTGAACACAGCCATACGTCACCCGCACGATGTAGGAATGACTGCACAGATCGAACAAACATTAGTTGAACGGATCGACAAGCATCAGATCAAGCTTCCGGTCCTTCCGCAAGTCGCTGGCCGGGTCATGGCCTTGGCCAATGACCCAACAGCAGATGCGGCCCGCCTGTCTGCCCTCATTCACCAGGACCAGGGATTGGCGGCACATGTTCTGAGAATAGCCAACTCGCCCGCCTACATGCCGAGGACTCCGATTGCCTCGCTCCAACATGCCGTCGCCATGCTTGGCATGAGTCAGCTGTCGGAAATCGCTGTCACGGTTTCTCTGAAGAGTGTGGCAGTCAAGATTCCCGGATACGAAGCGGACATCCAGCAACTCTGGCGGCATGCGCTGGCCAGCGGGGCCTTCGCGAAAGAGATCGCGCGCATGCGCCGGTACAATGTGGAAAGCGCTTACCTGTGCGGACTCCTACACGCGGTTGGGAAACCGGTTGTACTACAAGCCGTCACGACCATTGCCGCAGAAATGCATATCGCGCTCGAGCCCAGCGCTGTGCATGCCTTCCTCGACGGCTATCATGCCCGTGTGGGCAGCTTGATCGCGGCTGAATGGACCTTGCCTCCACAGGTGGCAGAGGCCATCGCCTATTTCGAGATCTACGAGCAGGCATCCTCTCATAAGCAGGAAGTGATGATGACCTGCCTGGCAGACCGGCTGGCGACTTTCATACTCGTTCCCGATTCATTCGACGACAGCACGCTTCGTGAACATAGTGTCTTTGCCGATCTCAATCTCTACCCTAACGATATTGATTCATTGCTCAGTCTGAAAGAGAAAGTTCTTAATCTTGTGGACACGATGGCGCAATGAGTACAGTGCTTCACTATGACATTGTGGTGATCGGGAGCGGTCCAGCCGGCCAAAAGGCTGCCATCCAGGGCGCCAAAGCAGGCAAACGCGTGGCAATGATCGAACGCGAGCCAGGCGTCGGCGGCGGCTGTGTATACCGGGGAACGATTCCGAGTAAAACACTTCGCGAGAGTGCGCTGCAAATGGACCGGCTGAAACAGTCGTCGGCTTCGCCGGACATGCGAGCCCAATCGAACATCGTAATCTCCACGTTGATGCGTCGCCTAGACGAAGTCGTCACATCACATGGCGATTATATGATGAACCAGCTGACACGTAATGGCATCATATTATTCCACGGCCGAGCCCATTTCCTCTCCGACAGCCTGATCGAAATGCTGACGGTCGACGGCATGAAACAAACCCTCGCCGCCGACACGATCGTCATCGCCACAGGATCCAGACCCCGCGCACCGGTCGAGATACCGATCGATCATGAACATATTCTCGACAGCGACTCGATTCTCTCGATGATCTACTTGCCGCGCTCCCTTACCGTACTAGGCGGGGGCATCATCGCATTGGAATATGCGTCAATCTTTGCCACGCTCGGCGTGCAGGTCACCATCATCGATCGGGCTGATCGCCCGCTTCAGTTTTTCGATGCAGAACTCGTGCGCACGTTCGTGCAAAGCTTTGAGCAAGAAGGCGGTCACTACTGTGGAGGACAGGCGGCCAGAGACGTCCGATGGGATGGCATCTCTCAGGTGGTGACGACGCTCCAGGACGGGCAGGTGTTCATGAGCGATAAAATGCTCGTGGCCTTGGGGCGGCAGGCAAATATTGAGGACCTCAATCTCGGAGCTGCAGGTTTGACCGTCACCGAAAAGGGAACACTGGTTGTCAACGAACATTGCCAGACGGCTATTTCACATATTTACGGCGTCGGCGATCTGATCGGCCCCCCCGGGCTGGCCTCCTCTGCCATGGAGCAGGGCCGGCGTGCCGTGTGCCATGCTCTGGGTCTCCCCGAGGGACAATCAGCCAACACCATTCCGGTCGCGATTTACACCATCCCCGAGATGTCCAGTATCGGACTGGATGAAGTGGCGGGTCGGAAACGATATCGCGAGGTCATGATTGGCCGGTCGAGGTTCAACGAGATCGCACGCGGTCAGATCTCAGGCATTCGCAACGGCTTACTGAAGATGGTGGCTGATCCGACAGGCGAATATCTCCTTGGCGTCCAGATCGTCGGGGAAGGCGCGACGGAACTGATTCATCTCGGTCAAATGGCACTCCAGTATGGGGCCACGATCGACTCATTTGTTGAGAACATCTTCAACTTCCCTACGCTGGCTGAAACCTATCGCGTCGCAGCTCTTGATATCGTAGGCCAACGTCAAAAACGTCTGGCCTCAGCCGCCGCCTGAAACAAGCGAGACTGGCGGGAAAGGCGCGAAAAGCGGGACAGGTGGGTGATCGAACGGCTGAAGTGTTTGGAACTTCGAGACCCGACCTTCAGCCTTCAGCCTTCTGCCCTGCCGACAATCCCACTGCAAGGAAACGTTCGTCGATCACGCCGAGTATATGCCGTTGAAGCTCATCACGAATCGGCGCGAAATTCTCATCGTGGAGATACCGATTGACCGTGGGAGGCAACCGCCGCCGCCAGGCCTGGGCCGCCTGTTTCGCACCATCGGCAACTGGTCCTCCATGAACAAGAATGGTACGGACTTCATGCTCAAAAAACCCCACATGGACTTCTTCATCTTCCAAAATCGAGGTCAGATCAGGCCGCAAACCGACTAACAGCCTTGCGAACTCTAATCCCACCATTTCGTACCCATAGAGATGCACGGCAAGAACCCTCCATTGACTTGGCATACGAGGGAGAGCCGTCTTACCGTGTGAACTCATACCCAGCAGCAGCTCAAACTGTTTGAGATGCTGCGCCTCTTCTTCCTCATGACGGCGCAAGAACTGCAGCACCCCAGGTGGAACATCCTGCGCCTGCGCAGCTCGTACTGCCCACAAGGCCATAGCCTCCGCCTTGAGGAATTGCTCCAGAATCGCCCGTTCACAGGAAGAAGGAAGTGGATGAATCATGCGCTGAGTCTACTGGAACGATGGGGCAGAACCAACAGGTGAGTTGCAGATGCCACATTCAAGCGAGACGGGCGGGAGTTGCGGAGAAAGCGCGACTGGTGAGACACGAAGCGCTGAGGACTGGGAAGTTCTGAGTTCTGAGTTTTTGATTCTCACTCAGAGCTCTGCACTTATCTTTCAGCACTTCCGGATAACTCAGAACCCAGAGCTCCTAACTCAGAACTTCTTTACCCGTCTCGCTCCACCCGCCCGTGACACCCCCTGGCTAATGCGGGCTAGACACTCTCCAAACCATTCCTGTATCCTATCGGGATTGCGTACCATCCTTTCTGGCGGTGTAGCTCAGTTGGTAGAGCAGCGGACTCATAAGCCGCGGGTCTCCCGTTCAATCCGGGACACCGCCACCAAACCACGCTTGGAATGTGCCTCCCTCGCGAGGCTTTCATGGATGTACGCCAGTCTCCGCGTGTCCCGCTTGATAGCCTGGCCTTTCTGGAATCAGACCGTGACGTTGGCCACGGTGCCGTGGTCAACCTCTCTCGAACTGGCGCACAGCTTTCCAGTGCCTACCCCGCCCACCATGGCGATTATCTCTCACTGAGCCTCAGCTTGCCCGATCAAGTTTGCTCACTCGATGTCATGCTTGCCGCTGTGCGGTGGGTACAAGGGAGACACTTTGGCGTGGAGTTTATTCAGATCCCCGCTTACGAGCAGAGCCGATTACGAGACTCTCTGGGCAACCCTCCCGCTGACAAGACCGCACCATGAGCCATGACAGTCCCAAACGCGATGGCATATCCCTCGAAGAGGCGACCGT
>JBAXBK010000040.1:0-27476 GCA_037142015.1 Nitrospira sp. | reverse complement strand
TCTCCTTGCTTTGCCAGGAATGGTTCCTGTATCATTTCCAACCTAGCTTGTGCCATTCCAGCCGATGGACGGGTGTCCACCGGCTTGGGCTGGGAAGAGGGGGTTAGCTGTGCCTGGAGACTTTTCCGAGTATCGGAAAAAGATCGATCTCATTGACGATGAGATTTTACGCCTGCTGAATGAGCGGTCCAAAAGCGTTATTGAGATTGGCAAGCTCAAGAAACAGCAGGATGCGGGTGCCAATCTCCATACCCCGGCGCGGGAAGCGGCGATCATCGAACGCCTGACCCAACAGAACTCAGGGCCATTTCCATCCGAGGCGATTCGTCCGGTCTATCGAGAAATCATGTCCGCGTCCCTCTCCCTAGAGGGTCCTCAAAAGGTGGCGTATCTTGGCCCCAGAGCCACGTTTACGCATATGGCCTCTATGCAGAAGTTCGGGTCGTCTGCCCAATATATTCCGGTCAATAGCATCAAGGACGTGTTCAGCGAAGTCGAGCGGGGGCGAGCCAATTTTGGGGTGGTCCCGATCGAAAATACGACAGAGGGAGTTGTCAACCACACGCTCGATATGTTCATCGACTCCAATCTGCTCATCTATGGCGAAGTGCTTCAGGAGGTATCCCATCATTTGATGTCGAAGTCCGGTGTGATGGAAGAGGTAAAGCAAATCCATTCCCATCCCCATGCCATTGCCCAATGTAGAAATTGGCTGGAAACCAACTTTCCCAATGTGCCTGCGTCGGAGGTGGCGAGCACGGCTCGCGCCGCGGAATTGTGTGTGGAAAATCCCTTTGTTGCCGCCATTGCATCGGAGTTGGCGGCTCAACTGTACGGTCTGAAGGTCATCAAGGCCCGCATCGAAGATAATTTGAACAATATGACCCGCTTTCTCATCTTGTCCCAGAAGCCGCCTGAGCGTACGGGGAAAGATAAGACCTCACTCATGCTCTCGGTGAAAGATAAAGTTGGCGCCCTGTACGATCTCCTCCGGCCTTTTGCCTCACATGGCCTGAGCATGACCAAGATTGAGTCGCGTCCTTCCAGGCGAAAAGCCTGGGAATACATTTTTTTTGTCGATATCGAAGGGCATATGGAGGAAGAGCGGGTCAAGAAAGCCATCGAAGAAATCACCGGACGCTGTCTTTTCATGAAGGTGCTGGGTTCCTATCCAGCCCACGGTTGATGCCATGCCACTGAAGGTCCATCCAGATATCGCCTCGCTGAGTCCCTATGTCCCCGGGAAGCCGATTGAGGAACTCCAACGGGAGCTAGGTCTTGCACGAGTCATTAAGCTGGCGTCTAATGAAAATCCGTTAGGCTCCTCCCCAAAGGCGCTCGCCGCCTTGAGCGGGGGAACCTCGACCCTGCATCGCTATCCCGATGGCGGCGCGTTTCGTCTGCGCGAATCTCTGGCGGATCGCTGGAAAGTGCCGCCGGATCAGGTCATTCTTGGGAACGGATCAGATGAAATCTTGGGCCTGCTCGCCCGGACATTTCTCGCCCCAGGCGATGAAGCAGTCATGGCCGACCAGACCTTCGTCATTTACAAAATGGAGGTCACGGCAGCCCATGGAAAGCCTGTTATTGTCCCGTTGAAGCAGTGGCGGCACGATCTTCAGGCGATGGCGGGCGCCATCACCGACCGGACGAGGCTCTTATTCGTTTGTAACCCCAATAATCCGACTGGAACAATGGTATCAGCCGCTGAGGTTGAATCTCTGCTGTCACGCGTGCCGGCGCATGTCGTTGTCGTGTTTGACGAAGCCTATTTCGAGTATGTCAGGAGCGAGCAGTTCCCGGATTCTATGTCCTATGTGAAGCAGGGAAGGAATGTTATTGTGCTGCGGACGTTTTCGAAAATCTATGGACTCGCAGGATTGCGAATCGGGTACGGCGTGGCGACGGAAGAGATCACCAGCTTTCTGAACCGAATCCGCCCTCCCTTCAATGCCAATAGCCTGGCCCAGCGTGCCGCGCTCGCTGCTCTTGGAGACGACGAACATGTGGCGCAGAGCCGGATGGCAAATGAAGCTGGAATGGGGCAGATGGTCAAGGGATTGACCAAGCTCGGGCTTGTGCCGATCCCGAGCGAAGCGAATTTTGTGTATGTCGATATCGGACGAGACGGTCGCGCGGTATTTGAGGCCCTGCTGAGGGAGGGCGTTATCGTTCGCCACATTGAGGGGCGTATGATTCGAGTGACTATCGGCCTGGAAGAAGAAAATAGGGAATTCTTGGCTGCGCTTAAGCGGGTGATCCAGCTGCATTGAGTGCAGGGTGAGGGCAACATGATTATCGTATTAAAACCAGAAGCAAGCGAACGGGAAGTCGATCACATTATCGATCGGCTTCGTGAGTTGGGACTGAAGTCGCAACTCTCGACCGGACAGGAGCGGACGATTATTGCAGTAATCGGCGACGATCGGGTTCTGCATAACCAGCCGCTCACGGCGTTGCCGGGCGTTGAGAGTGTCTTGCCGATCCTTGCTCCCTGGAAACTTGTCAGCCGGGAGTTTAAGCGGGAAGGTACGGTCATCGACGTGGGCGGCGTGAAGATCGGCGGCAACAAGCTGGTCATCATGGCAGGCCCCTGCGCGGTGGAGCGACTCGAAATCACGGTTGGCATTGCCCACGAGGTCAAGGCAGCCGGCGCAAGTATTTTGCGCGGTGGCGCCTATAAGCCGCGGACCTCGCCCTACTCATTTCAGGGGTTGGGGCGTGAAGGGTTGGATTATCTGGTTGCAGCGAAGAAACAGACCGGTTTGCCGGTGGTCAGCGAGATTCTGGATACCCGCGACATCGAACTATTTCTCGAAAAAGCCGACATTATCCAGATTGGCGCCCGCAACATGCAGAACTTCGAGCTTCTTAAGGAGGTTGGGGCCTATGACAAGCCGGTGCTGTTGAAGCGAGGGCTTTCGGCCACGATCAAAGAATTCCTCCTGTCGGCAGAATACATCATGTCCCGCGGGAATCAGAACGTCATGTTGTGCGAGCGGGGAATCAGGACCTTCGAGACGCAATATCGCAATACACTCGATCTCGCCGCGGTTCCGACGTTAAAGGAACTGTCGCATTTGCCTGTCATCGTCGATCCCAGCCATGCCACCGGTAAGTGGAATCTGGTGGCGCCGATGTCGAAAGCTGCAGTGGCTGCTGGGGCGGACGGCCTTCTGATCGAGGTCCATTCGAATCCGGAATGTGCGCTGTGTGACGGTGAGGAATCTCTTAAGCCGAGCCAATTCAAAGAACTGATGCAGGACATGCGAAAGATTGCGGTGGCGATTGGTCGGGAAGTGTAATCAGAAGGATTGTGTTTGAAGGATTCATGATTGAGGCTTAGCCCCGGTCCAGCTTGAAGAATGACGCTGCATTTCACCCAGGTCGCAATTATCGGAGTCGGGCTGATCGGCGGATCGCTCGGTATGATTCTCCGCCGAAAGGGGTTGGCGTCGAAGGTTGTCGGAGTCGGGCGGCGTGTCGAAAACTTGAAAGCTGCGGTCGAGCTGGGCGCGATCGACCGTTACGTTGTGGACCCCAAGGACGGAGTGAGGGAGGCCGATCTGGTCGTGCTGGCCACCCCCGTCGATACCTATGACCGGCATCTGACGGAGTGGGCCTCCTGCCTGAAAAAGGGCGCGATTGTGACCGATGTTGGGAGCGTAAAGGGTTTGCTGGTGGAACAGGCTGAACGAGCGATGCCTGCCGGTGTCCATTTTGTGGGGGCCCATCCCATTGCCGGCAAGGAGAAAACCGGTGTGGCTGCCGGATCGGATCAGCTCTTTATGGGGGCGCGCTGCATCATCACTCCGACAAAAGCGACTGATCCGCAGGCGTTTGAGCAAATCCGAGCGATGTGGCAAGCGACCGGCTCGGTGGTGCTCACGATGGATGCCCATCTGCATGACAAGATTCTCGGCGCGGTGAGCCATTTGCCCCATGTGGCGGCCTTTGCTTTAATGAATGCCCTGGCTGAGATTCGCGATCAACAGATTCCTTTCCTCGACCTGGTGAGCCATTCGGGCGGCGGGTTGCGTGACACGACAAGGATTGCCGCCAGTTCTCCTGAAATGTGGCGAGATATCTTTCTTTGGAATCGCGACAATGTTGTCACGTTCATTGAGGCCTACGAGCGCTCGCTGAGCCAATTGAAGCAGCTCATCCAGGTGAGCGATGCTGCAGGTATCGAGAAGAAGCTTGAACAGGCGAAGCAGGAACGGGAAAAACTCTCCACGCGACCGACGATGCCGGCGTAACATGGCTATGACACCATTGACAATTACACCAGGCCGCCCTTTGCGGGGGACGATTTCTGTCCCCGGCGATAAGTCGATTACCCATCGTGCCGTCATTCTGACTGCTTTGGCGAACGGGGTCAGCAGGGTTGTGAGCTATTGTCGTGGAGACGACTGTCTCAATACGGTTCGCGCATTCCGGGCCCTCGGCATCCGTATCGATGAATCGGATGAAGAACTCTGTGTGCATGGCAAGGGACTCTGGGGCCTGACCGAGTCGAATGGGCCGATTGATTGCGGGAATTCAGGAACGGGCATTCGCCTCCTGACCGGCCTGCTGGCAGGGCAGGACTTTTTTACGGTGCTGACCGGCGACGAATCGATTCGTCGCCGTCCTATGGGGCGGGTCGTCAAGCCGTTGCGGGAAATGGGCGCGACCATCGCCGGACGCAAAGGCGGTGAACTTGCGCCTTTAGCTGTGATGGGTAGCCGTCTCCGTGCGATCACGTACAACTCGCCGGTGGCGAGCGCGCAAATTAAGTCGGCCTTGTTGCTTGCGGCTCTATTTGCCGAAGGGATGACCCGGATTACAGAGCCGCGTCTTTCACGGGACCATACGGAACGGATGTTCCAGTTTTTCGGCATTGCTTTTCGACGGGACGGGACAACCCTGCTGCTTGATGGACGTCCGTCTGTTGGCTGGAATGCGGCGCCACGATTGGTTGTACCGGGGGACTTCTCGTCTGCGGCATTCTTCATCGTCGGTGCGACGGTTGTTCCTGGTTCGGATGTGACGATTCAACAGGTGGGTATTAACCCCACCAGGACCGGCCTGTTAGAAGTGATGACAAGAATGGGAGCGGATATTCAACTGCTCAACCGGCGTGAAGAGGCAGGAGAACCGGTTGCGGATATCCGAGTGAAGTCAGCCAGGTTGCGCGGGGTGGCGATTGGTGCGGACTTGATCCCTCAGACGATCGATGAATTCCCCATCCTCTGTGTCGCGGCTGCGGTCGCAGAGGGTGAGACGATCATCTCCGGGGCCGAAGAATTGCGGGTCAAAGAAAGCGATCGCATTGCGACAGTGTCGGCAGAATTACGCGCAATGGGGGCGCAGATCACAGAAAAGCCCGACGGGATGGTTGTGCAAGGGCTTGGCACAGCGGAAGCTAATGGGCGACTACGGGCTGCACATGGCCGGAGTCATGGGGATCACCGGGTAGCGATGTCACTGGCCATTGCAGGCTTGACCGCTTCGACACCGACATTGATTGACGAGACGGCTTGTATTGAGACATCATTCCCGGGCTTTCATCACAGGCTCTTAGAGTTAGTTGGCGAGTGCTGATGACGGCTATGATGCGGGATCACAATGCAGGATCTATTGCGGGGGACAAGCAAGCGAGCCGGCTGATCGTGACAATTGATGGTCCGGCTGGTGTCGGCAAGAGTACCGTGGCCCGGTTGTTGGCCTCTCGATTGGGCTATCTGTACCTTGACACAGGAGCGCTCTATCGGGCGATGGCTTGGGCGGTCATTGAGTCTGGCCGGAATCCGGCTGATACCGACGCGGTCGCTGCTCTGTTGCCCGCGTTGTCGCTTCAAATGCAGTTCCATGAGGGAGTGGCGGCAGTGCTGGTCGGTGGCAGGGATGTGAGCAACGAACTCCGAACGCCTGCGGTATCGGCAGCGGCATCGGTGGTCTCGGCAATTCCCGCGATCCGGGCTTGGCTGTTGCCCGTCCAGCGACAAATCGGAGAAGGCGGAGCGGTGGTGGCAGAGGGGCGCGATATGGGAACGAAGGTATTCCCTTCGGCAGATGTGAAATTTTTTCTCGAGGCAGATCCGAATGTCAGGGCCCAACGCCGGCATCGGGAACTCGTTGCGGCGGGACATTCCGGAGCACTTGAAGAGACGAGCGCCGATTTGACAAACCGTGATACGCGGGACCGCTCCCGCTCGATCGCTCCACTGGTTCCTGCTGAGGATGCCCGGCATATCGACACTTCGAACTTGTCCGCTACCGATGTTGTGGACCAGATGATGGCTGTGATTGCGGCCAAATTGTGAGTTCGGTTTTCTACGGGATCTTGTGGGTCTTCGCTCGGACCATCGGCTGGCTGTGTTTTCGTTTTCGAGTCGTCGGGGCAGTTCCACGGACCGGCGGGTTCATCGTCGCGGCGAACCATGCCAGCTACCTGGATATCCCCCTCCTGGGTTGTGGGATGCGGCGGCGGGCCTGGTTTTTGGGGCGTAGCGATCTCTTCCCGGTTCCAGGCCTTAAGGCGATCTGCCAATGGTTGGGGTGGATTCCCTTGAAGACCGGTCGGTTTGACCGTGACGCATTTGGTAAAGCGGTTTCTCTGATCAAGGAAGGAAAAGTTGTGGTGATCTATCCGGAGGGCAGTCGCAGTGCGGATGGCCGGCTACAGTCCCCCAAACCGGGGATTGGTATGATCGTGGCACAAACCGGATGTCCGGTGGTTCCGGCGTATCTCAAGGGCACGTTCGATGTGCTGCCGCCTGGAGCTACGTGGCCGCACTTCTGTCCTGTGACCGTTATCTATGGAGACTCCCTCATGTTTCCCCGGAACGGAGAGGGTGGAGATGCCAAGCAATATTATCAGGAGGTGAGCCGCACCGTGATGGATCGTATCGCCGCACTAGGTGCCGTGGAGTCTCCGACCCAGCAGTCCAGTGCCGACATTCGCAAGGCTGAGTGAATGTCGGTGTATAACCATCAGCACCCGACTCCTGTCGGAAGAGTAGGATCTATACCATGAGTACGGTTTCACCATCGAGTGATCAGCAATTAGATCGAGCGGCCTTAGCGGCTCTGTACGAGGAGACATTCAAGAACCTCGAGGAGGGCACCATTACGGAAGGCCGTATTGTTGCCGTGACCAAAGACAAGGTGGTCGTGGACATCGGCTACAAGTCTGAAGGGATGATCCAGAACGATCAGTTCTCCACCGAGGAACTTCAGAACATCAAGGTGGGTGATCGGCTTCAAGTCTATATCGAGGAGTGCGAAGACGCCGACGGCAATCTGGTGCTCTCCAAGGAAAAAGCCGACAAGATGAAGATTTGGGAGGAGCTGGAAAAGCTCTTCAATGACGGCAAGAGCATTGACGGCAAGATCGTGGCACGTATTAAGGGCGGCATGATGGTGGATATCGGCGTGAAGGCCTTTTTGCCAGGCTCGCAGATCGATCTTCATCCGGTGCGGGATCTTGATGGGCTGGTTGGCCGTACGTTCCCTCTCAAGATCATCAAGATCAATCATCGGCGTGGCAACGTCGTCGTGTCCAGGCGCGTTCTTCTGGAGGAGACGAGGGATTCGAAGCGGAAGACGACCCTTTCCACGTTGAAGGAAGGGCAATTGATTCAAGGCCAGGTGAAAAATATTACGGATTACGGGGCGTTCATCGACCTCGGCGGCATCGACGGGTTGCTCCACATCACGGACATGTCCTGGGGCCGAGTCGGCCATCCTTCGGAAATGTTCAACATCGGCGATAAGGTGGAAGTGAGCGTGCTCAAATACGACCGAGAGACCGGGCGTATTTCACTCGGGTTGAAACAGAAGAGCGCCGATCCCTGGACCGGCGTAGCCACGAAGTATGCGATTGGCACTCGTGTTCGAGGTCGTGTCGTGAGCCTGACCGACTACGGGGCGTTCATCGAGCTGGAGCCAGGTGTCGAGGGTTTGGTGCATGTCTCTGTGATGTCGTGGACACACGAGGTGCGCCATCCGTCACGTGTCGTGTCTATTGGGGATCAGGTTGAAGCGGCGGTGTTGAACGTGGATCCGGCCAGCAGGAAGATTTCACTCGGCATGAAGCAGACTGCGCCGAACCCCTGGGATATGGTGGAAGGGAAGTATGCTATTGGTACCCATATTGAAGGGAAGGTGAAGAGTCTCACCGATTTTGGCGCATTCGTCGGACTTGAAGAGGGCATCGACGGATTGATTCACATTTCCGACATGTCGTGGACGAAACATATCAAGCATCCTTCTGAGCTCTTTAAAAAGGGGCAGAAGGTCGAGGCCGTGGTATTGAGGATCGACAAGGAAAAGGAGCGGCTATCGCTCGGGTATAAGCAGCTCAAGAGCGATCCATGGGACGACGAGATCCCGGCCCGGTATGCGGTTGGGGATGTAGCGGTCGGGAAGATCAGCAAGGTCGCCGACTTTGGCATCTTTGTCGAATTGGACGGGGGAGTCGAAGGGTTGATTCATATCAGCGAGGCGGGTCTTGATGCCCAGGCCAAGCTCGAAGAGAAATTCAAACTGCAGGATGAAGTGACGGCCAAGATCATCAAGGTTGATCGTGAAGAACGGAAGATCGCACTCAGCCTGCGCGACCATCAAATGGATTCTGATCGCCGAACGGTCGATGAATATCATGCCACGCAAGGCGTATTGGACCAAAGTTTGGGCCGTGCGGCGAAACAGAACCGGAAGCGAAGCCAAGACGAGGACGGCAAGTAGGTTTAAGTACCAGATCTCGGGGTAGGCCGGGGGCCTTGTGCCCTCGGCCCTTTGCGAACAGTAACGATGATGGATGAAATAGCACAAAGGCCACCGAAGCGAGGGATCGTGCGCAGAGCACTCTGGGCGCTCGGCATCGGGCTCGGCCTGCTCTTTCTGGTGAACCTGTTTTTCCCTGACCTCGACTTTTCTATGGAGGACCGGGTCGGATTGATCCGTATTGAAGGGGTCATTGTGGATGCGCAATCCACGATCGGCGAGTTGAATCGTTTTGCCGAAAACCCCTCCGTGAAGGCAATCGTATTGCGCATCGACAGCCCCGGTGGCGGGGTTGTGCCGTCGCAAGAAATCCATGATGCGGTCCAGCGGGTTCGTAACAAAAGTAATAAGGCGGTGATTACCTCAATGGGTACGGTGGCGGCGTCGGGCGGGTACTATATTGCAGTTGCGACCGATCGGATCATGGCCAATTCGGGGACGTTGACGGGGAGCATCGGAGTCATCATGGAGATGGCTAACGTCGAAGGGTTGCTCAAGAAGATCGGGGTCGAAGGTGTCGTGATCAAAAGTGGAAAATTCAAAGATGTAGGATCGCCGCTACGGAAGATGAGCGATGAAGAGCAAGCGTTGCTCCAATCCGTCATGGATGATGTCCATAAACAGTTTATTGAGGCAGTGGCGGCAGGACGCGGGCTTGATATGGCGGCTGTGCAGGCATTGGCGGACGGTCGAATCTTCACGGGCCGCCAGGCTAAAGATTCTAAGCTTGTCGATGAACTCGGTGATCTCGAAGCGGCCATTCAACTTGCGGCGGATGTGGCCGGTATCGAAGGCGAGCCGAAAGTCATCGAGCCGCGTCGACGATTTTCGATAAGAGAATTGCTCGAGTCTCGCTTGTCGATGCTGTTTCCTAAGTTGAATTTTAACCCCGGGGTCAGCCTCAAGTATCTTATGGCGTTCTAGCGCGGGCGGATCGGCCTGTCGGTCGATTCATTAGTATGAAAGGGGAACCCAATATGACAAAGGCCCAGATCATCGAGCGCGTATCCGAACAGGTCACGACGTTGACGAAGCGGCAGGCGGAAGTCGTCGTCAACACGATTTTTGATTGTGTGCGTGATTCGTTGAAGAACGGCGATAAGACGGAGATCCGAGGGTTCGGCAGTTTTCGGCTTCGGGCTCGCCGGATGAAAGAGGGGCGGAATCCCAAGACCGGCGCGACTGTGGCGGTTCCTGCTAAGAAGGTCCCATTTTTCAAGGCCGGCAAGGAATTGAAGGAACTCCTAAATCAGTCATAACAGGACGCTCATCATGAACGCACCAGATTCCCACGATGCGGTCGGAGTAGATGTCCGTTGGACGGACGAAGCCTCAAAACGTCTGGAGCGGGCACCGCTATTTCTGCGTGGAATGGTTCGTCGTTTGGCCGAGAAGAAAGCCCGGGAGCTTGGACATGCAGAAATTACAGGGGATCTTCTCGATCAGTTTAAGAATCAAATGATGAGTGGTATGGGAGGGGAATCTGGTATGGCCGATGCGGCAGAGCAGATGGCGCAAGGCCATCTTCCCTGGACTGCCGCCGCCAAGGACCGACTGGATATGGTTCCAGAGTTCATGCGCCACATGATCAAGCAGATTTCAGAAGAGATTGCCAAGGAGCGGGGTCATCTTGAGGTGAATGTCGAACTCTTTGAAAAGGTGGAAGCGCTGGGCGATCTCCGTGAGGCCTCGGGTCCTCCATTGGAGTGGAGCGAAGGGGCATTGGCCCAGTTGCAAGAGAAGCTGAAACAGTCGCCGCCGATCGCCATTGAATTCGTTACCGACATGTTGAGGCGGGATACCGAAGATTTGGCCAGAGAGAAAGGTGTGATGCGGATCGACGAGTCGACGTTGCTTCAATTGTGGAGCGCACCCCAGGATCGAGTCGCATGGACCGATGAGGCATGGAAGCGACTGCAAACGTCTCCAGATTTTGTGCGTAGCGGAATCCGTAAGGCTGCCGAGCGGAGGGCCAGAAAGCTTGGGCTCTTAGAAATCGATTCGGAACATCTGACGACGTTCAGGAATCAAGCCATGATGAAAGCTGTCAAACGGATTCGGTCTTTTGGGTACAAGGAGCTGACATTTGAAGCGTTTGATACGGCGCTGGAGAAGACGAAGCGGTTGCAGGGGAATGAGCAGGCGGAAAAACGCCTCCAGGAAATTCGCGGGCATTTTGCCGATCCGGACCTGAAGAAGCCGGAAGGTGGGACTCTCGGTGCTGATTTGATGGACCGCTTTCGCCGGTATCTTAAGGGAGAAGGGACGCTCTAGCGGCAGGATGCTAAAAAAGGCCGCCAGCCCGTCTTGTTCATTTGGTCTATCTGGTTCATCTGGTTTGTTTAGTTCATCGAGTTTGTCTTCTTCAACCAACCAAACGAGACAGATCAGATAATCAGGGCTTGCCCCGACGTGTGGGCCATCGAAGCGCTGTTGTGCCGAAATAGTTTTTCTGCAGTCGTCAGGCTACTCATTCTCCCAGATAGCTCTCCTCACCAGCGCGCACAAAACGCAATGGGTTCCTCACGCTACTCTTGGCCCTGTCTGAGCGAGCAGGCTGGTTGAATCACTAAGAGGTAGAGACAGGGGCCGTTTGAGAACGGCCCCTGCTGTTCAGTGGGCGGTTGTCTGTTGCGGCCAGAACTTATGCCGGATTTGGGGGAGGGGCTCGCTATCGAAATTCGGGATATCGTAGAGACAGCGATCAATTGTGGCCACTTCATCTTCGGTCAAGTCCAAGGTCGCCCGCTTCTTCCAGAATTGATCAAGAGTAAAATAATCGCCTGACTGAGGCTTCTCGGCTAAGAGCATCTTCATTTTGTCGAAGCCTGCTGTGTCCACTCCGGGGACCCGGCCCTTATTCCGGTCGTGACACCAGTGCAGTACCTCGGCAATTCCGTACATCGACAATTCAATTTTCATCATCTTGCTCATGGATTCCTCCTTACGAAGGTAGGCATTGTACCCCAAACACCGCGTCGTTTTCAAAGCCGCTGATGAGCAGGCCAGGATTGGGGAAACTCATTTTGGCAGGGATTGTTGCGTGCTTGATTGATTGCCAAGAGAAAGCAGTGGTCTGTATACTGATTTCATTTGTTTCAGCGGAAAGGTTTGATCGATGGGCGCGTGCTTATATGGAGGAATCATCATGTCAGCGGTTTCTCACTCGAGAGGTGGGTGTGGCCAGAGCCGCTGACGGGCATACGGGCCGGAATCTTGCCGTCGTAGCGACAAGTATCTTTCTGCTTCTGGCAAGCGGCTGTACCAAGCAAGATCCCTACTCCCCGCCAGATGTTTTTTACTACTTTGCCAGTTACAAAGTAGGGAAGAACCCGACGACGGTCACCCCCACGGATGTCAATCAGGACGGTTTCACCGATCTGGTGACAACTAATATTGGCAGCGATACCCTTTCGATTCTCTTAGGCAACGGTGACGGTACCTTCCACGATCAAGTTCAGCTGAATGTGTGTAAGGAGCCCCGCTCGCTTGCCCTTGGAATGTTCAACCGCGATTCGTATCCCGATGTGGTGTTGGCCTGTTCCGGGGGCGACGAAGTGGCCGTGCTTTTCGGGCGGGCCGATGGAAAATTTGAAGAAGGGCCGCGCTATCCCGTGCATCGGACTCCTATTGCCATCGCGAGTGACGATTTGAACGGTGATCAGGCTCCAGACCTTGTGGTCGCGCTGAGGAACGACAAGATCAAGGTTTTTCTGGGAACCGGCACCGGTGAATTCACCCATGGCGCGCAGTATGAATATGGCGATACGCCTACATCGGCGGCGTTGGCCGACTTGAATGGCGATGGGAAGATCGATTTAGCTGTGACGAACGGCGGACCGATGTCGAACGCGGTCTCTATTTGGATGGGGAATGGCGATGGCACCTTTCGTCCTCCCACCGACTATCGGACGGGGAAGCGCCCGCTTGGGGTGACTTTCACCGACTTCAACCGTGACCGGATCCGCGATCTACTTGTCATCAACGGCGTGCAGGATAGCTTCACAACCTTTCTCGGAACAGGTAATGGGACGTTCCAGCCAGGGCACGATTCCGGTGCCGATGCAGGACCGAACTTCGGGCTCGCTCGCGACTTCAACGGCGACCGTCTTACAGACGTGGCCATTGTCAATCTTCAATCGAGTGATCTCTCCATTCTCTTTGGCCGTGGCGACGGGACTTTCGAATATCCGCCGAGAAATTATAGGACAAAGCCAGGTCCCTTTGCCCTCGCGACGTTTCGTGTCACAACGAAGGAGGCTGAAGAGCCTGGACTTGTGACAGCGGACAACGGAAACGGAAGCGTCTCTATCTTTCTCCATCGAGGGTTGAAAGCGGAATCCACTCCCGTCGCGCCTTCCCCGTGAGGCGCGTATGCCATCTATCGATCATGGAGTGAGTCATCAATACCAGTCTTCTTGACAGCCTGTCGACCCTCGGCTACAGTGCCTGATGAGCGCCGCACAGGCCTCTTTGCGCTCTGTTCCGAGGACACTGGTGAGATCATTTAGATGGTGGTTTGCAATCGGCGCATTGCTCACCCTCTCTGTGCTGATGGTACAGGGAGGTGTGCGAGAGCTGCTTGACGGAACCGCTCCGGGAAACGGGGCCAGTGCGTACCTCTCGTTTGGCACCACGATTGTCGGCGGGGGATTATTGGCAGGCTGCTTGGCATTGGTGATGAATCGACTTCGGTAGACACAGAGTCTGAAGACAGGCGTAACGATGCACTGTTTGAGGTGTAAGGGCTGCATGATGGTCGAGCGTCACTATACGCTCGTGAATCGGCGACTCTATGCCCGTTGTTTGAATTGCGGGTTCTGGATAGACCTCGCTGATCTGCTCCGTTTCTTCCATAAAGTGATTGACAGCGGGTTTCGTGGAGGAAAGGTGAGGGAATCGTTTACACTATGAGTGGGAGTGACAGGTTCATCATGACAAGAGATTGCAGAAGGTTTCATCGGGTGCCAGTTCTCGCGCATGCTGCTATGGTGCTCATCGGTCTTCTGTTGATCGGTGTCGAGTCCCTCACTCCGTCCATCGCTCTTGCGAAGAGCGTAGAGGCTCAACCGGCGCATGTCCGAACCGCGATTATTCCGCACCAATTCCCTCCGTGGCGAGTCGCTCCAGCTCATGGTATTCTTCTCAAGGAGCTCAATAGCGGTCGTGTGTTGTATGAACACGATGCTGGAAAGCGAATGTCCCCCGCCAGCCTCACGAAAATTATGTCGGCGCTGGTCATTCTAGAAAGGGGACAGTTGGATGATCTTGTCACGATTAGTCCCAATGCCGCACGGGCTCACAAAACGCATTTACGCGTGAAGGCTGGGCAGGTTTTTAGATTGGAAGATTTGCTGAAGGCCATGTTGATCGTGTCGGCAAATGATGCTTGTCTGGCAGCGGTGGAGCATGTGGGTGGCGACGAAGCACAGTTTGTGGACTTCATGAATGCCAAGGCGGAAGAGCTTGGCTTAGCGGATACACATTTCAGCAATGGCTGCGGGTTCGATAATCCAGACCATTACTCGACGGCTGAAGACCTTGCCACGCTGAGTCTCATGGCTCTCGATCAACCGATTTTCCGGCAGTTAGTCCGTGAAGAACGTGCGATCATTACCCCTGTCAGCGGTCACCGCGCCTATGTATTGCACAACACGAACAGATTACTGGGGCGTATTCCTGGCGTCGAAGGTATCAAGACCGGGTTTACTTCCAAAGCCGGGCGATGTCTCATCGCCAAGGTTTCCCAGAACGGGAGCGATCTTCTTCTCGTGATCCTCAACTCCAAGCGTCGCTGGAACACTGCGACGAGCCTCATTGCCTATGGGTTACAAGCATCCGAGTCTCTGCATTGAATAGTTTGTTTGATCCAGTTGATATGCAGGTAGGCAGAGGCGAGAGGGCCGTCGTAGCCTGAGAGTTATCCTCAATGCTATCGAAGCGGAGAAAACTCCACGTTGACATCTTTCCCAAGATAGTTGATGACGAATCCCTGCTTATCA
Source organism: Nitrospira sp. (assembly GCA_037142015.1). GTDB lineage: Bacteria > Nitrospirota > Nitrospiria > Nitrospirales > Nitrospiraceae > Palsa-1315. Next base: position 12,702 of record JBAXBK010000040.1, on the reverse strand, counting down.
TAGGCGAGTATGGCCCCCATCACGTTTTCGTCCCCGTAGTCTTCCTGCCCCAATAGTTTTCGTACATCGTCAGGGCTCTCGCTGTTCAACACGTTGCGAAAAATTCCTCGGGTCTTATAGGAAAATCGATTATTAATAAAGATCAGATCGACCTTGCCGTCCTGAATGCGCACGCCAGCCATAGGGCCGGTCGGTTTACGTTGGTCGAGCAAAAAGATAAACGAGGCTTCCTGTTCCACTTTTACTCCAGGAATTTTTTCATTTACGAGAGAGCCTAGGGCTTTGGCTTCAGGATCTCCCAACTTGACTCCAAACAATGAAATCTCGGCACTCTTCAAAGTCTTGGGGTCCATCACGTCGTTCTTACTTAATTCGTAGGGTTCGCCATACCCGGGGGGTGCCCATGCGCCGACTCCAGCCGTTACCATGCATGTCAGCGTGACGACTCGCAGTAAATCCTTCATCGACTCTTCCTTACCTATATATTCCGAGAGATGGATGGTGCGGGAACGTATTATTCAACTTGGTGGGACCAAAGCGCGTAATGCATTTTATCGAACGGCCTGAGAACTTGCAAGAATGGTTGAATGCGTGATGGGGGCTGACCGATAGGTTAGATGCTATGATGGGTCGAGATGAGAAGGGCTCCGAGGCTCCGGAGTCGGTGAAAGTAGGGCCGACAATTTTCGTCCAGTTCATCGGTCAGACTATCGAGATCTGCAACGCAATCCTCGACGATCCCGATCCGTTGGGCATCAAGTCCCTCAGGACTATCGAGGAAGTACACGACACATCCGCTGATCACTGTATCCAGTGTCATCAATGGCCCCTCGTGCTGGTTTTCCACTTGAGGCCACCGTTCATCTTTGTGGGCTTCCCAGAGAGATATAATGGCATTCCGATCCATCCTGCAAATCTCCAATAATCCAGTCTGACTCAGCTCAGCCCACCCTAGCGCATGGAGTAACAGGATCGCAAGCGCACGAGAGTAAGCCTCAGAATCAGTTGGCGATGTCTCTCCGTCCGACAAGCCGATCGTTAAACAATCCATGGCATGAGCGCATTTTGCGCAGGAGTGCCCTCTTGTCGTCCGACCTAATCACGGCGAGCCTGACCGACGTATAGTCCTTCACACAGGAATCCTCGGCAGTATGGGATCTCCACCTTCATGGTGTTGGGAACTCATGGGTAGAGTCCACGATGGAGATGTGCTTGCGCGACCTTGTCGATTCCGCTCATCAGGGCTGCCATCCGCATAGAAGTTTTTTTGGAAACGGAAAACTCTAATGTCCGATGGAAGGCGGTGGTCATGATATCTTGCAATCGCTCTTGAATGTCAGAGGCTTTCCAGAAAAATCGCTGCACATCCTGCACCCACTCAAAGTAGGACACAATCACGCCACCGGAGTTGGCCAGGATGTCCGGAATGATAAAGATGCCTTGGTCCTGCAGTATGCGATCGGCCTCCAGCGTCGTTGGACCGTTTGCTCCTTCGGCGAGAATCCGGCAGCGCAGCTTCGCGGCATTGTGTTCGGTGATTTGTTCGGAGAGTGCTGCAGGAATCAACACAGTGCAATCGAGTTGAAGCAATTCGTCGTTAGAAAGCCAGTCTCCCAGCTTGGTGTCTCGGAGGGATTGGCCTTCGGTCTTATAGCGAGTAAGGAGTTCCGGAATGTCCAAGCCGCTCGAATTATGGATGCCTCCGTTCACGTCGCTCACTGCGATGACGCGTGCGCCACACTCCTTCATGATGCGAGCTGTATGGGCCCCGACGTTGCCGAACCCCTGGATAGCCACGGTGGTATTCCGAATATCGAGCTTGAGGTGGTGAAGCGCTTCCAGAGTGACACAGACCACTCCGCGGCCAGTGGCTTCTTCACGTCCGAGGCTTCCTCCAATCGACAAGGGCTTGCCTGTGACGACACCTGGTACCGAATACCCCACCTGCTGACTATACGTATCCATGATCCAGGCCATCACTTGGGCGTCTGTGCCGACGTCTGGGGCCGGTACGTCTTTATCTGGCCCAATCAACGGGAAGATTTCCGCTGCATAACGTCTGGTCAGTCGTTGTAACTCTGGTCGTGACAACTGTTTTGGATTGATTGCGACGCCACCTTTGGCTCCGCCATAGGGCAGGTCGGCTAACGCGCATTTCCATGTCATCCACATGGCGAGTGCCGCAACTTCCCCAAGGTTCACATCCGGATGATAGCGAATGCCGCCCTTTGTGGGACCGCGGGCGGAATCGTGCTGCACACGATATCCGGTATAGACCTCGACTCGGCCGTCATCCATCCGGACCGGCAGACTGACAATCAGCGACCGTTGAGGAAGTTTCAGGCGCTCGCGTAAATTACGATCAAGTTCCATGGCCTCGGCCGCTTGATCAAACTGTGCAACTGCCAGCCGGAAAGTCGGTGTGTTGAGTTCGTGCATGGGCTGTTCCTTTGGTCAGGTGTGAAGCGGGGGCGTTGATGTGAGGCGGTGATCAGGATGTCTTTGCTCAATGCTGTCGAGAGGGAGGCTCATCCATTGAATGTTGAATATTCGCGTGAATTCCTGCGCTATTTGTTGCGCGACGATTGATGACGATATGCTGGACTGCCGGAGCTCTGCCATGGACGTGACGTGGCACTGTGTTAGGCCACAAGGAAGAATGTGGGAAAAAGGGGATAGATCCATATCGACATTGAGCGAAAACCCGTGAATCGTGACACCATGATCGATCCGGATTCCGATCGCGGCAATCTTTGCATCAGTATGATTCCAGCGAACCCAAACGCCAGGGTTTTTCTCGATACGGTAACCCTCAATTCCCCATTGCAAGAGGGTATGGATCAAGACCTCCTCCAAGCTCCATACATACCGTTTCGGGCCTGAACAATAATGAGACAGCTTGAGGATGGGGTAGCCCACGACCTGTCCTGGTCCATGGTAGGTAATCGAGCCACCACGATCTACGGACTGGAGACTGGCGCCTGTCCGTCGGAGGCCCTCTTCCCCGCAGCTCCAATGTTCTGATTTGGTGGAACGGCCCAGGGTATAGACCGGTGAGTGTTCAAGGAGCAGCAACACATCCCTTCGTCTCTCTGCAATCCGGTCTTCCTGGAGTTGCCTCTGAAGTGCATATGTCTCGCTATAGGGCATCGGTTGGGGAAATTGGACAAGTGTACCCACTTGTGGGAGAGACTTCGGAAGAGGCTCATTCCCCTGTGTTAGGAAATCGTGACCTAGGTGTGCTCCAGCGGCGAGAATCATGAAAGAGCCCTCGGCAGTGTGGGATTCTGAAGCCATATTGTACACACACTCGTCATGGGGCCTCGTCTATTCGACTCGGCCTCATTGTCGCACAACAGCATTCAGGGTGAAAGTTCGTAGAAAGGAAAAAGGGCGGGGTTCGTCCTCGCCCTTTCCCCTGCCTTATGAGACTGTGGCTTACTGGATGGCGGCAAACATGTTTTTAATTTGAGGCGTCTTCAGTTTCTTGAGCGCTTTTGCTTCGATCTGGCGAATCCGTTCCCTCGTCACCGAGAGGCTCTGCCCTACCTGCTCCAACGTACAGGCCTGATCCTGGCCGATACCGAAGCGCAGCCGAATGACGGTCTGCTCGCGGGGTGTGAGTGTGTCGAGAATGCGCTCAAGCTGGTGGGACATTTCCGTCCGGTGCACGTGGGCATCGGGTGGGATTGCTTGCAGGTCAGGGAGCAGTTCCCCGAATTCCGTACTCCCATCACCTACCGGTTTCTCCAGTGCGACCGGTTCTTGAAATGCCTGCACGGTTTCGTGAAGTCGTTCTGGTCTCATTCTCAGCACCTGTGCCACTTCCTCGAGTCGAGCCGGACGGCCTAGCTGTTGACCGAGTCGTCTAGTCACTCGGAGAATGCGGTGGGAAGCTTCGGTCTGGTGAACCGGAATGCGAATGGTCCGTGATTGATCTGCAAGAGCACGGGTGATGCCTTGACGGATCCACCAGGTTGCATAGGTACTGAACTTGAACCCTTTACGATATTGATAGCGCTCGGCCGCTTTCATCAAACCGATATTTCCTTCTTGCACGAGATCCAGCAAAGTTAGGCCACGGCCTGTGTAATGTTTTGCCACATCCACAACGAGCCGTAGGTTGCAGCGCACCAATTCATCTTTTGCCTGTTCGAGCACGATCCGGGCGGAGCGCAAAGCGGCCAACCCTTCCTTGAGTTGCTTGGCGATGGCAACGGGAAACCTTTGCTGCCCCGTTCCCTGTTTGATCATTTCCGCGAGGCACTGCTCGGCTTTATCGATCGCTGTGGCGGAAAGCCCGCTCAAACCTTTGACCGTTTGAAGTGTGCGGTGTGCCTCGAGAACAGAGTCCGATCGTTTGAGCCGTTGGAAAACTGGTATCGCGTGGCGTAAAGCTTTCCGAATGGTGGTTGTTCCGTAATCAATCTTCTTCGCAAGCTCAACTTCTTCTTCTCTGGTCAACAGAGCTCGTTCACCGAAGGAGCGAAAGTAAAGTGATTCCAACATGAATGGGCCGCCGCTCACGGCGGTACGAGTCGTTGCCTTCGTCGGCTCCTCAAGTTGCTCCTCTTCGGAGGTGTCCCGGCCGATCACATCCAAGAGGTCGCTCGCTTTGGGATCATCAGCGTCAACGTCTTTTACAATTGTGAGATGCTCTATCTGCGCAGGGGTTGGGAGAAGACTTTCTTCCATGTCGTGATTCCTCCTTTTACTGGCGGATGTTTCTCTCCACATGGTCGGTCTCAAGTGGATTCCGTTCTTGTGTTCTATCCTGTAAGAGACAGCGATCCGGCAAACGATTCATTCTGGGTTCTGTGCCGCTAGACGGTCCTCAGGATCTCTCTACACAGCAAATATTGTGCTGGACTGTTTATGAGAACAGCGGAGCGCGACTTAGCGGGAAAGGCAGCACTATTAGAGTGCTTTAATGAGGAGGCCTGAGAGGCTGTGTGGCATCTTTGCTGTAAATGTGTAGGTGTGTCTATAGGCCAAGGGGCCTAATTGCCACATCTACTTCTGAAACAGGTCTTTCGGAAAGCAGGCATTCATATGCATGAGTGGATATGGGGAATGTCGTAGCAGAGTTTTTCTCCGACGCGATTTCAGGGAACATCTGAAGATAGTGGAGATTGCGTTTGATTCGGGTATTCGTGTTGAACAGGTCGGACTCAGTGGATCTGCATATCGAAAGAAACTTCAATCAGTGTTTCCAGTGAACACGTCGTAGAGGCGAAGAAAACTATCATCGTGGGCGTTGTCTTGTTGAAAAGCCGGCGTGGCACTTCTAGAATAGGAATGGATGTCATACTTTCAATCAGGCGAGCGTATCCATATGGTCGATAAGAAAGGGCGGCAGTATGCCCTGACCTTGAAGGCCGGAGACCTCTATCAGCTGAGTGGTCACAAGATTGCCCACGATGACCTCATCGGAAAGCCTGATGGTTCTCTCGTCACGCTCTCAGGCAACAAGACGATGTTGGCGCTCAAGCCGACGTTCGGCGACTATGTGCTGAAGATGCCGCGTGGCGCGCAGGTGCTGTATCCGAAGGATCTTGCGCTCATCCCCATGTGGGCGGATGTCTATCCAGGGGCACGCGTGTTCGAGGCGGGGACCGGATCCGGAGCGTTGACGATGGCACTACTGCGCGCCGTGGGCCCGCGTGGCGTAGTGGTGACCTATGAAGCCCGTGAGGATTTCGCGCGAACGGCGATGACGAACATTGAAAGATATATGGGACCGGCGCCGAACCTCATCCCGCTTCGTCGGAACGTCTACGAGGGAATCGACCTGCTCGAGGATGGTCAGCTCTTCGATCGCCTCGTCCTCGACCTTCCTGAGCCTTGGCAGGTGGTGCCGTATGCGGCACAGGTCCTTCGTTCCGGCGGTATGTATTTGAGCTTTGTTCCCACCGTCCCTCAAGTGGTCCAGACGGTCGAGGCCCTTGAGCGAGCGATGGTCTTTGGTATGGTCGAAACATTTGAAACGCTGTTGAGGACCTGGTCGATACAGGGGCGCAGCGTACGGCCGGATCACCGAATGGTCGCCCATTCAGGTTTCATTACGGTGGCAAGAAAAATCGAGTCTGGTTTGTGGCCTGTAGCTCAAGTGGTTGAGTCTGTAGGCGAGGCTACTGATGCTCACGAAGAGCGAGAGGATGACGCGCGATGAATCGGTTAAGTGGAAAGGTCGCGATTGTTACGGGGGGCAACGCTGGCATCGGTGAGGCGATCGCAAAAGCCTTTGCGCACGAAGGGGCATCGGTCGTGATTACGGGAAGGCGGCAAGGGGAGTTGGACCGGGTCGTGAGCGATATCGTGAAGGAGCAGGGAAAAGCCTTTGCCGTTGCCGGATCGGTCACGGATGAAGCCCATGTCCAGGAGGCGGTACGTCGGACTGTGCAGCAATTCGGGCGGCTCGATATTCTTGTCAACAATGCCGGAGTCGGGGACTTCGGGAAGCGCCTGCATGAGATCGACGATGTGACCTGGGCGCAAGTTCTCGACGTCAATCTGACTGGGGTGTTCCGCATGACGCGAGCCGCCCTGCCGCAGATGTTGAAGCAGGGGAAGGGCGCGATTGTCAATATCTCCTCCATCGCGAGCGTGATCGGGCTTCCCACATTGCCGGCCTATGCCGCCTCTAAGGGGGCGCTCGACGCCATGACCAGAGCTCTCGCGGTCGACTACGCCAAAGAGGGCATTCGCTGCAATGTTGTGAATCCAGGGCTTATCGATACGCCAATGGCTGCTCCTCTGATGAGCAACCCCGAACAACTGGGCCCCATTCTGTCCCACTATCCTATCCGTCGAGCTGGGAAACCAGAAGAGGTGGCCAATATGGTCCTCTATCTTGCCTCCGATGAGGCAGCCTGGGTTACTGGCGGGACCTTTCCTATCGATGGAGGGATGACCATCTCGTGAGCAGGTGCCTCCTGCGAATGATGAACGTCACCCCCTCGGCGACGGATGCCTGTCAGTCGGCCTGCAGACGAAACAACAGTCGTGACCTCTGAAGCTATGGACATCAACGCACATACGCAGTTCTGTGGCGTAATCGGAAATCCCGTCGAGCATTCGCTCTCACCTGCGATTCACAATGCCGCGTTTCAAAAATGCGGGCTGAACTTTGTGTATCTGGCGTTCCGCGTGGAAGTGATCGCCGATGCCATTATGGGGCTGCGCGCTCTGGGCAACTTTCGCGGCGCCAGCGTGACCATCCCTCACAAGGTGACGGCCGTTCCATTTCTTGATTCCGTCGAGCCGATCGCACGTCACATCGGCGCGATCAATACCATTGTGGCTGAAGGCGGGACTCTCACAGGGTATAACACTGATGCGACCGGTGCCTTGCGCGCGCTTCGTGAGGGCGGTGTGGCCTTGAACGGGCGTCAGGTAGTCATGCTGGGGTCTGGAGGCGCTGCTCGTGCGATTGCCTTCGCGCTCGGAGCAGAGACCGGGATCGATCGCTTGACCATACTAGGGATTGATGAGCAGGAACGTACAGTCTTGGTTCGAGATCTCCGGTCGAAGACAGGGATGGTTGTGCAGGAATCGCTTCTTGATGAAAGTATGTTGCGAAAGGTTCTGCCGGATACTCACGTGCTGATCCATTGCACACCGTTGGGTATGTCGCCAAAAGTACACCAAACCTCTGTGCCTGCGACGTTGCTCCATCCGGGATTGACGGTCATGGATATTGTCTACAACCCTCGGGATACCCAATTACTGAAGGATGCTAAGGCGGCGGGCTGTCGTGTGATTCCCGGGCTTGAGATGTTTCTGCATCAAGCCGCAGCACAGTTCGAACTCTGGACCAATCAGGCTGCTCCAGCCGACGTCATGCGCACCGTTCTGGAAACCCGTTTTTCATGAACATCGTGCTGATTGGCTATCGGGGGACTGGTAAGAGTATGGTGGGCAGACAGCTTGCTGTGCGCTTGGGACGGGTACTCGTGTCAACCGATGAGGAGATCGTCAAGCGCGCGCAACGAACGATCCCGGAGATCGTTAGCCAGGAGGGTTGGGATTATTTCCGGGATCTGGAGTCCGAGATCTGCAGCGAAATTGCCAGCCGTGACCAGCTTGTAGTCGACACCGGCGGTGGGGCCATACTACGTGCACAGAATGTCGAGGCGTTGAAGGCGAATGGCACCGTATTTTGGCTGACAGCTTCCGTCGAGACGATCGCACGACGAATTGGCAGTGGCAATCAGCGACCCTCGTTGACTGAGACCAAATCGTTCGTCGATGAAATTCAGGACGTATTGCGGGAGCGGACGCCGAAATATCAAGCGGCTGCCGATCACATTATCGTGACCGACGGTCGATCGACCAATCAATTGGTGGAGACCGTACTCGCGCTGGTGTGAGCATGTGCGGATATCGCTTCTGTCACGTTAGGACTAACCCATGCGGTCACTCCTTCCTTGACAAGGCCTTCTTCGAAGTGTTTGAAATGGCAAAGTGCGCCCGTAGCTCAATTGGATAGAGCATCGGACTTCGGATCCGGGGGTTGGGGGTTCAAGTCCCTCCGGGCGCACCACTCTCCGTTCGTTGAATCATCAGGACAGAGTCGCTGAAGTATCAGTAGCTTATAACTGACCTGCCTGGCCATTTCGAAAGGGCCATCCCCCCTACCAAAGCTGCATAGATTCCTCGTGTCTCCAGTAATATTCTTCTTATGGCAAGCAGGATCATCGGGCGGTCTGAATGGTGCTATGCTATAGGCAATATCGTGTCATGCATTACAGCAGGACGTTGTCAGATCGAGGACAGCGGAAGGCTTGGACGAGGCATTGTCCTTGTTGTGGACGCTGGTCGACGAAGCAGGATCCCGTAGCACCCTGGGTCTGTTCTTGTGGATGGCTGAGTGGATAAGAGCACAGTCACCTAGAGGAGGGGCTTACCATGAATCATGTAGTCCTTCATGATGTCCGGGCTGGCTTTTTTCTGATGGTGAGCCTGGCCATGTTGGCTTTCATTTGTGCTGTAGCCGCGTTAAGTACCGTGATGCGTCCGGCTCGGTGGGCCGATCGCAAGCCAGCCCAACTTTAAACTATTTCTTTTCTGGTCTGTACTTCCCCGGTTGGGTGAAAGGGCACGTGTTCTCCCGCCTACTGCGCCGACTCTCAAGGTCCATCTCCAACAGCCTGACAATTCAAGCATAAATCTAGGAGTTGCTTGAGGACCCGGCTTTTCATTCAGGTGCTATATTTAAGTTACACAGGCAAAGTCTTATTCCAAAGATGGGAGAACGATCATGATCAGAAGTCCAATGAAAATAGGTGTCGTGGCAGCAATGGGGCTTGTCCTGTTGGTTAGTCAGGGGTGCAGTATGAAGTGGCTGCAGTCCGATGGAGATACAGGAGCAGGGTCTGCGCAAAACGGTGCTAATCCAAACTTTCCTGGCATGGCTCAAGGAGGGAGCGGGGGAGGATTAAGTGGTTTCTCTCAGAATCCTTCGGAAGAGCGCCTGGGGAAGGGTGGCGACATTGCATCTCTTTCTTCCTCTGGGTTGAGTGCCCGTCAGCGCGCGGAAATAACCAAAGAAGAAAAAGCGGCTATCGAAGCTGGCCTACAGGATGTTTTCTTTGGATACGATCAGTGGATGCTTTCAGATGCTGGCATGGAGGCATTGAATCTCGATGCACAGTGGCTGAAGGAGCATCCTGGAACGGTGATGAAAATCGAGGGCCATTGCGACGAACGAGGCACAGCCGATTACAATGTCGTTCTGGGGGATAAGCGAGCCAAGGCTGCGCGCAGCTATCTGATCGAATCCGGTGTAGCTCCCAAACAGGTGATGATCGTATCGTATGGCAAGGCACGCCCTTTCTGTACGGACCCTGCAGAATCCTGCTATCAACAAAATCGTCGTGGACACGTACTCTTGAATGTGAAGAAGTAACTCATCGACTCCTGGTCTCTAGGGAGCCCCGGTATCTCTTCACGGAGCCCGGGGTTCGTCGTTTGTTAATTGAGGTGATATACGCATGGCTCTCATAAGGAAACAGGGGGATTTAAGAAAGGAGCATCCTCGGCCTAGCATGATCAAAAAAGAGCTTCCTCTAGAGAAACGCCAACAGCCACGCTTTACATCACAGTTCAGAAGTATCATTTCAAGTGGGCAGGGAGAAGGCCAAGGGCGGACGCTCGACCTCTCTACCGGTGGCTGTATGATCGAAACGGATTTGCCTGTTGGCGTAGGGGCCTCATTCGAGTGTCGGATCTATGTCCCGGGACTTGACTGGCCGTTGCGGATCGACGAAGCCCAAGTGCGGTGGGTCAAGGCCAATACATTCGGGATTCAGTTCACGAAGATTCAGCCTGATGAGGAGATAAAGCTCAAACAGGTCATTGCTGGTCTCGACGAAGAGTTTAAGGCGTAGTCCTTCTCGTTTCCCCTTCCTTGTTTAGATTCAAGATGTAACCCATTGCCTGCTAATAGTCTGAGGAGCTATGCACTCGTCCGCAGAACTATTCGCGGCTTCGTAGTTTCCTATGGTATAAGGCAGAGGTAATGTCCGAAAGAAAATAGAACTTTCTACGCCTGCTCCCCAAGCCGCGCATCCGGAGATTTGGTTGATGGAACACATCGCATCTTCAGCACAGATGGGATTGAATAGTGCCACCTTAGCTGGCGGCTGCTTTTGGTGCCTCGAAGCGGTCTATGACCAAATGAAGGGCGTGGTAGCGGTCGAGTCTGGCTATATGGGTGGCCAAATAGATCATCCGACGTATGAAGCTGTGTGTAGCGGCAGGACTGGTCACGCAGAGGCAGTACGCATTACATTTGACCCCGCTATTGTCAGCTATCGCGAACTGCTAGAGGTATTTTTTGTTATCCACGATCCTACGACACCCAACCGGCAGGGTCATGATATCGGCACGCAATACCGCTCGGCCATTTTTTATCACACGCCAGATCAGAGACAGGTCGCGGACGAGGTTATTGCAGCGATTACGAAAGAAGGGATGTATCCCGGATCAGTTGTGACGCAAGTCGAGCCAGCGGGAACGTGGTATGAAGCTGAGCCTTACCATCAAGAGTACTTTTCGAGAAATCCATTCCAGGGATACTGTGCCGCGGTAGTTGGGCCAAAGGTTGCCAAGTTCCGCAAGCTATTTACCTCAAAACTCAAGTAATAATATCTCCTTCGATTTTTCCTCGCCCACGGTACTGACCAGATCTTAGGCGATTGCGAGAGCAGGCGAACCCATGCTCCGGCAACTCTCAATTAGAGGGATCGAAGAGGAGATTCCCAGTCAGGTATTGCTCTCGTGGTCAAGCCACTCATCCTCATGTCCATCTGCGTGATCGGATGCGCGCAGGCCTACGAAGTCGAACAGCCGTCGGTCCAGGAGTAGCGGTGGCGCCACGTTCGACAGAGCGGCGAACATACTTTCTGTACAGCCAGGCGAACGTTGCTCCCACTCGCGCAAGAACGTCTTTACTTGTTTTCGTTTGAGATCCTCTTGTGAGCCGCAGAGATCGCAGGGAATAATGGGGAATGCGCGCAGTTCGGCATATTGAGCAAGGTCGCTCTCCCGCACAGCGGACAGAGGGCGAATGACCATATGCCGGCCATCTTTTGAGCGCAATTTCGGCGGCATCGTCTTGAGTTTGCCAGTGTAAAACAAGTTCAGGAAGAGAGTCTCAATAATGTCATCGCGGTGGTGACCCAAGGCGATCTTGGTCGCTTCTAATTCCGTAGCGACGCGATAGAGAATGCCACGACGGAGTCGGGAGCAGAGTGAACATGTGGTCTGCCCTTCAGGGATGAGTCGCTTGACGATTGAATAGGTGTCTCGCGTCTCGATATGGAATGGGACTTCGATATGTGAGAGATAATCGGGAAGCACATGAGCGGGAAACCCTGGTTGCTTTTGATCCAAGTTCACTGCGACTAGGTCGAAATGAATCGGAGCACGCCGTTGTAAGACCAGTAATAAGTCGAGCAATGCATAGCTGTCTTTTCCTCCTGATAGGCAGACCATGATCTTGTCGCCGTCTTTGATAAGGCCATACTCGCTGATGGTCTCCCCAGCAAGGCGAAGCAGCTTGGTTTGCAGCTGTTCCGTGGCTACGTCCAGCTTGAGGTATGGGCGTGGGGGGCTTGTTGAATGTGACATCGGTCGGCATTCTACGCGGTCGGCCACGCGGCTGTCGATCTCCAACCGGAGGCATCTTGGGGAATAATAAAAACCACCCCAGCGGCAACTCCCAGTCAGTTCTATTCGTGTGCACGGGGAATATTTTTCGCAGCGTGACGGTCGAGTATGCGCTAAAGACCAGACTCGGTGCCGGTACGTCCTATGTCGTCAGCTCGGCCGGGATCGACGTCAAGGCTCAGTCGATGCATGAATGGGTTCTGGCTCGATTGCGTGAAAAGGGAGCTGATCCGACTCTTCTTTCTCGCTTCCGTTAGACCGGTTTACGGCATCTATTGCCTCTGTCGGTTCATTCTTGGACTTGATCGGACATTTTTTTCCACCTATACGCAGCAATCAATGCAAAGGTCTTTTCAGGCAGGCCAATGTTAAGGCACGTGCTATATTTCCCACAGCACCTCTTGCAAGTTGACGAGGCAGAATATGGCATCAATGCAACGATTATGTGCGCAGGACGTGACAGTGCCAGAAAACCATGATCATGAGCCGGAATGGGCTTCGTGGTCCAACGAGCAGCTCTTGAACCTC
>JBAXBK010000039.1:0-27714 GCA_037142015.1 Nitrospira sp. | reverse complement strand
GATTGATCTCGTCATCGACTTCTTCGGAAAAGTACGCCGGTTCTTGCGCTATTCGTAGGAATCATTTCTATCCTCGACCTGCTTGCTAGAACGATTGCCGATGTGCTGTTACAGGTCTGGTGGCGCATCAGCCCAATATGTGAGTTCCTAAACTAGGAATAAGAACTGGGGAAATGGTTGTGGACAATTATATCTAGATCGTATGGTCGTTCTTCTCAAATGACAAGGGAGAGAGACCCACCATCAAGGCCTCTCTCCCCGCCATGCCAGCTCGACGCGTTAGACTACAGCCTACACGTCACTCTGGTTGTTTACCAGATTCCGAACATCGTTCATTGACCATTCATCACAAACAGCATCTTGATCGATTTGCCCTTTTGCGGTCGCGGTGAAGCCCGTTACACTTGCGAGGGGAGCAATGGTGGTTGTAGTCGAGGTCGGGTCACAACCACCTGAGGCAGCTTGAGGTCCCGTCAACGGTGCCATTCTAGCCACAGCACCAGCTGCATAATACCAGAACGAATAGCGTGGATTTCCGGAAGGCCCCCAACCAATTTGTTGGACGTTAGTTGCGGGCATGAACGTAGTCGGATTCGACTCGGCCTGGAAGGCGACAACCGATGTAAAGATCGCGCCAAGACTGACCTTGGCTTCCGACTGCTTCGACTTGGCCTGATAAGTCAAGAAGTTCGGGATGGCGATAGCCGCCAAGATCCCGATGATCGCGACCACGATCATCAACTCAATCAGGGTGAACCCCTTTTGCCCCTTTAACTGCGTACACATCGTACCGCCTCCTTGTTGATGATTCACCAACGTGCCCTTCGCATCCTTGCTTCTTACTGCATTGGAACTCACATCCGATTTCTGTTACCCGTGCTAAGGCAGACTTGATGCCAGCGATACAGTCAAGCGGTGAGAGCTATACTCTCATTAGATATCAAACAGTTATAATTTTATGACCTTTGAAAAGTAGACGCTCATCCGGAATATTTACCTAATTTTGAGCGGATCGACTGATATTTGTCGCTCGCAGTACGTTATACGCTGTACGGTAGTTGATGGGTTCGGACTTTGACCGTTCACCTGCCTCTATCTGCCCTCATATCGGAAGCTTGAACTAGGCCCATAAAGACTTTCAGCCTCAGGGAAACTTCCCCTGGTCAGTTCTTGGTAGCCATGTGGTAGCAGGACTCCGCAACCCCTCGACTTCTCAAGTGATTACAGCGCGCAGCAAACTACGGCCACGTCAGTGTGTGACCTTCTCTTGGCCTATCAGTTCATGGCTGAGCGGCATCGACTGGCCTGAGAAAGGCAAAGCCTACGGCAACAACGCCAAGCATGCCGCCTCAGCGCTGGTCTTCGGAAAAGAGGCACACTCCAAACGCACGGCAAGGACGAGTATGGGCGCCTCCTTGGAGGCGTGTTCCTGCAGGATGGAACGAACGTCAATCATGAACTCCTCAAGCAGGGCTGGTGCTCGTGGTATCGGAAGTAGCGCCGGGGGATGTCGTTCTCGAAGGTTTGGAAAATACGCCCGAGAGGGCAAGAAGGCCTGTGGACTGATCCAGCATCCATCCCCCCATGGGTATATAGGCAAGCGCAAAGATGGCAATTGCTCGACTTGTCAGACTTGGTACCGCTGAATAATGAAACCGAGAATAGCCTTACTTCTCGATGCCCCCCACAGATTGGTACGGTTGAGCCTGAGTCCGCTCCTCTTCCTACCCCATCATCGGCAATCGACGCAGCCATATCTACCACCGCTCAGACTGCTCGAACTACCGCCAAGTTGCGCCACAGAACCGAGTAGAGTTTAATAGCTCAGAAGAAGCAAAAGAGGCAGGGTATCGAATGGCGTGGAATTATCTAGATTGTTACCATTAGTTTAAATATTTATCTCGACTTGACTGAACATCGGTCAGCGAGTCTGTCTTTCGCGGATTACACGAACCGCGTACCCCCTATGTCCGTTCTTGCCGATAGTTCTCCCACTACCTCCACTCGCCAAGCCCTCCTCTTGACATATAATACTTCAAGTAATATAAGAGTACCGTCAGTAATCCAATGGAGGGCACAATGGGACCATCTCGCACAGAGCTGATGCAATTTAAAGTCACACCCTATGAGAAAAAGGTGATTGAAGATTTTGTTAGAAAACGGCACGACACCGTATCCGAGTATGTGCGTAGCGCCGTCATTATGGATATGGTTTTAGAGGGTGAAGTGAAAGCGATGAAGATTGTCGTCGACACCATTGGCCGTAAAGCGGTTCAGTTGCTCAACAAGCGCGCGGAGCGACTGGCCAAATTGGGAGCAGAATCGACAGATTCATAATAAAGAAAGGGAAAGGGGTGAGAGATGATGAGCGAGGTAGTAAGTAAGCGGTTGTACAGCGTGAAAGAGGCGGGCCGGTATCTCGGGCGAAGTCCCTGGACGATTCGTCGCTTGATTCGGGACGGGGTACTTCGGGAAGTCCGGCAGGGACGGCGTGTGATGCTCGATATAGTTGACTTGGAACAGTTTGTTGAGAAATACAAACGGGAGGCGACCGATGGGCATGATCTACCGCAGAAAGAAGAGAGACCCAACAACGGGACTCTTGGTCGAGACCGGTCCGCTTTGGATGAAGTACTACAGTGAAGGGAGGCCGATACAGGAAAGCACACGGACGGTCGATCGGGTTGAGGCCAGGAGGCTCCTGAAAGAGAAAGAAGGGGAGGTGGCCACGGGGCTCTATCGGGGACCAAAGATTGAGCGTATCCGGTTTGAGGATCTTGCCGCACTTGTGAAGCAAGACTACCAGATCAACAAACGAAAGACGGCACGACGCATTGATGAGTACATGAGTCACTTGAAGACGTTTTTCAGAAAAATGCGTGCGACCAGTATCACGACGGAGCGCATCAAGACGTACATCGTGAAGCGCCAACAGCAGGGAGCGGCGAACGGCACCATTAATCGTGAATTGGCGTGCATGAAGCGCATGTTTCGGTTGGGGTTCCAACAGACGCCTCAATTGGTAGTGCGTGTGCCACATATTCCACTGTTGAAAGAGCACAACATTCGGTCAGGCTTCTTCGAGCACGAAGACTTTCTCGCGCTCCGAGGCGCGTTACCCGATTATGCGCAAGTCGCCGCGAGCCTGGCCTACTACAGCGGCATGAGAATGGGCGAAGTCTGCTCGCTCCAGTGGCGGCAGATCAACTGGACGGAAGGGAAGCTGTATCTTCAGGCCCAAGACACCAAGACCAATACCCCCCGCGTGCTGTACCTCACCGGGGATCTCTATCGGGTGCTGCAGACATGGAAACGCCGTTGTGACCTGAAGTGGCCCGCGTGCCCGTGGATCTGTCACCGAGGCGGGATTCGACTCCAGAGTTTGAAGCATTCCTGGAGAAAGGCCTGTCAGGCGGTCGGAGTCGGGCAAATGGTGAAGGATGCCACCAAGGGCCGGAAGGTCTGGCAGGGCAAGATTCCTCACGATTTCAGACGGACCGCCGTGCGGAACATGGTGCGGGCCGGAGTCCCAGAAAAGGTAACGATGGCGATTTCGGGCCACAAGACCCGGAGCGTGTTCGACCGGTACAACATCGTAAACGAAAAAGACCTGGAACAGGCCGCGCGGTCCTTGTCAGCCTACTTCGAGCAGCAGACGGTTACACTCGCGGTTACACTGGCTGAATTACGAGGGGAGAGCAGGGGTACTGTAAGTCGCAAAGGGGTTGATTCGTCAGCGGAATTTCTGGAGCTGGCGAGAGGAATTGAACCTCCAACCTGCGGTTTACAAAACCGCTGCTCTGCCATTGAGCTACGCCAGCCAGAATGAGCTCTGTGTGCATGGACACAGCACACGTCGCCCGAAAACCTAACAACTGTGTATGGAGCTGTCAAGCATAGGTGCGTGAGATCTTAATAGGGCCAGCCGTATGTCCATGCCGCAGCCAGCTGAATGTTTTCCCCATACAGCGCGTGAGGAAGACACCACGCAAAACCACTATTTGTCCGGGGGAGGGAAATTGTCGGAGGTATGGTTGTGGGTCTCAAGGGCCTCTGTGAGGACTCGGAGAGACTCATTGAGAAGGTCTGTTGCACAGTTCAGGGTGATCGGAATTTGTTGAAGTGCCTCCTCCCAGCGTTCTTCATGACGGAGAGTCTGAAAACGCCGATAATGCTCATCCATGATCGCTTGTTTCGCATCGAGCATGAGACTATCCACAGCTGTCATAGATGCCTCCCATTCGTATGGTCAAGGCTGCAAGGTAACAGGCCTCTATCTAAACAACAATGCTACGAATGGGTGGGTAATAAGTAATGCGATGGTTTATATATTAGACATAAACAAATGATCGTATGAGTATATATCGAATATATTAATGATTGCTTCCACAATTCGAAACGATGTAACTTCCTGACGGTTTGGCTTTTCTCGCACGACTAACCTGCTTGTTCCGCTCGCCTAATAGTTTACATACATGTTACGAGAAATTCACAGGACTGGAACGTCCCCTAGTTAAGATACGACCATGTCACAAACCATAATGGAGCAGACGTTATCAAATAGCTGGCCCAAGCGAATCAGGATAATGTTCACGAACTATGACATCGTCTGTGCCTTAGAAGCTGGCACGCGATTTATTCTGAGCCTGCTGACCCTGACGATCCTTGTTGGTTTGGCAGGCGGTGTGGTCAAAACATTTCTCGACCTGCGGCTTCTCCTATCCGCCGACGTGGAAGTGGCTCTTCGGCAGGTATTGGTCGATACCCTGACCCTGCTGGCTGTCGTCGAGGTGTTGAAGACCACCCGTGCTTATTGCTCTGACGGGCGAGTCCGGGTCACCTTCATCATCGACACGGTCCTTGTCGTGATGTTGACGGAAGTCATCTCACGATGGTTCTCAGGCGGGGATTGGCATCAATTCGCAATACTGGGAGGCATCTTAATCACGCTGGGTCTCATGCGCATCGTGGCTGTCCGATACAGCCCGACACAGGCAACGTCTATGCAACAGGGCAATCAACCAGGGCTTTCATTTTTATAATTTCACCAGGAGGCGGCTATGCCGATGAGTTCTCTGCTTGAATCAGCTCCGGATGTTCAATCATTGCTATGTGAGCATTCGGATACCGATATTCTCACCGCAACTATTCTCGACCATCTCAGTGAACAGACCGTCATCAGTCTGGATTCGCTCATCAGCCTCATGCCCCAATACACTTGGAATCAAATCTTCTATAGTGTCGATCAACTTGCCAGACGTAATAAAATCGTCCTTCGCCGATATCGGTTCGAGTACATGCTCTTCTCCACCCATTTCGTGGCATAACCACATCATTCCCGATCCCACAATATCAATGTGAGCTCCTGCTGCAAGTGCCAATGCCTGGCTCAAGCGAGACGGGCGGGAAACGCGCGGCTGGTATAAGAGAGGGATCGCACGTCCCGCGCGAATAATGCGGGTTAACTTTTCGGGAGGTCGATTTGAGAAGATACCGGTGGAGTGGTATGGCGAATGATCTTGCCCTCTACGAGATAGACCACCAGCTCGGCAATATTGGTGGCATGATCAGCCATCCGCTCGAGATACTTGGCGATGAAGCTCAAGCGAATAGCGCGTGTAATCGTGCGTTCGTCCTCGATCATGAACGAAAGCAGCTCGCGGAATATCTGTTCCATGAGATCATCGACATAATCATCGTCTGTGAGCACCTTCCGAGCGAGCGCGGCATCGTCCTTGACGAAGGCATCGATGCTTTGCTTCACCATCATCCGCGCCATATTACCCATCGTTGGGATATCGATGTAGGGTTTGAGCTGCGGCTCTTCGTTCAGCTCAATCGCCCGCTCGCAGACATTCTCCGCCAGGTCGCTGATTCGCTCGAGTTCGGTGGCGATCTTCATTGCCGTCGTCACTAGCCGCAAATCTCTCGCCGCGGGCTGATGGAGGGCCAGCAACCGGATGCTCTCTTCATCAATCTCCACATCCAACGCGTTGACCAGGTGGTCCCGTTCAATGACCTCGCGGGCCAGTGCCGAATCACGTGTCACCAGTGCGGTGAGGGCCTTGTCGATCTGATCTTCCGCCTGAGCAGCCATTCGCAAGAGCTTGGTCTTCAAGTCGGAGAGTTCTTCGTCAAAGTGGCGAAGTGGCATAATGATTACCCGAATCGTCCGGTGATGTAGTCATCGGTCTGTTTCTTTGACGGCGTGGTAAAGATTTGCTTCGTGAGGCCAAACTCCACGATTTCTCCGAGGTACATGAAGGCTGTCCAATCGGACACCCGTGCAGCCTGCTGCATGTTGTGAGTGACAATAACAACCGTCAGGTCTTGCTTCAAGGAAAAGAGCAGTTCTTCAATTTTGGCGGTGGCCACAGGGTCCAGCGCCGAGCAGGGTTCGTCCATCAGCAAGACATCCGGTTTGACCGCGAGCGCGCGGGCGATGCAGAGCCGTTGCTGTTGCCCCCCGGAGAGACCGAAGGCGCTCGCCTGGAGACGATCTTTCACTTCTTCCCAGAGCCCTGCGCCCTTGAGCCCCTCTTCCACAATCTGATCTAACTGACCTCGGTTTTTGATTCCATGAAGGCGTGGCCCATAAGCCACGTTTTCGTAGATCGATTTTGGGAAGGGGTTCGATTTTTGAAAGACCATCCCGACACGTTTTCTGAGGTCGGTGATATCCACATCAGGACCATAGATATCTGTCCCGTCGAGCAGCATGGTGCCCTCCAATCGAGATCCTTCAACCAAGTCGTTGAGCCGATTGAGGCATCGCAGTAGGGTCGATTTTCCACAGCCGGATGGCCCAATGAACGACGTGACCTGATTTTTGACAATCTCAATATTGATTTTGAAGAGTGCCTGGCGGTCTCCGTAAAAAAAATCGACCTGACTCAAAGCAAGCTTGACGGCGTGAGCTTTGGAATCATGGCCAGGCGACTGTCGAGAACCATCCTGCACGTTGAGCCTTTGCGGGGTGAGCCCTTCCACTTGGGACCGCTGCTCTGTCGACGGTGGAGAAGGCAGCATAAAAATCCTCTATAACACCGAACCTGCGTACTTCTTGCGCAGGTGGTTACGGAGGACAATCGCTGTCAAATTTAACAGCACCACGACGGTAATCAATACCAGCGTGGTGATGTAGACCATCGGCTTTGCGGCTTCCACATTGGGAGACTGGAAGCCTACGTCGTAAATATGAAATCCCAGGTGCATGAACTTTCGATCGAAGTGAAAAAAAGGCCAGGAACCGTCTACGGGGAGCGAAGGTGCGAGCTTCACGACTCCTGTCAGCATAAGCGGCGCCACCTCGCCCGCTGCGCGGGCCATTGCCAAGATCAATCCGGTCAGAATACCCGGCAGGGCAGAGGGTATCACGACTTTGAGCATCGTTTCCAACTTCGTTGCGCCAAGCGCTAAAGATCCCTCACGAAACTCCCTGGGCACTGCAGCCAGTCCTTCTTCTGTGGAGACAATGACTACCGGTACTGTGAGTAAGGCCAGGGTCAGCGATGCCCACAGAATACCGCCTGTGCCGAACGTCGGCGCCGGAAGCCGTTCGGGAAAAAAGAGGGTATCGAGGGTTCCGCCGATGGCATAAATGAAAAAACCTAGTCCAAACACACCGAAGACAATAGAGGGTACGCCTGCGAGATTGTTGACGGCAATTCTCACAAGCCGAACCATGACGCCCTGTCTGGCATATTCCCGCAGATAGAGCGCAGCGAGCACGCCAAAGGGAACGACGATGAGGCTCATGATGATGACCATCATCACGGTGCCGAAAATGGCCGGGAAAATGCCGCCTTCCGTGTTGGCTTCTCTAGGCTCAGTGCTGAGGACAGACCACACATTTGTGAGATAGAGCCAGCTCTTGTGAAACAAACCCATCTCGTTCGGACGTAGGGCGCGAATGATCTGCCCTACCGGGATCTGCTTTTCTCGTCCGTTCGCATCCACCATAACAACAGAGTATTCATTGAATTGTGTGCGTAGCGCTTCCAATTCGATGGTTTTTTCTTGGTAACGGGATTCAGCGGCAACAACCTGAGCTTTGAGATCATCGATTTGCCCTCTCCCCCTCGTATCTGCTGCAGAGGAATTGCCAATGTCGAAGGCACGGATTTTCAACCTGGCCTGTTCGATATCTGCGTTAATAGAGCCGATTTCATTTTTTTCGATCCGGGTGATCTGTTGATGAAGATCATTGGCAGTACTGATAAGTGGAGCCAAGGCAATCCACCCACCTTCATTCCCCTCTGCCAGAAGCGTCTCTCCGTTGTAGACAGCCTTGATCCTGGCATACATGTTGCCCCATTCGCGCCGTTCCAAAAGTACGATATCTGCCGGATAAATTTCTGACGCAATTTGATCGTCGTTGACCCATTTGAAATCGAGCCCGTATATATCGCGATTCCCGATCTTTACCCGCAGGCGCCCCTTCCCTTCAGGGCGATCCGGGGTGACGGAGCGAGGGATGATTTCGCGTCCGGCCAGTTGCCCCGTCACATGCTGTTTATCTTTCAGGGTAAGCTCAACAATATCCGAGATCCAAAAGTAGGCCAAACCGTTGATCATGATCAACAACAACAGCCCAAAGACCATGAGCAGGGAAACCGAAACGCCGGCGGCGCATCCCCAGATGAAGACGTTTCCGGAGGCGAGGAATTTCTTGAATTGGGTACGCATTAGTATTGGCTGTACTTCGTCCTCAACCGTTGTCTGACGACTTCCGCCACTGTGTTGATGAGAAACGTAAACACAAATAAGAGCATCGCCGCCAAGAATAAGATGCGATAGAGTGTGCCTCCATGAGGGGCCTCTGGAATTTCCACGGCGATATTGGCCGATAACGTGCGAAAGCCATTGAACAGGCTCCAATCCATAATGGGGGTGTTTCCTGTGGCCATGAGGACAATCATGGTTTCTCCAATGGCCCGGCCAAAACCGATCATTGACGCAGAGAAGATCCCAGGACTTGCCGAGATGAGCACGAGCTTGACCAAGGTCTGCCAGCGGGTGGCTCCCAGCGCAAGCGATCCGGCAATCAAATGTCGCGGGACGTTGGATAGGGCTTCCTCAGAGATGCTGAAGATAATCGGAACGATGGCAAAGCCCATCGCAAACCCCACCACCAGGGCATTTCGTTGGTCATACCTGAGACCCCAATGGGTGGCAAACCAGGATTTATAATCAGCTCCGAACAGGAACGACTCGATCTGCTGGTTCAATTCCACACAGATCCAGACGGAACAGATGACGACAGGAATCAGGACAAACGATTCCATTCCTGGGCGAAGGCGGCGAACGATTGCGGCTGGGAGATATTGCCAAAGAACCGCCGTCACTACGACAGACAGGGGCACAACCACAGTCATTGCGATTATCGCGGGAAACATCCGTTCGAGCAAAGGCGCGAGCCACAAACCTGCCAGAAATCCAAGAATGACGGTCGGGAGCGCTGCCATGATCTCGATGGTTGGTTTGATCTTGGCTCGAAGATTTGGGTGCATGAACATCGATGTATAAATGGCGCCTAACAGGGCCAGAGGCACGGCGAGCAGCATGGCGTAGAAAGTCCCTTTCAGTGTGCCGAAGATCAGCGGAATGAGGCCGAACTTCGCCTCAAAATCATCGGCGCCACTGGAGGATTGCCACACATGTTCCGGTTTCTCATAGCCTTCATACCAGACTGGCTTGAACAGGGTGGCGAATGTGGTCTCAGGGTGTGGGTTGCGAATCTCATAGGTGAGCAATTCTCCCTGGTCGGTGAGGGCTACGGCTCCATCGGCTTTGGGAGAAAATGTCAGAGTGCGAATCGCCTGCTGATTTCCCTGAAGCTTCAACAAAGTCTGCGAGGAAGTGGAGTAGTGGACAAAAAGATTGCCTTGCGTATCGCCGGTGATGAATCCTTTGTCACGAAGCGAGGGAGAAATCACGGTGACGGGAGAAGGATGCGCATCGAACTGATGAATCAAGCGAAAGCGAGTCGTCGAGCTTTCTTGAGCCTGACGCACCGGCATCCAGACTGAGACATCGCCGGCACTGGTGCCGATGGCCAGTGAACGGTCTCCAATCAAGTAGGAGAGGGCGGTGACTGAAGCGCCGGGCGGAGCCACGGATGTGGTTTCAAGCAGACTCGGCTGGGTGCCCTCTCGTACCTCATAGTGGTAGAGGTTCCCGCTGGCCGTGCCAATCGACAGTGTTTCGCCGCGGCTATCAAAGATCACGGCCGTCACTGGCTCAGTGCCATGGCCGGTCAGCGCAACCAGAGTATTGTCAGATGCCACGGCGGAATACCACAGGCGTCCACGATCCGTCAGGGCTGCGGTGAGTGTCCCTCGCTCCGTCGGCTGATAGGCCAACCGAATAATTGGCTCTTTGGAGGAAGCCAATTGCACCGGAGTGCCAAGGGTGACCGTTGGAACAATGAGGCGCACCCCTTCTTCGTAACCAACTGTGAACTCAATCGTCACAGGAATGATGCGGCCATCGTCCGTGCCGAAGGCCAAGCGATTGCCGATCCCTACTGATCGAGCAATGGCGGTGACGTGAACCTTGGCTAACTCCGGAGGAAGGTCAAGGATGATGGGTGCGCCGGATTGCACATTGAAGAAGCGAATCTGGTGATCGGATCCTGCCGTGAGTTGATAGATAATCTCTTGATATTCATCCATCCCGACCAGGCTGGATTGCGGGAGCACTCCTGGTGGAGAAGCGCCGGCAACGTGACCGGTCTGGGTCCCTTGTGGAGGGGAAAATACGGGGACCACTTCTTTCACCAGGAAAATAAAAATGCAGACAATGCTCAGGATGACGGCGATTCCACCCATGGTGATAATGGCCTGAGCTAGCCGATCGAAAATGCGGCGCCTTTTCACGCTGGCTGAGTGGTGCGATATCTGCGGCAGGGGCGTATGGCTATACGCCCCTGCCGCGGGGGAGGGGGCTAGAGCGGGGTCGCCGTCGTTAGCCCGCATAACTCATGAACCCTTCTGCTGCAATCGCCGATCCGCTGCTACGACGAGCCTTCGGCCGACGGGCTCGCCCCTCGGACCCTCCACATACTGCACGAGTACGCATCGGGTTCTCAGGACTCCGCGCGCCGGTCTCGCGACACGGCTCGGCGATTTCGCGACGAACCGTCATAAATAATGCGGGCTACTCAAGCTTCTTGAGTTCCTTTTCGACAGCGTCGGCCTTCAGAGGGAAAAACCCGTCCTTGATTACGACTTGCTGGCCTTCTTTACTGTAGATATATTTGATGAATTCTCCGACGATCGGATCCAACGGTTTATTGGGCGCTTTGTTGACATAGAGATAGAGATGACGCCAGAGCGGGTAGGATCCATTGTCCGCATTTTGTTGGTTGGCTTCTTTGAACGGCCCACCCTCTTTCTCGGCCAGAGGAACGGCGCGCACGTTCGATGTGAGGTAGCCAATACCGCTATAGCCGATGCCGGATTGATCTTCGCTCACGCTTTGGACCACAGAGGCTGAGCCGGGCTGTTCTTTAACTTCGTCCTTAAAATCGCCGTTCTTGAGCGCATGGTCCTTGAAAAATCCATAGGTGCCGGAGGCCGAGTTCCGTCCATAGATACTGATAGGATCGTTGCCCAGGCCTCCTTCCACACCGGCTTGTTTCCAGAGCTGAATGTTCTCATTGTGACCCCAGCGTCGGCTCTTCGAAAAGATCGCATCGACTTGCGCCATCGTGAGTCCCTTGACCGAATTGTCCTTATTGACATAGACGGCAAGGGCGTCGATGGCGACCGGGAACGCGGTTGGTTTATATCTGAATTTCCTCTCGAAGGCATCCAGCTCGGTATTCTTCATCGTGCGGGACATTGGGCCAAGCTGCGCGGTGCCTTCGATCAAGGCCGGAGGAGCCGTGCTCGAGCCTTTGCCCTCGATTTGGAGTTTGACATTGGGGTATTGTTTGCGAAATCCTTCAGCCCAGAGGGTCATGAGATTGTTGAGCGTATCCGAGCCGATGCTGTTGACATTACCTGATACCCCGCTGACTTTGATGTAGCCCTTCAAGGCTGGGTCAAGCCTGATTGCGTCATCGGCATAGGCCGACGGGAGACCGGAGACAAGCGTCCCAAGGAGGGCGAAGCACCACAGACTGGGCCTGGCAGCTGATATTTTCATTGAAGCTCCTTTCATCATTTTTCATAAGGATGGTCGAGTTCTGTTACCAGGGCATTACGCGAATGTTACAACGGTGTTAACTCCCCGCAATATTTCGATAGATTAGAAGTGATCAAGCCGGGAATGGCGGGCCGTTGGCCGCCCATCCACAAAGGCAACCGTTAATAATCCCACTGTATCAGAGTCGGCTTTAGCCTTGAGTCATTCTTCGTAGGTGATCCGGCCTTTCTCGTAGAGAATGTCCTCAAGTTTTCCGTGGCCATTATTGGCCTGGATGATCAACCCAGGGCCGATCACGCAGGCGATGGTCGCGAACCACGGTCGTCTCATTCGAATACCTCCTTTTCCTCTTGTTGGGGCTACCGATTTGCCTGGCTGACCTGAAGGGTAGCCCCAATAGATTAAGAAGAGATGACAGGGGTATTACAGAATTGTTAAGTTTGCGGGGAGATTCAACGAAAAATCTTCGGGCAAGCGCATAGCAGGATGCGGGAACACTCAGTGGGCAGCCGGACTGTCATTGCCATGACAGTATCTGAGCCGATCGGTACCGTCCTGCTGCATGTGGAATCAAAACCAAGGCTGTAAAACGAATTAGGGGGTAGCCTGTTTACGAGAGGGCTTCGGTCCTGATGAAGGCTTCACGGGTCCAGGCTTTTTCTCGTTGCGAAGTCCCTCGAAGTCAGCTTTGAGTTTCTCGATCGTGTCTGATTGGTCTTTCAATTGAGAACGCAGATCTAGATTGGCGTTGGTGAGATCGCGCATTTGCAAACGAAGGTCATTCACGGATTCTGGCGCGTTCGTTGCCGCGGTGTCGGATTTCAACGACGGCTGTGGAACCGCAGGCGTTGCGACCTGGGGGCGGGATGAACCCGTTGCTGCTTGGGGCACCCTCTGCCCTGCCAGGACGTCTACCGGTGTGAGCGAGATGTGAACCTTTTCGAACGCATTCCAGTGCGGCTGTTTCTCCTCAGGCACAGTGGCGGCCCGGGCTGATCCGACTACCCAAAGTTTCATGCCTTTGGTGTCACGCGGATCTCGCGTCTCGCCCCCTCCTGGGTCAGCCTGTAAAAAGGCGTAGTGATCCGTGAGGACCACATGCAGGTAGTCGTCTCGAAAAAATAGGCTCCCGGAGGTGCGGTCCGTGTCGTACGGTGCATCTGAATTTTGGATGACAAAGAAAACACGTTCGCGCGGGTTTGCGTTGTGAAATGCGGCCGCGAGTGGCTCAGCCAGCTCGGCGCGTTCCGCCTCGGTAAACAACGGCTTCGGCTGAGGGGCAGTAAGTAATCCAAGTATTGTCCCGCTCCATCCCGACACTTCAAGCGAACCGATAAGTGAGCGGATCTCTCGTGGTGTGAGATCTGCCGGGTGCCTGTTCCTCACCGGGGAAGAGCCATCATCATTCGTTGACAAATCAGTCATAATACCGACCTGAATGCCTGAGGCCTCATAGAGGATGCGTTGCTGACTGGTTGCTCCGCAGCCTATCAGGACCAACAGAGAAGACAAACCAAGCAGGAGTCCAGCCACGGGCCTTCCACTGTTTGCAATGCACCCTCGCCCCTTGAGCCATGAGAGAACACAAGAAAATGACGCATGGGTAGACCGTCGCACTCTTTCCGCCTCTTGAACCAGGGGAATCGCACAGGCTGTGAACTGCGTTTCAATGTTGGAAGGATAGGGGTTTATTTGCATGCGAATTGGATTGCCCAGCGTTTTTCTCGTGACACCTGCCCATCACGGGATAACTGTCCCATCCACGCTCTATCGACAGCTTGGTCGACATTAGGAACTTCTCCCTGACGAGAGATGCGGTAACCGGCTGGGCATTTTTCCTCAAGAAGGAGGAGTGCATCTTGTCGCTCTGGCGAGGTCAGCACATCTTGTTCCTCAATGTATGAATAGAGGACTGTTCCTCCCGTAGCCGTTTCATTGACAAGTTGAACGTTAGATGCACAGCTTGCGAGAGTGAACGAAAAAACAGTAAGCACGATCAGTCGGCTCCCCAACGATGGCTCATGAGTGTCAGACCGTTGGTGTGCCTGAGCTAGCGAAGCTCGCTCGCGTTGCAGATTTGCAACCCGAGCGTCGAGCTGCAAAAGCGATACAACGTTGTCCTTTCGAGGGTAATATTCTTCTTTCATACAAAGGAACGGTGAGAGGTGATGTCCTTCTGCACACCGGAAGGGAGGTGGCCTATTATAATCAACCCGGATGTGTAGCGCCACTTCCTCATTGCCCATCTCTTTTCCAACATGGGTGGATTCTGGAGCTGTCTACTGGTAACGGACCTGAAATTGAGCCAGAAAGACATTCTGCGCGAAGGCATCGGTATTGGGAACCGTTGTACCAGGGCCAGTCCCCTGGTGGTGGCGAAACTCGTAATCGATCGAGATCTTACTCTGGATCTTGGGGGGAAGATTCTCAAAGTAGTAGTTGAATCCCACGATGGCACGCGTGTACATGTCATTGCTCATCGAGGTACTGGGGTCGAACTGTTCATACATCACCACCGGCTCAAAGTTCTGGAGAGGCCCATCCGAAATAAAGTACTTCCCAAGGACATACCATGTCCGCCGTTGAACACCCGGGGCTCCGTTACCGCCGCACTGGGCCACGTCTATACAGGCTCCCTGAGCCGGGGTGCCGACAGTGGTTTGATTGGCTCCATCATGCCCTTGCCACCATTCGCCCTGCACCATCAATCCAGGAAGATAGCGAGACGTATAGCGGGCATCGATCCCGTATCGGTCAAATGATCCTTTTCCACGTCCATTGATTTCGGTATTGGTATTATTGCTCTCGCCTGCCAGCATCGTAAAACTGACAAACGAAATATCCGTTACGAGAAAACGGACCCGTCCGTAGCCGACTTTGGGGCCATTAGCTCCCACGGAGTTGGCCTGGAAGTTATTGTTGTTCATGATCCCGACCACGTAGTCCAACTTGTGGAATAAGGTGCCTCTGACATCGGCAAAATAATCGCGCTCTTGAATGAAGTCGATCGTGCCGACAGTGCTATTCGACCCGTTTCGATTTACTGTGCCGCTGCCGACCGAGTTCAGGTAGGGTGAACTGACCACATCGCGGAGACCGCCGGATTGTTCGGTGAAAATACCGAAGGGCATACGAAACACACCCATCCGAATGACGTTGAGATTAGGCGCGATGCTAGGCATCGGTCTGAAATCGATATAGGCTTCACGGAACATCGTGGTCGTAGCCCCAGTTCCCGGTGCCTGAGAGTTACAGGGCGACGTCGTCAAACAGCCCGGTGTGTTGTTGGTCAGGTTGTTACTCTGCATTTCCAACAGGGTGTGCCATTTTGGGATGTATTCGTTGACTTTTCCGTACATGAGTACCTCGGACCGTCGGATTGAGAGGTTATCTTGGCTCTTGCCCTCGGCGACATGGGCGTCCTGATGCGTGTAGAGAAACTGCAGGGCGTTCATTCCGATGTTAAACTTGCCGCTCAGCGACGGAAGCCTTTCGATCTTGGCTTTCCACTCCTCGACCATGCCTAAGCGTGAATCGATATTCGTGACGGAATCCGGTGCGGACGTAGAGGAACTAGGCCCCTGCGACCCCTGCACTGCCGGTCCTGCTTTCTCACGTTCGGCTTGAAGTTTGAGCCATTCTTCTTTGGTGATCTGCCCTTTTTCATAGAGAAGGTCCTCAAGGCCGGCTTGAGCAATTTCGGCCTGAACAATACACCCAAGGCTGAAAACGCAGGCGATGGTTGCGAGCCACAGTCGTGTCATTCTAATACCTCCATCATGATATTCTTTCCCTCTCCGAGGCCTCCAAAGAGAGGCATCGTGAAATACGCTTCAGGTTGCTGCCGGTAGTTTGGGGCAGCCGTTCCTCAGCCGTGACCTGCTCGAATAGCCTGTTCCCAATCCCGTTACTTCTTAGCGACGCAGTAGGTCTTTTCCGGAAGGGGTGAAAGGCCTCCTCCAATATCTTCTTTAAATTCGGCGATTTCGGCCCCGCCTGTCTGCCACACATGGATGCAGTCCGCGATTAAGAAGGGCTCGGTTTTGGGTAGGCCGTTCACCAGGACCGGCCGTCTGCTCGTGGTCGTTCCCACAATGATGAACCGGTTCCCCTTCATCAGATCCATCGCTTCAAGCTCTCCTGAATAGAGAAAGGCGAATTCATAGTCACCGGTTCTCTTGGCATCTTCCGTGGGGCCATACACGGGATGATTCACGATGGGAAGTTGCGCCGCGACAATCACGATGCCCTTGCCGTTCTTGGTAGCTTGGACGATCCGGCCTCCCAGCTGGACTTTGATCCCTGCATCGGATTTCCCTGATTCATTCGTAGGACCCGCGTCACGCCACGCCTCAAATTGAAAGATCGGAGAGACCTTTTCCATGACTTCTGGCGGAAAAGGTGTGTCAGCAGCACATCCGGACAGCAGCGTACAGACTGTCAGAGTCGTGAGCGTTATGAGATGCGTAAGATTCATGAGGCTAACTCCTTTGTGGGTGGATGGTTGGCTAAGTTCAACTCACCATGGGGAAGAACGGCGGATGCGTCTCGCGGTAACCGCTTGCTCATGAGATGAAGACCAAAGCCAATCCTGAATATTTTTCTTGGCATCATGTGTTGCGTACTTGCTGTAGGCCACCTGGCAACCTCGATCGGAATTCCGTGCTCTATATACCTAGGGAATATAGGGCGCGCATGTTATGAGACTGCTAACGGAGTGTTACCGGCGTGTTAAATTATTAGCGTTGTGTAAAATTGTTACGGGGCGGTCTGCTTGCGAGAAGGCTGAGATTTTGTAGGCTGGGGGAAAACTAATGTGGCATGGAGGAGATTCAACGATCGTATGTCTGAGAGAGGTCCAGTCTGCCTGGTTAATCTGGTTTATTTTGTTTATCTGGTTAGTTTTGTTCAACCCAACATACGAAACAAACCAAACAAACCAGACAAACCAAATGAACCAGACAGGCTAAAGGACTCGGTAGTACTTCACCGTACCCATCCCGGTGTTCGGATCGCGCTGAAGCACCACGACCGCATTCCTGGTCACTTCGTTCAGCTTCACAGTCATGCGGGCCAAAAATAAGTCGCTCTTGACGTCGTACAAGTTTTGGGTACGGAGCACCTTTCCAATATCCTCAAAACTGCTCACACGATCTAACTCTTGAATGGTTTTGTACGGACGAGATTGAATAATGTCTGCAGCCACGCTTTGCGTGATACCAGGATCAAGAGCCTGAATCACGAGGGGATCAGCGGTGTTCAGGTTCACCTTGCTTTGACCTTCGGGTGGATAGACGGTCACTAGTTTCGCAAGTTTTGCCATGATCTCGGGCGTCATTCCCTTAATCAAGCGCAACTCCAAGAGGGTCTGCAGAGGCGCGTTGGCTGCCCGGTAGGAGGGAC
Source organism: Nitrospira sp. (assembly GCA_037142015.1). Classification (GTDB taxonomy): domain Bacteria; phylum Nitrospirota; class Nitrospiria; order Nitrospirales; family Nitrospiraceae; genus Palsa-1315. The sequence continues at coordinate 10,158 of JBAXBK010000039.1, read as the reverse complement.
GCAGCGTTTGATAGTAAATACTCTCTGCGCCGGCCGGTTCCGGCACATCGTTGTCATCCACCCAGTCGACGATGGCATCCACCAGATCGGGATTGATCTGTACAAGCTCGAAGAGTCGCTTGACCCTCCCGACCTTGGCTTTCTTGATAATGGGGTCTCCGCTCACCGCCAGATCGTTCAGGTTCAGTTTGCCCCGTTCATCCTCGATCTTCGCGTTCAGCAATCCGTCGCCGATGGCATAATTTGTGATGGGAAAGGCCCACGAGTCGGTGGGGGCGTCAAAGAGCTGTCCCGTTTGCTTGTCCTTCAACAAGTCTTGTTGCAAAACGCCACGGGCTGCCTGCACCGATGCGCGCGCAAGCACGGTCGCTTTGAAGTTATCGCGGAAGGCTGCGGCGTCGCGGTACTCCCGTCTCGCCTCGGCGTCGAACTCGAGAATCAGCGCAACCAGGAGGGCGAGGACCAGGAGGGTGAGGAGGAGGGCGATACCACGTTCATCAGACCTTCGCATAGGTCACAATTTTCAGTGTCGCGTCGAGATTGACCGGATTATCGTATTTGGGTTTCATCTGCAGATGGTGAACCTGGACGTCATAGGGCGCCTTTTCGATGGCCAACAGCAGCGCGAGGAGCTGTGGAAGGGTTACGCCGTCCAGTCGAAGGTCGACGGAAGTCTCTTGGTAGCCTTGGACTACAATGGGGGCCTGCGGCTGCATGCCGACGATGCGATCGCGAATCTGCGCGGTCGTCGTCGCTTCTTCCATGAAGGCCAGCAGCGAAAACTGGGCCGGCGGGACGGGCATACGTTGTTCGAGCTTGGCGATGCGCGCCTGCTTGACGACATAGTCTTGCGCGACAAGCGCAAGCTCCTGGCTGTCTTTCGCTTTCCGTTTCGCCTGGCGATCGAGCTTGTCGATCGACGTCATGAGCGGATCAACGATCAGCAGAAAGACAAGCGCGACTGCGACCACGCCTCCGCCTGCACCCACGATGATGCGCTCGCGCTGTGAGAAATGCTGCCACCGTTCTTTCAGCATCTGCATCATGGCCGTTGCACCGAATAGGTCAGGCGAAACACGACTTGGTTCGGCACAGCCCCGACGCGGGTATCGCTGATGGAGACGTCTTGAAAGGATTCGTCCGCCACGAAGGCCTGCTTGATTTTCTCTACCGCATCGAAGGTTGTGGTTTCCCCTTCCAAATGGACGCTGGTCCCGTCGATGGTCAGATCCCGTACTTTCAATGGAACGCCAGGCGGCACATGTTTCACCAGTTCTGCAAGGGCTGCAAGGACGTTGTAGCTTCTGCCGTCGACAATCGAGAGGCCTTTTTCCAGCTGCGAGACACGATACCGCGCCTGGTCCAGCTCCTCACCCGGGCTGGCACCTGGACCGAATGTTTGCTCGTATTGCGCCTGGAGCCCGCTCTTGAGGTTCTTGACCGTCGAATCCTTGAGGACCAAGCGTACGGAGAGATCTAGGAGTGCCAGAACAGCCAGGATGAGTCCACCCCATAGAGCCAGTCGGCGATCCTGTTTCGAGACATCCGTTGTGGCGGATGCGGCATCGGTCCCGGATTTGAAGTCGATAGCAAGCCCTGATCCCGCCAACCTCGACTTCCAGCGGGGGCGGACAATATTTGGATGGATTGCGAGTCCAAACGCAATGGAAAACGCGCGGGGACAGCTCGAACCAAATCCTTGCCGTGGGCCGACAGGGAGTAAGCCCAGTTGATGCGCCATATGTCCGCTCAATTCTCTTAGCTTAGAACCGCCGCCCGATACCCAGCAATGAGTCAGCCGTTGATGGACCGTGCTTTCGTAGGCATGGAGGGAGACGCGTAGCTCTTTGAGGACCGGTTCGAGCCAGGCATCGACTTCCTGTACGGTCATGGCCCGTTTCCGTCGTTCCGCTTCGGCGAAGCTGCAGGCATGGCGAACGGCGAGCGCAAGGGTGAGATGATTCCCGCCCCAGAGCACGGTCCGTAATAAAACCGGACGGCCTTCATGCACCAGGCACAAGGTTGTCTTCGAGGCTCCGACATCGATAATCGCCATGTCGCCGGGAACCTGGGCCCCTTCCTCTTTCAAAAACTGACTGACAGAAAACAAGGCCATGCCATCAATTGTGATTGCTGAGGGATTCAGGTCGGCGGAGGCCATAAACCCTAAATGTTCGGCAATTTTTGTTTTGGGCGCTGCGGTGACGAGGACATCGGACCCGGTGGCTTTCGCGGCTCCTTCCTGAAATTCTCGCGCCGGCAAAAGCAGACTGCCGATGGTGACATCCTCCAGGGGCATGGGAATCAGGTTTTCCATTTCGAACGGAACGACCTGCGCTAATTTGGAGGCATCGCGAAAGGGGAAGGTGAGGGTTCTGATAAACACATCCTGGCAGGGGAGTGCTGTGACAATCTCTCCACTACCATACAAACCATGCTGCCAGAGGAAATTTCTGAGCATGGCCGTTCGCTGCGCCGGCTCCGTGTGTCTCTGCCCCCCATGAGGCACGGGCTGGTGAAAATATTCCACCGATTCACGCCCGGTCAGGCGTCGGCGAAACCGCACAGCTTTTAAAGCCGTCTGTCCGATGTCAAGACCGACACATTCAGCAATCATCGACAACTGCCTCTCGACCGGCGCGGGGCGGGCGGGACTTGCGTGAAAGGCGAGACGCGGAAGACCATCAAAATTGCTTGGAACAATGATCTGCGCGTATCTTGCCTTTCACGCCTGTCTCGTTTTCTCGCGCGTCACGCACATATTAGAATGCCACTCTCGCGGTCATGATCGGCCCCACCAGCTTGAACGTCAAGGGGGTGCCGGGCTGAAACGGTGGCAACGAGAGGCTTGCCGCCTTTTGGGCAAACCCGGCGCCGGGAACCACGGTGACTGTGAGATCCAGAAGGCTCTGCTGCACCGGTTGCTGCAACGTCACGCGCCCCTGAGCCATAAACGATCCATCCACACCGTCCCCCTTCAATTCCGTCACGTCGCATGCGCCATCGCGACAGGCGAGCGAAGCTTGGATCCGATCAAACGACAGTGAGGGGATCGAAGCCGCGCCGGCAGCGATCTGCTCAACGACGAGATCCTTGACTTCAACCTTCACGGTCCCTTCCCCTTTGAGAGCAGCAGCGGTGCCTTGTGCGCTGTCCCATCGATGCATGAAATCTCCCTGAACTGTCCCTCGGCTCACATAGGGTTTCAAGATTGCCGCAAGATCCATCTGCTGGAGATGGCCATCGACGGCAACCGAACCAAGGAGGGACCAGGAGGCCGCATTCAGAGATCCCGTGGCTCGCCCAGCCCCCGCTTGCGCTGCTCCCGGCAGCTGGACGGCGTAGTCTATCACCAGTCGCCCTAACAATGCCTGAAAGACTCCCACGGTTGCCCGCGCGGCTTCAACTGGAATCGTCCCGATCGTCGGTCCCGCAAGGACGAGATTGCGCCACTCAATGGCTGCGGGAAGTCCTACCGACCAATCAGCGGCACGAACCTCCCACCCACTCGCCCGATTGAGTTCGCTCAACAGACGGTTCTGGAGCGGGCCATAGGGAAAGGTCAGAAATAGAAATACGATGAAGCAAGCCAGCGATGCCAGTCCCCATCCGAGGGGCCCCTTCAGCTTCAGTGTCTCAGGCAAGGTAATGGGCCAGGTCATCATAAGGCCCCCACCGATACCCACTGGCGGACGGTCTGGAGTTCCGCTTTCTCTTGGAGTAACGTCAGTTCAAGTAAGATCGCCTTTGGAGCCCCGCGTACAGAGCCACTCCACTCATCCAGCCAGACGTTACTCTTGCCGTCGTAATAGCGCACGTTGAAGCCTTTTACCTTGTTGGCCAGCTCGACTTGCTCGACTGATTCATCTGTCAGACCGTAGAGGTTCCTGCGCACGAATCGAAGAAGCCGATCGCCTTCTCTCGTGTAGACGATCCGAACCAACTCGGTGTCTTTAGCTGACTCCGCCCCCCGAAACTGGCCCATCGTGAGAAAGGCTATCGAATCGGCAGGCCGACCATCGAACAGGCCATTGATCCCCATCCAAGGACTGGTATCGCGGTGTTCGCTGACGGACAACTCATCAGCCATGACACGCAACGTACTGCGAACGATCTGTTCATTGGTTGAGTTTGCCCTGGCCGTCTCGATCGCACTCATCGTGACATAGAGGGATCCAAAGACCAAGGTGGCCATCATGGCGACCAGAGACACCGCCAGCAGAACCTCAACCAGGGTAAAGCCGTCCTCAGGGGGTTGTCGAAACGACATAGGTGCTGACCTCAACCATTTCATCCGTTTTTCCCCGGGGCCACAGAACCTGAATCTTGATTTCCTGCACGGCAGGCAATTGCGTAGGGGATACAATCCTTTTCCACCGATAATTTGCCGGGCGATTCGTGATATCAGCGGTGGGTTGCGATCCTAGTGGGGTCGCAAGGAATTCTCCGCCTGTTTCACCGATGGGTAACTGCACTCCCAGCTCCGTCTCGACCAACTTTTCCTGCGCGAGGATCGTGGCTGTCGTGAGTTCCTTGGCTCTGGCATGGAGGTCGAGATCCCAATTGCGAAGTCCCAACAAAATCGGCAGAGCCAGCGCGAGAATGCCGAGCGCAATCAATACTTCCAACAGCGTGAAACCCCGTTCATTGCCCATAGAATTACCGTCTGGATGATACAGTTTTCCCAAAATCGGCGTAATTACGGGCTTGCCGTCGCAGTCTTGAGCAACGGTCTCACACGTTCGAGAATGACCAGTGGCTTGGGAGGCTCAATCCGCTCATCGCTCATGAGGATCGCGCCTGTAACCGGCTCGATGGCAATGGCCAGAATGTTGTTCTTTGCATCCATCATATGCATCGTCATCGGATCGATCCTTCCCGTGGGGTAAAAGGATAGATCGACCCGACCGGACTCTTTTTTTCCCTGACTCAGCAGAATGTCTGAAACGCGAATTGTGGCTGGGAGGTTCAACGGGGTGGCCCAGGTGGGATCGATTGGTGCCTTTTCTTGATTTCCCTCCAGAATCATCGGCCAATACAACCCTCGATCCATATCAATATAGAGACGCACCGTTTTCTGGCTCGACATAGCCAGGCTCTGAAGGGATCGTACGGTTCCGACCATCCGCCTGCCGACAGAACTCAGATTTTCATCCAGAGAAATTCGAGGCAGGACGATGCCCAGTAGACCGACGAGCAGGAACAGCACAATGATGATTTCCAGAATGGTAAATCCATCGGAGGCCCGTAACCCTGTACCCCTTACCCCCTGCACCCCTCGCCCCATCCTGCTAATCCTTGTCCAGGTTCCAATTGGTGATATCGGCATTGATCCCTTCGCCTCCTACTTCGCCGTCCGTTCCAAGGGAGATCAGTTCATATTCGCCCTTGGGACTGGGACTCAGATACTTGTAGGGGTTTGCCCAGGGATCTTCCGGAAGTTTTGGAAGATATCCGCCGATCTTCCATTTTTTCGGGATCACGCCGACGGAGGGTTTTTCCACCAAGGCCTTTAATCCCTGTTCAGTCGAGGGAAAGACACCGTTGTCGAGCTTATAGAGCTGTAAGGCTCCTTCGAGGTTGCGGATCTGGACCTTGGCCGCTGTACGCTTGGCGTCATCCGTCCGTCCCATGATGCGAGGGACAACCAAGGCGGCAAGAATCGCGAGAATGGCCACCACGACCATGATCTCAATGAACGTAAAGCCAACTTCACGCCGAAGAATATGGCGTGAGGGGTAAGGGGTAAGGGGTAAGGGGTAGACTCGCTCACTTTCGTTCATCGAACACCTCCCGTTAGACTCATCACGCATCACCCTGCAAGGCCTGTCCAATTCTCTCTGTCTCTCTTTAGGGGAGCGGCCGAGGCTGCCCTTTACTGCGCGCATCGAACGAGCACAGTTTCATCGTGCGCGTTCTGCGAGCAAGAAGGGCACCTGGCCGCTCCCCCTCCTGCTAGCGCACCATTTGCCCCATTTCGAAAATCGGCAGCAATATGGCTACCACGATAAAGAACACCAAGACACCCATGACCAAGATCATGATGGGTTCCAGCAACGATGTGAACCGCGTAATGACTCGATCCACTTCTCCATCGTAAATTTGTCCGATTCGACGAAGCATCTCTTCCATTTCACCGCTGCGTTCACCGACTGCAATCATGTGGGTCACCAGCGCGGGAAATTCTCCGCTGCGCTTCAACGGCTCAGCAATCGTTTCCCCTTCGCGTATATTCTGCCTGGCCCCCTCGACGGCATGCTCCAGTACACGATTACTCATCACGCGTTTTGCGACATCCATGGCATCTAGCAGCTGTACGCCGCTGGCCAGCATGGTGGCCAGCGTGCTGGTGAGCCGCGAGATCGCGACCATACGGGCGACCTCGCCTATGAGTGGTATCTTCAGCAGCCATCGGTCGGCCTTGAGCTGTCCCGCTTCCGTCTTCATCGCCCGGCGCACCGCCCACACAGTCAAACCCACTGCACCAAGAATCAACGCCCAATAGTCTGCAAGGAAATGACTGATGCTCATCAGCACGACGGTAGGCCAGGGGAGGGCCTGCTTCAAACTCGTAAAGACGGCGGTAATTTTTGGCACGACAAAGGTCATGAGGAAAAATAGCACTGAGGCACCGACGATCAACATCAGGGCCGGATAGAGAACGGCATTGGTTACTTTGTGTTTGAGCGCCAACTGCTTTTCCAGAAACTCCGCAAGGCGGAATAAGATCTGGTCTAACGCTCCGCTGGCTTCACCGGCCCGTACCATGTGCACATAAATCTGGGAGAATTCGCGCGGATTGCGTTCCAGTACCGCGCTATAGGATGCGCCTCCACGGATTTCTTCGCGAATATCGGCCATGAGGCTTTTCACGATTTTTTTCTCGGTTTGCTCGACCATCACTCCGAGCGCCTCGACCAGGGGCAGTCCTGCGACCAGCAATGTCGCCAATTGTCGGGTCATCATCGCCACGTCGGTTGTGCTGAGGGCAGGAGAGCGGCCGATTCCGGCGGAGGATTTTCCAGGTGAACCTGCTTTGGAACCAGCCGAGCCAGAGCTCTGTTCCACCATATCGGTGGGAAACACGCCGACCTTCCGCAGTTTCACGCGCGCAACCTTCGGGCTCTCGGCATCGATGATGCCGGTTGCGGCTCCGCCGTCGTTCCGATAACCTTTATAGTGATAGACCGGCATTTGCTAAATCTCGACTTCCTGTTGGGTAATCCGCATCAATTCTTCGGTCGTCGTGACCCCGTGAAACACTTTCTCTGCGCCTTCATCCTTCAACGTGATCATCCCTTTCGCCATCGCCGCTTGACGAATCGACGCCGAGTCCGCCTTGTTGCCGATGAGGCGGCGCATCTCGTCGTCCAACACAAGGAGTTCAAAGATTCCGGTCCGGCCTCGATATCCGGTTTGGGCACAGGCTGAGCACCCGACTCCCCGATAGAAGGTGGGGCGCACCCTCGGCGGGACGATACCAAGTCTGATCAGTTCTTCGTCCGCCGGGTGATAGGGTTGCTTGCAGTCCGAACAGACCTGGCGCAGCAATCGTTGTGCTAAGACTCCCACCACCGAGGAAGCAACCAGAAACGGTTCGATCCCCATGTCGATCAATCTGGTGGCCGCGCTCGCGGCATCGTTGGTGTGGAGCGTGGAGAAGACCAAATGCCCCGTGAGTGAAGCATGAATGGCAATTTCGGCGGTTTCGCGATCGCGGATTTCCCCGATCATGATGACATCGGGATCCTGCCTGAGAATCGACCGCAGCCCCGCGGCAAACGTCAGGTTGATCTTGGGATTTACCTGCATCTGGCCCACGCCGAGCAGTTGGTATTCCACCGGATCCTCGACAGTAATGATGTTCTTGTCCGGCGCATTGATGTGCGTCAAGGCCGCATAGAGCGTCGTTGTCTTCCCGCTCCCGGTAGGTCCGGTCACGAGAATGATGCCGTGCGACAACTGGATCAGTTGCAGGATGATCCCCAATCGATCCTGCGAAAACCCCATCTCCTGCAGATTCAGTAAACGGTTCTCTTTTTCCAACAGACGCAGGACCACACGTTCGCCATGGGAGGTCGGCAGCACTGAGACACGCAAATCGACATCCTTACCAGCCGTCCTGATCCGAAACCGGCCATCCTGCGGCAATCGCTTCTCCGCGATGTTCAGACTCGCCATGATTTTCAGCCGCGCGATAATACTGGCCTGGAGATGTTTGGGGGGGGTTAAGACGGGATAGAGGACCCCGTCAATGCGATACCGCACGACTAGTCCACGTTCGAACGACTCGAAATGAATATCGCTTGCTCGCTGCCTGACCGCTTGGAAGAGCACTGAGTTGACTAACCGAATGATGGGGGCTTCATCCGTGGCATCGAGGAGATCTTGGGGTTCATCCAACTCATGAGCAATCTGGTCCAGACTCTCACTGGCCGCAATATCTTCCATCACTTGCTCTGCGCCTGCAGGGCTCGCGGCTTCGTCATACACACGGTTCAGACAGGCCAGGAGTGACAAGCTGCTTGTCAGCACCGGTTTGATCGGGAGTCCCAGTAAAAGGCGAAGGTCATCCAATGCAGCCGACTCCAGAGGGTCGGTCGTCGCGACTAGCACAGCTCCGTCCTCTGCCTTAAGCGGGAGCACATGATAGCGGCGCGCGAAATGGATCGGAACTTTCTTGACCCATTCATGGTCGACGTGGCTCACATCAAGATTTGGAAGCCAGGGAAGTTCAAACTGAACCGCCAGTGCCTGAAGGAGTTGCTCTTCGGTAATCGCCCTGAGTCGGATCAGGATTTCTCCGAGACGCCCTCCCTTGGTCCCTTGAAGATTAATCGCTTCAAGCAATTTGGCTTCGGGCAAGCCGAATTTGTCTTCTAGAATCGCTCCTATGAGCGGTCGACCGGATCGTTCATCATTCATCAGTGAACACCCAATAATGGATGGCTCATCCCAGGAAGAGCCGATTGGCCGCGGGACAAGCCTACAAAGCCTTAGAGTCTAAAAGAATACTCTCTACTGGCTCACTCTGACAAGGCATCCGGTTGATCTGGTTTGTCTGGTTTGTTTTGTTTATCCGGTTTATTTGGTTCATCTGCTTAGTTTCGCTCAACCAAAAGAACCAGATAGACCAGACAAACCAAATAGACCAGGTAAGCCAGGCGGTTGAACGCAGGAAGGGTTGCGATAGACGAGGAATCAGCGGATGTCGAATGTCATGGCTGTTCGCTGATTGTTGCGCAGGACGTCAAGTTTCACCGTCTTCTCATTGCGAAGCTGCTGAAAAAGCGTGAGCATCGTTCCGGGGTCGCGAATGTCCACGCCATTGACCTGTTGGAGGACATCCCCGTACTTCAGCCCAATTCTCTCGTAAAAGCTGGAGGGGGCAATATAGTCCAGCCGATACCCATTCATCGCCCCATTCACCGAGTAGGGCACGGCCCTCGCCTGAGACAATAACTTGGGCAGATCGCCCACCGCTTGTTCAACTTCTCTCCGATCGAGCACTGCACGCACCGGACTCCCAGACGCAGGAACTACGGCTGGTCCTGCTGCGGCCGGGGCAACCGGGGGCTTCTCGCTCTGCGATGCGGCGAGTTCAAGCAACTCCTGCTGATCGCCTTGACGAACGACTATTCCGTCTCGACGGATTTCGCTGATCTCACCGACATCGGGTATCTGTTCATGCAGCTTGAAAAATAACTGGCGCTTGCTGGAGAGTTCTTCAACGATCGCCGAAACCCCTTCACGATCGCCGACCACCACCCCCAGCAGCTTGAGTTTCGACGCCAGATTTAACGGTGCACGGGGAGGCGGTGCGTTGAACCCAGGGGCGTTTATGCTAAGGGGATCCGGCGGCAGGGGAAAGAGTCCGCTCGTCCGAATGCGCTCAACCAAAACAGGCAGGGCAGCGTTCACGTCAGTCTCTCGGACGGAGGCTGATGATGGTCCTATCAGACCTACCGGAACAGACAAGGCTTCGGCAATCACCGCGTTCACGATGTGGGCCACGAGAAAGGCACAACACATGACAAAGGCGAATATGATGCCCCGCCGTATAGTGAGAGTCTTCAAGACTTGCACAGATCCCTCGTCCCCTTCAGCGAGGCCATTCTAATGTGGAGAGAAGGCGTGGCGCAAGACCACGGAGCCTGT
>JBAXBK010000038.1:0-29007 GCA_037142015.1 Nitrospira sp. | reverse complement strand
CGCTCCGTTTCGGGGGTTGGCAAGCCGAGAGTATCTTGCTATGGTCACGGTCGAATCAGGCCTTTTAATAAAGGAATATGCGCCATGCTGTTGACCCAAGGCTACGCCGCGATGACCGCTAAGGCTGCCCTGCAACCCTTTTCGTTCGAGCGGCGTGAGGTCGGCCCTCAGGACGTGCTCATTAACATCACCCACTGCGGCATCTGCCACTCGGATATTCATCAAGCCCGTGACGAATGGGGCGGATCGATTTTTCCCATGGTGCCGGGCCATGAAATTGTCGGCACCGTGGCTAGAATCGGGTCTGCGGTGAGCAAATTCAAGACAAATGACCGCGTTGGCGTCGGCTGCTTCATTGATTCCTGCCGAACCTGCCCCGCCTGCCGTGAGGGATCGGAGCAATATTGCGAAGCCGGCATGCTTCTCACCTATAGTGGCCGTGACAAAGACGGCCTGCCTACTCAGGGCGGTTACTCCACGCAGATTGTCGCGGATGAGGATTACGTGCTGCGGATTCCCTCAGCCTTGTCGCCTGCCGGAGCAGCCCCACTTCTATGCGCGGGAATTACAACATACTCCCCGCTTCGCCATTGGGGCGTAGGGAAATATCACAAACTGGCAGTAGTGGGACTGGGTGGATTGGGTCATATGGCTGTGAAGATTGCCTCGGCGATGGGCACAGAAGTCACGATCCTGAGTACATCCGAACGGAAGCGACATGATGCGATGCGATTAGGTGCCTTCGACTTCGCTCTCACTTCAAAGCCAGAGACATTTACCAGACTGCAGCGGCGCTTTGATTTTATCCTTGATACCGTCTCAGCCCCCCACAACTATAACGATTATGTGAACCTGCTCAAAACCGACGGCACCATGATCCTCGTAGGCGTGCCGGACAAACCAACTCTGCTAGAACCCTTCCCGCTCATTCTGCATCGCCGCCGCATCGCCGGGTCGGTGATCGGGGGTATCCGAGAAACCCAAGAAATGCTCGATTTCTGCGCCACGCACCACATTGAATCCGATGTTGAAGTGATTCCGATCCAACAAGTGAACGAAGCCTACGAGCGGGTCCTGAAGGGCGATGTGCGGTTTCGGTTTGTCGTCGATCTGGGATCACTGAAGTAGCAACGGAGCGGTCGGAGGAAAGTGGCTGGGGGACTAGGAATCGAACCTAGGTAGCCGGCTCCAAAGGCCGGCGTCCTACCGCTAGACGATCCCCCAGCGCGGTACGGAACCGAGACAACGATCTTGATGGTGACGGCGTGGAAATGTTATTGGCTGGGGGACTAGGAATCGAACCTAGGTAGTCAGATCCAGAGACTGACGTCCTACCGCTAGACGATCCCCCAACCGACGTTCACAGTAATATACAGATTGCGGCTTCGTCAAGATCGGCACTAGTTTAGAGACAAGAACTGCCTCAGACATGGGATGCCCGTTCGATTCCCTTGCGGAGCCTAGACAACGTTCGGTCTTGTCCCAACACTTCCATCACGTCGAAGAGACCAGGGCTTGCTGTACGACCGGTCAAGGCCACGCGAACCGGTTGGGCCAACTGCCCCATCTTTATTCCCTCTTCTTCGACCAGCTGCTTGAAGGCTGCTTCCCATGTCTGTTTTGAGAAGACCGGGAGAGCCTCGAAGCGAGTGAGCAGCTTGCCGAGAATCGGCGCGATGGCCGGCGTCAAAAACTTCTTTGCTGCTTCTTCGTCGAACGTCGCGGCCTGCCCAAAATACGGCCTTACCCAATCGACCATTTCCACGAGCGTCTTCGCCCGTTCCTTCACGAGGACGATGAGTTGCGAGAGCCAGTCAGCTGAGACAGCCTGGACATCAGCTGTTAACCCTGCTGCTTCCAAAAGGGGCCCCAGCGCCTGAGCAATCTGTGTCGGTGGACTGATCTTGATGTATTCTGCGTTCACCCAGAGGAGTTTCTCAGGATTAAACACGGCTGCGGACGTTTGGACGTTCTTCCAGGAAAATTTCTCGATCAGCTCCTGGCGGGTGAAGAGTTCCTGGTCTCCGTGTGACCAGCCAAGCCGAACGAGATAATTCACCATGGCATCCGGCAGGTATCCCATATCTTTATAGGCCATGATCGAGGTAGCTCCATGCCGCTTCGAAAGACGGGCTTTGTCCGAGCCGAGAATCATCGGCAGATGCCCGAACCGAGGAGCTGGAAACCCAAGCGCTTGGAAGATCGGAATCTGTCGTGGCGTGTTGGTCAAGTGATCGTCTCCCCGCACCACATGGGTGATCTGCATCAGTGCATCATCAACCACCACTGAGAAGTTGTACGTCGGATAGCCGTTGGAGCGGAGAATGATCAGATCATCCTGCACAGTATGGTCGAAGACAATCTTGCCCTTGATCAGATCGTCGACCACGGTCTCTCCCTCTTGCGGAGCCTTGAAGCGTAGGGCCGCTTTGCCGTCCGGATTTATGAGGCCCCGATCGCGGCAACGCCCGTCGTATTTCGGCGACAGTCCTTTGGACTCGGCCTCCTTCCGCCGCGCGTCAAGCTCTTCTGCTTTGCAGGCACACCAATAGGCATGGCCATTTTCAAGCAGTTGCTTTGCATGACTGCTGTAGAGATCCATCCGCTCGGTCTGACGAAATGGGCCTTCATCCCAATCAAGCCCCACCCATTCCAGGCCTTCGATGATGGCCTGGATCGATTCGTCCGTCGATCGACTTTGATCCGTATCCTCAATGCGGAGAATGAAAACACCCTTCTGCTGGCGGGCAAAGAGCCAATTGAATAGCGCTGTGCGGACCCCTCCAATATGGAGAAACCCGGTCGGACTGGGTGCGAAGCGCACACGGACTTGTGTCATACTGGATCCCCGTGAGTGCAGTCGAAAGTCGGTATCTCTATAGCATGCAGGGAAAACTGTTGTACAGAATCGGCCGACTCATGGCTCTTTCATCTGTGCCAGCCTTCTGATAAGAGAGCAAGAGGGGGATCGTTATGGCGGAATTCACGCAGCCAGCTACGGTGCTCTCGGTCACCGATCTGACCCCCCACGTTCGCCAACTCGTCCTGCTTCCACAAACACAGAAGATTCCGTTCCAACCCGGTCAGTGGGTTTCGTTGAAGCTACCTGTCGGCCCCAAGCCCCCGCTCAACCGGGCCTATTCACTCGCCGCGCCGAGCACAGCCTCAGGCGAACTCACATTGGTGTTCGATCGTGTAATGAGGGGCTTGGGGTCTGGCTATCTCTACACCCTCAAGCCTGGTGATGAGGTCATGCTCTCAGGCCCCTATGGAAACTTCTCGCTCCCGGAGCAACTCGATCGCGATCTCTTACTTATCGCCCGTTACACTGGCCTCGTCCCGATACGCTGCATGTTGAAGCGCCTCTACGCACAGCGACAGATAGCGACCATTCTCCTCATTGCCGTTGCCCCTGCGGAGGAAGAACTGTTCTTTCATCAGGAACTGCTCACGCTGGCCGTGATCCATCCAGGGTTTCGCTATCTTCCATTGGTGGCTGCTGGAGGGGAACAGCAGGGTGTCGATCTCACGCTCTCAATGCTCAGGCCGTTGATTGAGGGAGCGCCGAAAGTGATTCCGATGCTGTGCGGCACGAAAGGCTTTGTGCGTCCGCTACGTGCGTATTTTGTGGAGGCGGGATATGACCGAAAAGAAGTGAAAATCGAGATCTACGATTAGTGGCCTTCCTTGACGAGATTCTTATTGACCGCTGGAATCTCGACCACAATATCCTTTGTGCCATTCGGCACACATTGGCATCCGAGCCGTGACTGTAGTGTGGTGATCGGCGCTTGCTCTAGCTGATCGAACTCATCGTCTGTGCCTTCGTTACAGCTCTCAAGCCCTTGTTTTACGACGACATGGCAGGTCGAACAGGCACAGACCCCCCCGCAGACATGTTCCAGCGCAACTCCATTGCCCATCGCTACATCCAAAAGACTTCCTGGAAGCCCCGTTGGGCCGTAGGGTATCTTGGTTGGATCGACCTCCACCTTCGTCACCACCCCTCCAGGGGCAATAAAGGTGACGGTATAGGCTACTCGAGGAAGCTCGTATTCAGTTTTTTCAATGTAGGGATTGGTTCCGCCCATATACCCGATCCTTTCTCAACAGAACCCAGGTGTTTTGTTATTTCAGGCTGTTGACAGCTTTGAAATCTGCGTGGTATTCTTAATCCGACCTTATTGATCGGAGATCATTATAGTCTCCGACCTTAGCGATCGGCAATAGCAATGTTAAAGATTTCGAAAAAAGCAGATTATGCCCTCATGGCCCTTCAGCACATCGCTGCTGTCCAATTCGGCGACGTGACGCCTGGGCGTGTGGTGAATACGAAGGAGATCGCGGAGGAATATAACATCCCCCTCGAGCTACTGGCCAAAGTACTCCAGACCCTTGCCAAGAGCGCATTGATCGAAAGTCACAATGGACCCAAGGGTGGGTACGTGCTGGCCCGACGTGCGCACCAAGTTACGATCGCGCAAATTCTCGAAAGCATCGAGGGCCCCTTGGGTATCACCGATTGTTCGCACGAAAAGGATGGAGAGTTCTGTATGCAGCGGGACAATTGCCATATCCGTACACCGCTCTTGAAAGTCCAAGACAGCATCGCCCAATTGCTCAATAACATGACTCTGCAAGACATGATGGGCGGCACACCCCTCATTACCATTCAGTCCCCCGCGGCACAAGGAGTTGAACGATGAAACTGCCGATTTTCTTGGACAACCATTCCACGACGCCCATGGATCCACGCGTTTTGGACACCATGCTTCCCTATTTCGTCGAGAAATTTGGAAACGCGGCCAGCCGCAACCATGCTTTCGGTTGGGCCGCAGAAGAAGCTGTCGAACAGGCTAGGAAGCAAATCGCAAAACTGATCAAGGCCGACCCGAAAGAGATCGTCTTCACGAGCGGCGCCACTGAATCGGACAATCTTGCGATCAAGGGTGTGCTGGAGATGTACGGAGAGAAGGGCAACCATATTATTACCTCCTCCACCGAGCACCGCGCCGTGCTCGATACCGTCAAATCGTTAGAGGGGAAAGGCAAAGCGGCAGTCACCTATCTCCTCGTCGATAAATTCGGGATGGTGAATCCCGAGGATGTGCGGAAAGCCATTACAGAGAAGACGATCCTCATCTCCATTATGCTGGCGAATAATGAAATCGGCACGATCAACCCCGTCAAAGAGATCGGAAAAATCGCCAAGGAAAAGGGCATTCTCTTTCATTGCGATGCAACGCAAGGTGTTGGGAAAATTCCCGTCGATGTCCAAGAGATGGGCATCGACCTGATGTCGTTCTCGGCCCATAAGATCTATGGCCCCAAGGGGGTTGGCGCGCTCTACGTGAGAAAGAAGAATCCGCGGGTTCGTATCGCGTCGCAAATGGACGGTGGCGGACATGAGCGCGGCATGCGCTCCGGGACGCTTCCGGTGCCCTTGATCGTGGGATTCGGCAAGGCCTGCGAACTCTGCGAGCAGGAGATGGCCAAAGACACCGCGCGGTTGATTGCGATGCGCGATCGACTGGAGGCCAGTATCATGAAGGCCCTCGAGGAATGCTATCTGAACGGCCACCCCACCAATCGGCTTCCCGGCAACCTCAATATCTCCTTTGCCTATGTGGAAGGCGAGTCGTTGCTGATGGGCATGAAGGATATCGCCCTTTCGTCCGGTTCGGCCTGTACTTCCGCCACATTGGAGCCTTCGTACGTGCTCCGCGCGTTGGGGGTCGGGACGGAACTGGCGCACTCCTCGATCCGTTTCGGCCTGGGCCGGTTCAACACGGACGATGAGATTGACTACACGATCAAGAAGGTGATTGAGATCGTTACAAAATTACGCGAGATGTCCCCGCTGTACGAGATGGCAAAAGAAGGCGTCGATTTGAAGTCGGTCCAATGGGCTGCCCACTAGCGGCAATTGAGAATTTGCAATTGTAAATTATAAATTTCGGAGGTGACCATGGCCTACAGTGACAAAGTCGTCGATCATTTCAATAACCCCCGCAACATGGGAAGCTTCAAGAAGGACGAGGAAGGGGTCGGTACCGGTATGGTCGGAGCCCCTGAGTGTGGCGACGTGATGAAGCTTCAGATCAAGGTGCAGAACGATACGATCGTGGACGCGAAGTTCAAAACCTTCGGTTGCGGCTCCGCGATCGCCAGCTCGAGCCTCGCCACCGAATGGTTGAAGGGCAAGACGATCGAAGAAGCCCAAAAGATCAAGAACACCGACATCGTGCAGGAACTAAACCTGCCGCCCGTAAAGATTCATTGCTCCGTGCTCGCCGAGGACGCGATCAAGGCTGCTCTCGCGGACTATCAGAAGAAAGCTGATGGAGCGTTGGTCGACGCGAAGTAACGTGAACAAAGGGAGTGTTGCCATGGACACCACGAATGCAGAAATACAAGCTCCGGTGATTACGCTCAGCGAGGCGGCGCTGAAGGAAGTAAAACGCCTCATCAACGTGCAGGGCCTCACTGAGGGGGGGCTCCGCCTAGGCGTGAAGGGCGGCGGCTGTTCGGGTCTCAGCTACACAATCAACTTCGATGAAAAGATCGGCCAGCACGATCAAGTCCATGACTTTGACGGTGTGAAAGTCATTGTCGACGCCAAGAGCGCTATTTATCTTCAAGGCACGCAGTTGGACTTCCAAAAAGATCTGATGGGCGGAAACTTCAAATTCGTCAATCCGAACGCCGACAAGACCTGTGGCTGCGGAGAGTCCTTCTCGGCTTAAGGAGCGTCATCATCACACGGCAATTGTCCGACGGGCATGGCAGGCTGCCATGCCCGACTTGTCAGAAGAGGTAGCGGGATGGACCATCAGCACACCCACAGCTCAAGCCCACGTGAGTTACAGATGGCTCGCAGCATGTGCTGGCACTGTCAGTCTGAAATGGCCGGTGAGTATTTCTGTGACCGTTGCGTCAAGGTTCAGCCGGTTTCAAAAGAACTCGATTACTTCACCTGCCTAGGTTTCCCACGCCGCCTCACGATCGACCAGCGCCAACTGGAAAGCAAATTCTACGAACTGAGCCGTGCGTTCCACCCTGACTTCTATCAGAACAAGAGCGCGGCCGAACAGACCATCAGCCTCGGCAATTCCGCCATGTTGAATACCGCGTACCGGACGCTCCGTGACCCGATCGAACGGGCGGAGTATCTGCTTGATCTGGAAGCGGGGTCGGTGAAAGAGATTCGGAATTCTCCTCCCGCAGACCTCTTTGAGGAAATTCTTGAACTGCAAGACACATTGAATGAGTACCGATCTGCCGGACGGACATCTGAATCCGAGTCGGCCCTCCGCGCGAAACTCCAATCGGAACGGAATACGCTCGAACTGCGACAACGGGATATGGAAGCCACTCTGCAGCAGCTCTTTATCCAGTGGGACAGGCTCCAAGATCGTAGTGAGGCGACCGACCAGGCGAGGGCCGAGCGCGACCGAATACTGAAGCAGATGCGCGAAAATCTCTCCAACCGCACCTACGTCAAGAACATCGTGAGCGATCTCGTCTCAACCATCGGATAATCACCACCATGGTACGTATTGTCGGCATCGATCTCGGCACAACGAATTCGCTCGTGGCCTATATGGCGGACGGACGTCCGTGCGTCATCCCAGGCCGGAACGAGCGGACGATGGTTCCCTCTGTCGTGGCGATGACCGACAACGGGCTGATCGTCGGTGATCCGGCGAAAGAACACTTGACGCGCAGCCCGGAACGGACCGTCTATTCCGTAAAGCGATTCATGGGAAAGAGCCTTGCAGACGTGCAGGACGAGCTGGCTTACTTCCCCTACCACCTGACGGAGCAGGGTGGAGTCATCCGAATCAAGCTCGGCGAGAAAACCTATTCGCCGCCACAGATCTCGGCCATGATTCTGAAGGAACTGAAGCAACGGGCCGAGGCGCATCTCGGCGAGAGCATTACCAAGGCGGTCATTACCGTCCCTGCCTATTTCAACGATAGCCAGCGGCAAGCGACGAAGGATGCGGGCATGATTGCAGGGCTCGACGTGTTGCGGATCATCAATGAGCCGACCGCTGCCTCGCTGGCCTATGGGCTCCAACAGAAAACTCAGGGTACGATTGCCGTCTACGATCTTGGCGGAGGAACCTTCGATATTTCCATCTTGAAACTCAAGAACGGCATCTTTGAGGTCCTAGCGACTAACGGCGACACGCATCTCGGAGGCGATGACTTCGACCGCCAGATCGCGGATCTCATCGTCAAAGAAATCCGCGAGCAACATATTCTCGATTTGACCGCCTATCCCGATCATATGCAGGCGGTCCGACTGGAAGCTGAACGGACAAAGATCAGACTCTCCGATGTGCTGAAGACCACGGCCATTCTCGACCTGCCGGAGGGCAAAGGCCGATACTCCAAAGATTTCACACGCGATCAACTAGAATCCCTCACCATGGAACTCGTAGAGCGTACGCTCGGGCCCTGCCGTCTCGCCTTAAAAGATGCCGGCCTCACCCCAAATGACATCGACGAGGTGGTCCTCGTCGGAGGCTCGACTCGCATGCCGTTGGTCCGCCGACAGGTCCAGGCCCTCTTCGGGAAACAACCCCATTGGGAGCTGAACCCTGATGAAGTCGTGGCACTCGGTGCGGCCGTCCAGGCCGACATTCTCAGTGGCGGAACGACCGATCTATTACTGCTCGACGTGACGCCCCTCTCTCTTGGCATTGAAACCATGGGTGGAGTGATGAGCAGCTTGATACGGCGCAATACGACTATCCCGGCAAGTGCCAAGGAAATGTTCACGACCTATGTCGACGGCCAAACCGGCGTAGATATCCATATCCTCCAAGGCGAACGAGAACTGGTGAAGGACAACCGCAGCCTGGCCCGCTTTCGGTTGAAAGTCCCCCCGTTGCCGGCCGGCGTCCCACGCATCGAAGTTACGTTCCTCATTGATGCCAATGGAATCTTGAATGTCTCGGCGCGGGATGTTCGCACCGGCGACACCCAATCGCTCGCCGTAAAACCGTCGTACGGATTGAGCGATGACGAGGTTGAACGGATGATCGGTGAGTCGTACAAGTTTGCCTCCGACGACTTGAAAGCGCGACAGCTCATTGAAGCCAGAACCGAGGCTGAGGCCATCCTCATGGCCACGGAGAAGGCCCTCAAGCAAGGCTCCCACCTGGTCGGAGAGGAAGACCTGGCTTTGATCAAGGCCGCAATGGCTGCAGTCGAAGCGGCCAAGTCCGGAACAGATCATAAGGCCATCCGAGCCAAGATGGCCGATCTCGAAACGGCCACCCATCACCTCGCCGAAGTCTTGATGGACACATCGTTGAAAGAAGCCTTGGAAAATAAGAAGCTCTCCGAGTTAACATCGGGGAAGTAGGGAGCGTATGGCCAACAGCAGAAGCAAGGTCCATCTCGCCCATCCGGTCATACGCCTTTGATAACAGCTCTGGAGACTGCGCATGGACCTGAAGTGGCAGGATACTGAAGATATTGCGATCCGTTTAGTCGAAGAACATCCGGAAACGGACCCGCTCACCGTCCGATTCACCGACATGCACGCCTGGATCGTGGCACTCCCTGACTTCAAGGACGATCCTAAGAAATCGAACGAAAAACTCCTCGAAGCGATCCAGATGGCCTGGCACGAAGAATATCAGGACTCGAAGTCCTGATTCGTAGCAGGATGCTGCCCTAGACATACAGATTGCCGAAGTTCTGCCATGCCGAGTTGGTTTTCACACAGCCTGGTAGAACCTCCCGTCTCGAAGTTATACCGAATTGTCGGCGACCACCAATAGTGCTTCAGCAGCCCGCGAACAGCCTGCTACTTGTAAGCCATTGGAATGCCATTACAAATAAGCCTGGGCCGATGTGACAAGGGAGGGAGTCACTTTCTGTAGCGTCAGGCCTCCCCCTCCCTTTGGGGCATTGTGGAAGAACAGAGGATTCGGCATAAATGGGGCTGGCCTGATGACCAAACTGGAGCCACTCCAATGTCCAATATTTTGAACATGAGTTCGCACACGAGTGACGAAGAATTGCAGCACATCACAAACTTGTTGCTCTTCCACCTGGTTGAACGGAGCGGTGGACAGATTCAATTTAAGATGGAGGATGCCCATCGGGTTCGTGAAAGCCTGACGACCAAGATGGTGCAAATGCAGGTGGGAGAAGAGGTCCGGTTGAGAATTATCGATCGCCTGCCAGAATTACAGTAAGCTCCCCTCTCAAGCCTTTCCGAGTTGATCTACCCTGAGGGAGGGCAATAAGTTATAGTTGGCTCATTCGGCGCGAAGGGGTAGCCGGGCTGATCACAACTGTGTACGTCCGTCGACCACAGCTTCATGGTGGGGGATGCGTGGGTAAAGGGATCACCCAGCTGCCCCTCATTCCTTTTTCAACATCCGCAATTTTGATGCTGCAGATTTCATCACACGTCATCATTCCTGACTCTGAGATCGACATCCATGCAATGCGGTCGCAGGGGGCCGGCGGACAGAATGTGAACAAAGTCTCGTCCGCGATTCATTTGCAGTTCGATATTGCTGCCTCGTCGTTGCCGCCGTTTTATAAGGAGGAATTGCTGAAACTGAAGGATCATCGCATCTCACAAGAGGGCGTGATTACCATCAAAGCCCAGCAGTATCGAAGCCAGGAACAGAATCGAGAAGATGCGCTCACTCGGCTGAGCGAGCTCATTCAGAGCGTGGCCATTCCGCGCAAGAAGCGCAGAGCCACGAAACCAACGAAGGGTTCGAAGCAACGGCGTTTGGAGAGTAAGACGAAGCGCGGGAAGCTGAAAACCCTCAGGCGAACCATCGAGTAGTGCGGCCCGCACCATTCATGACGGTTCGTGACAGAGTAGCGAGCGACAAGCGTGAAGAGCGAGACTCGGGAGAGGTGTGATTCGAAGTTCCGGAAATCTCGAACTCCGGACTTCGAACCGTACCCGTTTCGCTTGAATCAGGCATCGGCAGAACGGTGAGGTCTCGGCTCTTCCCTCTAGATTTCTCCTCTCCCGTTTCGGTACCCTGTACACATGCGGAAGTGGAAATCGTCGATGAAGCCGGTGCGATACAGGGCTCACCCTATACTGTGTATGGTTTTAGCTATGGTTTGGCTCACCAGCGGGCTTGCAGGGGCGAATGAGCCGTCGTCCGTGAAGCCGGAGCCGGAGGGGGCTCCGGCGTCTCCCAAACTCCATGGGGCCGAGAGTGACGCCAAACCCCTGAAGAAGGCGCACCCTCCGACCAACGGCGGTCCGACGTCGAAGGCCCGGGCCCTCCCGAAGCTCCCGGCCACGCTCACTGGGAAGGATGGGGCGCCGATGGTGCTGATCCCCGTCGGGGAGTTTCCGATGGGGAGCGAGCAGGGCGATGACGATGAGCAGCCGGTTCATCGCGTCTTCCTCGACAGTTTTTATCTGGATACGTTCGAGGTGACGAACGGGCAGTTTGCGAAGTTTGTGGCCGCGATTCAGAGTGAACCGCCGTGGGGTTTTGCGGACCAGGAGACGCCGGTGGTCCGTGCCGACCATCCCGTCCGCTGGGTGAATTGGCTGGAGGCGACGGGGTATTGTCTATGGGCGGGGAAGCGGTTGCCGACCGAAGCGGAGTGGGAGAAGGCGGCGCGGGGGACGGATGGCCGCATCTATCCCTGGGGGAATGAGCCGCCGACGCCCGTCCACGCCGTCTTCGGGTTGAAGGAGGGGGCCGAGACGGTTTCGCCCATCGGCAATCGCGACAAAGGGATGAGCCCGTACGGGGTCCACGACCTCGCCGGCAATCTCTATGAATGGGTGGCCGACTGGTACGACGAAGCGGTCTACCGGCCGATGCCCACCATCAATCCCCATGGTCCCACCGCGGGCACCACGAAGGTGCAACGGGGCGGCTCGTATATCAACAGCCCCTATCGGCTGCGCGCGTCGTTTCGCACGAAGGGCGATCCCACCGAACATGATCCGAATGTGGGCTTTCGCTGCGCCCACGATGCGCCGATTCTGCCCTAGGCGGGCTAGGGTCAATCGGCTCATCCGTTGCCGGTTATCCTCGACTGTTAAGCTGGAACGAATGGAGTAGCGTCCGCCTCGGATATGAGCCTGAAAGTGTGGAGGATGCACCGATCATGAAGAAGTATTGCGTCAAGCCGGACTCACAACTCAGCTTGGATCGATGCGATCCCGACGACACAGGGGAGTACAAAAAAACGGATCAGGGCAAGGAGATGGCTAAGGCGATGACGGCAGAATTGACCGGACGGCTAGGCGAACTCCAAGAAAGGCTCTATGCCAATGGGACTCGATCGCTGCTCATCATCTTGCAGGGAATGGACACCAGCGGCAAGGATGGGACGATCAAGAGCGTGATGTCCGGTGTGAATCCGCAGGGCTGCAAAGTCGTGTCCTTTAAAGCTCCGTCGTCGGAGGAGCTTGGTCATGATTTTCTGTGGCGGGTACATCAGAAGGCGCCACCCAAGGGCCAGATTGGCATCTTCAACCGTTCACATTACGAGGACGTGCTTATTACTCGCGTCCACGGGTGGGTATCGAACAAGGTAGTGAAGCAGCGGTTTGATCAGATCAAAGAATTCGAAGAGCTCCTCTATGAGAGCGGCACAACCATTCTGAAGTTTTTTCTGCACATCTCGAAGATTGAACAAAAAGAACGACTGGAGGAACGCATTCGCGATCCGGAGAAACGCTGGAAATTCAACGAAGGGGATCTCGAAGAACGGAAACTATGGAAGAATTATATGGAAGCGTTCGAGGATATGATGGCTGCCACAAGTACCAGTCATGCGCCCTGGTATATCGTACCGGCCAACCGAAAATGGTATCGCAATTTCGTGGTCGCTGATCTGGCCGTTAAAGCGTTGGAAGGCATGAAACTGAAGACACCGCCCGCTCCCGCAGGGGTCAACTTCGATACGTTAAAGATCGTGTAACCTGGTCAGTGTACCCTCAAACCGACAGTACTTTCCAATCCGGAACGAATCTGACCAAAGGCCTGCGAATCAGAGTCACTGAACCCTATTCTGCCTCCGGCTCAGCTCATGATGGAAAAGGCTGTTTCTTGACACCTTGGGCAGGGCTATATTAGCATGCGCATCCAGATCGATGGGCGCGTAGCTCAGGGGGAGAGCGCTACCTTGACACGGTAGAGGTCGACGGTTCAAGACCGTCCGCGCCTACCACCTAGCTGAGAGTATCAGTTTGCCTTTCACAGGCGGGGTGCTTTTGTTGTTTCTTGTGCTTGGGCGATTGAGTGGACGTCATGAAAGTTACGCTCAAAAACGGTAGCAGTCGTGAGATTCCAGCGGGCCAGACCGTTGGGTTTGCCCTGTCGGCTCTTGGTCTGACACTTGGCCCGGACATCCTTGCGGCAAAGGTGAATGGCCAGCCCGTAGATCTATCGAGTGTCTTGACGGACGATGCCGAGGTGATGCCACTGCAATTCGACAGCGCTGAAGGCCGTGAGGTCTACCGCCATAGCAGTACTCACATCATGGCTCAGGCTGTCAAAGAGGTCTTCCCCACTGCACAGCTGACGATCGGCCCGGCTCTCGATGATGGGTTCTTTTATGACTTTGCCTTTGAGCGGCCATTTACTCCGGAAGATCTCGAAAAAATCGAAGCGAAGGCGAAAGACATCGTCAAGCGTGCTCTTTCTGTTAAACGGGCAGAATTATCGAAGAATGAGGCGGTGAGGTTTTTCCAAGAACGTGGGGAAGCCTACAAGGTTGAGTTGATTCAAGGACTAGCCGATGGCCAGACCATCTCAGTGTATAGTCAGGGGGAATTCACAGACCTCTGCCGCGGCCCGCATCTGCCGACAACAGGTCATGTTGGGGTATTTAAGCTTCTGAACACGGCAGGAGCGTATTGGCGAGGCGACGAACGCAATCCCATGCTGCAGCGGATCTATGGAACCTCCTTCCCTACCCAGGGAGAACTTGATGCGCATCTTGCACGGCTAGAAGAGATTAAGCGGCGAGACCACCGAAAGGTCGGCAAGGAACTCGATTTGATTTCGACCCAGGATGAGATCGGCCCGGGCCTGGTGCTCTGGCATCCGAAGGGCGCGACGATCCGGCTATTGATTGAGAACTTTTGGCGAGATCAGCATATTCAAAATGGGTACGAACTGGTGTACTCCCCTCACATCGCCCGGTTGGACCTCTGGAAAACCAGCGGCCACGTCGACTATTACCGCGACAACATGTTCGCTCCCATGAAGGTTGAAAATAGCGAGTACCAGCTCAAACCGATGAATTGCCCGTTCCATATCATGATCTACAAGTCGCATCTGCGCAGTTACCGAGACCTCCCCATCCGCTATGGCGAACTGGGGACGGTCTACCGGTACGAACGGACAGGTGTCCTTCACGGTCTGCTGCGGGTTCGCGGCTTCACACAGGATGACGCGCATCTGTTCTGCCGTCCGGATCAGATTGAACACGAAGTCAGCAAGGTTCTAGACTTCACATTTTTTATTCTCGGCACTTTCGGGTTCACCGAATTTGAAGTGTATCTCTCGACCAAGCCTGAAAAGTCTGTCGGATCGGAAGAGCGGTGGGCTCAAGCCACGAATGCGCTCGAAGCGGCATTAAAGGGGCGGGCGGTCGCCTACCAGATTGATCCGGGGGAAGGCGTCTTCTACGGACCAAAAATCGACATCAAAATCAAAGATGCCCTGGGACGCTCCTGGCAATGCTCGACTATTCAAGTCGATTTCAATAATCCCGAACGGTTCGAATTGGGCTATATTGGGGAAGATGGCAAAGTGCACCAGCCGATCATGATCCACCGGGCTCTAATGGGATCGATCGAACGGTTCTTTGGCATTCTGATTGAGCACTTTGGCGGCGCCTTTCCGACCTGGCTCGCCCCGGTTCAGGCGACGGTCATGTCCATCACGGATAACCAGCGGCCTTACGTTGCCGAGGTCGTGGCCCAACTCAAGGCTGCGGGGTTCCGCGCTGAGGCTGATCTTCGGAATGAAAAAATCGGGCTCAAAATCCGAGAAGCGGAGAAGGCCAAGGTCCCATTTATGTTTGTGGTCGGCGACCGAGAAGTGCAGAGTGGGACATTGGCCATACGAGGCCGGAGCGGAGCCAACCTCGGCAGTATGACCGTCGCGGGAGCACTCGACCTGCTCCGTGCGGACCTCAAGCCTGCAGGGCAAACTTCATTGACACAATAAGAGGTGTATTATCGTCCCCAAACTACGAGTTAACCGAGAAATCAGGGTGCGTGAAGTCCGGGTGATCGGTCCGGAGAGCGAACAGCTTGGCATTCTCCTCACGGCGGATGCGTTCAAACAGGCACAAGAAAATGGCTACGACCTTGTCGAGGTCGCACCCACGTCAGTGCCTCCCGTATGCCGCATAATGGATTACGGGAAATACAAGTTTGAACTGAGTAAAAAGGACCACCAGAACCGGCGTCATCAAAAGTCGACACAGGTGAAGGAAATTAAGTTGCGACCTCGGACAGACAAGCATGACTTGGAGATCAAGATTCGACAGATTAAGGGATTTTTGGCCGATGGTAACAAGACCAAAGTTCTCTTGACGTACCGCGGACGTGAAATGGCCAATCAGGAGATGGGCCGAACGCTTATGAATACGGTCATCGCAGAGTTGGGGGAGATCGGCACGATTGAATATGCCCCTCGCATGGAAGGGCGAAGCCTGATCATGATCGTGGCACCCAAGTAGCACAATCGGTCAGAATAGTATTAACCTAAGGAAGCACCGACATGAAGAATAGGAAAATGAAAACCCATAGTGGAGCCAAGAAGCGATTTACCCGCACCGGCTCCGGGAAATTGGTCCGGCGAAAGGCGGGGAAACGCCATATCCTCACCAGCAAGACGCAGGATCGGAAGCGCCGATTAAGCGGCACGGCTCTCGTGGATAAAACAAAAACTCAGGCACTGAACCGTTTACTGCCCTATAATTAAATCGGGCTGTATCAATCGCGTTAACTAAAAGGAGTACTGACTCATGCCTCGCGCAAAAGGTGGCCCAAAAACTCGGCATCGGCGGAAGAAACGGTTGAAATTAGCGAAGGGACAGTATGGAGGGAAGAGCCGGCTGTTCCGCACCGCGACAGAATCAGTCGATAAGGGTCAGGCGTACGCCTATACAGGACGGAAAAATCGCAAACGGGACTTCCGGGTGTTGTGGATCGCGCGTATCAACGCGGCAGTTCGGGCGCATGGACTGACCTATGGCAAGTTTATCAACGCCCTGAAGAGGGCCAATATTCTCTTAGACCGGAAGGTCTTATCCGATATGGCCATCAAGGATGCCACGGGATTTGAGCAGCTGGTCGGTCTCGCCAAGGAGCATCTCGTCCCAGTCGGGGCGTAAGCGCACGAAGCGTCGCGCGTGAAACGCGAGACTTGCGAGAAAAGCAGGACGAGTCAGGAGGGCTCAAGCCTGAAGCTGGGAAGGCCGAAGGTCGGGGTTCAACGTTCCAAAAACCTCGAATTTCTGACCTTGAACTCTCCCCGGTCTCGCTTTTCCCGCAAGTCTCGCACGACTCGCGGAACGTCGGCGTAAGCCTCAAGACCGTCCTGCCAGTTCTGTCAGATCGATTTCGAACGCCACCGCCGGAACCGCGATCTGCCATCGTTCGAGAACTTCCGGGTGCAGCTCTCCGATTACACCGACTTGTTTCCCCTCAGATACAATACTCCCCACTCGTCCAGCGAGAAATGACGGATGCTGGATCGGTTCTAGGCTGTAGGCTTGGTTCACATAATAAAACAGCGTTTCCAGGCAGGAGTGAGCCTCGGAGAAGTGCGCATCGGCATGGGCGATCATTCCGCCGAGCACAGTTACAGTATGCGACCCAAGGGACTGGGTGGAATCGGGACGTGCCACTTCGCCCGCCTCGAATAGCCGATGGGGATAAAATGCCCGGTTCGATGCAGCCTCCACGCGAAGTAACGACGGAAGCATCCATTGGCGAAGTGCGGAGAAGTTCTGAGACATCACATTGTCCACCTCGACCAGTTGTCCCCATTCCGTCCCTTCCAGGCGCATCGCATCGCGGAGATCCTTGGGCGAACCGAGAATATTGGAGATGATTTCCTGGAAACCCATGCCGACCATGAGGGCTCTTGCACGGTCGGAGACCTCTTCGACGCGGGACAATCCCCCGACCGTAAATTGCGATGGCATCACCGGCAAAAAGTCTCCGTACCCACGGCTGATCGCAACATCTTCGACCACGTCCATTGCATGCATGAGGTCTTGCCGATAGAACGGAGGCGTAACCGTCACATATTTACCTTTCGTCGTTGCTTCATAACCGTAGTCCGTGAGAGCCTTTACGACTTCCTGGGCGCCGAGCGCCTGCCCAAGCGCCTGTTCGATCGTACTGACGGGAAGCTTCCGTGACTTCCCAAGATCTTGCGGAGTCATAACTGCCATGCCGAGAGCCGTCTTATAGGGATATCGCACTTCGATCGGCTCAATAACTGCGCCACGATCCGCCAGATTTGCCGCGAAGATGTTGAGGGTCAGGACAACCATCGCGAGGTCCGTGCCGGTCACCTCGACGAAGAGGGCATCGTCTCCCACCCGCACTTCTCCGGCTTCCCGGCTATTGATGATCGGCGGGAATGAGAGTGTCTGATTCTTTGCATCGCGGAGGACGGGTAGACGATCGTGTCCTGCGAGAATCCCGCCGAACTCCAGTCCCTTGGGATGGACGAGCAGCATCTCTCCGAGCGTCATGAGCGTATCCATGCCCAGGGGCGTGAACGTGACCGCGTCGGGCTTTGCCAAATCATAGGTGACAGGAAACTCGATCGCTGCAAGGCGATAGAGTCCGATCGAGACAGTCTTACGTTTACGGCCGAACATCTCGGCGAGTTTCTCTTGCGTCTGGATCAGCTGTGCCAGGCCCTCCTGGGTCACACGGTAGCCGGTTGCAGCGCAAGCTGCCACGTAGGGCCTGATCTTTTCCAGGCCGGGAGCCACGATCAGTTGCTTTGGTGATTTTGATGTGGTTGTGAGAAAGTCGTACCTTGCCAGAGCTCCCTGCCGCTTCACCCGAATCTGCCTGGCGATTCCTTCGCAGCACCAGAGATCGGGGCGATTGCTGTCTTGCAACTCAATTCGTAGTTCGCCGGTGTCGGGGCTCTGTCCCTTCAGCTCACCCTTTACGAGCATCAATGACTCTTCGAGTTGCTCTATGGTGATCGGTTGTCGAGGTTTTCCTGGCCCGGCGAGCAATCCCTCGAGATCCTGTTTGAAAATAGTAATCGTGGGCATATGGGATTAACTCCGTCTATCTGGTCTGTTCGGTTGATCTGGTCTATCTGGTTCATCTGGTTAGTCTCGTTCGACCAAACACACGAGCCAGACCGAATAGACCAGACAGACCAGATAGACCGAATGAACAAGCCTGGCTAGAAGGCCCCCTTGGTTGAACGAATCAGATCCAGATTGTCGGTGAACAGCTCACGAATATCGTGAATGCCAAGCGCCACCATCGCCATGCGATCGAGTCCGAGCCCCCATGCGATCACTGGAACGGTCACGCCTAGGGGAAGGGTCACTTCCGGTCGGAACAACCCGGCTCCGCCAAGCTCCATCCATCCGAGCTTCGGATGGCGCACGTGCAGCTCGACCGATGGTTCGGTGAAGGGGAAGTAGGCTGGGAGAAATTTGACTTCCTTAGCCTGCGCCACTTCACGGGCAAAGAGATTCAGTAAGCCGAGTAACGTGCGAAAGTTGATGTCTTCGCCGAGCACGATCCCTTCCACCTGGAAGAAATCGGTCGCGTGAGTCGCATCGACTTGATCGTATCGAAAACAGCGGGCGATGGAAAAGTATTTTCCAGGCACGGCAGGTTGTGCCGCCAATGTATGGGCCGAGACGGCCGTCCCCTGGCTTCGCAAGACCAGCCGTCGCGCACGTTCCGTATCGAAGGGATAGTTCCAACCGGTTGAGCCGGTTGCGCCGCCAGTCTGGTGCGCCTGCGCAACCTGAGATAAGAACGGTTCTGCAATCGATGAGGCATGGGCCGGTTCCTTGACGAAGTAGACGTCATGGATATCACGTGCCGGATGGAACTGCGGCATGAAGAGGGCATCCATGTTCCAGAATTCCGTCTCAACGAGCGGGCCACGCATTTCCTGGAATCCCATGCTCACGAGTTTTGTCTTTACCGTATCGAGAAACTCGCGATAGGGATGGCGTTTGCCAGGCGCAATTCGTGGCGCGCGAAGACTGATCGTATACTTACGGAAGCGCTTTGTCCGCCAGCTTCCATCTTTCAATAGTTCGGGTGTCAGCTGGGAGACCTCTTCCGCAGTTCCCTGCCGAGCGAGTTGCTGGGCGGCCTCGGCGCCGGTTACGGAAAGCTTGAGTGCTCTGGCTACACGATCATCGATGCGGAACGGTTCCCGTGCATTTCCGCGCTTGACGGCGTGATCTTGAATGACCTGCCGTTGTGCTTCGGGGAATGCTTGCAGCCCACGCGGCGCTCCATGAAGCTGTTGCAGCAATCCCCTCATTGTTTCCGCTGTCTGGCTCGGTCGTCCAGTCGATTCGATACAGCCGCCTTGGATGATGAGGAGCGCTCCCTCTTTCTTGAGCCGTCCGATCGCACCGCTCACGTCCGAGGGTTCGAGCCCTTCCCGTGATTGAATGTCCTGAATGGTCAAGCGCTTGCCGGTTTTGGCCGCATCGCGAGCGGCAGACAGCACCCGTTCAATCGGCGAATATTTTTCAAAATAGAGTTCGCCGATTTTGGTAAGCGAGACGATCGGCGTCACAGTTTCCGATTCCACCGCAAGCAATGACTTGGCGAGCAACCACTCGACCGCCATACTGAGCTGCGAAGGCTCTAATTTAGTGGACTGTATGAGCTGCTCTGTCTGGAGGATGGCGGAATGATTTGCCCCGAATGTCGATAGGACTTTGACTTCGAGAGGATGGAGGCTATCGATGAGGGAAGAGATGTCCACCCGCGCGGCCTATCGGTGAGCGGAGACGCGCTGCGGCGTCGTGGAAGAAGGGTGGCCGGCTGCGCGCATCGCAGCAATTGTCGCAGCATAGTCCCGGCTAGAGAAAATGGCCGACCCAGCGACCAGTACGTCGGCTCCCGCAGCCAGTACCTGTGCTGCATTGTCGATCTTGACTCCGCCGTCCACTTCGAGCAACGCACGGCTTCCGATCCGATCGAGCATGGCGCGTGCCGAGGCAGTTTTCTGCAGGCAGGAGGCAATAAACGTTTGTCCGCCGAAGCCAGGATTGACCGACATGATGAGGACCAAATCGACATCGGGAAGAATTCCCTCGATCGTACTGAGCGAGGTGGCCGGATTGAGGGTCACACCGGCCTTGATGCCATGTTCCTTGATCAATTGCACCGTGCGATGGAGATGCGGACAGGCTTCTACGTGAACCGTGAGATAGTCCGCTCCGGCCTCGGCGAACTCAGCGATAAAGGCGTCGGCGTTGGTGATCATGAGGTGGACGTCGAGCGGCAGCTTGGTGACTTTTCTGAGGGCTGCTACGATCGGAGGACCGATGGTCAAGTTGGGGACAAAATGCCCGTCCATGACATCGATATGCAGGAAATCAGCTCCGGCTCGTTCCACGGCTGCCACTTCCTCGGCCAGCCTGGCAAAATCAGCAGCTAAGATTGAGGGCGCAATAAGTGTGGCGCGTGGCATCACAGAATTTTCCTCAGTCGTGCGGCGTAAAATCCATCCATCGAGAAGCCGTTCGGCATTGTCGAGAGGGCGCCTTGTTCGGTGACAAACCCCTGCGCCGTGGTCGGGAGCCAGGGACGTACAGACTCACGCTGGAACTCCACATGGGCACGACAGAATCGCTCGATAACATCTTCACTTTCTTCCGGTTCCGTCGAACACGTACTATAGACCAGCACCCCGCCGGGCCGCAAGCATGGGGCCACCGCTTCGAGAATCTGACACTGGAGGGCATGATGTCGAGGGAGCGCTTGCTCTCCCTTCCGCCATTTCGCTTCCGGGTGTCGCCGTAACACACCGAGTCCACTGCAGGGCGCATCCACCAATACCCGATCAACAGACGGTTCGCCTACTCTGGCTTTCTTTGAGGCGGGAGGCCTTGCTATTTCGATCATGGAAACCCACTCACGTGGTTCTCGAATATCGCCGATGATCGGCACGACATTCTGGACCCCGAGTCGCTGGCAATTGCTTCGCAGGAGATCTAAGCGGGCGCCTTTCCGATCGACGGCGTAGATAGCTCCCTTGTTCTGCATCAGATCGGCCAGATGAGTCGATTTTCCTCCCGGTGCCGCGCAAGCATCGAGGGTGATGTCGCCTGGCTGAGGGTCGAGCAGGGGGGGTATCAGTTGCGCCGCTTCATCTTCCACATAGAAAGCGCCCTCGTGAAACCCGGGGAGGGAGGGCACTGATCCCCCTTCTTCGATCAGAATGCCGCGAGGACTTACATTGGTCGGCTTGGCCGCAATACCTGCCTGCCCAAACCGTTCGAGGAGCGCTTCCCTGGTCGTGACCAGCTGATTGACTCGAAGCATCAGGGGAGGAGCGACACTGACCCCCTCGCAGGCCACTTCCGCAGCAGCTAGGCCCAGACGTGTGATCCATCGACGGCTGAGCCAGTCTGGAACCGAGTATCGCACGGTGAGGGCTTGCGAGGCGTCATGATCCATGCTGGGCCAGGGGTGAGGCGGATGGCGCAACAACCCGCGCAATACCGCATTGACGAGTCCGCTCCAATCCCTGCCGACAGTGCCGGTAAAGGCTCTGGCCAGGTTGACGGATTCGTTGACTGCGGCAGACTGCGGGATACGATCGAGAAACAGGAGTTGGTACGCTCCAAGTCTGAGAGTCATCTGGACGGCGACGGGAAGGCGAAGCAGTGGCTTGTCTAGAACCGGCTCAAGCCGCCAATCGATGGTCGCAAGACGCCGCAAGACGCCATACGTGAGCTCCACCGTAAGAGCTCGCTCCCTGCTTTCGAACGAGCATCGTGCGAGAGCACGATCCAGCAAAACATCGACCCCCTCCTCGCTTTTGGTGGACTCCACTAACAGCGAAAGAGCGATTGCACGTGCCGATGGCGCGGTCTGGGTGGTGAATAACGATCGAGAGCTAGAAGTCATAGGGGGACCCGTAGTATTTATGAGCGAGACAAACGAGACGGGCGCGACAGGCGAGACTCGCGAAGATGAAACTTCCAATCCGTCCCGCCTTTCCCGCTTGTCTCGCACTTCACGCGCTACCTAACTGCATTCCAATGGCAACGGGATGACCTGCCAAGTATTGAGATACGGCCATGCGTCGGCTATTAGCCGGCTGTAACTCCATCACAACAAGAACTCCCTCCCCGGTGGCAACATGAATCGCCTCGTTCGTAATGGCGACGACTACTCCAGGGGGACTTGTCGCGGAACCCGGGAGTGCCAGCGCTCGCCAGATCGTCCAACGCTCGCCTCCTGCCACGGTTGTGTAGGCTCCAGGCCAGGGAGAGAGCCCACGGACCCGGTTAGCAAGAACAGCGGCCGGTAAGGCCCAATCGATTACGCCATCTTCTTTTTTCAGCAGCGGCGCTAGGGTTGCCTGTGAAGAATCTTGCGGCTGCGGTACAAGAGTGCCGTCTTTGAGTCGGACAATCGTTTCGATCAGCAGTCTTCCTCCCAGCTCAGCTAAACGTGGCGAGAGGCTGCCTGCCGTATCGTCGGCGGTAATGGGGACGGATTCTTGGAGCAACATGGTGCCTGTATCCATCCCCTCATCCATCAGCATGGTCGTAATCCCTGTTTCCGTCTCGCCGTTGATGATGGCCCACTGGATCGGGCCAGCACCGCGATATTTTGGAAGAAGCGAGCCATGAACATTAATACAGCCGAGAGGGGGAAGCGAGAGGATCACCAGAGGCAAGATGCGTCCGAACGCCGCAACTGCAATCAGATCCGGCTTCCATCTAGCCAGAGCCTGGAGAAACTCGGGGTCCTTCATTTTGAGTGGTTGTAGCAGGGGAATCTGTTCTCGTTGGGCTAGAATTTTCACGGGTGAGGGCGTAAGAATTTGCCCGCGTCCTTTCGGGCGATCCGGTTGAGTGACAATGCCGACAACGGAATCGTCAGACTTCAACAAGGCTTCAAGCGAAGCTGCGGCAAAATCGGGCGTGCCCATGAATACAATTCGCATGGTATCGCTTTAGCATTGCAGGTGCGCGAAAGCAACTTGGCTGGTCACTACTCGGAAGGTAGATAGGCTGAAGGTGTTCAGGCTGAAGTGTTCGGAACTTCGAATTCCGACCTTCAGCCTAAACACCTCAGTAGTGACCTCAGCTGCACGGGTTTGCTTGACTTGCCGTTGAGCCCTTTGTTAGCATCGCTCCGCGGGGTGGAGCAGCCCGGTAGCTCGTTGGGCTCATAACCCAAAGGTCGAAGGTTCAAATCCTTCCCCCGCAACCACCCTTCTCTCTTTTCTCTCAACAGCTTACGACGGATTCGCTTCTCGCTTTGGCCACGGCCCCATCAAGGCACTTAAGAGATTGCTCAAGGGTATATCAAAAATGGATTTCCGTGAGAAGAGAGACCGGTTGTGAGGTCTTGTTGGATTCCTGTCTGTGGATTGAATTTTTACCGATGGACCATTGGCTGAGTCTGGATGAGCGAACGCTTGTCTGGTCCCACGAAGTTCGCTACACTCATTTCTGACAAGCGGAGGACCGAGTGAAGCTCGAGCTCTACCCCTCTGGAGGAGACTGAATGGCCGGCTTTTTCGTGCGGAAGAATCAACGGATCAAGCGATTGGTGCCAGTGCGGTACCTCGGGGACAGGATTATCGGTGAAGGCATTATCAAGGATCTTTCGCTAAGTGGAAGCTACATTACCGGGAATGCATCGGTCTCAATCGGGGCGGCGATCTCACTGCAAATTTTTATTCCGGGAGATCCGGAGCCGCTGCTTATCGATCGCGCCACCGTGAAATGGGTTAAGGGCTCTGATTTCGGGGTGGATTTCGACATTTCCCAGTCGCAGGTGACTGAGCGAATCGCAAAGATCATCTCCATGTTGGTCAAGACACAACATGGCTCAGCGCAAAATGGATAAATAAAGCGGGCAGGGATCTGGTTTATCTAGTCTGTCTCGTTTGTTTGGTCTATATAGTTCCGGTCTCGAGGTTCTGCAGAATCTGCTTCATGTTTTGCTCCGTGGATCTATGCAACGATTTTGAGCTTGGGAGAAGCGGCGGCACTGGTATTGCCGGTATGCGCGACTCCAGCCACGGAGAGCAGTCGCTCTAACTCGGCCACGATTCTTACCGCCGCCCGCCCATCCCATTTTTCAGGAATCGCGCCTTTCTTCCAGCGGCCATCCATAAGCCGACGAAGCGCCGGACCAAGATTTGCCGGATTGGTGCCGATCAGCTCGTTGGTGCCCACGGAGACCGTTTCCGGCCGCTCAGTGTTGTCACGCAGCGTGAGGCAGGGCACGCCCATCACGGTCGTCTCCTCGGTAATGCCTCCGGAGTCGGTTATCACGCCTTTCGCATGTTTCACCAGATAGTTGAATTCCAGATAGCTCTGCGGATCGACATAGTGCATGCCAGGAATCTGCCCTTGCAGTTCACGTAAATTCTTGGCTGTACGCGGATGTACCGGAAACACCACCGGCAGGCCACGGGTACCGGCGGCGATGGCCTGGAGCAAATGGAGCAACTGCTGCTCACCATCCACATTCGCCGGGCGGTGCAGGGTCACCACGAAATACTGCCCAGACTGTAAGCCCAGGTTCGCCCAAAATGTCGGTGGCCGTAGGCGGGGCATCTGTTTGAGCAGAGTATCGATCATGGTATTGCCTACAAAGAAGATGCGATCCTCTGTCACTCCGGAACGGCGTAGGTTGGCGTTGGCCGTTTCGCTGGTGGTGAAAAACCAATTCGTGATCGAATCCGTCACGACACGATTGATCTCCTCCGGCATTGTCCAATCGCCGGACCTGATTCCGCCCTCGACATGGGCTACCGGCACTCCCAGCTTTCGGGCGGCAATGGAGCAGGCCATCGTCGAGGTCACGTCCCCCACGACCAGACAGAGATCGCTTTTCTGGTCCAACAACACCTTTTCATAGCGCACCATAATCGCGGCCGTCTGTTCCGCCTGTGTGCCAGAGCCGACCTCCAGATTGACATCCGGCTCTGGAATTCCGAGTTGCTCGAAAAATCCTCCAGACATGGCCTTGTCGTAATGCTGGCCGGTATGAATCAGGCGATAGCGGAGTGAACTCCCGCGCGACTGCGTCTCCTTTATCGCATCGATGATCGGTGCAATTTTCATGAAATTAGGCCGCGCGCCCGCGATAAGATCAATAGTCTTCATAGTCCCTCCTTGATCATTACGTACTGTCATGGTCTGTTTTCTGCCGAACATTGTTAGAAATCGGGCACTATTTTCTGCGATCCTACCTGCACCGCACATTTTCCCCAAGCTATTATCAAATAACAACGTGCTCCATAGCTCGACGTAGGCACCGACTAGGTCGTGTCACTCGTGGCCAACTGGCTTAAACGGATTTTGTGAGCTGCATTTAGTGACGTAACTGAGCAGGTTTTTGGTTGTGGCGGCCCGAGGCGGCAACGAGTCTTCCTGTCGTCGGGTTCCGCCGCCTGGAGCGACCGGTAACGGCCTCAAATCGAAATATGTCATTGATGCGTATATCGCAGGTAGTAACAATTACATAGTTAAAGGTATCTGCCGGATGTGCAGCAGCTACTCGTACCCTACCATTTCGGGGTAGCTCCCCCCTCCTGAGGAATAGTTAAACCGGCCCTTCCAGATTATCCTCGGCTTCACTATGGTGAAGCGAGGTATCAAATCATTCTCCGGCAAACATGTGCTGCTTTTGCAGGGCCCGTTGGGGCCATTTTTCAGGCGACTGGGTCGTGATTTGGAAGAGAGCGGTGCCAGGGTCAGTAAGATCAATTTCAATGGTGGAGATTGGCTGTTTTATCCCCGACGGTCGGAGACCTATCGGGGTCGGATGGAAGATTGGCCGGAGTACCTGTCGCAGATTCTGACCGAATGGAAGATCGACGTCGTCCTTATGTGTGGGGATTGTCGGCCTATCCATAGATATGTGCGGCAACAGACCGAACGCTTGGACATTGAGTTGGGGGTATTTGAAGAAGGGTATCTGCGCCCGAACTACATCACGTTGGAGCAGTCAGGGGCTAATGATTACTCGAGCCTGCCACGATCGGCCGATTTTTATCTGAAACAATCGGGGGACGACGTTGCCAAGCCGCTCCAGGTCGGCAAGGTGTTCTGGCATGCCGCGCTCTGGGCCCTGTTGTACTACATAGCCAGTTCCCTGTTGCGACCACTCTTCCCCCATTACCAGCATCATCGCCGTCTCGCTGTCCGGGAAGCCTTTCCATGGGTGCGAGGCCTCTGGCGCAAGTGTTATTACCATGTGAAAGAACGAGTGGTTCGGGGCCGATTGGAGAATGAGTACTCCGGTCGTTTCTTCCTTGTGCCTTTGCAGGTCTACCACGATTCACAGATGCACATGCATTCCGACTACGCAGATGTCGAGGCCTTTATCCGAAATGTGGTATCGGATTTTGCGAAGAATGCCGAATCAGAGGCCTATCTGGTCATCAAACATCATCCTATGGATCGGGCCTATCGCGACTATACCGCTCTCTGTGCGCAGCTAGCGGAGTACCACGGTATAAAAGAACGACTATGTTATGTACACGACCTCCACTTGCCGACGGCCTTCAAACATACTCGTGGTGTTGTTGTGGTGAACAGCACGGTGGGGCTCTCCGCGCTCATGGCTGACGTGCCGGTAAAGGTGTGCGGGCGAGCGATGTACGACATCCCCGACATCGCGTATCAAGGGCTGTTGAGCGATTTTTGGGTGGATGCGCCGAATTATAGGCCCAACAAACAGGCGCTACAAGGATACTATACCTACCTGCTTCAGCGTACGCAGCTAAACGGAAGCTTGTATAAACGGCTATCC
This sequence comes from Nitrospira sp., assembly GCA_037142015.1. Taxonomy (GTDB): domain Bacteria; phylum Nitrospirota; class Nitrospiria; order Nitrospirales; family Nitrospiraceae; genus Palsa-1315. Next base: position 1,982 of record JBAXBK010000038.1, on the reverse strand, counting down.
GGGACTGCGTCACATTCCGGAGTGATATGGGATTCTCCTGCCTATGTTTCCGTCCTGGAAGGCCGCACTGAGCGCATGAGACCACGAGAATTCCAGCAGCTCGTCGCAAAGGGCCAAGTAGCCGCGTGACATTAAGGGTGGCCCTCGAGCGTGACAAGACGGGCGCGTGTATCTTGTTCAAGCTTTTCAAGTTGCAAGCCTCTGGTTTCTAGTTTCATGTTTCTAGTTTCAAGTTATTCATTTCGGATTGGTGAAATTCCGAGGTCGAACTTAAAACCTCAACCTAGAAACCAGCCACTCCACGCCCCAACGACGCTTCACGTGTCAGCTTAGCGGATCGGCGATTGCAGAAGAAGCGCTCATGAATAATGCGGCCAGGTGTGGATCCTGATCGAAACAGTGGTACCGCTGGTTTTGTGAATCTGCTTTGTAGACGTCTCCTCATCGCGTATCCTGCAAGACAAGAATCGTAATGGCCTTCGCCGACGGTTCGGCCAATGTTCAGCACAGAAATTCTGTGCGGTCGCCGGCATCCATAGCCTAGGCAGTCTGGAAAGCCCTCATCCTGCGAGAAACAGTTGTCCGATTGTTCGCGGGACGAGCCGCCTGGGCGTGGATCCTGCTCGAACCAGTGGGGCGTCTGGTCTTGTAAATCTGGTTTCCAGAAGCGACTAATACCGTATCCTGCAAGGTGAGAATCGTGATGGCTTTCGCCGATGATCCGGCCGATGTTCAGAACAGAAACTCTGTACGGTCGCCGACATCCATAACCTGGGCAGTCTGGAAAGCGCTTCTCCTTCGAGAGGCGGTCGCTCGGTTGTCTGCGACACGAACGGCATGGCTGTGGCTCATCCTTGACCCGGTTGTACAAGTCATCTTTCTAATTGTGCTGTTTGGATTTGTTCTGCAAAAACTCATCGGGAACATCGACATGGGTCTCTTTATCACTACAGGTGTGCTCGGATTCGGCCTAGCACGGAATACGGCCATGCGCATAAAAGATGCCATCACCGCCAACGACACACTCTTAACCTACCGGCAGGTACTCGCAGTTGATACTGTCTTAGTGCGGGCTGGATTAGAGGCCCTTCTGTTTATCATCAGTGCTTTGTGTCTTTTTACAGGACTTGGGCTAATTGGGTACCAGGTATTCCCCCACGATTTTTTGCAGGTCATGCTGGCCTTCGTTGCACTGTGGTTGGCCGGTGTTGGCCTGGGGCTGATACTTTCCGTATCGTCTCAGTTAATTCCAGAATCAGGAAAAGTGGGGGGGGTGCTACTGGGCCCCTTATATTTCGTATCAGGGATCATGTACCCGCCTTCGGCGATTCCCCCAGCCTATCAGGGCTGGTTCCTGCTAAACCCCTTTGTCCATGGGATTGAGACTATTCGAACTGGATTTTTCCCTCAATATCATACGATCCCAGGAGTGAGTATGGGCTATCTCTTGGCTTTTGTCATGGTCACGATTTGTCTCGGACTCGCACTCCATGTTCGATATGCCACGAGGGTTGTAACCAAATGATTGTTGTGGACGGCGTTTACAAACGTTATCGATCCGACCACGGCATGGGCAAGTGGGTGCTGCAAAACGTAAGTTTCACGATCCCGCCGAAACTCAATGTCGGGTTAGTAGGACGGAATGGGGCAGGGAAGTCCACGTTATTAAGGCTGATCGGTGGAATCGATATCCCGACGCGCGGCCTGGTCGAACGCCGTTGTCGCGTCTCATGGCCTATGGGCTTTGGCGGGGGCCTGGCGGCGTCTCTGACCGGACGCCAGAATGCCAAATTTGTCTGCCGTATTCACGGTCATGAAGAAGACTTACAAGACCGCCTTCGCTACATCGAGGACTTTGCAGAACTCGGAGAATCGTTCGATGAGCCCATTAAAACCTATTCGTCAGGGATGAAATCACGGTTGCAATTCGGGCTCTCCTTGGCGTTTGACTTCGATGTGTACATCTCAGACGAGGTTACCGC
>JBAXBK010000037.1:0-29206 GCA_037142015.1 Nitrospira sp. | reverse complement strand
TTGTCGCTGAGCATAGCATGCGAGTTGCCACCTCACAACCAACGTCGTTTGACTTCTCACGGCGCAGGCTTGTATGAGTTTGTGCATGATGAAACGGGTGATGATTTTATGTTTAGTTGCGGCGATCGGGTTCTGGGGCTTCGGTCATGTGCGGGCTGATGAAGGGTTGCTACTCGGTCCTCGAACCATCGTGGTTGCACTTGATGGGACAGGAGACTTCTTGTCTCTTCAAGAAGCGGTCGATGCCGCTAAAAAAGGCGACACCGTCTTCGTCAAGGCGGGCCACTATCCTCAGGATGTGACCATTCATAGTAAAGAGAAGATCAAGTTCGTCGGGGCTGGAGTGGATCAGGTGACGATTCTTGGGCGCGATATTGTGGTGGGTGCTCTCCATGTGGGCAAGTGGCCCTATGGGGCGACTGACATTGAAATCAGCGATATGACCATCAATGATCGAGGGGGTCATGCTGTCGGTCTCTTCAACGGGCAAGGGATTGCCCTCCGCCGGGTCAAGATCAATGGCATGTTGTTTAGCCAACAAGTTCAGGGAGTGCGGATAGAGGATTGTGTCATCGGGGGGAGTGAGACGACCGGCGCTCAGTTTGCCGACTCAGAAGCCGTCCTGATCGGGAATTTTATTCATGACAACGACCATGGCGTCTCGATTGCCGGCAAATCAAGCGTGCGGTTGGAACGGAATGTGATTACGCGGAGCCTTTTTGAAGCGGTGGTGGTCAGCGGCCATGCCCATGCTGCGATCGTGAGCAATACCTTGGTCAAGAATGGTGGTGGAGCAGCGTTTCTCGGGCAATCTCAGAGTGACGTCAGCGGCAACGTAGTCGGGCTGAATCGAGTGGGTTTTCTGATCGCCCCATCCAGTCAGGTCACCACCTCTTTCAATGCGTTCTACAACAGAGATGGGGATTATTTTCGAGAAGGTAATCCGAACCAACCGGCCCCGGAACTGAAGGTCCAGTCAGATATTACCGGGGACCCACACTTTGTTGACCCAGCGCATGACGATTTTCGCCTAGGTCCTGATACGCCACTTCTCAAAATCGGTCGGTTCCCATACCTCGGCGCCCTTGCTCCTGCCTTAACCGCCGCACGTCGATCGACTAAAAAATAGCTTTTAATCAACACGATAGCCAGTTTAACCGGGGCGCAAATTTCCATGTGCTATGCTTCCTGTACGCCGTAAGAAGATAGGTGATGAATCTCTGGCGTAGGTATTGCTGATCCACTGTCAGAGAAAGAGGAGTCAACTGTGGCAAGTTACCGACAAGAGCTAGAAAGGCGTGGGCCAGACGGGATTCCGTCGCTCGATGACGTTGAATCAGGCAAGCTGGTTGGTGCCGTCCTCCCCATGTCTGAAAAGGCCCAGATCCAGATGCGTAACAGCATCGAAGTGATCGATTACCTCCTCAACCAAGAACGCGTCGTCTGGAGTTGAGAACCGCGTTCATCATCTCCTAAACCCTCAATCCTAGCCGCCCTCTTGACAGTCCTCTCGCGCCTTCGTACGCTCCTTGCGTTACATCTCTTTCTATTCTAATCAGGAGACACACCGATGACATGCGTTCATCTGCGTCATAGTCGTGCCGTGCCTATAGCGTATCGGTTCATGATCGCAACGACGTTTGTGATGCTAATGTCTTACCAAGTTCTAGCTTCTGACGATCTGCCGAAAGAGTCGGTGTTGCCGCTCTCGCTGGCGGGTAAGGCGACCCAAGCATCATTGGATGCCTGTAACAAGGATGGTTATCGGGTGAGCGTGTCGATCGTGGATCGAGCCGGCGTACTTCGCGCCATGGTTCGAGCCGATGGGGCTGGATCCCATACGGTCGATAGCAGCAGGAAGAAGGCCTATACCGCGGCAAGTCTCCGCCGTTCAACGACCGAGCTGGCTGAGCTGATCAACAAGGTGCCGACCTTGCAAGCTCTTGGCAAGATGAACGATCACGTGCTGATGCTCGGAGGTGGATTCCCGATCGAGATCGGCGGTGAGATTGTCGGAGGGATTGGCGTAAGTGGGGCACCCGGTACACACCTCGACGATGCCTGTGCTCAAGCAGGGCTAGGTGCGATTGGCGCTGCGCCGAAAGTTCCAGCAACCAAGTGAGTGGGCCATATCCAGCAAGGTACCTGGCTTGCCTGTTCCTGTTCCTGGTTGCCTGTAACAACGAAGGGCCGGTGCCGGCCGCTGTCGAGTTTTCGGCAGATCAGGTGCGCCTGACGATCACGCGAACTGCCACCAATCCGTTCCTCTCGCGGCACGATCTTCATCTCACGTTCGTAGGGCCTGAAGGTTGTTCCATTGAGGTTGATCTGTTCCCCAACACGGGGTATGCGAGCCGACGGAATCTTTATCAAGCTGGGGCTGGCGTGCTTTATGTGGTGGGCCAGTTCGATGCCCGGGTCATCGATGTGCCTCACTGTACGGTCACACTGGCCGAGTTTCGTACCCTCGATCGCTACGTGACCTTCCTCGGCAGTTTTGACGAGAATGAGCAGAAGGTCTGGACCTACTTTCCCGCCAGTCAGCGCTCAGAACTTCCCTTTGAGAAACGGTGATCCCATTTCGTTTCACCTTTCACGGTCTTTGAAGGTGAGTTCAGAGATCGCGGACTTATCCAGCTCACCTTTGCCGAGGGCGACCAGCCGCTGGTATTGATCATAGGTTGCTTGAGCTAACGGGAGTGTGAGCCCGGCGGCTTTCGCTAATGCCAGGGCGATGCCTGAATCTTTGGCTGCATGGGCAGCCGAGAAGTAGCAGTCATGGGCACGGTTCTGCATGTCCTCGCCGTCAGTCTCTAACACGCGCGACGCGGCTCCTGTTTGGGCGAAGATTTCCCGCAACATCGTCAGATCGAGGCCGAGCGCTGCTCCAAGGCCCAGCCCTTCTGCCAGTGCTGTTGTATTACAGTTCATCACCATATTAACGAGGGCTTTGACCTTCGCAGCCTCTCCTGCCGATCCGACATAGCGGAGGTGCACGCTCAGTTTTTCTAAAAGTGGTTTCGCCGATTCGAACACATCCTGACGTCCACCGCAGATGAGGTAGAGCGTGCCTTGGCGTGCCTGTGTGATGCTGCTGGCCATGCAGGCTTCGAGGCTTTGGCCGCCATGTTGTGTTACTAGAGCTTCAACCTCCATGTGCACAGCCGGTGAGAGGGTAGCGCAATTCACGAAGAGTCGGTCCTTGGCGTTCTGGAGAAGATTCTCGCTGCCGGTTGCGGAGAATATCTGGCACATCGCATTGTCATCGGACACGACGGTGAAAATGATGCTCGCGAGTTCCGCAACCCTGGCTGGAGAGGCAGCCGCCTCACAACCGAACTCGGTCGCAAGGCCGGTGGCCGGGGCCGGATCTCGGTCGTATACGGCGACGATCGTTTCCCCTCGATCCTTCAGGCGTCGGGCCATGTTGGCACCCATCCGTCCGACTCCCACGAAGCCGATTCTCGAAGTAGATTGTCTCATCCGTGGATCTCCGTTCGTGTTAGCATGCGCGCGAGTGTAGCATAGCTCTAGCAGGATGCTGAAGAAGGCCACGGGCCTAGAGAAGCCTGAGGCTTAGGCTAAGGTTGCGGATCAGAAGATGAACGTTTGGTCTTCGCTCAACCTTGACGTCAGCCTCGTTCATTCGATGCTGACGTGAGGGAGGCTTGTGCATGCAGCAACCAATTCTTGGTTATCATTTGGATGAATTTGGCGATTGGGTGGCGGACTTACAATGTGGCCATGGTCAGCATGTGCGCCATCAGCCACCGATGACGAATCGTCCGTGGGTCTTGACAGAGGAAGGTCGGAAGCAACATCTAGGAGAGACGTTAAAGTGCAAGCAGTGTGATGAGCCAAGCGGGTAATTTACTCGATAGTGGTAACGTTCGGGGAAGTTTCGACGTTCATATCGAGGCCGGGGCCTGACCAGGGTTGCAGGCGTGAACCTTCGTATCGGTAGCCACCTGTGACAGGATCACCTGCAAGCAGGAGTGGGGTGTCGAGGTCGAGCATATCGAAGCCGCCCAGTCCCAGAACCAGGCTGAAGGAGCAGCCGATTGCTATACGTGTGTCGAGCATCCCGCCGATCATCAACTTGAGGCCGGACGCTTTGGTGAAGGATGCAATCTCAATCGCTTCAGCGACGCCGGTCTTCATGGTCTTGATGTTAATGTAGTCAGCCGCGCCTCGGGCGACGACCTCTCGCGCATCTGCGAGTGAGCGGACCGATTCATCTGCTGCAACGGGAATGCCCGTCTCTCGACGGATCGCCGCCATGCTGTCGAGATCGTCCCGCATCACCGGCTGTTCGAGCAGCACCATCGTTCCGCCAAATCTCCTCACTCCTTGTGCAAACGTCAGGCAGTCCTGACGCGAGAATCCCTGATTGCCATCGCCGATGAACGAGATGTCGGGGAGTGCGAGATGCACGGCTTCCAGACGCCGGATGTCGCTCTCGACATCCTTGCCGACCTTCATTTTGAAGAGGCGAAATCCCCGCGCATACCATCCGCGCGCCAGGGCGACGGTCTTGTCGAAGTCGGTGATGGGAATCGTGATATCCGTCTCCCGCGCTCGCACATCCGCGCCACCCCAAAGTTGCCACATCGGGATATTCGCCATGTGGCAATAAGCATCGATGATGGCGGTTTCGAGTCCGCACCGCGCAGCTGGATAAGTGATGGCCTCTTCGGATAACAAGCGCCCAACTTCTTTGTAGTCTGCGGCTGAACGACCAAGGATAACTTTACTGAGCTGGTGGAGTGAGCGCAGGCAGCTCTCGCGAGTCTCTCCTCCGACTTCCGGAAACGGCGACGCTTCGCCATATCCTTGTGAGCCGTTCGACAGGGTAACACGCAGGAAAACATTTTCCGCAACCGTTCGCGCGCCGGTGGCGACGACAAAGGGGTCTGTAATAGGAATATCAACTGGCCAGAATTGCACCTTGCATATAGCGTCTGATATATCGTGCATTGGAAAGAAAGGCGCAGGTCGGCCGGATTTGCTCATCCGTACCGATCATTCTCCCAGGGGAACGCGCTGTTGGAGTAACCACGCACTTCCCAGAACCCCTTTTCGTCCTTATCCAAAAAGGTAATCTCCTTCACCCACTTGGCGCCTTTCCAGGCATAACGTTTCGGGACAATCACGCGAACCGGGCCTCCGTGTTCCTTCGTGAGGAGTTTGCCGTTCCATTTGTATGTCAGCAGCACGTCCTGATCGTCGCAGGCTTCAAGCGGCAAGTTAGTGGTGTAGTCGTCGAACGATTTGAAGAGGACGAACTTCGCCAAGGACAGCGGCTTCACCAGGGACAGAATGCGTTTGAAGCTGACCCCTTCCCACTCGTTATCGAACCGGCTCCAGCTCGTGACGCAGTGGAAGTCTGAAACGTTTTTGAACTGAGGCTGCGCTAAGAATTGCTCCCATGTCCAGGTGATGGGAGTGGTCACGAACCCGTTGATGGCAAGGCTCCACTCGGTCAAGGGAACATCAGGTTTGAATCCCAGGTCCAGCACAGGCCAGGTCTCGACGAGATGTTGTCCCGGTGGCAGACGGGCATCGCCTTCGTAAAACACTTCCCGCTCTTCACCGCCACGTTGGGCCTTCGCCCACTGTTCCTTTGTCTTGGTTAAACGGTTCGGTTCATCCATAGGTCGGCCTCCCTGTACAGAGTAGGGCAAGAAGGTCATGTCTTACAAGTACGAGGCGGAAGATTTCGGTATAAACAAATTCGTCTAACTCGTTACAAAACCAAGGGATTGGTATGACCTGCTACACTTGCAGGGATTCATAAGTCGGGAGGAGTATGAGTAGAGGCACCGTAGAGTTTATTATATTCGGCGCGGTCTGCGCCGTGGCCGTACTCGTGATTCCAGTTGGGCAGACGGTTGCAGCAACAAAAAAAGTAACGGAGCCGGCCCCCGTCGTCGTAGCCAAGCCTACCAAGCAATCATCTGAGCAGGATCAAATCCCGTCGATCCAACGTGTCAAGAAGAGCCCCATAGCCATTCCCGCTGAGCGCCAACCAGCGGCTAGTCAGAAACAGCCCAAGCCGGCGGCGATTGCGTCCAAGCCCACGAACTCTAAGAGCCCCATGCCTGTTGCCAGGGAACGTGCACCGGAGGTTATTGAAAAGCAGGCTAAGCCTGCATCGACTGAGTTCAAGCCGGTAAGTCCAACGAGCCCCCTACCTGTTTCCACGGAGCGTCAACCAGAGGCTATCCAGAGGCAAGCCAAGCCAGTACAGGCCGATCTTACGCTGACGAGGCCGAAGAACCCTCGACACACGAAAGTTCATAAGAAGGAAATGCCAAAAGCTGTCGTGGCGCCGAGCATCGATCTCATGTGCCACGGTATGTTGGAAAGCCCCCAACGCTACGATCCTCGCCGAAATCATCGCGTCGGCGCAGGGACTCCAGACCCACACAATCCTGAATTGACTCACGACCATTTCCAAGAGCTCGACCGCAATCAAGATGGGTCGATCGACCCGGTTGAGCGGGTGTTCGGACGGCTCGATATGGATCGCGACTTGTACGATCGCCGGCCACGATAGTCGGCGCTGCTGTCCCCTTCAGTTCGTACCACCCAATCACGTCACCGTCTCACGCCCCAAGAGTAGAGCATATGGCGTATGGCTTATGGCCAATCGCATGCTCAGAGAATGAGTACGGGATTGTCTCTGTCTGTGCTATACGCCATACGCTATCAACTCCTCACGACATACGTCTTAACTTTCACGGTTTTCTGGAGTGTCGCAGTAAGACCATAGGATTTCGAGCGACTGAGAGGCAGTCGTCCACGTTGACAGCTGGAAAAGGAGTCCCCATGATACGGGAGCACACCGTCATGACAAGCGATATGCCATCTTCTGAAGCAAAGAGTGGGCTGAGTGTTGGGAAAATTGCAGTGGTCCTCGCAATCGGAGTTGCGGTGGCCGCATTTTTCTATTTCGATCTAGGCCGGTTCCTTTCCTTGCAAGCACTCAAGGACAATCGCGATGATCTATTGTCGTTTACCGAAACACATTCTGCCGCAGCCGCAGCGCTGTTCGTTTTGATCTATATAGCCGTGGCGGGGCTCTCGCTTCCCGGTGCCGTGATTCTGACATTGGCGGGCGGATTCCTCTTCGGGTTTGTGTGGGGTACGCTTTTCGTCAATCTGGGAGCGACGACAGGCGCGACGCTCGCGTTTCTTGCGTCCCGCTATCTGCTGCGTGATTGGGTGGAACGGAAGTTTGGGAAGTGGCTGGGCCCGGTTCAGCAGGGCTTTGAGAAAAATGCGTTCAGTTATCTCATGACCCTCCGGCTGATTCCGCTCTTTCCATTCTTTGTGGTGAATCTGGTATCCGGCCTGACTCGCATGAATGTCGGCGCCTATGTCGCGGCTACGGCTATCGGGATTATTCCCGGTTCCTTCGTCTATGCCTACGCGGGGCGGCAACTCGGTGCGATCAATTCCTTGAAAGACATTGCTTCCCCAGGAGTGATTGGAGCATTTGTATTGCTGGGGCTTCTGGCGCTTGTGCCGAACCTGTACAAGAAATGGTCTGGGAAGCCGGCATGACCGCGGGTCCCGTGAAAGGTGAGGCGTAAAACGTGAAGCGTGAAGCGTAGAGGAACAGTGAGAATGACTCGATGGTCACACAGCCGTCGGAGAAGATCGTTGCGATGAATCAGGGTGAAGAGAGCCGCGTGCTGCCAGACGATGAGCATAACCGCATGCTCGTCGGCAACGTTCATCCGGCGAACTGGGTTAACCCTGAACCGGCCGGCCGCTACAACATTGTGGTCATTGGGGCAGGGACCGCGGGATTGATTACGGCCGTCATTGCCGCGAGTTTGGGCGCCAAAGTGGCCTTGATCGAAAAACATTTGATGGGCGGCGATTGCTTGAATGTCGGCTGTGTGCCCTCGAAAGGGATCATTCGCGCGGCACGGGCTTGGGCCGATTTGCGGAAGGCTGAGGAGTTCGGCCTGCATATTCCTCCCGGGGTGAAATACGACTTCGGCGCTGCAATGGCCCGCATGAGAAAACTCCGGGCGCAGATCAGCCACAATGATTCGGTTCATCGCTATACGAAGTTGGGTGTGGATGTCTACATCGGCAGCGGGCGCTTTACTGGCACCGGCTCCATTCAGGTCGAAGGACAGGCCGGTAATCGTACTCTCACCTTTGCCAAAGCGGCTGTCTGTACAGGAGCAAAGGCGTCGACGCCTCCGACGCCGGGATTGAAAGAGGTAGGCTATCTCACCAATGAAACGGTGTTCTCGCTGACGGAACTGCCGCCACGCATCGGGGTGATCGGCGCCGGTCCCATCGGGTGCGAGTTGGCGCAGTCCTTTGCCCGCTTCGGGAGCCAGGTCTACCTCATTGAAACGACTCACGGCATCATGCCGAAGGAAGACCGTGACGCAGCGGAGATTGTCGAGCAGCAAATGTTGCGCGACGGAGTGAAGCTGCTCTGCTGCGGGAAGGATTTGAAGGTGCAGAAGACGGAGGTCGGCAAGCGGCTCACCGTCGATTCACATGGCCAGCAGTATGATGTGACGGTCGACGAGATTCTTGTCGGCGTCGGTCGCACCCCGAATGTTGAGGGAATTGGGTTGGAAGCGGTCGGTGTCGAGCACGACAAGAACGGGGTCAAGGTAAATGAGCGGCTGCAGACGACGAATCCCAGGATCTTTGCGGCGGGCGATATCTGCTCTCACTTCAAGTTCACCCATGCCGCCGATGCCATGGCGCAGATCGTTATTCAGAACGCGTTATTTCCACATCCCTTCGGTTTGGCCTATGCCAGCGTCGAATCCTTGATCATGCCCTGGTGCACCTTTACGGAGCCGGAAGTGGCGCATGTCGGGATGTACGAAAAAGATGCGAAGGAGAAGGGGATCGAAGTCGAAACCTATACGTACAAGCTCGCTGAGGTCGATCGCGCGATTCTTGATGGGGAAGACGAGGGCTTTGCGAGGATCCACATTCAGAAGGGTACGGACAAAATTGTCGGAGCGACGATCGTGGCGGCTCATGCCGGCGACATGATCGGCGAGTTTTCCGTTGCGATGAAAGCCGGCGCCGGAGCGAAGACGATCTCCGGCACGATCCATCCCTATCCGACGCAGGCCGAGGTGAATAAGAAGGTGGTCAATCTGTGGCGCAAGGAGCATTTTACGCCGCGAACGAAGAATCTGTTGATGAAGTTATTTGCCTGGACGAGGAGGGGGTGAGGGAGGATCGGCTATCCCGGTGCTCACGCAACGCGCGGCCTCAGAAGGCCCTCGTTGGACGCGCGCACGCAAGGACAGCCGATCCTCCCTCACAGCAGAAGTGGATTTGGGAAAGAATCGGGCCATTCGTGCTCATCGTGATGGGGCTACTCGTTGCGTCTGTGGCTGCAAGCGCTGAATCTCCCTCGGTGATTGAAGTGGGGAAGTTTTCGAGCGGGACGGTCGGGCAGGCTCTGCCTGAGGGATGGAAGCCGCTCACTTTTAAAAAGATCCCTAAACATACCTCCTATGAAGTGGTGAAGGATGGAGGCGTGACGATTGTGAAGGCGGTGAGCGAGGCCTCGGCTTCGGGTCTGATTAAGCCGGTGGTGATCGATCCGAAAGAGTACCCAATCGTCCGGTGGCGTTGGAAAATCGACCATGTACTTCAGGGTAGTGACGTGGCACTCAAGGAAGGTGACGATTTTCCGGCCAGGCTCTACGTTACCTTCGAGTACGACCCCGATAGAGTCAGCTTTGGAAGAAAGCTCAAGTTCAAAGCCGGGCAGGCTCTGTTCGGCGACATTCCCATCGCCGCCTTGAACTATATCTGGGACGTGAAGGCGCCGGTCGGCACGATCGTTGAGAATGCCTATACTGATTTTGCCAAGATGGTAATCGTCGAGAGCGGCACTCAGAAGGTGGGCCTGTGGGTCGATGAAGAGCGGAATATTTATGAAGACTACAAGAAGGCCTTTGGGGAGGAGCCGCCGATGATTAACGGCGTCGCAATCATGAGCGATACGGACAATACAAAGGAGCAGGCCACGGCCTATTACGGCGACATCGTCTTTCAGAAATCGGTGAAGGCGTCGGCTCGATGACCTTGTGTTGCATGGTGGCTCATAATGAGCGGGCTGGCCTGTTGAGGGCCAGCCCGCTCAGGGACACCGCCGTGCGTGAGGTGGGTGCGCGGACTCGAAATGGAAGTTACTGAACGGAATTCGCGAAGCCGCCTCGAGTAATTTCCGCGCGGACAGAGTCCCCGACCTTTTTCTTGTGAATGTATTTCGTGCCTTGCCCGACGCGCAGCACGACTTGATTCCCGTCGTAGTCTTCAACCGTGTAGCTGTCGCCTTGGACCTTCTTCAGCGTTCCACCGACGGTTCTCCAGGCCGGGCCAGGTGAAGAGTCCTGGTGGCCGGCTTTAGGCGCATCGATTTGTTCCGGAACATGGCTGGCGGCTTGAGCCGCTGCCTTTGCAGAAGAGTGGTCGGATTTCTTGGATTTCGAGTCCTTGGCTAGTGCTGGGGTTATCGCCAACGCAACAATGGCCACTGCGCTCACCAGAACTGGGAGCATCTGTTTTTTCTCGTTCTTCATGACGAAACCTCCTTGCAGCGTGAGAGTCAATTTCGACCTAGACCTCAGCAGCAAGGCATGTGCCGCAGCATAGCGCAGGATTGATCAAGGAAGTTCAGTAGGTTAGGAGAATCGGCAGGTAAGGGCCTGAGGAATGCCAAGAAAACAGGGGGAAAATGGCATCAGCCTGTCCAAATATGACCGTGTCTGCCGAAGTGAGGATTGACAATGGCAGTGCCATCTGGCGGGCTTGCCGCCTCCCATCTGGCCGCACCTCCTTCGTCTCGTCACGAAGGTGTGGCTCAGTCCAGCCTGGGGTCAAACCCCAGACTGGACTCCGAACATTCCCTCGCCGAAATCCTATCTCCCTAACCCTCATATTCAAGGCGGTTTCTACTGTGCTGCGATAAGCCTAGCTATGAAGTCAAAGGTATAAGGCCCGTCCCTGAGTGGCCGAACGCAGCAGCTCAAGCGGAGCTTGGCAGGGGGGACTGGCTCCGGCTATGAAGGGGGACAGCCCCCGCCGGCCCCTGTCCCCGTCTGAGGGCGACGAAGACGCAGGGAGCAGCGGGATAGGCACTGTGCCGGAGATGGCGGAGCCAGTCCCCCTGGGCGTCTCTGCAGTGTCGTCACGAAGGCAGTGTTGGACAGCATCCTACGTTTCCCCGTTTACTTTTCTTCCTCTCCGTCGTCTTACCCATCAGACAAGTCTGAAAAAACAGCTTCGAGATGGTTCTAGGCGATGGGTTCATTCGAAACAATAATTGTAGTCATCATTTTTAACCTGGGGGGAATTCCATGAGACGGTCATCTATTCTGTTCAACCTTCTCGGTACGGTTGGGCTGGTCGGGCTTTTGAGCGGCTGCGGCAGCGGTGGCGGCGGGGCCGCCTCTGGCCCGGTGAGCGGGAGTACCAGCGGATCTGCAGCAGCTTCCGGCACGGTTACCGGTTTTGGAAGTGTGTATGTCAACGGAAAGAAGTTTGAGACGAACGATGTGGAAGTGATTCATGACGGCCAATCGGAGCGGTGCAGCATCAGTCCAAGCACTCACTGCGGTCTCAAGGAAGGGATGACGGTGAAGGTATCGGGGTCGTTCAACGGCTCATCGCGCAGCGCGTCGACAATTACCCAGGAAGATACCTTGGAAGGGCCCATTACAAGCAAGAGTCAGGTGGATGCCAACAATGGCACGCTCGCAGTGTTGGGGCAGACCGTGATCGTGGACAGCACCACGAGGTTCGACTCCGGAATCAACCTTACAACCTTGAGCAACGGTAACGTAATCGAAGTGAGTGGATTCGTAAAGTCTGATGGGACTATTGTCGCAAGTTTTATTGAGCAGAAGGCAGGAGTTGGGGTTTGCTCACCTGTTTGCGAAGTGAAAGGAACCATCAAGGGCCATGATGCTGTGCTCGCGACCTTCCAGGTAGGCGGGTTAAACGTCACCTATGACAACAATACAATTATCGGCGACATGACGGTTCCGAGCGGGAGCAACTGGGACGGTCTATTCGTGGAAGTGAAGGGCACTAACTTGAGCGTCAATGCTGGAGTGCCGACGCTCATTGCCACCAAAGTCGAACCAGAAAATGAAGGCGTTGGCAATGATGTAGATGAATTCGAAGTTGAAGGGTTCGTGACTCAGGCTGGCACACCTAATGGCAACATCATTGAGTTCACCATTGGAACCACGCCGGTGAAGACAACGGCGAGCACGGAGTTCCGTGGCGGGATAGTCGATGAGATCGTGCTTGGCGCCAAAATGTCCGCTGAAGGCCGGTTCGATGGCAGCCCCCTCATCCCGAAGCATGTGAAGTTCCATGCCAGCGTGAAGCTGGAAGGCAACATTTCTGCGATCGATCCCGATGCGAAGACCTTCACAATTACGGGGCTGTCTGGTGTGACGGTTAGCGTGAACAGCCAGAGCGAGTTCAAGGCGAACGGTGAGAATCAGGTCACTGGCCTGACTCATCTGTCGGTCGGTGACCATATGCGGGTACGTGGGCGTGTAGGAAGCAACAATTTCGTCATCGCGACTCGCGTCGAACAGCGGTCAGGCGACACAGATGTAGATCTCCAGGGGCCGGTGCAGTCAATTTCCGGCCAAGTTCTGACAATCCTGGGAGTGGCGGTTGATACATCGACGATCAGCAACGACAATTTTGAGGGTCTCAACGAGCGATTGATCGGCCACGCCCCATTCTTCAATGCTGTGAAAGAAGGGATGCTAGTCAAGGTGAAGGGTCGTCTGGATGGTGCGGTCGTGACGTGGCGCGAAGCCGAACTCGAAGATTAATTGCAACTTGATGAGGGGTAATCCCATGAAATCTACTGTACGAATATCCACAGCGGTGTGGCTCTTAAGCGGGCTGGCAATGTTGACAAGCCCCGCCTGGGGGCAGACCACAACACCGACTCAGAATGGGCAGGTAGACCAATTGCGTCTCGAAGGGGCCAACGATCGTGGGGGGAATCGAGGCGACAATCGTAGCGGGCGTGGTGGAAGCGATAACAGCGGTCCGGGCTCCGGAAATAGCGGCCCTGGTTCAGCCAACAGCGGGTCGGGCCGTGGCGGAAGTGACAATAGCGGCCGCGGCGGGAGGGACGATGTTCGCAATGTGAACGACGATCGGCGGGAAACCCGACATGAAGATCGTCAGGTGGACCGGCGATCAAATTCCGGCGGTGAGCTGCGTGGTCTCGACCGTGCAGCTCAAGTGGCAGGTGACCATGGTCAGCAGGGAAGAGACCATGCCCGTGACGTCCAGATGGAGCGGGCAAATCGTATTGATCGCATCGACCATCCGCAACGGCCAGAGCACCCAGATCGCCCACAGAGGCCAGATCGATTAGAGAGACCAGAGAGACATGACCGATCCGGACATAATTAGCAGCGGCAGGAAAACGATGCCGATTGATGAACGGGGACAGGCGCCAACAAGAGGGGCGTTTGTCTCCAGCCGTACATTTTTAAGCGAGACGAGCGGGACTGACGGCACGAAGTTCGAAGTTTTTGATTCGAAGCTCCAAACACTTCAGCCTTCGGTCTTCAGCCTGCTTTACCCGATAAGATTGGAGTCTAGTTATGGCAACCCACCGTTTTGAATCGATGCTCTCCTGCTCCGCAGCGGGCCTAGAGCTAGGACAGAATTTAGGAAATAAAGATGCCGCTCAAGTCACTGCCGAGATACCTGCTGCGACGATCCCTCCGGAGCGCCGGGGTGAGGCACGCAGGGACTATCAGCAGATGTGTTCGTATGAGATGCTCGAAGGCATTGGGAAAAAGTCGGTCATCATCCGGCAAGGAGAGGTCTTCGCGCTCAATCGGAGCAAAGAAGGAATGCTCATCCTCATGGGCCAGGCGCCTCAGAAGAAGCAGTTGATTGAAGTGCACAGCTCCCGACCCGGACCGGACCAGACTGTCAATGTCTTTGAACCCAAATGGGCCAGGCCCGTAACAGTGGAGTCACTTGGGAAACTGTATTTAGTTGGATGCCAGCGGATATTCGGCCCCTTGGCAGTTTCTGCCGTTCAGCAGACTTCTGAATAAATCTTGTCTTCTTCAGCTTCCTAGGTTAGATGGGTAGGAATGTCGTAGCTACTCAGGCAGATAGGCTGAAGGTTTTTAGGGGTTAAGGCTTCTTGCACAACGAGGATTTATCTCTGCTTGAACCCAAGCTCGTAGAAACACTGACACACTTCAGCCTTCAGCCTGAATCCCTGAAATTGTCTAACCACACAAGAACCGTTCCAGTCTCGGCCGGAGGAGGAGCGGGTAGGAAGGACTGGTTATGCGAAAGCAGTGGTTGCTGCTGTGTCTGGTGATCGGAATTACGGTTGCGAGTGGAGTGGGTTTGGCCTTGGCAGCAACGACGGACATGACCCATCAAGGCCCCGCTTCACCCGATCAAAAATGGCAGATTGGGTTTACCCCGAGCTATAGCAGCGGGAATTTTGGGACGAATACGACCAGCACGTTTTTCTACGCTCCAACTTCAATTCGTCGATTTTTTAGAGATGGTGATGTTGCCATTGTGATTCCATTTGTCATGGCGACGACAGATGGACAGACAACGATAGTGGGTGGAAGTCCAACTCCAGTTCAGAGTAACACCAACAATAGCGGGCCAGGCAATAATAACACTAGCACCGGATGCACGAATCAAGGGCCAGGCAATAACAATTGTCCAACCGTGTTGACGGGTCAGGTGGCCGGCAATACAACGACGAACGCGGGTCTTGGCGACATCATACTCAGAGGCCGCTATTATATCGTAGAGGAGAAGGGCTGGGTTCCGCTCATTGCGATTACGGGTCGTTTGAAGCTGCCGACAGCCGATGCGTCGCGTGGGCTCGGGACGGGCAAGATGGACGAAGGAGTTGGAAGCGAAATTTCCAAGCGCTTGGGGGACAGCTGGATTACGTTTCTCGATGGGGGCTTCAACGTCATCGGAAGGCCGGATGGCCTGAATCTCAGAAACCAGTGGTGGTATGACGTCGGAGGTGGATATTACATCATGAAGAATCTGCTTGGCACTGTCTACTTCGAAGAATACCGGTCTCTCGTTTCCGGAGTCCAAAATATCCGCGACGTCTTTTTCGGCATGAACTATAGGGCCTCCTCAGAGTGGCGTTTCAATGGGGGCGTCTCCGTGGGCCTATCCAACGGGGCTCCTGACTACGCATTGTCCATCGGTACCAGTTACCGTTTCTAACAGGATGCTGAAAAAGTCCGCCAGCCTATCTTGTTCGTTTGGTGTGTCTTGTTTATTTGGTTGAACGAAACTAACCAGATGAACCAGACAAACCACAAACGCAGAAGGTCTTTTTGACCATCCTCAGGGTGCTCCCTTGCCATCCATTATTGCGGCATCACCTCTTCCAATAGATCCATCAAGACTTTTCAACAGTTTACGAGCCATTTTATGGGTGTTTACGCCCGGCCTAGCCTTACGTCCAATAGTACAGACAGACAGCATGTGTAGGTGCGTAATGGCCATGTTAGAACAGCGAGCATGGTCATGCCGATAGATCACGGTGGGTCGGACGATGAAGCCAAGCTGATTGCACGGAGCTTGAGGCAAGATCCCGATGCCTTTGGGCAGTTGGTCGAACGATACGCGACAGTCATCGTGAACTTGGCCTATCGGATGGTGGGTGACAGGACTGAGGCGGAGGATCTGGCGCAGGAGACATTCGTCGCGGCGTTTAAGGCGCTGCCGAGGTTCAGAGCTGACTCGAAGTTTTCAACCTGGCTCTACCGGATTGCTGCGAATAAGTGTAAAGATTGGCTCCGGGCTAAACGGCCGTGGCAGGGTGTTCAGGATATCGATGTCGATGAGGTGCTCGATGCCGGAGTGGCGGCGGAAGAGCGAACCCCGGAACGGCTCTTGTCGCAGCAGCAAGTCGCTGAGCAGTTGGATCGGGCGATTCAACGGTTGCCGCCGCTCTACCGTGAGGCCTTTGTGCTGAAGCATGTCGAAGGGCTCAGTTACGAGGAGATGCAGGAGATTGTCGGGGTGAATGCGGATACGTTGAAAATGCGTGTCTATAAGGGGCGATTGCAGCTGAGCCGAGAGTTAGTGGAACTAAAAGAGGCATAGGGATGCGAGACCAAGACTTACTGATTCAGCACTTTCTCGATGACGATCTGTCGCCGGAGGAACGGGTGACTTTTCTCCAGGCGGTGGATGCCGATCCGTCGTTGCGGCGGCGCTGGCTGAATCTGGAGTTGGTTGTGGCGGAGGCGGCGCAGTTGCCCCGTCTCGCGCCGTCTGCGCGATTCCTCGCACAGGTGCAGGGTAAGTTAGCGCTCGCGCCCACCAGCCTGTGGGATCGACTCCGTGCGATGGTCACTGCGCCCCGGAATCTGGAATGGAATTTCGCCGGCGCGATGGCGGCTGCCTCGGTGGTGTTGGTGGCGGTCGTAGGCCTGTTGCAGTTTGCGCCGGAGCGGATTGTGGAGGTGCCGGTCCCGGTTGCCGGGGGGCAAGCGCAGACGGCATCGTTCGCGCCAGGACAAGAGAGCAAGGTGTATGTGCGGCTCGTATTGCTTCAGCCCGATGCCCGGTCTGTTTCGGTAGCCGGAGACTTCAATGACTGGAATCCTGGCCAGACCAAGTTGGAACGGTCTGAGGGGGGGATGTGGACGGCGACGATTGCCGTGAAACCGGGCCGCTATCAGTACATGTTCGTGATTGATGGCAAACAGTGGGTTGCCGATCCGTTGGCGGAAGAGGGGGCGGGCGATGGATTTGGGGCGAAGAATGCGGTGCTCGATGTCGCCATCTGATATTCCAGGCCAGTCCCTTGCAACGAGGCAAGGGACTGGGTACTCTCCCTGGCATGGGGATGCCATCAGCGAGATTCACCCGCCTCTTGCGAGGCGTCATGGCCCTGTGCGTGATCGTCAGCCTGTCGGGCTGTGCGAAAACGGTCAAGCCGGAGTTGCCGAAGCCGGTGGCAGGCGGCGTGCGATTCGCGCTGTTGGCGCCGGAAGCCAAGCAGGTGGCGCTGGTGGGCTCCTTTAACGGATGGGCCGGAGAGGCAACCAAGATGAAGATGAGTGATGGGACCGGTCTCTGGTCGGTGGATGTGCCGTTGGGAGAGGGAGAATATACCTTCATGTATCTGGTTGATGGAAAACAGTGGGTCACGCCGCCGATGGCAGAAGATTTTGTGACGGATGGATTCGGACAAACGAACGGGGTCTTGATCGTTCACTAAGACTATGAACAAGCGAATCGACATACAACTGTGGCTTCTCTGTCTAGCCTTGTGGCTCCCTGCTCTTCCAGCCGTGGCAGAGCCGCTCTCGACGCAAGATCGAGAGGCGATTAATCGGCTGAGTATGGCGCGGGGTCACTCGGCGGAAGAGGTCAATCAGTTGCTCAATCAAGTATCGAGAGCCGGCGAAAGAGGCCTTCCGACCGAGCCGTTGGCGAATAAGGTGAAAGAAGGTTTGGCCAAGGGCGTGGAGCCAAGCCGAATCGATCCGGTGTTGAAACAGATGGTGGGGCACTTCGAGTCGGCCCGAGAGGTTTTGCAAGAGTCGGTGGCAAAAGGGATGGTCGATCAGGATCAAGGGAACCGTCAGCGAGCCATGGAGTCGTTGGCCGAAGCATTTGGCCGTGGCGCTACGGCCGATGAGGTGCGTGATTTGGCGCGAAGCGGGCAACACCAAGGGCAAAGAATGAGTCAGGATATGCTGGGGAGTGGCGCGAAAAGCTTGGCCGTAATCAAGGAAGCCATGATTCCCTCGAAAGACGGCGCTGCGGTAGTGGCGGAGGGCATGAGGCAGGGTTTTCGTCCATCCGAGCTGGCGGATCTGGCTCGTGAAATAAAACGGCATGGACAAGATTTCCGAGAGGGGCGTCTCACCACAGAGTCCGTTCGCGATCAGATCTCCAAAGGCGATCGGGGCGATCGGCTGTTCCGCGACCAGGGGCACAGCGGATCCGGCGGCGGAGATCGGATGGATCGGAGCGGAGGTTCGGATCGCGGGGGGCGGGACGATCGCAGTGACCGTCCTGACCGTGGTGGCAGCGGCGGTGGCCACGACGACCGAGGCGGGCGATTGGACGGTGGTGGGGGTGGCGGCCACGGCGGGCGGGATCACTAGACTTTCTTCTTCCCTTTCCATTCTCTCAAATCCTAGTACAGTGGGGGTAGTCCGGGGGTACGCGCGACAAGCGTGAAATGCGAGATTTGCGTGACGTGTGAGCCTATGCCTGCTCGTCGTGCTTTTCCCGCCAGTCTCGCCCGTCTCGCTTAACTCAACATTCCATGGAGGTCAGGATGAAGAGGATATTGTTAGCGGTCAGTGTAATGACCCTGTTGATGACCGGGATGGGCTTTGCAGAGGCAGAAACACCTGCGATCGATCAACGGGAGGCCAATAAAGAGCAGCAGGTCGATAAAGGAACAGCGAGCGGGCAGCTGAAGGGGCCAGAAGCAAAGCCGCCGGATAAACAGCAGGAACATGTAACCAAGATAGAGGACAAAGCCAAGCCCGCACCTGCCATGACGGAAGAGCAGAAAAATGAATGGGCCAATATTGGCCCGCCGAAGAGTCGCACCTCCCGCATTAACGAAAGCCGGAAGCATGAACGCGCGGGGCGACATAAGTAATTGCTGAAGTTGGAATGGGTAAGAGAAGAGGGGCTCACGACTCGAGTCGTGAGCCCCTCGTTTCGTTCAGCCCGTTGAGATTACCGGTTGTGTCCGCCATGATCAGCCCGGTGATCTGCTTGCCGATCCATCTGCCGATCAGCCCGGTGATCTGCTTGCCGATCCATCTGCCGATCCTGCTGTCTGTCAGCCTGGCGGTCTTGCTGCCGATCCGCTTGCCGATCCTGTTGTCCGTCAGCTTGGCGATCCGCATGCCGATCGGCCTGGCGATCTTCCTGTCGGACATCCGCTTGCGCGAATACCACATTCGGTAGGACTGCAGGTGCCGCCACGGCCATGACTATGCTTGCGATCATTCCGGCTTTCAAGAGACTGTTCTTCATGATGCGTTCTCCTTCTATATGAGAGAGTGGGTTATAAGTGAGCATCGCGGTTGTTGCTGGATGGCGCCGATCCTGCTCTCTCAACTGGTGGCCCATTCCAATCAGCCTGTCACTGAATAAGACGGGGGAATGAGGAAAAGGTAAACAAGTTGGAAGCGTTGCTCAGAAAACAACGGAGCCAGCCGCGGGAGGGCGGCTGGCTCTGTTGTCTCGAAGAAAAAATGATTAGAACGTACCGGCGAGTATAGCGGGACTCAACCCGATCTGGATGGTTTGGCCACCGGTGACCACCGGGACTGCCTGCCCTTCCTGTGTGTTGAGATCCATTGCACCGCAGAGGAGTTGCTGGGCTGGAGCTGGACAGGCCGCGAACGTCACGTTCCCCACCCAGACGCCATTCACAAAAACAGCCTTGAGAGATTGGGTGGCATTAGGAAGGTTTGCTGCCTCCAGGTTGAGGCGCCGACGGTTACCACTCTCCTGATAGAAGGCCTTGCCCGAGGCTGTGCCGGACACCATCTTGGCCTTGAGCTGGACGCTTCCTTCGTCGCCGCGCTCGGCGAGGGCTAGTCCGGCCGACAGAGTCATCATGCCGAGGAAAACCACGCTGCTGACTGAAGCCTCGATAGCCTGTGAAACCTTCATGATAAAACCTCCTTGAAAAATGAGTGCCGTAGTCATTCTCTTGCCGGGGTTGCTGAAGCCCTGCTGGTGACTCCCTATGGGATGAGACGAGTCTGCGGTCGTTTCGTAAACGGGATTTAGCTGGAGGGTATGTCCTAGTCCAGAGGGCTGTCTTGACTGTGGCAGGATTGCTACAATGTCCGAAATGAAGAACCAGGTAAAGCCGATCGTTTCGCTGAGCAAAATGCCTATGCGGCAGCGGCATTTATTGAAACAAATCTACAGACTTGCAGACGAGCGAGACCTGGCTGTCTATCTTGTAGGAGGAGTCGTCCGCGATCTCTTGCTGAAACGGGAGAATTGGGATCTTGATCTTACGGTAGAGGGAGACGGGGTCGCCTTTGCGCGGCTTGTGGCAGACCGGTATCGAGCTGGGCTGGCGGTGTTTGAGCGGTTTGCGACGGCGAGACTCACCTTCCCGGATGGACTGAAGATGGATATCGCGACGACCAGGCGAGAGTCCTACGCGCAGCCCGCTGTGTTGCCGACGGTTGAGCCTGCCTCAATCGAAGAGGACCTCTATCGGCGGGACTTCACCATTAATGCGATGGCAGTACAACTCAATTCGGGGCAGTTCGGTCGCCTGCTCGATGTCTATGGAGGGCAGCGTGATCTTCGTGCCCGCACGATCCGCGTGCTCCATGCGGGGAGTTTCCAAGACGACCCCACACGTATCTTCAGAGCGATCCGGTTCGAACAGCGGTTCGGTTTCCAGCTTGAACGCACCACATTGCGCTTGCTGGCGCAAGCGGCCTCCACGAATCTGATCCAGCAGCTCTCCGGTCCTCGATTGCAGAACGAAATCCTGTTGCTGTTTGCCGAGCACGATCCGGTACGCGCGATTGCGCGGCTTGACCAGTTGAAGTTGCTTCGCTTCCTCCACCGCCGTTTGTGCTACAGCAAGAATGTGAAACAAATGGTTACTGCCGTTCCCAAGGCGTTCGGCTGGTGGGTACGTCGATTCCCGGACTCTGCGCTCGACAGGCCGATCGTCTATCTGATGGCCTTGTCGAGCGAGGCCAGTCAGGCTGTCGTGGCAACGATGATCCGGCGGTTAGCACTTTCACGAGAACAGGCGAGAAAGATGAGTGCTGGAGGGCGTCTGGTCGATCAGACGCTGAAGAGACTTACCAAAGAAGGCACTATACGGCCATCGAAGGTGTATCGCCTTTTGGAAGATTTCTCGGAAGAGGTCCTTGTGCTGCTTCTCGCGAAGCAGATGAGTAAGCAGCAGGGGGTGCGACTGAGCCTGCTGAGACGACGCCTTACGGCCTATAAAAAGAACAAGACAATGAAGACGGCACTGACCGGGCGAGATCTTCAACCCATGGGGCTGCAGCCGGGGCCGCAGTACAAGACGATCTTGGGGAAATTATTGGACGCGCGTATTGATGGAATAGTCACAACCGAGGCAGAGGAACGGGCCCTAGCGCACAGGCTGATCAAAAAGGCCGCCCTGTAATCCGTAAGAAGCGAAAGGTGAGAAGTGAAAAGTTTCGAAGGAATGGCATTCAGCGGTCCTAGAATTAACGTTTCACCTTTTACGTCTTACTTTTCACGGTTCTTGAGAGCGACTTTTTCAGCCTCCTGCCTAATTCGGTGAGGTAATGGATAAAGACACTTCATTCGGCAGCAAGAGCGTCACGTTCGCCTGGTGCGTGGGGTCTGCCTGAATGAGGGCAAATAACGGCACCGGCTGTGGCACCTGGCTCGGTGGCAAGGCCAGTAGAACCGGAAAGTCGAGCAGCGGTGACACCGTTGTCAGACTGGCCAGGCGCAGGCGAAAGGCCATCAGAATGTCGCGCAACCTGCTGGTTTGATCCTTTTCTGGGAGCGCTTGGTTCGTGACGATTCCCACTTCCCAGAGCGGTCGAGTGATCGTGACAGGGAATGTAATGCCGAGCTCCAGGGCGGTGGGCGTCACATCGATCAAGATCCCGGCCTGAATCGCTGCTTCCCGGTCGCGAATGGTTTGGCGCGCTACCGTTTCATCCAGCAACTCTTGCCCGCTGGCATGTTCTAGCGCGAGCGGTGCTTGAGCCTGGAGAGGCTCGCTCTGCGCGGAGAGAGTCATTGCAGACTCTTCGACATCTGAAGGAGCGGGAACCTCCAGGTCTGTATGAGGCAAGGCCTTCACGATACCGTCGTAGATCGCTCGGGCTGAAGCGGACCATGCCTCATTAAATGGACGGCCTGTGAAGGCTGCATCGGCAGCTTTCTTCTCGTCGTAGGTCAGGGCTTTGGGTGTTGGTGTGTTAGTCATGGTGCTAACATAAGCCCCTTTGTCGAGATGTCAAGGACTGGTACGGTTGACGCCGACTTCAAGTACTTATTCCGGCAGGGGTTTGCCCTTGTGGTCCCGGTGCAAAGAGTAAGACTGTCAAGCCTGCCAACCTATTACCCCCCCATGCTATAGTCGCCCGCCATGGCACGAATCGACTTTTACAGGGTGTTAGGGGTTTCGCGCGACGCGTCCGACGATGCGATCAAGAAGGCCTACCGGAAGCTGGTCTTTCAGCACCATCCTGACCGCAATCCCGATAGTACGCAGGCCGAAGTCAAGATCCGTGAGATCAATGAAGCCTACGAAGTTGTCGGCGATCCGGAGAAGCGTCGGAGCTATGACCGACTCACTTGGGGAGATGAAATTGAGCGGGATGAAGCGGATGACCCAGCCGTCATCCTTGACGAGATGGAGCAGAAGCTCTTCGATGAAGGGCGAAAGGAAGTGTTCGCGATCTTGGTGAAAGATGTGAAACGGATCAAAGCTGAACTCGCCGTGATCCGTGAGCGAACCGTGGCGGATCAAGGGTATGACACGTTTAAGGAAGATATAATCAAGGAGCGAGCATCGGAGGTCATGGCGGAGCTGGTCACGGCTGAGATGGAGGGGCGCAAACAGCGGCTCCTCGACGTGGCGACGGAGATGCTGCTGTCCCAAGGCGTGGTCAAACGAGACGATAAGGGAGGGGTCAGATCGCTATGGGGACAGCTTGAGGATGTATTCCGCAAAGGGCGGATGAAGGGCTTCGCCGCCGCGTTGGAGCTGTTCTACGAACGGCGTTAGCCGTGAAATGTAAAAAGTGAAACGAAGGAGGCTCTTCTCGTTTTACTTCTTACTTTTTACCTTTCACCTTTCACGCCTCGAGTTTCACGTCTTTGAAAGAAGCCCCGCCGCCCACTTGCCTGCCTGCATCACTCCGACAATCCTGCTGTGGTCTCGTAGCAAATCGATATGACGAAGCGGGTTGCCTTTGAATAACAGAAGATCCGCCAGTTTCCCTTTTTCGATCGTTCCTACCTGGTCCTGAATCCCGATCAAACGTGCGGCAGCTGAAGTTGACGCGAGGATCGCCTGCATCGGGCTCATGCCAAAGGCGACCATCCGATCGAGTTCCTGGGCGTTCTCGCCGTGAAAGTTAAAGGGCGTCCCTGCATCTGTCCCCATCGCAATCTGGATGCCGTTCCGCAGAGCGTTCTTGAAGCTCACCCGATGGCGCTTCGTCATGGATTTGGCCTTGTCCAAGGCGCTTTCTGGAATGCCGCATCCAAGCCTGCAAGCGGCAGTGGTGGCCAGCGCGGAGAGTGTCGGCACCATGAAAACGCCCTGTTGTTTCATCATGACTGCGGCTTCTTCGTCCATGAGCGTGGCATGCTCGATCGAATGGACTCCTGCGCGGACGGCATTCTTCATCCCTGACGATCCATGGGCATGGGCGGCGACTTTCCTCCCGGCTCGTTGCGCTTCTTCCACGGCTGCCTGAAGCTCCTCCACAGTCATTTGCGCTTGGTCCGGCGAGGTGCCTGGCGTCAGGACACCACCTGACGCAATGACTTTAATGACGGAAGCCCCGGCGGCAATTTGCGCGCGCACGACGGAACGGACTTGCTCCGCTCCCTCCACCTCTTGACCGATAAACCGGGCATGGCCGCCGATCATGCAAATCGCCAGACCTGCCGCGACAATGCGAGGTCCGGGGACGAGTCCTGTGTCGATAGCCCGTTGCAAGGTAAAGATGGAGTGGTCGCGTGACCCCACGTCGCGCAGGGTGGTGAAGCCTGCCTCCAAGGATTTTCGCGCTGCCTGGCTTGATTTGAGCAATGTGAGAGTGGGCGTCTCTTGGGCGATCGCTCCGACGACGTCCGGCTCGCCCCCAAGACAGAGATGGACATGGCAGTCGATCAAGCCTGGTAACAGCGTGAGGCCACGGCCATCGATTTTGATTGCTCCACGCGGGGGGGAGATGTCTCGATCAGATCCGATTGCGGCAATTGTGGCGCCGCGAATGACGACCGTGGCCCGTTCGATCGTCCGTCCCGTTCCGTCGATGACGCGCACTGAGCGAATGGCAAGGGACTTCATCATGGTGTGGCCCTCACATCGGCAACTTTGGCGCCTCGGTCTTGTCAGGTGGAACAGGCGCTGATCCCCAATGATCGGCCAGTGTTAGGGCAAAGAACAAGTACGCGGCTATGGCGAGAAAGGCAAAGGCCCCGGTGGCGATCATCCAAAGTGACGGTTTGTTCTTCATGCGATCGAAGTCCTCGCTGTCAAGGTTTCTTACGGCCATAGACTCTTGCGGCAGCCCGGAGTGCGGTCCCTGGAGTGGAAAGCCAGCCGTCACGGATAAAGAGATCTTCCAGCGCCTTGAGCAGGGTCAAGACGTAAGCCTCGGTCGATGATTCACCCATCAAGCCGATGCGCCAGACCTTCCCCTTCAGTGGCCCGAGTCCGCCGCCGATTTCAATGCCATAGGTCGAGAGGAGGCTCGCCCGTATCTTCGCTTCAGGAATATGAGCAGGGACTGTGACGCAGGTCAACATCGGCAGTCGATGTTCTATTGGAGGAAGGGGAGAAAGCCCGAGTTCGGTTAAGCCAGCGGCCAAGGCATCGCCGTTCAGTCGATGGCGAGTGAAGCGAGCCGGCAATCCTTCTTCTTCGACGAGCCGCAACGCTTCCCGCAGGGCATAGAGCATGGAGATCGGAGCCGTATGGTGGTAGGCTCTGGAGCCTTCGGCCCAGTAGTCCGCGATCAAAGCCATATCCAAGTACCAACTCTGGCAGGGGGTGCGCCTGGCTCTAATGGCGGTCAATGCACGGTCGCTGAGGGTGAAGGGAGACAATCCTGGCGGACAGCTTAAACATTTCTGCGTGGCGCTATAGCAGACATCGATGCCCCAACGATCGATCTCGACCGGTGCGCCTCCCAGCGAGGTCACGGCATCGACGACGAAGAGCGTGTCATGGTCGCGGCAGAGACGGGCGATCGGCTCAAGCGGCTGCCAGGCGCCGGTCGAGGTTTCGGCATGCACGATGGCCACAGCTTTGACTGGACCGGATCGACGCAATGATGCTTCTATGGCATCAGGCTCTATGATCTGTCCCCAGGGGGCTTCGACCAGGATGGCTTTGCCCCCGCAGCGTTCGACAATAGCGGCGAGGCGTGTACCGAACAGGCCATTGACTCCGACGATCACCCCATCGCCTGGCTCAACGATATTCACGATCGACGCTTCCATACCGGCTGAGCCGGTGCCGGAGACTGCGATGGTGAAGTGGTTTTTAGTCTGAAAGACAAAGCGCAACAGGGCTTGGATCTCGTCCATGAGCGCAAGAAAGGTTGGGTCCAAGTGGCCGATCAGGGGAGTCGAGAGGGCACGCAGGACTCGCGGATGCACCATGCTCGGCCCAGGGCCAAGGAGCAGTCGGCGTGGGGGGATGAAGTTTTTAACCGGCATAGCGCTCCAAAAATGCGAGACTCGCGTGACTTGCGAGAAAAGCGCGACTGGGCGGGAGATTTATCTTCGCGCGTCGCGCCTGTCGCGCACGTCTTGCTTGTCTCGCTCACGCCTCACACGAGAGGCTCAGTATAGCGGAGTTCAGTCGCGTTCGGCCACGGGTATCTGAATGGGAGGGCGCGACTGACGAGACTTGCGTGAAAAGCGGGACGGGCGGGACGGACAGGAAAGTTCTGAGTTTTGAGTTCTGGGTTCTGAGTTAGAGGCGAACTGGGAAGAACGGGACGGGCGAGACGCGGAACAGTTCGAGGTTTTCGGAACTTCGAACCCTGAACTTCGAACTTCGGATCGCGCTTTACGCGCCGGCCTCCTGCTAGCCCCTCTGGAGGGGGTTTCGAGCCTGAAAAATAGCATGTTATAGTTCGAACGATGATTGAATCAGCCACTGTGCCTCTCAACGATCCTCCGCAGCCCAAGTCCTGGTGGCGAGCTACCGATGTGCCGCCGGTGATTGGTGTCTATCCCGGGCGGTTCTCGCCTAAGGTCACGCTGTTGTCCGCGCTCTTCCTTTTAGTTTCTCTGGCGTCGGTGGTAGGGCTGTCTATATCGGCAGCGAAGCTGGATCGGATCGAGTCACCCGAGCTGGCGCTGAGTCTCATGGTCAGTCGGACCAGGGATGTGGAGGAGGGACTCAAGCGTGCGCCCCAATGGGAGCAGCAACTCTTGGCCTGGACTTCCGGTGGCGATGAGGCTGAACGATCGAATGAGATTGAGTGGTATCGAGAACTGGCAGGGATCTCGGAAGACCCATTAGTGCCCCTTCAATTGGCGATTCTCCAAGCCGAGGCAGGGCATGTCTCGCAGGCGCTCCTCTCCGCGCATGAGTGGGCCGGGGCAGAAGATCCTCTTCCTCAACTTGCCGATCTGGTGATGGCCGCCTATGGCGAAGGACCGGTCCAGGACGCGGACAAGTACGTCTTATGGCAAGCAGAGGTGGCGGAGCTGTTGCCCTCCGGCTGGTTTTATGATCGATTGGCTGAACGTTTGGCGCGACGCGCCGACGATATCGCACTCCTGGCCAGGATTCAGGAACAGGCCGCGGTGCGCGTCGACCGCCAGTTTTCCCGGTCGAATCGCTTGACGCTTGTCGAACTCGGCGCGATGGCTATCGGCACAGTGGTGTGCTTGCTGCTCTGGTTCAGACGGAATGAGCCGTCCAGTTTCATTCGACTGCATGAGCCTGGCGTGCCGCCGCCATGGCCAGGTGGGGTCGGTGCGGCGGTATTGCTGCGCGGTGGCGCGATCGGCGCTATGGTCACTGCTCTGTTTTTACTCTATGCGTCACCCGATAACGTCTCACTCCGGGCGTTGGCCATTCCTCTGTCGAATGTGCCGTTACTCTTCTTGGCCTATCGCTACCTCTTCCGGCCGTCCGGCATGACGTTCGATGCCGGCTTTGGGTTGGAAATCGGTTGGGCCAATGCCGGTCGTCTGGCTGCGGCGGTATTGGCGGTGGTGGCAGCCGGTTTGTGGGGCGGGTGGATCATGGATCGGGTATCGGAATCGTTCCATCTGACCAGCCACTGGGCCGAATGGTTCGACGCAGATCTCGTCTGGGCCACGCCCTCCCTGACG
The DNA here is from genome assembly GCA_037142015.1 of Nitrospira sp. Taxonomy (GTDB): domain Bacteria; phylum Nitrospirota; class Nitrospiria; order Nitrospirales; family Nitrospiraceae; genus Palsa-1315. Next base: position 2,062 of record JBAXBK010000037.1, on the reverse strand, counting down.
GCCGTCAGTTTAGCCGAATACGTGGTTTTTGCGCCGCTGTTCGAAGAGCTCGCATTTCGTGGATTGCTGTTCGCGATTCTTCGGCGCAAGTTCAGCTTCCTGCCGGCTGCATTGATCAGCGCCGGTATCTTCGGCATTGCTCATGGCTATGGATGGGTGGGGTTACTGAGTGTCTGTTGGAGCGGAGTGCTCTGGGCCTGGATCTATGAAAAAACAGGAAGTCTCCTGCCCGGCATCTTGGCTCACGCCATCAACAACTTACTCGTGTGTCTTGCGGTCATGGCCCTCCTCCGTTAGCGGACGTTGAAACTGACTTTCAACTGCGTTCTCGGTTCGCGAATGTCCTCAACGTACCCTGGAGGGTACGCCTGCGGCATTCGCGTCACCTGCGGCCTTGTCCAAAACCAGTTTGAACGCCCGCAAAGAGAGAGCGGCCAAAGACATGCTTTCGGTTGCGGATCGCCTGGGTTGGGCGGGTGAAGAAAGTTGACCGTTTTGACAAGCCTGCTTACGATTGTGGACGTGTTGATTCAATCAGAGCGAGAGCCTCGTATAAGTCTGGGTACTTTAGAATGTAGCCCAGTTCAGAACGAAGCTTGGCGGTGCTGATTCGTTTTCCCGTTGAGCGGTCTTCTTTTTTTGCTGCCGTTGCCATTCCCCATCGTTGTTGCGCAGTGGCGTAGATCTCATTCCATGTGCGCGGCGTGCCATCGCTGACATTGTAGGCGTCTCCTGGTTTACCTTTCTCCAGTGCCAGCAGACAGATGGCGGCCAAATCGTCCACGTGAATGAGGTTCACGTACTTGCGTGAGGGGCTGACGCGGCCGCTCCTGATCCAATCCAGCGGGTTCCGTCCCGGACCATAGATACCGGCGACGCGCAGCACGATCGCGCCATGATGCTCGCGCAGATATTCCTCACCCTGTACGCGTGGCTTGGTTAGGTCGATCTGGGCCGATTCGTCAATCCAGGGCGGTGGATATTCAGTCGATTGACTTGGTGCATCGTATGCCGATGTGCTTCCTAAAACGACCATGCGTCGAGCCGGTGCGTCGAGCGTACGGGCGAAGGCCTGCACTTGTTCGAGCGGTGTGGCCGGAAAGCACCAAATGAGGTCGGCGCCCGGAGGAATATGCTCCCAGGTCAAGGGCTGCTCCAAATCGAATTGCAGGCACTGCCCTGAAGGAATAACTGCGAGATTCTCCAGGGGATTTCTGCTGGTGGCATGGATGGTCCTGCCCTGAGAGGCTCCCATTCTGTGCAACACCAGTCCTGTGTAGCCAGATCCCAGCACAACGAGCGGTGATGTCGCCTGTCGCGTCACTCAATCCTCCCCCCATCTGTATACTGGGCCATCTTTTCACAGTCGCATATAATGGCACAACTGTTGCTGGAAAGAGGAACTTGTAAGAGAATGCCTGGTATGAAACCCATCGCATATGTGTTGTCGATCATTGCCCTTGGGGTTGGACTCTTAAGCTGTTCAGGGGGCGGTAGCGGAGGGGGTGGGAGCAGTACTCCAGCCTTTGCAATCTCGACGACTACAGCCGATTTCGGTGTCGTCGGAAATGCCTACACCTCGACACTTGTGACTACAGGAGGAACGGCTCCTTTCACCTGGACTGTGTTTATTAGTAGTGTTTTGCCGAGTGGATTACTCCTCAATGGAACCACCGGTGTTGTGAGCGGCACCCCGACTGCTGCAGGTAACTTCGACGTGACATTCACTGTAACAGACAGTACTGGCAAGACCGCGACAGGTTCAGTGTTGTTTGCTATCCATCCGCGGACGGACCTGCTTTCCGTCAATAATAGCGTGCCTCCTGTGCCTGGCGTTGGCGCCAGTAGCGCGCCGTCGATCAGCAGCAATGGGCGTTTTGTGGCATTTGCCTCATCGGCCAGCCTGATTCCTGGCGTCAGCGGGTCACAAATTTATATTCATGACTGGCAGACGAACCAAACATCTCTCGTGTCCCGGAACGCGGTTGGTATTGCCGGCAACGGGGACAGCAGTCAACCCACCATCAGTTCAAACGGCCAGTTTGTAGCCTTCACCTCATTG
>JBAXBK010000036.1:0-33792 GCA_037142015.1 Nitrospira sp. | reverse complement strand
GATTGTTTACCAACACCTACGTGCGCCGACCTGATTCTGGACTCTGGCCCTTGCGACTCCTTCCAGACCCTCCTCCATCCCAGCACCCCTACGTCCGAAGTACTACCTTCTGGTCTGTCGTTATTCGGGCTGTGCGCTATGCTGTGTTCATGCGAGATGAGTTTCAGGGCTTACACCAAGGAGGGCCTCATGACCTGTTCACGCTGCGATGGTTTCATGGTTGAAGAACACTGCCTGGACATGGAGGGCGCATTTGGAGAGATGTGGACCACGAGTTGGCGGTGCATGAATTGCGGTTGTGTCCACGACGCTGTGATCGAGCAGCATCAGATGGCTGGACAGAAGAAGATCTTGGCATTCCCAACTGGTGTGCCGGACTCTCAGGAGGATGAAGTCTCTCTAGGAGCGGAGTCCTTCATGAGAAAAGCGGCCTGACGGACCCTGGGAGAGCGACCCCTTTATGCCTGTAGGAAAATCATGGCTTCCATTCTCATCATTGATGACGAAGACACCATCCGTGGACTCCTCCGCTCTGTGCTCGAAACCGAAGGGTATGAAGTCACGGAGGCTCCCAACGGACGAATGGGGCTTGAACAATACCGCCGGAGACCTGCGGATCTGGTCATCACCGACATAATCATGCCCGAACTGAGTGGGCTGGATATGCTTTTGGCACTGACGCGTGAATTTCTCCATGCCAAGGTGATTGCGATCTCAGGCGCAGGAGAGGAAACAAATGTCTTGAATGTGGCGAAACTCCTCGGAGCACGGCAGACCTTTAAGAAACCCTTTGATTTGCCACTGTTGCTGGGCGCGGTGCGATACGAATTGGAACATTAGAGCCGCCGTGTGAGTGGCGGAAGCGAAAAGAGACACGCGAATAGGGCGCTTCAAGACGGTTGGGCGTCGCGGCCACACATCGTGGGAGGGGGGGCCGTTTCAGCCGGGGGGGATATTTTGAATTTTGGGGGTGCCCCCCCCTCTTCCTGGCCCAAAGAAGCATGACTTTTTTGGTGTTATTACGGTGTTAGCGGGCTGCACAAACCGGGCTAAATGGAGGCAGAGAACGACAAAGAGAAACAAAGAGGCGAGAGGCTGGACACCGCATAAATAAAGGGGATTGCCGCTCCTATCAAGGACTTCAGCAATCCCCCTTAGTGTGATCCCAAAGCAGGCGCGCTACCGGGCTGCGCTACGCCCCGACGTTTGAGTCGTCATTCGTCATCGGTCAAGCAAGGAGAGAGGATACGATGCGGGTCTGTTCCACTTACCCATTGACCAATGACCGTTGACCGTAACTTCGCACGATTTCCCGCACCTTCGCAAATGCCTTCGCGCGATGGCTGATGGTATTTTTTTGATCCGCCGACAGCTGCGCTAAGGTCTTTCCTAATTCTGGAATGAGAAACACAGGATCATACCCGAATCCTAACGTCCCACTCGCCTCTTCCGCAATCACTCCATCCAACGTTCCCTGTGCCACTCGTACTCCATTTGAAGGCAGTGCGATCGCTGCGACGGTCAGAAAGCGAGCAGTTCGTCGTTCACGAGGCACACCCGCCAACTCCCGCAGCAACTTTCGACAGTTGTCTTCATACGTCGCGTCATCGCCGGCATAACGGGCTGCATGGACACCGGGCCGTCCACCGAGCGCATCCACTTGCAGCCCCGTATCGTCAGCGACAGCCAGCAAGCCTGTGAATTCGGCGATGGCCCTGGCTTTCTTGATCGCGTTCGCCTCGCAGGTGTCCCCGTCTTCGACCACGTCCGGAGCATCTGGAAATTCATCGAGCGTACGAATCGTAATGCCCAGATCGCCTAAGAGGGCTGCAAGCTCCTCTCCCTTATGCCGATTACGTGTGGCGAGGACCAATTCACGAATCATCGTCTCTGCCCTACTCCAATTCCCCGATCAGATCCTTCTGCAACGCGGTGAGAGTCTGAATCCCGCTCCATCCCATCGCCATGAACTCATCCATTTCCTGTTTGGCAAAAGGAGTCCGCTCTGCTGTGCCCTGGACTTCGACATAGCGCCCTTGTCCGGTCATGACCACATTCATGTCGACATCGGCCATTGAGTCTTCTGTATAGGCCAGGTCGACGAGAATCTCCCCACCAACTTTTCCTACGCTAATGGCAGCAAGGTAGTCCGTCAAAGGACGTTTCTTGATCAGGCCTCGCTTCTTGAGGACAGTGAACGCGTCGGCTAGTGCGATAAACGCTCCTGTAATAGACGCCGTTCTAGTTCCTCCGTCGGCCTGAATGACGTCACAGTCGAGCCAGATCGATCGCTCTCCCATCTGGCCCATATCTGTCACCGCACGGAGGGCTCTCCCGACAAGCCGTTGAATCTCCAACGTCCTGCCGCCCTGTTTTCCTTTGACCGCTTCACGCGGGGATCGCTCGTGGGTTGAACGAGGCAGCATCGAATACTCTGCCGTCACCCATCCCTGCCCCTTCCCCTTCAAAAACGGAGGCACTTTCTCCTCAATCGAGGCCGTACAAATCACTTTGGTATCACCCATTTCGATCAGGACAGACCCTTCGGCATGTTTAATGAAATTTCGCGTTACTTTCACCGGACGAAGTTGATCTTTTCGCCTTCCGTCGGCGCGCACGAGTCCCGCTGCATTGCTCATTGGTTACTCCATTTGATTAATGTCGCGCATTATAGTGAAGGCCTTGCGAAAGCGCAATGAAACTGGCCTCGCCCGCATCATTCACGAAAGCTTCTACTGCAACCGCCGATACACCGCTACAGCAAGCCTGACGGCGGGTGGGCTCACCGCTCAGTCAGTCAACATACTGTTTCAAGTATGCCTCCTTCCTTCGCGGCTTCGCGCGCCCGTCTCGCGTGGTGTCTCGGCGGTTTCGTCACGAACCCTCGTAAATAATGCGGGCTTGTGACCCTATCAGCGAGCGGAGCCTGCAGAGAATGGCTCATGTTTTTGACCATTTCTTCCGATCAATTTGTACAAAAATATGCGGTGCTGACGGCTAAATCTGTACAGGCGCGCGCGCACTCCAGACACATGACCCACATGGACTTTGATCAACGATGCGACTGCTAGCCATCAAAATACTGTGACAGTGCAGCATTCCGCTGCTCCTCGGCAATGAAAATGTTATCTGGCGATAAACCCACAACCTGCAGTTTTTTAAAATACATTGGCACAAAAGGTGCACCTGGCCGTACAGTTCTCTTGAGACCTCTAGATATCGCAACACAAACGGAAATCCACTGAGCAAGACGGTACCCTTCTTCATATATAACAGACCAGCAAATTATGACGTTGTTCCTTGACCGATCTGCCCATCAAGCGCTCCTTGCGCTCAAGCGCGTTCTGATCATCGATGACGAAGAACCGATCCGTCGGCTGTTGGGATACATGCTTCAATCCCATGGATATGAGACGGTCCTCGTGGCCGATGCGCGTGAGGCGCGGGCAAAGCTCGAGGAACAACCCTTTGCATTGATGTTGTGTGATGTGAATATGCCCGGTGAGTCGGGCATGGATCTAGCCCGCAATACCCTGAGCCTGTATCCTAACACCGCCGTCATCATGGTAACCGGTCTTGACAGCTCGGTGCTGGCGAATGCTGCGCTGGACATGGGCGCCTTTGGGTACATCGTCAAGCCGTTCGAGTCTAATGAAGTCATGATCGATGTCGCCAATGCGCTCCGCCGCCGCCGGCTTGAACTTGAAAATCGCCTGCACCGGGAAAACCTGGAAGATGTCGTCAGAACCAGGACGATGGCTCTCCAACAAGCGCTCGATTGGCTCGAGCTCAGCGAAAAGGAATTGCGTCTCTCACGAGAGGAAACGATTCAACGACTCGCCATCGCCGCCGAATACCGAGACAGTGCCACGGCACAACATATTCAGCGTATGAGCCATTACTGTGAGTTACTTGCCAGAAAATATGGACTGTCCTCCGAACGATGCGACTTGATCCGCACCGCCAGTCCCATGCACGACATCGGAAAAATCGGCACACCGGATCATGTGCTCCTCAAGCCCGGAAAATTTACACCGGAAGAATTCACCGTCATTTCTCAACATGCGGAAATCGGCTATCGCATCCTTAGCGGATCGGATGCGGAAATCCTCAAGGTCGCAGCTTCGATCGCCTGGACCCACCATGAACGTTGGGATGGCAATGGATATCCCCGGAAGCTGAAAGGCGAGGCCATTCCCGTGGAAGGACGGATCGCCGCAATCGCCGACGCCTTCGATGCTCTCACCACACAACGGGTATATAAGCCCGCCTTCTCCCTTGATCACGCCGTCGATCTTATGACCAAGCATCGGGGGGAGCATTTCGACCCGGAGCTCCTCGATGTCTTCTTCGCCTCATTGAACGACATCAAGCACATCCATGACCAATATGCCGACCAGTTACCGCGCGCAATGATTCCCGATTCTTCGGGGCCTGCAGCCGCCTAGCATCCTTTTCGTCATTTCGTTGACCACTTTTCCGCCCGCCGATATACTTCCTTCATCTCGTCAGGTACAGCCCCTCGCACAGACCCTCAGGCCCTGTACCCACAATATGAATATTTCATGCATGCGAAAGGATTGCCGATTATGGCAAAGAAGGTAACGGCGGCCCGCAAACAGAGAGTGACACGCAATTGGATCGCCTATCTGTGCGAATCCTTGGTCACATCCGGAGTCATGCCGACCTGGGAGGCTGCAACCTATCTGACCGAGAACCTGTTTGGAGAAAAACCGAACCCCCGGCTTTTAAGCGCGACCAACGCCTACGAAGTGACATCCCAATTTCTTCAGCGGATGTACCATCCCCTCGTTGAGGCCGCCTCACGTGATATCACCTTACCGAATGGCGCCACGCTGCACGTATTTACGGATATCAGCCTCACCGGAAAATCTGCGGTACTCGTGGTTTACATGTCCGACAATAATCACCCGCACCAGTTGCTGATGCTGGACGCCGTCAAAGCCTGGGAGCTGGTCTTTACTGATTCAGAGGACGTAAATCGCTGGGCAGAAGAACGATATCGGTGGATAAAGTCGGCGCTGACTGCGGCGATAAGGATACCAGTCCAGGACACCGTATTAGCAGAAGCCTCCTAGCCTCAGAAGATTGTTATTTGGTTTGTTTCGTTAGTTTGGTTTCTTTGGTTGAACGAAACTAATCAGATGAACCAAATAAACTAAATAAACCAAATCAACCAGCTTTGCTCCGTTGTTCTCCGGTGGGTTCATAGTTCAGGTTTGGCCCCAACCATCGTTCCAGCTCTGAAAGCGGTATCCCTTTTCTCGCCTGATAATCGAGCACTTGGTCTTTCCCAATCTTCCCCACCGCAAAATACTTGGCCTCCGGATGGGCGAAATAGAGCCCGCTGACCGAGGCAGCAGGCCACATCGCGAAGCTTTCAGTCAGAGTGATCCCTGTCTGCTGTTCTGCGGACAAGAGATCGAAGAGCAACCGTTTCTCTGTGTGATCAGGACAGGCTGGGTAGCCGGGCGCCGGTCGGATGCCGCGATACTTTTCACGGATCAGATCCTCACTCGACAACTTCTCTCCGTTACCGTACCCCCAGGCCTCGCGGGCCTGCTTATGGAGATATTCGGCAAAGGCCTCAGCCAAGCGGTCGGCCAAAGCTTTAGCCATGATGGAATTGTAGTCGTCATGGTCACGCTCGAACTCTTTACATAAGACATCCACTCCGACTCCTGTCGTCACGGCAAAGGCTCCGACATAATCCGCGCGCCCCGACTCTTTCGGCGCGACAAAATCTGCAAGTGCAAAGCTGCTCTGCCCTTCCGGTTTCTCCGATTGCTGACGCAGGGTATGGAAGGTCGTCAAGACATCCGTGCGACTGTCATCACGGTAGATTTCAATGTCATCCCCCACACTATTGGCGGGAAAGAATCCGTAGACCCCATTAGCGGTGAGTAATCGTTGCTCCACGATCTTGCTGAGCAAGGCCCGCGCATCGTCATACAGCTCCTTGGCCTTCGGGCCCACGACAGGATCATTAAAAATAGTCGGGTGGCGCCCGCGTAATTCCCAGGTGTGAAAGAACGGCGACCAATCGATATAGTCAATCAGCTGATCCAACGGCTGTTGCGACACTACCTTCACTCCCGTAAACGCCGGGATGGGAATATTGATCTCAGCCCAATTCGATTGGAATCGATTAACTCGCGCCCGCTCCAAGGTCCATAGGGTTTTAACTCCCTTGTCCTGATGGGTCTGGCGGATCTGATCGTAATCGGCGCGCACCTTCTTGGCAAAGTCAGTCTGCAAGTCGGCATTCACTAGACTGCCGACAACACCTACCGCTCTGGAGGCGTCCAGCACATGGACCACGGAATGATTGTAGCCCGGAGCGATCTTCACGGCCGTATGGGCTTTGCTTGTGGTGGCGCCGCCGATGAGTAACGGCAGATCAAAGCCCTCGCGCGTCAGCTCGCGTGCGACATGTGCCATTTCATCCAGCGACGGGGTAATCAGCCCACTTAACCCAATGATCGCGACCCCATGTTCGCGTGCCGCTGCCAAGATCTTTTCACAGGGCACCATCACCCCAAGATCGATCACTTCGTAGTTATTACATCCCAACACCACCCCGACGATGTTCTTCCCGATGTCATGCACATCGCCCTTGACCGTCGCGAGCAGGATCTTGCCATTCGAGCTCGACGCGCCTGTTTTTTTCTTCTCCTCCTCCATAAACGGCATGAGGTAGGCCACGGCTTTCTTCATGACCCTGGCGCTCTTGACCACTTGAGGCAAAAACATCTTGCCGGACCCGAACAGGTCCCCCACGATGTTCATCCCGGCCATCAGCGGTCCCTCGATCACATGCAGCGGCTTGGCATACTTCTGTCGCGCCTCCTCGATGTCCTGCTCGATATAGTCGGTCACGCCTTTCACCAACGCATGGGAGAGGCGCTCCTCGACCGTGCCGGCGCGCCACTCATCGTCTTTCACCACCGCCTTGCCCTGTTGCTTGACAGTCTCGGCAAACGTCACCAATCGTTCGGTCGCATCCGGTCGCCTGTTCAGCAGCACATCTTCGACCAGTTCCAAAAGATCCTTGGGAATCTCCTCATACACCGCCAATTGCCCAGCGTTCACAATACCCATGTCCAAACCGGCCTTGACGGCGTGATAGAGAAACGCCGCATGCATCGCCTCGCGCACGCGATTGTTGCCGCGAAACGAGAAGGAAATATTGCTGACGCCGCCGCTGACCTTTGCCAGCGGAAGATGTTGTTTGATCCAGCGCGTGGCGTCGAGGAAGTTCACCGCGTAGTTATTGTGCTCCTCGATGCCGGTCGCCACCGTGAGGATATTCGGATCGAAGATGATGTCCTGGGCGGGAAAACCAATGCGTTCCGTGAGGAGGCGATAGGCCCGCTCACAGACCTCGATCTTACGCTCATACGTGTCGGCCTGGCCGCGCTCATCGAAAGCCATCACCACCACGGCAGCCCCATAGCGATGAACTAACTTAGCCTGCTGGAGAAACTTGGCTTCGCCCTCTTTGAGGCTGATGCTATTGACGACAGGCTTGCCCTGGATATTTTTCAGCCCAGTTTCGAGGATATCCCACTTCGAACTATCCACCATGATGGGAACGCGAGTGATATCCGGTTCCGATGCGACCAATCGTAGGAACTTCTCCATGGCAGCCTGGGAATCGAGCATGCCTTCGTCCATATTGATATCGATGATCTGGGCGCCCCCCTCTACTTGCTGTCGCGCCACCGAAAGCGCGGCTTCATAATCGCCTGCCAGAATCAGTTTGGAGAAAGCCGGTGATCCCGTAACGTTGGTCCGTTCACCGATGTTCACAAAATTCGATTCCGGCCGAATCGTGACCGCTTCCAACCCGCTGAGTCTGGTATGAGGCTCGACGGACCGTGTAACGCGCGGAGGCAGGCCCCTCACGGCCTCGGCAATCAACTTGATATGGCCGGGTGTCGTCCCACAACAGCCCCCGACGATATTCAGCCAGCCGCTCTGCGCCCATTCTTTCAGTTGGGGCGCCAGACTCTCGGGTGTCTCCGGAAACCCCGTCGGCAGCAATGGATTAGGCAGCCCGGCATTCGGATGGCTACTCACATAGATCGGAGCCAGGCGCGAGAGCTCTTCAATCAACGGACGCATTTCTTTGGGGCCTAGCGCACAGTTGATACCGACGCTGAGCAAGGGCACATGGGAGATGGAATTCCAGAAGGCTTCAATCGTTTGGCCCGTCACCCCACGATTGCTGCCGGCTTGAATAAATGTCACCGAAGCCATGAGAGGGAGCCTGATGTGACGATCATCGAGGAACTTATCGATGGCAAAAAACGCCGCCTTGGCATTGAGCGTATCAAAGATGGTCTCGACCAATAACACATCCACTCCACCGTCGACCAAGCCACAGACCTGCTCGTAATAGGCTGTCACCAGTTCGTCATAGGTGGTGCCACGCGCCGCCGAATTATTGACATCGGTTGAAATTGACGACGTCTTCGTCGTCGGTCCAATGGCGCCGGCCACAAAGCACGACCGGCCAGGTTCTGCCCCCATGACCTGCACCGCAGCACGCTTGGCGCATTCGGCTCCGGCTCTCGCAATCTCATAGGCCAACGACTCCATGCCATAGTCGGCCAGTGAAATGGCTTGCGCGTTGAATGTATTCGTCTCCACAATGTCGGCGCCGGCCTCGAAGTACTGGCGATGGATCTCTTCAATGATAGCGGGCTGCGTCAGGTTTAACAGATCATTGTGCCCTCGCTGATCTTTCTTCCAATCTTTGAACCGCTCACCACGAAACGCGGCCTCATCCAGTTTTCGCTGCTGGATCATGGTCCCCATGGCCCCATCGAGGACCAGAATGCGTTCATGCAGTAAAGCCTCTAACGATGCAGACATACGATCTGTCTCCGCAATGGAATCCGCTGTGACGGTGAAGAAAGCCCGGCCATCATAACCGACCGGTTCTTATACCGGCAAGCAACCCAGACCCTCTCGCCTTGACAGAGGGAAAAGCCGCCGATACGATGCCGCCACCAGGTGGAGAGAAACTGTGCTCCTGCATCCTTCCATCCATACCATCCTCTTATCTCTGCTTCTATTATCGTTTTCTGGCATCTGGTTCCAGCCTTCCTCAGCCCTTGCGGCCCCTTATTTTGAGGATGGCTATCTCGGGCTGACACAAACGGAGTTACATCAAAAGCTCGGAATGCCACAGGCAGTGCGCGATCGAAAGTCCGCGTTGCGCGTCTTTACCTACTATGCCATCACCGATTGGGAGAAATACTTTCGGAAGCTCGTCTCGCCTGAAAACGGCGAAGATGTTTATACCTTTACACGTGATGGCATCGATGTCCGATACTCATTTAGTTATACCGCCGATCCCAACGATGAAATCGAGAATCAAACGTTATTCGTCCGGCTCGTCGATATTGAATTCTCCCCCTCCGTCCCCCTCGCCCAGATCCCCTCACTCGTCCCGGAATTTCACCCCTCAGAGGATCCTGCCGCTCCCTCATTCCGATCGAATATTTGGGTACTGTTGTTTAAAGGCGCCGCGTCACCGGCGGCTCGTTTTATTGTGAAAGAGGCAGCCAGGGACAAGTTGGAGTGGACCCTGGCCTTTCAGCTATTTTCGCTGCAAGGCCTGCCGGACCCACTCACAGCCAAGGCGCTGGTCGATCGCGTGGAAATCAGTACGCAAAGTGTCGACCTGGTGAAGCAACGCCAGCGACACACCCATGACCCCATCCCGAATCCCTACTCGCGAGAATTCTCTCAGCACCGACTCGCTCCTCAGCCACCCACGGCCAAGAAGATACCGGTCCCCAAGTATGCGGACTAGCCGACATTGATGATTGATTTGTGGGATCGCTGAGACGGGTTACGGAATCTGCTGGATACGGTCTTGGTGTTTTTTCTCGACCTGAGAAGCTTTGTTCTTCATCACATCCATCGGGCCATCATTCGACACATACAGCAAAATTGGCGTGGCAAGACCGAGCATGATCAAACACCCCAAAGCCAGAAGGCGGATAAATGGGCCTTTGCTCACGTTCATGGCAACGAGCAGGATTACCGCCGCAAGACCAGCGTAGGTGAGAATCTCAGACTGTGAAGGGGAAAGCCCGGAGATGCCGGGGGCAGCTCCGGAAACCATACCTCGAAGCTGCGCCCCAAAGTTCGACATGCGCTCATGAATGATGCCGGCAGTTGAGGTACCCTGAGGAGCAGTCGTTGTCTGTTCAGATGTTTTAACCTTTGCACGGTACCGTTCAGGAATCGCATTGAAATTATCTGTCATCACGGGTGTGCCTTGCTCATCGATATAGGAATATATGGTGGTTGCCGACACTTCAATTGAAGACAGCGGCATGACAAGGCCCCCCCAGACAGCCAGGAGCCATACCGCGAGAATCCAGCGCCTCGGCTTGTTCCCCTGCTTTGACTCAGAATTCATCATGGCCTTTCCTGGACACCTCAGCATTTGTACTGATCCAGTATAGCTCACTTTCCATATCGCGCTGATTAATATAGAGAAACCAGCGCCTCGGCTTGACTCTCTCCAATTCACGTTGCTACGATGCGTCGCATCATGCATCAAACCACCACGGCTATCCATGAATCCATGAATGCCTCTCCTACCGATCTGGAAGAACCCATCCCCTTTATCCGCCGACGCCCGGTTCGGCTTATCATCTATGCCGGGCTTGGGCTTTTTGTTCTCCTCATGGTAATCTGGCCGCTCATCGCACAACTTAATGACCCGAACTTTCAAAAACATATCGCGGAACATCGCGTCATGGTCGGGATGTCGAAGGAGCAGGTACTAGAAGCCTGGGGAGGACCGCAAACCATCAACACGACGTTCACCAAAGAAGGCATCCGCCGCGAGGAATGGATATTTGAAGATTGGGAAAGCGCTGCGTCGGTGAAACACCGCTATCTGTACTTTGAAGAGGGTATTCTCAACGGCGGATGGTTCCAAGGCTCAGGGGAACGGCTTCCCACTCAGTCCCCGTCAAACCCGCACAGCCCAAAAGCTCGACCGTAGCCTGTCACTCACGGCTACAACGAAACATCACGCACCGCCAACCGCAGTCGGCTTAGCAACAGTTCCGCACGAAGCTGGTCGCACTCGTCGACCATGACGCGCGAGTTGAGAATGGGAAGTCCGGGATACAAACTACTGACATGTTCGTTCTGAACGATGTAGGCGATGCCGCTGCCCTCCAGCAAGCTTGTAATCATTGCCAGCTCGCCCATACTCTGCGGCTCAGTAAGACGGATCATCGGCATGCCGCACACTCCAAGCGCAACCTGGCCAAGAATAATTGAACGCCTTCGTCTCGTTGCTTTTTCTCTTCATCCATTTTACACTCACCCGCTGGCTAGGGCGTTTCTGTAATTTGTACACGCCGCTCTTTACCTGGACCACCCGAAACGGTCAATACCCGTTTCCATTCCCGGATCTGATATACCGCCCAGGCAGGAGATTGCCCTTTAAAATAGGCATCCGGGTCTTCCCCGGTGGCATTGAGAAAGATCGGCTCAGTGAAGCCCTCTTCCAACACATAGTCGAGGAGACAGTCGGTCACGAAGCCGGTCCCTCGAAGCGAGACCTCGGCCAACATCGAGAGAATGTCTTCCGGATTTTGAACCGTGACCTGATTCATGTACACACCTCCACGCAATCGAATTGTATCGAGCCACTCACCAGGAAGGCAACAGACATGACACGATCCTTGACGAAAAGTCGATTCCAAGAGGAGCTCCTGCGGATAATGGATCGTAAGCATCACTGGGCCTGGCCGGTATTCGCCGACGGAACAGTCACCATCGATCAGCTCAAGCGCCACTTCCAACAGGAATACAGCGTATACGTGCGTGACTTTCCTGTGTTCCTTGCTCACATTTACGGGCAGAATCCCCCGGCTCCGGTTCGCCGGATGCTCGCTGATAATATTTACGAAGAAGACACCGGTGGGCTCTCGTTGGGAAAGTCTCACCCCGAATTGTTCCTGACCATGATGGCAGGCCTTGGGTTTCCGGCGAGCGATTTTGACAGGGTACGCCTCTTACCGGCCAGCCGGCGCTACCGCGCCTGGCTGGACCGTGTCTCGAACAGCCGGGACTGGGTCATTGGAGCAGCGGCCCTGACTGTTTTCGTGGAAGGTAGCTTGAAAGATCGCGCGGAAATCTCCGCTCCCTCCAAGCCCAAGACCGTCGAAGACATCGAAGCGATCGTCCTCCGCCACCCGCTAGTCAAACACCACGGCCTGCCCCCCGATTCCATGGATCTGATTCGAGCTCACCAAATGGTCGAGGCCGGCCACCGCCATGATGCCTACGCCATGGTGGTGGACTATGCGACAACATACAGCCAACAGCAAGCTGTACTGAGCTGCCTCAAGAAATGCCTGACGCTCTGGCAAACCTATCGTGATGCCGTCGCCAAAGCCTGTGGATTGAAAAAGACCTAAATTCTACTTTGGTAATCTATCTCTTATTCGGGTTTCTTGTTCTAACCATCAGCCATCCGCCATTGGCCATTAGCTCCCTTCCTTCCAACGGAATGCTGCTGGTTCCTGCCGGTGAATTCCTGATGGGAAATCCAGCCGGCAGCGATGGCCTTCCCGACGAACAACCTCAACGCCTCGTCTACACCGCACCATTCTGGATTGACCGCTATGAGGTCACGAACGATGTCTATGCGCGGTTTGTCCGGGCAACCAAGCACCGTGCACCGGCACACTCGACCCCTGCATCCACATTGTGGGAAAACGATGCGCCGATCTCCGGTATCGGCGCCCATCCCGTGGTCAATGTCAGCTGGGACGATGCCGTAGCCTACTGTAGCTGGGTTGGTAAACGCCTGCCGACCGAGGCGGAATGGGAAAAGGCCGCACGCGGCACCGATGGACGTCGCTACCCCTGGGGAAATGAGTGGGACTTCAATCGGGCCAACAGCGCCAGCTATTGGGCAGGACGAACCATCGACTTTCAGAGCGGAGCGGACTGGGATGCCTTTTGGATAAAGGGCGACGGCGCACAGATTTCAAAAGAAAAAGGGCTCAAAGGCAACGTGCTCACTCTGCCGGTCGGCAGTTTCCCCGCGAGCATCAGCCCGTACGGATTGCACGACATGGCAGGCAACGTCGCGGAATGGGTGCAGGATTGGTATAACCCGAACTACTACAGAGAGGCCCCCCTCTCAGATCCCCAGGGACCTTCGCGCGGGGCGATTAAAGCGATGCGGGGCGGATCCTGGCTCAAACCGGCTATCAGTCTTCGCACGAGTGATCGAGACTGGGGCACAATGGACAGCCGCCCCAGCGGCACCGGTTTTCGATGCGCCAAAGATGCGTTCTAATGCAGCTCGACCTGGCGTATCAGCCAGTATGTTTTGCACTTCTGCCATAGGCATATACAGCTACCATTAGGACTACGCCCGACGGAAAGAATAAGCATCCATGCACGACATTTATGATTTCAAGGTCTTCGCCGACCAGCTTGCCGACATCGCCCAATGGGCCTCCCGCAAAGGCTGGGCTCCGGCAACCAGCACGAATTACAGCGTGCGATTACCTGAACATGCGGCGCCGGCCTTTTGCGCCATCACCAGCTCAGGAGTGGATAAAGAATGCTTCGACCCAGCTCTGGTTCTTGCCGTTGACCGAATTGGCGTGCCAGTGAACGGCTGTACATTGAAACCTTCGGCAGAAACACTCCTGCATGTCATGCTCTACCATGCAATGGGGACCGGCGCAGTGTTGCATACTCATTCGTTGGCTGCGGCATTGCTGTCCCGATCTGCAGGAGAATGCGATGGCCTGAAGTTCTCTGGATGGGAATTGCTCAAAGGCTTCGACGGGGTTGAAACTCACGATTGTGAGGTTGTCCTGCCGGTGTTTCCAAACTCGCAAGACATACCGGCATTGGCCGCTCACATCAAGACCCGTCTCCCGCGTACGCAACCCTGCTATGGGTTTCTCTTGGCCGGACACGGGCTCTACGTATGGGGAAAGGATATCGCGACAGCGAAGCGTCATCTGGAAGTGTTTGAGTTTCTCTTGCAATGTGAGCGGGAGGTACGAAGCCATGGCTACCCTGCGAATGCCTGACAAGAATATGCTGCTCGCCGATGAGCAGGCGATCCGCCTGTTTCTCGACCAGCGCGGAATCTTCTACCAACGATGGCCAACAGACACCGGCCTTCCGAGCGACGCGACCGATACACAAGTGCTGGCAGCCTGCAATCAGTGGCTCACGCCCTTCATGGAGAAACATGGTTATCAGACTTCGGATGTCGTACGTGTCACACCCGACACGCCGAATCTCCCCGCCATCCGGGAAAAATTTCTACGGGAGCACACCCATTCAGAAGACGAGATCCGCTACTTTGTCCATGGGGAAGGACAATTCTGGTTCCATATGGAAGGCGTAGAGGATGAGGTATTCGCCTTGTTCTGCGAGCAGGGGGATCTGGTTTCTGTTCCCGCCGACACGAAACATTGGTTCGATCTCGGCACCCACCCCAACGTCTGCGCGATCAGAGTTTTCACCAACCAGGCCGGCTGGGTGCCCCAATACACCGAATCCGGCATTGAACAACGCTATTGATAACGTCGGACTATGATTCGCTGCGTACTCATGGATATCGAAGGGACCATTATCTCCGTGGCATTCGTCCGCGAGGTTCTCTTTCCCTATGCAAAGCATCGATTAGCAACCTTCCTGCGAGAGCAACAGAATGTGCCGGCCCTTCGCCAATGGGCGGAAGCCTGTCAGGATACCGTGGTGCAGGAGCTTGGACGACGGCCCTCTTACGAAGAGCTCCCCGGTATCCTCTGTCGGTGGATCGAAGAGGACCGCAAACACCCGGGGTTGAAGGCCATTCAAGGCATGATCTGGCTTGAAGGCTACCGAGCAGGCGCCTTTACTCCCGGTCTGTATGAAGATGTGGTTCCTGTGCTCAACCGTTGGCGGAGAAACGGTCTCCGGCTAGCCCTCTATTCTTCGGGATCGGAACAGGCACAACGTCTACTCGTCAAACATACAACCGACGGCGATCTCACAGGCCTGTTTTCCAACTTCTTCGATACGAGCATAGGAGCAAAAACCGAGTCGGCTTCATACCGATGCATTGGCCAGATACTCACCCCCTCCTCTAAAGACATTCTCTTTCTGTCGGACATTGAGGCGGAATTAGATGCAGCCGCAGAGGCAGGATTCAATACGACGCAGATTGTGCGGGCTGGCACCAATGCAGGCACTGCCCATCCGGTCTGTTCGAACTTCGGCGATATGGCGCACTTCGATCTTTCAGAACCCCTACCTTGCTCTTCTGAGCGAACATAACGAACCTTCGTCGGCGATCTCGCGACGCGGCTCAGCGATTTCGTGACAAACCGTCATGAATACTGCGAGCTAGATAATCGATCTGCTCGATTCGCACAACCGGCATGATGATACCCAGCCCCTCCTGGTCATGGGAAAAATCATAGACGATGGATTCTTCTGGAATAAGCCTGCCGGTCATGGCGACATCGACTTCAATCTTCTCACCGTTATTGAGTTTACGTTGAAGCGATTCACGCTGGCAGGGATGGGGAATCACCATCAGATTGCCCGGCATATCCTCGGCTTTGAATCGGACCATGCCCCATCTGGTGGCTGTGAAGATCGGACCTATGGCGATACTAAACCCGCCCGCCGTTGGCTCATAGCGAGACAGTTCTCCAGACCAGAGAAAGACCACCTTCCACTGAAGTGCTTTCTTCCCCGCACGCCTCGCATCCCGTTCCCGGTTCAGGGTGAATAACCGCTCGTCGAGGCCAGAATCGTGATGTCCATGACCATAGACCATGCCCCAGTCCGGAGGAGTTCCATCCAGTGTGTCAAGAAGCTGCTCAATGGAGTGAGGATCGGTCAGGATATGGCAGTCCGGAGGCAGGACTGTGGAAAGATCCTTGCGCGTGATCGTCAGGAGCGGTTTCGTACCGAGCGCGTCTTCAGCCCACCCCTCTCCACCCGATCCTACGGTCAGGAACAGAAGCGTGATGAACCAGAGAGCCCTCATGGGGTGAGATTACTCCGTTGCGGCGGCGACGGCCCGTTCAAAGCTCTGGCGGAGAGCAGTGACCGCCTGCTGCTCACCAGTCAACACTCCACATTCGATCAGCACTGCCAGACGAGGGCATGGATCGATGCGACGCAAGGCTTGCCTGGTGAATCCACCGGACTCAATAGTTTTTCTATAGGTATCTAACCAGGAATCGGTCACGGCACGCAGCCCGGCATCAGTAGGCTTCATCCGGCCAAGCTTAACCTGTTCAAGCAATTTTGTGAGCGGGTCGGACTGAGAGATCGTGGCAATGGCACGCTGCAGCGCCTGGTCGCCGGACTCCATCCTCAATTCGTGGAACAGGAACCGGAGCCGCGCGGGTCACCGCAGCTTCCGCAGGCACCTCCACCATTACCTGGCAACACCCAGCCATCTGTGCCACCGACTCCGAACGAAGAGATTTGTTTCTCCAACTTCGTGGTCTTGCACTTTGGACAGGCAGCTTCTGCTGAGCCATACACCAACAGCTCGAATCGATGATTGCATTCGCCACAGACATATTCGAAGATAGGCATGGATCGTTCTCCTTGTTCAGGGAGACATTATAAGAGCGGGCCGATCACTTCGCAATCGGGCAGGCTTCAAGGAGTTGTATGTACCAGGAAGAAAAAACTTTCACCCTTCGATTCAGCCTGGAGGCTTCGTTTCCAGACGACTATGAGAGCGAGGAAGACAACCAGGCCTGGGTGCGAGAGTGGGAAGCACGGATCAAGCCGGATCTGCTCAAGGTACTGTTCGAATCGTTGCGTCGACACAAATCCTGGCAGACACACATACGCAATCGTGGGAAGTCCCCGGCAGATGAAATTGAAATCGTCCTCGCTAGGGATTTTTCCAAACCACAAGGATTCAGTCTATTGTGATGATACCCCCTCCCCTCGGTCTGTACCTCCACATCCCCTTCTGCCGGCAGCGATGCGACTTCTGTGCCTTCTATCTTGAGATTTATCGTGAACCGCGCGCAGAAACCTTTGTCCGATCCCTCATGCAGGAGATTGGACTGTCGGGGCAGCAATACGTAACCGCAAGCCGACCCATCCAATCTGTCTATTTCGGTGGCGGCACACCGACAGCGCTCGCCGCGACTCAGCTCACCACAATCCTGTCCGAGGTTCGCAGGCATTTCACCCTCGTCTCAGACTGTGAAATTACCGTTGAGTCACACCCCTCCACGATCTCCGAGCAGGATCTCGTACAACTGTATCAAGCCGGCGTCACCCGCATGAGTTTCGGCGCAGAGTCGATGAAGGATGTTGACCTGGCCAGAATCGGACGGCCCGGCGCCGTGAGTGAAACCGTCACGGCAGTGGCTCAGGCCAGAGCCGTCGGATTCACCAACATCAACCTTGATTTAATGTATGGGCTGCCCGGTCAGAGTCTAGTGGACTGGAAACGGACATTGGCCCACTGTCTGACGCTGGAGCCGGCACACCTGTCCGCTTATGCCCTGACGGTCGAAGTAGACACGAGGCTCGCTTCCAACATCCAACGCCAGCTGAGTCCGGCTCCGGATGAAGGTCTTCAGATTGAAATGGACGAGGCAACCCAACAGATGCTCGGCGATGCCGGCTATGAGTGGTACGAAGTATCGAACTATGCCAAACTTGGATATGCTTGTCGGCACAATCTGCTCTATTGGACCAACGGCGAATACCTTGGATTCGGCCCAAGCGCACAATCCTATCTGGACGGAACAAGATTCGGCAACGTCGCCGACCTCGCGGTCTATGACAGATCGCTCATGGCAAGCCGCCTTCCTATTGAAGAACGCACGAGACTTTCTGAGGAAGAACAACTTCGTGACGCCGTGATTTTCGGGTTACGTCTCATTCAAGGCATTCCCTCACAGAGCCTTCATCAGCATGCAGCGAACTATGGGCGTGCAACAATCACCGAAAAATTACTCGCACAACAGTTGATCGAAGTAGACGGTGAGCGCAGCCGACTATCGGCACGAGGGCTCCTTCAGGCCGACACCATCACCGGGCAGCTGTATTAGCAGGCTGTTGAAAAGCCCGCCAGCGTCGTTCTCGCATTGTTCAGACCCTCAACGTACCCCAGAGGGTACGCCTCGGCCCTTCACTCGCTGCGGCCTTGCTTGGGACAAGGCGCGTCTCGGCGCGCCAGGATTGGGCGGGTGAGAAGTCCGGCCTTTTTGAACAGCCTGCAAGAATATATAAACCTACTCGCGCGCGCGACGACCTTACTCGGTTGACTTTATCCTTCGGTCGGATGGACACTGAACACCCATCACTTCGGAGTTACCATGCCTGTTAATATGGACCCGGCCAAGAAGCGAATAAGACAGCCGTCGCCGCCAGAGGCAGACTCGTCTCCGTCCGAGCAGAAACCGCCTGTGCCGACACAAACAGTTCAGTTCGGTGAGGAGACGGAAGAGGATCGCGTGAAGGAATCGGCGGACGCAGAGCAGAAGAATCTATGGGAGGCGACGGAAGTCATTGACATGGATAAATTCTGAGACGAGGATAGCCTCGTGAGACAAGCCTGGCTTGTCTGGTCATCTTATTCATGTGGTTTATCTCGCAGGATGCTCAAAAAGTCTGCCAGCAAGGCCGCAGCCGATGGAAGCACCGGAGGCGTAGCCTCTGGGCTACGTTGAGGATGCTTTCGAGGTGAGAACGAAGCTCGCGGGCTTTTTCAGCATCCTGTCAGGCCGGCAGAAAGAAAAAGGCGATGGCCAGCATCAGGTAGACCCCGATCAACATCACGCCTTCCATCCAGTTCGATTCTCCGTCCATCGCCACAAATCCCACGATTAGGACCGAGACCGTCACCGCAGCCACCTCGAACGGTGTGAAGATCAGATCCAACGGCGTTCCGAAGAGATAACTGGCGAAGACGAGCAATGGGGCAACGAGCAACGCAATCTGCAGGCTGGACCCAACCGCAATGCCATAGGCGAGGTCCATCTTGTTTTTCAATGCCACCATGACCGCCGTGGAATGTTCAGCCGCATTACCAATCAGAGCGACCAGAACGACGCCGACAAAGAGTTGCGTGAGTCCAAGCTGATGCGAAGCCGACTCCAGCGCCCCTACCAACATCTCGCTCATCAAGGCCACAAGACAGGTCACCACCGTGAGTACCGTGATCGACGCGCCTCTGGTCCATGGCTGCTCTCCGAGATCCGAAGCACTATGGGCCTCTCCGGCAAACAGATGACGATGCGTCTTCAACGTAAACAACAGGCTTGCGACATATATGGCGAATAAGACGAACGAGATAGTGAGACTCAACTTTTGCTCAACCTCGACGCCACGATCGGCGGCGGTGACATGGAAGAGCGCAGGAATGATGAGACCCACAGCAGCCAGGAGCAGAAGACTGGCGCCCATGCCGGCAGCGGTCTGGTTAAACTTCTGTCGTTCGAACTTTAATCCACCGGCAAACATGGAGACACCGAGGACGAGTAGGATATTGCCCAGGATCGAGCCGGTGAGAGAGGCTTTGACGACATCGTGAAGGCCCTCACGCAGAGCCACCAATGCGATAATCAATTCCGCGGCATTGCCGAGCGAGGCATTGAGCAGCGCGCCGATACCGGCGCCGACATGGGTCGTCAAATGCTCGGTGGCCCGTCCCAACAGGCCCGCCAGCGGAATAATGGCCAATCCAGCCGACACAAAGACCAGCAGTGGATCGGCTCGAAGGACTTCGAGCGCGACCGTCACCGGAACAAAGATGAGCAGGAAATCAAGCCACGACGTGAAGAGATATCGCACGCGCAAACCCTAACATGACCATGAAACTTTGTCGATGAATCGACCCCGAGCACCCCACGCCCTGTTCTACCCCTTTCACCTCTGCCACCATGAAACCTTGGCACGGCTGCTGGCTCGCTTTGCGACAGTCCACTTTCGCGACTTCATGGCACTGCAATTGACCCCCATGTCCGGGATGACGGCATTCCAAGACCGCATGGGTATGAGCTTTCCAGACCTCGTCGACTCCGGACGCCTCGTGCAGGGCTATGATGTGAGTGGGCCGCTTTCACCGGCTTTGGCAGCCGCCATCGATCGTGACCTGCGCGACCCCCTTTGGCGTGCGCGCTTTCACCAAGCGCTTCGCCGGGACCGACGCCTTCAACGTGGACTGTTCGAGCCATCCCACAGTCTTCGTATCGGCGACCGTCTGGTGCCAGGCCCCGCCGCACTCCTACGCCTCATGGACGATTCGTTTAGACTGCAGGCCTATGCTCTCGATCAGGTGAGAGCTCTCTCGAAGAGACGCCTCACCCTTGAAGAAGGGTACCACTATGAATATGGGCTCGCCCTCGTAAAGACATCGGCCGCTCTCGTCTATACGCAGACCCTCGCCCTGACCAACCAGCTGCAACCAGTCACAGACTCCCCTGCTCATTTCGCGCTCTATGCGCAATCGTGTGTCCGGGAACATTGGCCGAAAACCAATCTTCTGCTTATCCGGGTAGGCTATTAAAAATTACAACCAAGTCTGTTAGTATTCGTCTCCATGGCCGGTATAAAAACCCCCTTCGCCACCCCAGTCCCGACAGAGACCACCAGCGTCGACACAAGTGCCGGGGTCGATGCGCGTGTGATCGTATTCAACTGCGAGTGTCATACCTATGAGCAGGTCATTGCACTCTTTTGCCAATATATTCCTGGCATGAACCCCACAAAGGCCTTTGAGCTTGCGTGGAAAATCGACCATGATGGGGAAGCCATCGTGTTCACAGGTACGCTGGCAGAAGCGGAAGAGATCGCCGCAAAACTTGGTGGAGGGGGACTACGAGTGGCCGTCCAATAATCGAAGGCCGGCTACTTCTTGCGCTTCTTCGCAGCGGATTGTACCGGCTGAGACTTTGGCGTAGACGTAGGCTTTCCTTTCGAAGCGGCTGGATGCGATTTGGCTTTCGCAGGTGTACCTTTTATTGGAGCCGGCTTCGCATGTTTGAGCTTCGGTGAAGCGGGCTTCACCGGCGCAGTCTTCTTGCCGTGCCCTCCCGACCCACCCTTCACTGGCTTCCCTTCCGCAAGTTGAGCCTGGAGTTTGTGTGTCGCGGATGTTTTATTCAACTTCTGAACCATATCGCCACTATGGATGCGCACTTGATAGAGCTCTAAGAGCTTGGCAATGGCCTTCTGATCGCCTTTCTTTGCGGCATTCAGCAACCGGCGGCGATGATTCATCTCTTCTTCTTCTGTATGGGAAGCAGCCCGTCGTTCCATGTCTGTCCTTTCGTTCTACGTGGGCATAGAGCCCTCGCGCGACGCAGTATACCCGAATTATTTCATGGTTTCTATCACCTTCGCGGGATAGCGCGCGAGACTGGCTGGATGAACCCGGTTTGTCTGGTTCATCTGGTTTCTCTGGTTTATCTAGTCCAACCAAACAAACGAAAAAAAACCAAAGAAACCAGAATAACCAGCCGCCGTTCGCACTTGAGAACGCTTGTGGCACGTTTTGCCCCAAGCGTATAATGTACCACTAACTCGACAACTCGATTCACGAAGGAGACTACCCAATGGAACATCAGAAGCCGAATCAGCCCACCGTCGCCGACGATCCGAAGGCCCGCGAAATACTTCGACAAGCGTTCGAAAAGACCTCGCGCTGGCAGAAGGACTTTAAGGGATTCACCGCCGATCTGACGGTGAATGTGAACGGAAAAGAAACCAGCGGACCAGTCATGGTGAAAGGCCCTCGTGAAGTATCGGTTCAACTGGGTGATGCCGACGTGCAGAAGTGGGCACAGGAACAGCTCGGCATGATCGCGGTGCACCGTGGCCCAAGAACTTTCGAAGAATCGGACGGCAAGTACTCATTGACGATGGAAGAAGACGGGCATCCGTTCGGCACGAAACTGATCATCCATGGGTCGAACTCGTTTTATCGCGTCAAAGACAATCGCATCACCCAGATCAATCGCACAATGGCGCACCCCGGCATGACCCCCTTCGCCTTTACGATCAACGTCGAAGAAAGCTCCGTCACCCAGGACCAGAAGAATCTGACGACGAAGTATTGCGTGTACTACTATTCACCGACCGATGGGAAGCTGA
Source organism: Nitrospira sp. (assembly GCA_037142015.1). GTDB lineage: Bacteria > Nitrospirota > Nitrospiria > Nitrospirales > Nitrospiraceae > Palsa-1315. The sequence goes on along the minus strand of JBAXBK010000036.1, from coordinate 11,619 downwards.
ACAACGTCGAAAGCTTCACCGACAGCCATGTACGCATCGGATCATCGGATTTGCCGGCCACCCGCCGGATCATTACATACGAAAACGGCGGAGTGGTCGTAAAGAACTTGACGTTCACGAATCACAAACTGATCTAACGATGGACTTGCGGAAAGATTTTCCTCGCAGCATGCGCGTGAAGATGGAGGGTTATGTCCATCTCGCGCGCATGATCGACAAGTGCCGTGCCATACTGGCCGGCACTGAGGGCGAATACATCTACCCCTGTCCCATGGACGATCGGCTCATGAAATTCTCCGGGATTACGGACAAGGAATTCACCGCAACCGTGAAGGCCAATCCCACTGACAAGGGGGTAACCGAATGGTTCAAGAAGGCCTCAACGCCTCATCCTCAGGTAGAATTAAACGAGTGGAATGAGATGATGTTGACGCGTGGACCAAGCACGCCGGATAAGCAGAAGTATTTCAACAAGCTCCGCGACGCCGTCGATCCCTCCCGAACCGACCTCACCACCTGGTCAGATCTCCAAGATTTGGAAGAAGGACGGACCGTTCCCAAGCGAATGACTCAGACTCGTTAGCGCTTCACGTACCACGGCCATTCAAATCGCTCACCCTTCGCAACTACCTGTAAATACTTCCATTTCAACGTGCAGTCCGTTGATTTTCCAATTCAGAAGCGGTATTTCTCTGTCACCAGAAAACCGACCTTCCAGTCGCAAGCGAAAACACATGTCCGTGCCAATACTGAACGAGCACGTTGAACGGAGCATTCTGCTGATCCGTGGACACCGAGTGATGCTGGATACAGATCTGGCAAAACTCTATGGCGTTCCCACAAAGAGGCTTAACGAACAAGTTCTGCGCAACAAGAAGCGATTTCCTTCAGATTTTAGGTTCCAACTGACGCCTGAAAGGTCGAACGTTTAAGGTCCAAATTGCGACCTTAAAGCCAGGCCGTGAGCAGCACAGAAAATACCAACCCTACGCTTTCACAGAGCAAGGCGTGGCCATGCTCTCAAGCGTGCTGCATAGCGAGCGAGCCATCCAAGTAAATATTGCCATTATGCGAGCATTTGTTCAGCTTCGAGAGATGGTCGGCTCGAACAAGGGACTTGCCCGACGACTCAATGAATTGGAAAAGAAATAGGACAGTCAGTTCCGGATCGTTTTCGAAGCAATTCGGGAACTCATGGCAGAGCCAGAGCCCAAGGTCAAACGAATCGGGTTCAAGACCTAACCGCCTGACACAGACAATCATTCCGAAACTCACCTCACGAGTTAAATTAACCTCCAAGGCCTGGAAAAGGCCGGACCGTTCCTCGCCGATCACAACCCACGCCAAAGCTTTCGGAGCCTTGCTCATAACATCATCAATGGCGGTACAAGGTCAGGTAAGGGATGGGGCCTGTGATTTTCCGTACTCGCTCAACACGCGGCCTCAGAAGGCCCTCGCTCGGGCTAATGGCACGTCTCGGCGTGCCAGTGTGTGGGCAGGTGGAAAAGCGCGCAGTGGAAGATCAATCAGCCCCCCTCCCCTCCTCTGTTCTGCGAGCACGAAGGGCACCTGGCCGCTCCCTTCCTCACCCTTTAACGTTTCACGTTTCACGTTTACTTTTTACGCCGGATTCGGCGACACGAACACCAGCACTTTGAGACGCTGGCCTGTGTGATTCTTCACACCGTGCTCTGCACCGGCCGGCGCCATGGTCCCCTGCCCCGGACCCAGCACTTGTTTCTCTGAACCGACCTGAAACGTGCCCTGTCCCTCAAGCACGAGATAGACCTTATCCTGTTCGCCATGGATATGGCCCTTCTGTTCCTGCCCCGGTTCGAAACAGTAGATGTCGCAGAAGAATCGTGGCGTCTGAAACAGATTGTTCTTCTTCATCTTCTCACTGCTGAACTGCTGATAGTCCGAAATGTTCACGACATTCACTCGGCAACTCCTTCAGGAAGATTGAGGATTGGCTCGACGACGCTCTAGAGAGGCCAGAATAGAATCGACTGAGATCACATGATGCGAGAGCCCCAAGTCCTTGGCCGGAAGCCCCATCGCCAGACCGAGTAGTTGCGGCACATGCAAGATCGGCAAGTGGAGTTCCTGGTTCACTGCCCGGCCGGCCCGATCCTGATAGATATCCAGACTCATGTGACAGAGAGGACAGGGCGTCACCATAAAGTCGGCTCCCTGCTCCTTTGCCTCACTCATGTGCATCCCTGCCATGGCCACGGCAATGGCTTCCTTTTCGAGGATGATGGGAAACCCACAGCACTTGGTTCTTCCGGCATAGGGCACCGGCTCGCCACCGACAGCTGTGATGAGGCGTTCGAGGGATTGGGGATTCTCAGGATCGTCGAACCCCAGATCCCACGATGGGCGCAGGATGTAGCACCCGTAAAAGGGGGCGATGCGAAAGTCACTCATCGGCACGGAGGTCAGCGCGCCCAGGCGCGCCAGCCCGATGTCTCGCACGACGATCCACAACAGATGTTTGACCTGAACCTGGCCGTGGTAGGCCAGCCCTTCCGGTGCTAGGAGAGTGTTAATGCGATCCAGGGTCTGTGACTCTGTCTTCAATCGTCGGTTGGCTGCGCTCATCACCCCTTGGCAGGTGCCGCAGATCGTCATCACATCCAGTCTGAGCGCCTCGGCTTGCGCGAAGGTCCTGGCGTTGAGCGCCAGCGCCATATCGGGGTGCGCTTCCGTCACAACCCCGGCGCCGCAACAGGCGGCGCCAGCGAGTTCGACAACCTCGATTCCCAATCGTCTGATGATCGCCCTCGTCGATTGATAGAGTTCCGGCGTCGCCCCTTGGGCTGCACAGCCGGGATAGAGAGCATATTTCATTGATCGACCGTCACGGGAGATGCGATAGGGTGCGGTTAAGTGAATCTCGGAGATCATCTATCGCAGCCGATGTTTTCGACTTCACCTGTTCCCAGGAAGAGGCGGTGGCGGAATGAATGTCCTCGACTTTTTTTTGGGCCAAATCTTTTTTCTTTTCTAATTCCACAATCGCCTTCTGGATATCCGCCCTGGCTTCTGCCGACGCATGTTTGACTTGTCCACGGAGCTGCATGATGCGCGCTTGCATCTCATCCAGCTCTGCTTGAACCTTTCGTTGAAACGCATCTCTCTGCTGAATCGTATAGTCCTTAGTGGCCGTCACCGCCTCCTGCGTTTCGCGGATAACTCTGTCACCCGTCATCGGCTTATCTGACGCCTCAGCCGCTACAACAATAGACATGGTGAGCAATCCAATTCCCACGATCGCCCAAAACCTTCCAACACGATTCTTCATCGACATCGCCTCCATCCTGTCTAGTTCATTTGGTCTGTTCAGTCTGTCTGGTCTATCTGGTTCATCTGGTTAGTTTCGTTCAACCAAACACACCAGATAGACCAGACAAACCGAGTTTGTCCTCAACCGGCTAGGCTTGAAGTATAACTTTCGCCTGTTGGAAAGTCACCGTGCATGGACCGTGAAGCGCAAGACCTGCGCCACAGGCTGGACGAGCGAGAAGGGTCGGACTAGCTGGCTTTGCGGAGAGGAACCGGCTGGAGCAGCTGGGCAAATGCATCTTCCGGCATCGGCTGACCGAAGAGATACCCCTGAGCCTGATCGCAACCCTGTTCGAGCAGTAGCGTTCGTTGCGCCTCCTGCTCGACCCCTTCAGCAAGCACCAAGAGATTGAGGCTATGGGCCATGGCGATGATCGCCCGCACAATCGGGGCTGGCCGGGCCTGCGTCAGAATTTCTCGGATAAACGATTGATCGATCTTCACCATGTCGATCGGCAACCGCTGCAGATAGCTAAGCGACGAATAGCCGGTCCCAAAATCGTCGATGCAAAGCTGTACCCCCATCGACTTCAGAGCCGTCAGCATGACGATCGACGCCTCCACGTTGCGCATCGCAATCGACTCCGTCAGTTCCAACTCCAGGCAAGCCGGGGTCAACCCCGTTTGACTCAGGGCCTGCTCCACGGCGGACAGCAATGTATTGCCGTGGAACAATGAGTTGGAGACATTGATGGAAATGCTCACCGGCATCTTGCCGCGATGCTGCCATGCTTGATTGTGGCGACAGGCCGTTCGCAGCACCCACTCATCAATTGCCCTGATCAATCCTGTATCCACGGCAGCCGGCAAAAATGCCGCGGGTTGCATGAGTCCTCTCTGAGGATGTTGCCAACGCACCAACGCCTCCGCTCCAATAATTCCGCCTGTCCTCAGATCGACCTTCGACTGGTAATACACCACAAACTCTTCCCGCTCGACGGCGTGGCGAAGTTCTCCCTCCAATACCAACCGCTCACTCGCAGCAGCATTCAAGGCACTGGAATAGAACTGAAAGTTATTCCGACCTTCTTCCTTGGCATGATACATCGCACAGTCGGAATTTTTGAGTAACGCATCGACCGAGTCGCCGTCAGCCGGAAAGATGGCAATCCCTATACTGACGGTCACGAAGATTTCCCGCCCTTCAATCGAAAAAGGCTTCACCAACGCTTCGACAATGCGGCGCGCGACCTTTCCGGCGTCTTGGGCATCGCACAGATTTGTGAGGAGCACGGTAAACTCATCGCCACCCAATCTTGCGAGCGAATGGTTCTCTTCCTTGTCTACCGACCGGCTGACAGAGTCGCTGTGCCGCACAGATTCGGCCAGACGGTCTGCCACGCTTTTCAGCAGTAGATCACCGATATTGTGACCCAAGGTATCGTTAATGACCTTGAAACGATCCAAGTCCAGAAAAAGCATCGCCAGCGTGGTCCGATAGCGGCGGGCATGCAAGAGGGCCTGCTCGACACGATCTTTGAATAAGACACGGTTCGGCAACCCCGTCAAACTGTCGAAATAGGCCAAGCGATGAATCTCTCGTTCAGATTGTTTTCTATCGGTGATGTCTTGCGCCGTCCCGACAATCGAGAGCGCCTTCATTTGGTCGTCGAACACCGCTTCTGCCTGGAGATTGACCGTAAAATCCGCTCCGTTCGGCAAGATAAGACGATGGTCGATATCGCACGGGACTCGCTTCGTCAAAATGCCCTTCAGCGCCTGCTCCACACGGTTTCGATCTTCTGCATGCACCTGCTGGATATAGGCGTCGAAGGTTCCAGCAAAGTCCTGTGATCGAATGCCCATCAGACGGCAAAATTCAGCCGACGCGGTAAACTGATTCGTGTCCGGACGCCATTCCCAGGTGCCGATTTTGGCGATCCGCTGCGCTAACCCAAGCCGAACTTCACTCTTGAGCAGAGCATCCATGGTGAAGCTGCCGCGCAGCATATACCGCACGCGATGACTCAAGATCATCAGATTGAAAGGTTTCGTGATAAAATCCGTTGCGCCCAGTTCGTAGGCCTTAGCAATGGATTCGATATCGTCGAGTCCTGTCATAACCAAGATCGGCACCCGGCTTCCGCCCATCAGCCCGCGCAAGCGCGAACAGGCGGTGAACCCATCCATCCCCGGCATGATAATGTCCATCAGCACGATGTCGGGCCGGCGTTCGGCGAATCGCTCAAGGGCTTGCCGGCCATTCTCTGCCTCACACACGGCGTGGCCCGATTGCTCGAGCATCTCGCGGACGAGCGTTCTCATTTGCGGTTCGTCGTCCACCACCAACACCAGCGGGCATGTTCGTTCCTGGAATGTTTCCATGATTGCTAGCCCGCACTATTCATGACGGTTCGTCGCGAAATCGCTGAGCCGCGTCGCGAGAGCGGCGCGCGGAGCCCAGAGAACCCGAGGCGTACTCGTGCAGTACGTCGAGGGTTCGAGGGGCGAGCCCGCCGACCGCAGGCTCGTCGTAGCAGCGGATCGGCGATTGCAGCAGAAGTGTTCATGAATAATGCGGGCTAAGCAGTTTTTTTACCTAATTCATTCAGCACGGCCTGCCTCACCGCTTCATAAACTGAGTCTAACTCAGCCATCCGCTCATGGCTCCCTGCCACGTCACCCTGACGACCCAGCAGCTCGAAATCTTTCAGAACTCTCGATAGCTCCATGGCCCCAATCATAGCGCTCGACGATTTCAAAGCATGCGCCGCATAAAAGAGCGCCTTTGCATCCTGGTGAACCACCGCCTGGTGAATGGCGCTCACATACGTGGCCGAGCTTTCCAGAAAACTCGTGAGGATTTTTGCGACCGGGTCCAGTCGCCCAGGGCGCCTGAGAGCGCGTAACTGGTCGAGCACCTGATCAGCCAGCGGCGCGTCCAGCAGGACGCGATCTGGCGCCTGCCTCGTTCTCTGTTCCGTCAAATCAGATGGCGGCAGGACTGGTTCAACCGGTACGGCCTTGGATTGAGCAGAAGTTAGTGCTGCCTCATCACTAGAACGCTGTACCCATTTCTGAATCATGTTCCCAAGTTCGCCCTGCGTAAACGGCTTCGTCATATAGTCATCCATGCCGGCAGCTAAACATCCTTCGCGATCGCCAACGATGGCATGCGCCGTCAGCGCCACGATAGTCACGTGCCGGCCGGTGCGCTGTTCACCATCGCGAATCGCCTTGGTCGCAGAGAGACCGTCCATCTCCGGCATCTGGCAGTCCATCAAGACCAAGTCGAATCGAGCATCCTCCATCTTAGCCACCGCATCACAGCCATCTTCGACCGCGACAACATGGCAGCCCAATTGCTCCAACATGCAGACAGCGACCTCCCGATTGACCGGATTGTCCTCTGCCAGCAAAACTCGCACGCCCGCTACTTTCGTCTCAGGGATTTCCGAAACACCGTTAGGCCGGACACCGTCTCGCCACAAGGGGAATCTCTTCCTGCCTTCTCGCGTATTCCCGGATACTTTCTCCAAGCGTGCGGTACACCAAAATGTCGCCCCCTGCCCAGGCTCACTCCTGACACCAACCGTCCCCTCCATCAGCTGAACCAACTGTTTAACGATAGACAACCCTAAACCAGTCCCGCCATATTTTCTGGACGTCGATCCATCGGCCTGAGAAAACGCTTCAAAGATCTTGGTTTGCACGGCAGGTTCGATCCCGATTCCCGTATCTTGAACCTCGAAACGTATGAGGGCGTCAGAGGCCGAGTCTTCCACCATCGTGACCGTGAGCATGATGTTCCCGCGCTTAGTAAACTTCACTGCATTATTCACCAGATTCATAAGAATCTGCTGTAAGCGAACAGGATCTCCCTGGAGAACAGAAGGGACAGACTCAACCAGCGAACAAGTCAGGTTGATGCCCTTGCCTTGCGCCTGCTCCACAAAGAGGTCTGTCACCTCCCTGACCGTTTTAACCAGATCAAATCGAATGTGCTCCAACTCAACCTTCCCGGCCTCTACCTTTGAAAAATCCAAGACATCATTGATGAGCTTCAACAACGTGGCCCCTGATCGGTACACGACATCGACAAAGTGCTGCTGCTTTCCTGACAGTTCCGTCTGCAACAAGAGTTCGGCCATTCCAAGAATACCGTTCATGGGTGTTCGAATTTCATGGCTCATGTGGGCCAAGAAGTCGCTTTTGGCCCGACTTGCCAATTCGGCATGATCCTTTGCCTCTCGGAGAGCCTCGAGCGCTTCCGTTCTCATGGACACCTCGCGCTCAAGCTGCGTCCGATAGTTGGATTGTGCATCTTCAGCCTGCTTCCGCTCAGTAATGTCCCGGATAAAACTACTGAACATACACTCGTTATTGAGCCAAATCGGCGACATCGACCATTCCACAGGAAACTCGCTCCCATCCTTCCGGACAGTGGTTAGTTCAAGCCGCTGGGTCAAGAACTGGGTCTCGCGCGCTTCCAGGAAGCGCGCGAGTTCACGCCGATACCCATCACGTCCCCCTGCGGGAATAATGAGGGAATCGAGCGGTCGCCCGAGGGCCTCCTGCTCGGACCACCCAAATATCGTCTCCGCCTGGACGTTCCATCCGGTAATCGTCCCGACAGCGTCTGTCCTCACGACTGCGTCAAGCGCCGTACCGATCGTCTTTTGCAGCTGCGCCTCGCTCCTCTCAATGTTCTGACTAAGACGCCGAATCGTCTTGCTCACGATGAAAATCGTCGCCGCGGCAAGCAATGCCATCGTCAAGGCCTGTTGCACAAGCAACTGCCAGGCCTCAGCCCGCAACCTCTTCAGTGAAACCTCGATTCGAATCCAGCCAGCGAATGCCGGCAATAGCGCTTGCTTCCTTTCAACGACACTGTCGGTTCCGGTCCGAAACAGCGGACCCTCATACAGTGGCTCGAAAATCACGAGGATATCGTCGCTTAAACCGATTTCCGAGCCGGAAAAGACGGCTCCCTTTTTCTCCTGTTCTGCATTCCTGCTTGCCTGGTCGTCGAGGATCGTGCCGATCAGCGTTGTGATATCCGATGCCACGATCATGTGGTCGGGATCGAGCAGCATGATACGCTGGATATCATGCTGGTTCTTCACCTGGATAAAGGCGCTCTGCAACATGAAGAGATTATCGAACAGAGCCGACGCACCGAGGGCGGCATACCCGCGAGCCAATACACGACCCTGTTCCTCGGCCTGCATGCGAACCTGCTGTTGCTGGTTGTGGATGAAGAGACCTCCGTACCCAGACACCACAACAAGAAGAATGGCGCTGATGGCCAGCGTCATTCGCCTGGCAGGAGACGGTACAGTTTTGCGCAATTGTAGGTGATCGTCGCTATGCATCAACGGCCTGACCTTATTTATATTCCAGATCTACGATGACAGTGCCCCGAGCCGGAACCTGCAGTTCCTTCTCCATCACGCCCAACGTCTCATGCCACACCGTGATCCTGTGCAATCCAGGAGAGACGCCGGCAATTGAGAACTGACCGGTCTCCGTCGTCTGGTCGAAGTACGGATCGTCAAACACCATCCGGTACGCCTGCATAAACTTGTGCACGTTACATTTCACAAAGTGCAGGCCTGATTTCTTCAGCCGTTTCTTGATCAGGTTTCCTCCCGCCACCATCGCCACATTGAGCGCCGTGCTATTCTCGACGATAATATTGGTATTGTGCATCACCGGATCGTCGTTGACAATTTGCACTTCAGCCCCCATCAGTGCTGCCGCGACATGGGGATGGAACCGGCATTGTTTGTTTCGAACAATGACGGGAGTCGACGCAATTATTCCTGCAGACATCTCACCGGCACCCAGCTCCACATGCACCACAGCATTCTGAAGACCATGGGTGGCTGCGTCGACCGAGAGAGTGGTCATAGACATGGTCGCCCCGCATACGTCCAAATCCCGATTGACTTGTATCTGGGTGGGAAAGGGCACTGTCCCTCGATACAAAACGCGTCCGACTATCACCGGCCCTGTCGATTCGCCGCTCAACTGCGGCGCAGCGATAAGCGGCGACCAACAGGCCAGTCCGATCATCACGACAGGAACAGCCACCGATAGAAGGCAAATAAGAGCCTGCACAGACATCGCGGGACGGCCAGCCATGCTCCTCCTAACCATCATTGTTTTTCCTGTGATAGCGAGAGAATGTAGTACACGAGATCCCAGACGTCCTTGTCATTGCCCCCGATGGTGTCGGCATAGGACGGCATGGGCGTGCCGTCCAAGCCCGTCATGATGCTGCGGTAAAGAGCCTGAGCAGAAGACCCGTTCTTGAGAGACGCCCGCTCGGTCAAGTCGCCGGGAGAAAGCATCAACCCATATGTATCCTTCAAGTTGCCGTCGAGGGCTTCCTTCCCGTCTCCGTAGCCGTTGTCCCCGTGACAGTTCTGGCATCCATACTTGATATAGGTCTTGCGCCCGTTTTCAATTCCAGCATCCGAGGGAGGGCCCGGAGGATTGGGCAAGACCAGAGCCGTGGGCTTTACGCCCTTGAACGAACGGTTGAACGATTTAATGTACGCGATCACCTGCCACCGCTCTTCTTCACTCAACCCACCGTACGGCGGCATTTTTCCTGGGATACCTTGCGTCACCGTGCGAAATAGGTCTTGATCCATCGGCAGTTCACCGGATGGCGTGCTGCGGAATTTATAGCTCCCTCCGGTAAAATCGCGCGGGCGTGGCGATTCATAGCGACCGATGAACCAGCCGGCCGGTCCATCGCCCTTTCCATTCGCGCCATGACAGAGGAGGCAGGCTCGATCATAGATCTGTTTCCCCTTTTCCCTAGTCTCCTGATTATCTTCAGGCTTCACGGCATTCGCGAGTGAAGCGATACTGAGCATCGCAAGACCGGCGCCGATAGCGAGAAGTATTCGGATTCGCATAGCCCGTCTCCCTCAGAAAATCACATCGATTCCGGAAAAGAAGGCGTTGCGAAGATTCCGTGCCGCGGTATCTCCGCCTTCTGATTGCCTGAGGTTGAAATCGCTTCTGGCAAAAATTGCTACATTGGCACGGAGAAAATGCTTCGCTTGCACGCCGATAAACGAGGCAGACTTTCGCTGATCCAGCATCCCGCCTGCATCCAGGTTGTCGTACCGCAAGGACACCAGCGTCTTGCTCGTCACATAGGTATCGGCGCCGATCGTCAGACCGGTCGCGGTCGAGTCGAACAAACCAGCCACACTCGTCGGCGTGTTGTTGATCTTATCTACCGAATATGCCGCGTAGACATCGACCATCATGTAGGTCGCTCTCGCCGACAGCCCATAGCGATTCCAATTCACGTCCTCTTGGGTCTGCACTTTGGCATTACTGTTGCCTTGGTAGATAAACCCCGACAGACTGGCGGAGAAATAATTCGACCTCGCATAATCGAACCGAATCATGCCATAGACATCCTTCCCCTTGTTCGAATCGCCCAAATGCTCGTTAGCCCCATTCAGCACTCCGACCTGATACAGGAACCAATCTCCGAATGGACGCCCATGAATATCGACGCCGGTTTCGCCGTCCGAATTGTAGAGCGAGGAGGTGAAGGGGGACAGATAATTGCCAGATCGGTCGTAGAGGCCGTAGAATTTGGTGGCGAAAGCGCTGGGAGCGATACCCACCCGGTTATATGAACAGGGAACGTACGTCCCAGAACAGCTTGTCTGGCTGTCCCCGATGTTATTCAACTGTTGGCGCACCGTGACATAGGAATAGAACGCGCTGGGGTCGAACTTTCCGACTCGCAGATGCGCAAGATTAAGATACCCAAGGTTGTTAAAGGTCACAAAGCCTCGCTCCACCTCGGCGCCACCCTCATCGACTTCGTGGCCCAACTCGACAAAAAAACCAACGTTTTTAGCCACGGTCCCGCCGGCGAACAACACGAAATTTTGAGGGAACGTAAACTCGGTCTTGTTTTCGACCACCCCGGCATCGGCGCCTGGAGGGTTCTGTTGCTTAAAGTTCCAACTGCTTGTCACATTGCCCACCAAGCGAAAACCGAGATACTGATTCACATCGTCCAGGTTCAGGTCGCCCAATTTTTTCTTACCGGTACTGCCACCGTCTTCTGTGCCAGGCAGTTGATACCCGTTTTCGAGAAATCGCTGGCCGAACGCGTTTAAGACCGGTGGCGCCGTGTGGCAGTCCATACAGTTGGTGTTGTATTTCCGGGCAAAGGCCGGGATAGCTTGCGCTTCTTCAGGCACCAGGAGGGGAATAAGTATCGTCCCACAGAAAATACTCAACGCGATGATGAGGATGGAGACACGCGTGAACACAGTGGCCACT
>JBAXBK010000035.1:0-34322 GCA_037142015.1 Nitrospira sp. | reverse complement strand
GGACACCCAGTTCGAGATGATGACTGAAAAGTCCAAGCCCGGCACCGCGACCGCGGTGAACGCGACGAGTTGGAAAGTGGAAAGGAAAGTCGGGAGACCAGGCGGCGTTGACATGAACAACCCGCACAATATGTGGACCGATAAAAATCAAACGGTGATCTATCAGACCGAATGGTTCGATAATTTCGTCTCGGTGTTTAATAGAAAGACCGGAGCATATGTGGGTCGACTTGACGCGGGTCTCGCTCCCGCACACGTCATGACGAGAACCAACAACGACCAAGTACATGTGTCGCAGAACGGCGACAATAACGTACGGGAGTTTGACTCTCTGGCGAACGGAAATGGCTTTCTTAAGGACATTCCGATGGTGCAAACTATTGATCCCGTAACGGGAGAACCGGATTCGGCCCATCCTCACGCTCATTGGATGAGCGCTGACGGAGACTTGATGGTGTCGCCTAATCCAGATACAGAGAATTCAACCGTCTATAATTTCAACAAAAACCATGGCAACACGGCACCAGTGGGGCATTTCCCCATTGCCACTGGCATGATGCCCGATTCCAGCAAGTACTATGTCGCAAATTTTCTCGATAGCAGTATCACCGTCATGAACATTATAGGTGGGGAACCACACGTTAAAGGAACCATCAATCTGTTAAACCTCAATATCGCCGACTTACCAACAGCATTTACCTATGGGGCCGTTTACGACACGCTATGTGCTAACGCTGCGGCCTGCGCTCCAATCGGCGGATTGCCCATTCAAATACCAGTGAGCCCTGACGGCAAATATGCGATCGTGGCCAACACCATGTTAGCTAAAATCCTTGTCATCGATACGATCGCCGACAAGGTGGTGGCGAGCTTGCCCTGTGACGCCGGCTGCCATGGAGTGCAATTTGGCGCAAAGAAAGGTGGGGGATATTACGCCTATGTCTCCAGCAAATTCTCCAATCGGATGATCGTCGTTGATCCCAAACATGGGAGTGATGCCACCATCGTGGGAAGCCTGCTCCTGACTACTGCGAATGCGTCCGCAGATTTCGCTATGGATGGAACAATTCCCACTAACTCATCTGATCCAAAGTCGGTGTTTGCGGGGATGGGCGGACAGGGCGTGTTGCCTATTCCGCTGGTCTACAACGGCTGGGTGCAGCATCTGCCTGAGGAGTGGAAGGAGAAATTGACAAAGTCGCAGCTAAATCCATTCCCAACTCAATAAGCAATCCTGTTTTTCCGACTCCACGCTGAGTCAGAGCCCGGCGAGATGGCGCAATGCCATTTCGCCGGGCTCTCCGGTTTCGCGATCTCTCAGTTCCAACCAAGCTTGCAAATATAGAGTCAGGCCATCAGTAGTGACTCATGGCCAGGCCGATGGCTAGCAACCCTCGCATCGAGTTCCTCGGCGCGTTCTATCAACCGGAGGAAGAGGAGGTCGGGTTTGACTGTAAGTAATCTGTCAACCCTCATTCCGAGGAGATGACTGGGCACCAGCCACAAAAGGCCAAGACGGAACTCCGCAAAGAGCTTACCCCGCACATACCAGCACCTTGCTGGTAACTGATGGCGGGTCTACAGATGCACGGACGATTGTTGCTCGCGTTCTCGATCTGAGTCGTCCTTTCTGCTTTGACACCATAAAACACCCTATGTTAAAGTCCGCGGAACTGTTGAGGTTCTAGGTATTTCTCACTCACTTTTCCCAGGGAACAACGTATGAGCGCACCGACATCGCATGTGATCATTGTGGTAGGAGCAGGACCGGCTGGAATGGCCGTGGCGAGTTCACTCGCGAAGGCAGGCCATGAAATTGTTATCCTGAATCGCGACATCAAGTTCGGGGGATTGGCGGAGTACGGGATCTTCCCGGCAAAACTTAAGCTTCGCGGCGGTCTCAAGAAGCAGTATTGGGAATTGCTCGAGCGACCGAACGTCCACTATTTGGGTAATGTCTCGATCGGCAACGGCAAAGATCTCACCGTCGAAGAGGTCAGAAACCTTGGCGCAAGCGCCGTCGTATTCTCTATCGGCGCGCAGGGGACCAAGGCCATCGGAGTGGAAGGGGATTCGGCCAAGGGCGTGTTCCATGCGAAGGATGTCGTGTACCACTTCAATCGGCTTCCCGGATTCGGCGATCGTCCATTTGAGATGGGCAGGCATGTGGCAGTGATCGGCGCTGGGGATGTGATGGTGGATATTTCCCATTGGCTGATTCGATATAAGAAAGTCGAGCGGGTCACAGCGATCGTGCGGCGTGGGCCTGCCGAGCGAAAGTACAATCCAAAAGAAATTCGCATGGTGTGCGCCAACATGGATGTGGAAGGGATCGCCAATGAGGTAGCCAGGATTAAGGATCGACTTACCGCAGTTGGCCAGAATGTAGGCGACATACTCAAGGGCCTGACGGACGAGTTTACGAAATGCGAGCCGAAGGTCAGCGAGACGAAAATGGGCTTTAAGTTTTTGGCCTCTCCGAAGCGGATCCTGGTGGATGGAAACAATCAAGTTCGTGGGCTGGAAATGGAAGACAATAAGCTCGACCCAAAGGGTGAAGATACGGTGGCTGTTGGGTTAAAACAATATTATGAGTTTCCTTGCGACTCCGTGGTTTTTGCCGTCGGCGACAAAGTCGATGAGACCGTTGGGCTACCATATAAGAGCGGCCTGTTTATTACGAATCCCAACAAGACCGGTAACGATCCGGACGACGCGCTCTTTCAAGCCTATGACGAAACCGCTGGCAAGGTTATTGATGGCGCCTTTCTCGCTGGTTGGGCCAGGAAAGCAAGCGAAGGCTTAGTCGGCATTGCCAAACGAGATGGGGATTGGTGCGCTGACGTTGTAACCAAATACCTTTCGATGAAAACACCTGATACCCACTCTGACGTAAAAGTCGTCCTTGGCAAGCTCGCTTCAACACTCAAGGCGCACAAGAGCCACCCGGTTGATCTGGCAGGGCTCCACATTCTCGAATCGAATGAAAAAAGTCACTGGGGTGAGGACTGTATCGGGGAATTCAAATTCACGAACAACAAGGAAATGCTCGAATTGATCGAACGCGGGAAAGCCTAGCCCGAAAGTTTTTATTTTCTATCTGTCCCCCCATTTGAGTTTTTCCCTGAGCACGTCGTAATAATTGCTTTCAGGAAATCTGATCAATCTAGTCCGGTTTTCCGATGTCTGGATCACGACCGTATCTTCCTGCGTGATCGCCACTCCCACCTGCCCGTCGAGCGTCGCCATGGCACCGTCATCTTTACTGGTGAGGGTTACTTCAATCACTGCGTTGCCCGGCACGATCAATGGCCGATGCGTCAGCGTATGAGGGCAGATCGGTGTCAGGATCAATGACTGGACAGCCGGATCGATAATCGGGCCACCGGCAGAAAGAGAATAGGCGGTGGATCCAGTTGGGCTGCTGACAATCAACCCGTCGCCACGCAAATTGGTGACGAACCGCCCTTGAATCGCGATCTTCAGTTCGATCATGCGGGCGAGGGTGCCCTTACTGATTACGACGTCGTTCAACACCACCCCTTGCGCAACCGTTTCTCCGTGCCGATGTATATGTGTTCGTAACATCAGCCGTTCATCGAGAACAAAGTCGTTCGCAAATACCCGTTCGAGCGAGGGATAGAGATTCTCCAGACGGACCTCAGTCAAAAATCCCAATCCGCCCATGTTGACCCCCAGGATGGGAATGCTTCGTTCCCCGGCAAGTCGAGCGGCATTGAGCATGGTTCCGTCACCGCCTAAGACCAGCAGCACGTCAGCTTTGCTCGCCAACTGAGTTTTCTGATACCCACCCTGTTCACCGAGGAGCATTGCCGATGCCTGATCCAAAATCACCTCGATACTTCGAGAACGAAGCCAGGTGACTACATCTTGTAGCGTACTCTTGATCTCAGGAAACTTTGGTTTTGCCAAAATCCCGATACTTTTGTTTTTCATTGCTAAAACCCTGTCGTGGCGCTATTTAGATATGGGCTGGAAAGTCCGAGATTGTATCGGGAGGGTTCTTTTGAAGTCAACGAATCAGGTGAAGGTCAGGCTGCCGGCATCATGCTCCGTCCAGACCGGCGCTAGGTTTGTGCGATTGTTTCACGGCCTTGACACTTAAAATCCTTCTAGATAGTATTAGGCCAGATTTTTCGAGAACTTTGCGCATACGGAACCGGCTATAGGCTCCCCCTAAAAGGAGGCAGGATGTTCGAAAGATTTACGGATAAGGGTCGGAAGATCATCATTCTCGCGCGGGAAGAGGCTGAGCGGCATCAGAACGACTACCTCGGAACCGAGCACCTCGTCTTGGCCATTCTCCGCGAATCCGACGGGATTGCCCTGATGATCTTGAAAAAGATGGGACTCTCGACTGAACAGATCCGTTTGGAAATTGAACGGAATTTGCCCGGCGGCGGAACCACCATGACCTTTGGAGAGATCCCCTTCAGCCCTCGGGTTAAGAAGGTCATTGAATATGGGGTTGAAGAAGCCCGTCTCCTTGGACACAATCATATCGGTAGTGAACACCTCTTATTGGGCCTCCTCCGAGAAGAGGAGGGGATCGGCGGAAAAATCCTCCGCAGCCTAGGAGCGAATCTACTGACAGCCCGGCAATTAACCGTAACCTTTCTCCGAAAGTCTGCCCCGCGTGAGCGTGATCGGAAGAGCAATACCCCGGCGCTCGATGAGTTCGGTCGCGATCTGACCCAGCTTGCCCAAGCCGGGCAACTGGATCCCGTCATCGGCCGAGCCGACGAGATTGAACGGGTGCTTCAGATCCTGAGTCGCCGTTCGAAAAACAATCCTGTGCTCATCGGGGAAGCGGGTGTCGGCAAGACCGCCATTGTCGAAGGGCTTGCTCAACGAATCGTCCAGTCCGAAGTGCCGGATAACCTTCTTTCACGGCGGGTCATTGCGCTCGACCTCGGATCGCTGGTCGCAGGGACCAAATATCGCGGCCAATTCGAGGAACGCTTGAAGGTCGTGATGAAAGAAATCGTCCAGGCTGGCAACATCATCATCTTTATCGATGAACTCCATACCTTGGTGGGAGCAGGGGCGGCGGAAGGGTCGATCGACGCCTCCAACATGCTCAAGCCTGCGCTGTCGCGTGGCGAAATTCAATGTATTGGCGCCACGACTCTCGATGAATACCGAAAGCATATTGAGAAAGATGGAGCGCTCAAGCGACGGTTCCAACCAATTCACGTACAGCCGCCAAGTCTCGACGAAACGGTGTTGATCATCCAGGGGCTCCGTGACCGGTATGAAGAACACCACGGTGTCGATATTTCCGAAGAGGCCATCCTCGAAGCGGTGAAGCTGTCGGATCGATATATCAGCGATCGGTTCTTGCCGGACAAGGCCATCGACTTGATCGACGAGACCGGATCTCGAGCCAAATTGCAGACCTACGCCTTGCCGTCGGATTTGAAGGCTATGGAACAGGAACTAAAAAAGGTCTCGCGCGATAAGGAACTGGCGATCTCGATGCAGAACTTCGAGGAAGCTGTTCGCCATCGCGAAGAAGAGGAACGGCTGCGGAAACTGTTGGATGAGTCTAAGCGTGAGTGGAAAAAGAGCCAGGAAAAGAACAAACCGACAATCGGCAAAGAAGAGGTGGCCTATGTCGTGTCCAAGATGACAGGCATTCCACTCTTCAAGCTCGAAGAAGAAGAATCGAACAAATTGCTGCGCATGGAGGAATTCCTCCATAAACGCGTGGTCGGACAGAACGAAGCGATCTCCGCCGTGGCCAGAGCCATTCGGCGGTCACGTGCCGGTTTGAAGGAAGCGAAAAAACCCATCGGGTCCTTTATATTCCTGGGACCGACCGGGGTTGGAAAAACTGAGTTGGCTCGGACGTTAGCGGAGTTCCTCTTCAATAGCGAGGATTCACTTATTCGAATCGACATGTCAGAATATCAGGAAAAATTCACCAGTTCGCGACTCTTTGGAGCCCCGCCGGGGTACGTGGGATACGAGGAGGGCGGCCAATTGACCGAACGAGTCAGGCGCCGCCCCTATTCCGTTGTCCTGTTTGACGAAATCGAAAAGGCCCATCCTGATGTGTTCAATATCCTGTTGCAAGTATTGGATGATGGAGTGCTGACCGATAGCCTCGGACGCAAGATCGACTTCAAGAATTGTGTCATCATCATGACCTCCAATATTGGAACCAAGATGATTCAGAAGGGAGTCTCGCTCGGATTCCAGAGCACGGAAGGCGATCAGGAGCGTCATAAGAAGGAAGAAGTGCTGGGAGAATTGCGCCGCTCGTTCAGCCCGGAGTTTTTGAACCGGATCGATGAGATCGTGGTCTTTCATCAGTTGGATAAGACGCACCTCTTCAGTATTTTGGATATCCTCTTGGGTGAACTCAACCTGCGTCTCATCGAGAAGGGAGTGGAGCTTGAGGTCGATGACGAAGTTAAGCAGTGGTTGATTAAAGAAGGCTATGAACCGCTCTACGGTGCCAGACCGATGCGCAGGACGATACAACGAGCGATCGGCGATCCGCTCTCTGAAGAGATGATCAGAGGACGATTCAAAGAAAGTCGAAAGATTCGCGTGGTACTTCGTGATGGCGCTCCGGCATTCATCGCGCAGGAAGCGATGGCCGGCGTCTAATTCCCTGGTCCTGTGCCTGCGCAGCCACATCGCATGAAGTGAGGACAAGGCCCTTGTGGCATTAGTGGCCACAAGGGCCTTGTTATTTGGATTCTTGCAGCGTATCTTTTTTCCAGTCCAAACGTGTGATCAAAATGACTTCATGATGATCTCCACTGACCAGCCAGCCTCCACCTGGATACCGGGCCCCATCCTTGGTATTGAAACATCATGCGATGAAACGGCTGCATCGGCGCTTGCCGCAGACGGCTCCGTCCTCTCGAACGTTATTGCGTCACAACATGACGTTCACCAGCGTTTCGGTGGCGTCGTTCCCGAACTTGCCTCCCGTGCCCACGTTGAATCGATTGAACGTGTCTCCGCTATGGCGCTCCAACAAGCCGGTCTTGCATGGACGGATCTAGCCGGAATCGCTGTCACCCAAGGCCCAGGGCTGGCAGGCGCTCTGCTCGTCGGGGTCAACTATGCAAAAGCGCTGGCCTATGCCTTGAATATTCCGGTGGTTGGCGTGAGCCATCTTGAAGGCCATATCGCCTCCGCATGGCTTCAGGATCCAGCGTTTCCCTTACCCTGCGTGGTCCTCGTTGTCTCAGGTGGCCATACCCATCTCTATTATAAGGACCGAAGTGGTCACCGCCGTCTCCTGGGAGCGACCAGAGACGATGCGGCAGGGGAGGCCTTCGACAAAGGTGCTCAGTTACTTGGACTAGAATTTCCAGGAGGACCAGCCATCGATCGCCTGGCTCGACAGGGGAATCCTACCACCATTGTGTTTCCCCGTTCCTATCTCAAACACGGAAGTCATGATTTTAGTTTTAGCGGTTTAAAGACAGCATTGCTCTATAGACTTCAAGCAATGGATGAGCAGTCTCGTGTCGCAAACGCTGCTGACTTGGCAGCCGGCTATCAGGAGGCTATCGTGAGCGTCTTGGTTGAAAAGTCGTTTGCTGCAGTTCGGTCATCTGGCGCTCGTGCGTTAGCTGTCGTCGGAGGGGTATCTGCCAACTCTCGGTTGCGCGCGTTACTTCAAAAACGAGCAACTTCCGAGAACCTGGAGTTGAGTCTTCCCCCGCTGTCCTACTGTACCGACAATGCAGCGATGATCGCGGCAGCAGGGAAGCAGGCTCTTTGCGCAGGGCTCCGTGCATCATTGGATATGGATGCCAACGCCTCGCTGTCTCGTTTAATTGGTTTGTTTGGTTTGTTTTGTATATTTGGTTGAACGAAACTAACCAGATGAACCAAATCAACCAAACAAACCAGAGCAACCAGATAGACCAGACACGCAGAGTTTTTCTGTAGTTAGCGAACCACCGACGATAAGGAAACGACGGCCATTCCAGAAATTCACGGACAGGTTCTCGGTCTCCGTGCCGGCCAACTCACCATGCTTGAGCGGCTGTATCGACGGCGTATGCCCGTGGATGAAGTCCTCTCAGCTGAAGCTGCAAAAACCCTCGCACAGTTTACGCACGAGATTCGGCGCCCTATCGGACTGGTCATCACCAGGCGTGGAGCTGTCCAAGACGTCTTGGTAGGAGCCGGCACTGAACCCTCACCGACGACTCTGGCCAGCTTTCGCGCAAGCCCGCGATCGCTGCGCGGCCTTCGCCTGATACGCTCGCAATTAAAGGAATTACCCCTGACTCAGGAAGACCTTACGATGCTGGGTCTGCTCCGGTTTGACATGATTGGAATCTTGGCTGTTACCCCCAAAGGCGAACCAGGGTTACTCTCCCTGGCCCATCTGAATCCACCCAGTCCAAAGGGGCAGCTGTATACCCTCTTGAAGCCCACGCTGGTACATCAATGCCTGGTGAATTTCGAGACATTCATTCGCGAATTAGAGGCCGACCTCCAGCGTCAAAGTGCTTCTCATACGATGACTCAGGGGCAGACCGCCATCCTCGTGAGCGCTTCGCCCAAGAGCAAGGCTGAACAAGAAGAGCGCCTCGCCGAATTGGCAGAACTGGCCTCCTCCGCAGATCTCACGGTGATCGATCGGCTAGTTCAACGCACACAGAGCGGCCATCATCGGTTTCAATTGGGAAGCGGTAAGCTCAAGGACGTCCTGATGCAAGCCATGCAAAAGGGCGCGGACTTGCTCATCTTCGATCAGGATTTGGCGCCTGCTCAGCTGCGCGCCATTGCGGAGATCACCGATCTCACGGTCATCGATCGGACCCAGCTGATTCTCGACATTTTTGCGCAGCGAGCGCATAGCCGAGAAGGGAAAGTGCAGGTCGAGTTGGCGCAACTCCGTTATTTGCTTCCCCGTCTCTCCGGTCAGGGAACAAGCCTTTCACGCTTGGGCGGCGGCATTGGCAGCAGAGGGCCCGGCGAAACGAAGCTCGAAACGGATCGACGTCGTATCAGAGAGCGCATCGACTATTTGGATCGAGAGATTGCGGGCTTTGCCCGTCACCAAGACCAGCGGCGATCGCGCCGCATCCGACAGGCATTTCCAGTCCTGTCCATCGTGGGCTATACGAACGCCGGCAAGTCGACATTGCTCAACGTCTTAACAAAAAGTCACGTGACCACGGCCCCACGCGTCTTTGAAACGCTCGATACCACGAGCCGCAGGCTGCATTTCCCACATGGCAGGGAAGTCATCCTTACCGATACAGTAGGGTTTATTCGCGACCTGCCTAAAGATCTCCTCGCAGCCTTCAGAACGACGTTGGACGAAATGCGCGACGCCGATCTTCTCCTACATGTGGTCGACGCAGGGGCGAAAGAATTAGACGCCCATATTGCATCGGTCGATACCGTGCTGCAAAGCCTCACCCTCGATCAGATTCCACGGGTCTTGGTATTCAACAAGTGCGATCAGCTTCCAACTGGGCAAGCGGAGGCCCTGTGCCGTCGGTATGGGGCGATCGGGATATCTGCGCTACACCAGGAAACCTTGCCGGCGCTGATGCAGCACCTCGAAGAACGGCTGGCCGCGCTTGTCCCGCTGGATGGTTCTTCCCCAAAATCGGCAGCCACGACTGTCCCCCTTGCATCTCGCCCTTGACCCGCTGCACAATTGCACGATTTTGGTACCACCCATGACAACAACATCTCTGCCATCGTCGGATCATCGAAGGCGTCTCCGGGAGATATCGAAGACGCTTCAACGTACGATGCCGAGCCCAAAGATGGAACTCGACCATCGTTCCCCTTGGGAGTTGCTCGTGGCCACAATCCTCTCCGCCCAGTGTACTGACCAGCGAGTCAATCAAGTCACTCCATCGCTCTTTCGGCGTTATCGGCAACCAGCAGAACTGGCTGCGGCTCATTGCCCTGATCTCGAACAGCTCATTCGTTCCACCGGTTTCTTTAAGAACAAAGCAAAACATCTGGTCGCTTGCAGCAAAGCTGTGGCCGAGCGTTTCAACGGCCAGGTTCCGCATACAATGGAGGAATTGATCACCTTGCCAGGCGTCGGCAGAAAGACTGCGAATGTCGTCCTCGGGAATGCTTTTGGCCAGCCCGGTATCGTCGTCGACACCCATGTGAAGCGAGTGGCGAAACGACTTGGTCTGACCAGATCAGATAATCCGGCCCTGGTCGAACAAGACCTGCAGCAGCTCCTGCCAAAATCCCAGTGGACGGCTGTCTCACAACGATTATTACTGCATGGCCGCTACGTCTGTCTTGCGAGAAAACCGCAGTGCCGCACCTGTCCGGTCTATCAGCACTGCCCATGGAAAGAGAAAGGCCCCCAATGATTCGTAGCATGACCGGTTTCGGTCGAGGACTAACTCCCTGGCAGGATGGGTCCGTGACGGTGGAAATACGTTCCGTCAACCATCGCTTTCTCGAAATTGCCTGCCGCTTACCCCGACCATTGAGCCACCTTGAGGACTCCTTTAAGAAAGCCATTCAGCAATGTTGTACCCGCGGACGTATCGATACAACAGTAACGGTCCAGGCCGGCAAAGGCCGTGCTGGAAGCGTCAACCTTGACCAATCCCTCGCGAAACAGTACCATCAGGCCCTTCGCACCCTAAAGAAATCCCTTAAGCTCAGTGGGTCCGTCGATTTAGCTCTCATAGCTGGTCTCCGTGACGTGCTCTCTGTGTCGGATCAACCGACGGAAGACCCGAAACTGGCGAAGATCGTCCAGCAACTGACAAGCCAGGCGCTGAAAGATCTTGATGGCATGCGAATGCGCGAAGGGAAGGCCTTGGCAGAGGATATGAAAGCACGGATTCAGACGATCCGGGGACACAAAACCCTCGTCGCAGCACGGACCCCTCTGCTTGCCCAAGAGACTTTTGATAAAATGAAGATTCGCGTGGAGAAGCTGCTGGGGTCTGAAATTCCCGACCCTTCCCGGCTCTACCAGGAGTTAGCGGTGTATGCAGACCGTGGTGACATTACAGAAGAAATAGTCAGATTGGACTCGCATATGATACAGTTCGAGCAGACACTCGACCGTGCAGATTCTGTGGGCAAAACACTCGATTTCCTGCTCCAGGAAATCGGGCGGGAAGTCAACACAATCGGCTCAAAAGCCAATGACGCGGAAATCGCCGGTCATGTGGTCCAGATGAAGGCCGAGCTGGAACGTATTCGGGAACAGGTTCAGAACGTAGAATGAATTCAGCTCCCACAACCAGCCCCTCGGTGCCGGTATCTGGCCATCCTCGATCCTCGATGGATCGTCGGGGAATTCTTTTCATTATCTCCGCACCCTCCGGAACGGGGAAGACCACACTCTGCAAACAACTCACGGTGAACCTCCCCGGGCTATGGCATTCCATTTCCTATACCACAAGGAAGCCGCGTCCGGGCGAGGAGCATGGGCGCGAGTATTATTTCGTTGCTGAGAAGACATTTCAAGAGATGACCGCGAAAAATGAGTTCGTCGAGTGGGCCCACGTATACGGAAACCTCTACGGGACACCTTGGAAATCACTGACAGAAAAGATCGACCAAGGGATCGATGTGTTACTGGAGATCGACGTACAAGGGGCCATGCAGGTCAAGAAACGATTCGAGGATGCGGTGTCGATCTTTATTCTTCCTCCCTCGATGACCGTGCTCCGGTCCCGGCTCCACACCAGGGCCTCCGATACGCCGGAAGAGATTCAACGGCGACTGCACAAAGTGAAAGAAGAGGTCTGGTCCTACAGGGAATACGCTTATATTGTTCGAAACGAAGACCTCAGCCGATCCCTTCGTGACCTCGAAAGCATCTTTTGGTCGGAACGCTTGAAGACGAAACGGTTGAACATGACGTGGCTCGAGAATAATTTCATTCTTGACGATGAACAGAAAACGGGAGATCACAAAGATCTTCCCTAACCCAAAGGAGTACTGCTTCCATGATCGACATGCTGAGACTTTTGCCCCAATACACTACAGACGAGTTCGACTCACGTCATCGGCTGGCGATCATCGCAGCCCAGCGGGCGAAGCACATTTTGCAGGGGGCGCGTCATGTCCCTTCGCGCTTTACCAAAGAAACGACCATCGCCCTCGATGAAGTGCTGCGGGGGCAAATCAGCTACCTCGTCGGTCAAGAAGCGCGGGATGCCATGAAGGAAGCGAAGCGCGGGAAAGAAGGCGAAATGGAGCGCGTCGCCTTGATGACCGGCGACGATGCGAAAGAGATTAAGAAAGAGCTGAGTGTCTATGTCGACGATTCTCCCAAGCCGGTGGCGGGTGAGACAGAAGAGTAAAAGGAGTAATCGGTGAACATTCCCGGCTCCATCGGGCCGACATTGGCCGGCAAGCAGATTGTGCTGGGCGTGACCGGCAGCATCGCCGCCTATAAGGCCGTCGCATTGCTCCGGACCTTGCTCCGAGAAGGAGCGACGGTGCATGTCGTGATGACGCAGTCGGCCACGAAGTTCGTCACTCCGCTGACCTTTGAAGTGCTTTCCGGCCACCCAGTCTCAACGGATGTATTCGAAGCGCATCAGGAGATGAAACATTTGTCGTTGTCCGAGCAGGCAGATGCCATCGTCATTGCCCCCGCCACGGCCAATTGTCTTGCAAAGTCAGCGTTGGGGTTGGGCGACGATTTGCTCTCTACTATGCTCCTTACAGCACAGTGTCCGCTGATTGTGGCCCCCGCCATGGACGGAGGGATGTGGACTCATCCATCCGTTACCGAACATGTCGCGAAATTACGTGCGCGGGGAACCATTGTGGTGGATCCGGAAATCGGCCCGCTCGCCTCCAGGAAGATCGGTCAAGGCCGTTTGGCAGAGGAAGCGACAATTATGGAGGCTATTCAGGCAGCACTGGCTCCACGACGAGATTGGCAAGGGCATCGTGTTCTGGTTTCTGCAGGCCCGACGCAAGAGGCGATCGATCCGGTGCGCTTCATTTCAAACCGCTCCTCCGGAAAGATGGGGTATGCTATCGCCGAAGCCGCACAGGCGAGGGGAGCCCAGGTAGTCCTTGTGACCGGTCCCACGGCCTTACAACCTCCAAAAGGCATCGAGGTTGTTTCGATCACCACGGCTGAAGAAATGATGAAGGCTCTGTCCTTGCGCCTCGCATGGTCTACAACTGTGATCATGGCTGCCGCTGTTGCGGATTTTCGTTCCACGAGTCCTGCGTTGCGAAAATTAAAGAAGCAGGGGCAAACCGTTCAGACACTCGATCTCGAACGGACCACGGATATCCTCGCCTCCTTGTCTGCCCAACGGACCACACAGCTTATGGTTGGCTTCGCCGCTGAAACCAACGATCTGATCGCCCACGCGAAAAACAAACTGATGGAAAAAGGGCTCGACCTCATCGTCGCCAACGATGTTACGACGTTGGGGGGGGGGTTCGGCAGCGATCAAAACGCCGCCACATTGATCGATCGGCAGGGGATCATGACAGAATTGCCGTTGATGCCGAAACGAGCGCTCGCTGATGCAATCTTGAACCGGGCGCAAGAACTGCTCCGCGCCAGACAATTCGACCAGACATCCAAGCTGGTCCAGGAAAGACGCTAGAAGCCTATGGCTCAGAATCAGCAAGCTGCCGATATCTCGATGGAAATTGATCGATTGGCCACCCAATTGGCCAAAGATCCACATTCCAAAGTGTTCATGCCATTGGCCGAAGAGTACGGAAAGGCCGGGATGTGGCAGGAAGCAGCCGGTGTGCTCGAAGATGGCTTGAAATTGTATCCTGGTTTTATTACCGCTATGGTCGCACTGGGACGCGCCTACGATCAGATGGGAAAGGCCACGAAGGCCAAGACTATTCTGGAAGAATCCGTCAAGTTGAGCCCGGAAAACCTGCGCGCGCACCGGACCCTGATCAAAATATATACGAGTCAGGGGCTGAAGGAAATGGCACTACAATCCTGTGCCGTCATTCTGGCAGTCAACCCGCGTGATGAAGAGGCCCGTTCAGTTCAATCTGCTTTAGGGGGACCGCTGACACAAGAGAAGGAAGCGAAACAGTTCAAACCTACTGGTTCACTCAAGTCTACCCTTTCCCCACAGCAGGCTGATGCACCGCCTGCTCCTGTCGAATTCATAGCCTCTGCCACAAAGACGAATATCGCACCTGATCTGACCGCCTCAACGGTGAACAAATCGGACATTGCTTCTGTCGATCCACTGAGTGTGAAAGCGTTTCTTATGGAGACAGCCCTTCTCCCTCAGGATCTGATAGGGGAGCAACCGGCGATCGCAGAACCGAATATACAAGCCGCCGACACCGAGGTGATGCCTCCTCCTTCTCCTCACCCAGGAGCTGTGGCCCAACTGGAAGCCTGGCTTCGTACCATTGAATCGCGTCGTCACGATCGTGATACAACGAACGAGCCTCAGCAAAAAACTTCCTAATCTTTTTGCGCGTTTGACCGGTCTCAGGCAGACTGCTACAATGCCTCCCTGGTGGACCCCCTATCACGAGGAATCGTCCTTAACTACCCAGCATATGCAAATAACAACATGCTACGAATACGAGTTTTGCACGGTCCAAATCTGAATCTCCTTGGGACCAGGGAGCAGTCGATTTACGGCACCCTGTCACTTGATGCCCTGGATTCAGCCATCACGAAGCTAGCGAAGGAATTGGCAGTGGAGGTGGACCTGCGACAGTCGAATAGCGAGGGTGAACTGGTCACCTGGATACAAGAGGCTCGGACCGAATACCACGGGATCATCATTAACCCTGCCGCCTATACTCACACCAGCATTGCAATTCGTGACGCTATTGCGGCAGTCGGACTGCCAACAGTTGAGGTCCATCTGTCCAATATTCATCAGCGTGAAGAGTTTCGCCATCGATCGTATATTGCAGGAGTCGCTCTCGGACAGATAGCCGGCTTGGGTCCGACTGGCTATCTCCTCGCCCTTCGCGGCCTGCACGACCACTTGACCGCATCCCGACACGAGAAGAAGACATCCGCACCGGCAACATTGCGACAAACGGCAAAGTGAATGAGATAGCGGAGCCGGACGAGCGGCTTTATACAGTCTGAAGGGAGTACCGAGTGATTTCTACGACGGATTTTCGCGGTGGCGTGCGGCTCATGGTCGATAACCAGCCGTTTTATATCGTTGAGTTTCAACATGTAAAACCGGGCAAAGGTGGAGCGTTCGTTCGCACTAAGCTCAAGAGCTATCTTTCAGGCAATGTTCTGGATCGCACCTTCCGATCAGGAGAACGATTTGAAGAACCGGATCTTGAAGAACGGACCATGCAATTCCTCTATGCGACGGACGACGCCTATACCTTTATGGACACGGAGAGCTTTGAGCAACTGACGTTCGAAAAGGGCAAACTCGGCGGCAATGCGGACCTCTTGAAAGAAGACATGACGGTGAAGATCCTTGTGTACGAACATCGCCCGATCGACGTCGAGCTGCCCAACTTTATCGAACTAAGAGTCAGCGATACGGAGCCGGGTTTCCGTGGCGATACCGCGACGGGCGGCACTAAGCTCGCAACCCTTGAAACCGGCGCCACCATCAAGGTTCCTCTCTATTTGGAAAGCGGAACGGTGATCAGGATCGATACCCGTACCCGAGAGTATGTGGAGCGTGTTCGGTGAGCAAACGAACGTCCGGCAAATCGAAGAAGGCTGTGCCGCCGGTCATTCTGCCTCAGGCGTTTGCTCCGACCCAGAGCGGGCAGAGTTCACGCTTACTGTCGGGACAACAGACCAAAGACATTCAGGAATTGATCGAGCTATTAAAGAAAAATAACCTGACCGAATTGGAGTTGGAGCGCGACGGACTCAGAGTTCGCGTGCGATACGAGGTCGGCGTTAAGGCGATCTCAACCATTGTTGCCGACCAGGGAATGGCCGGATCAACCTCAGCCGTTCAAGCGCTCACCGTGGCCGGCACTCAGACCGAAAATACGACAGGGATGGTCACCATCGTGTCTCCGATCGTCGGAACGTTCTATCGGTCTCCCTCTCCTGATGCCGATCCCTATGTTGAAGAGGGTGATTACGTGAAAATTGGGCAGGTTCTGTGCATAGTCGAAGCGATGAAGCTGATGAACGAAATCGAATCGGAGGTCAATGGGCGGGTCACGAAAATTTTGGCCGAAAGCACCAAACCGGTGGAGTATGGCCAAGCGCTCTTCCTCGTCGATCCGACAGCCACGCCTTAGTCTTCTTCCCTCGATCCACATCGGAGTAGTCGATTGTTCAAGAAAGTATTGATAGCCAATCGCGGTGAGATTGCGCTCCGCGTGATTCGCGCCTGCAAGGAACTCGGTATTAAGACCGTAGCGATCTTTTCTGAGGCCGATGCGGCAAGCCTCCATGTCCGCGCAGCCGATGAGAAAATCTGCGTCGGGCCTTCTGACGCAGCGCTGAGCTACAGAAATATTCCCAACGTCCTGAGCGCCGCCGAGATCACCGGGGCAGACGCCATCCATCCCGGCTATGGTTTCCTGTCCGAAAACGCCCATTTTGCAGAAGTGTGCGAGTCCATCGGCGTCAAATTCATCGGCCCAACATCCGAACACATCGCTCTCCTGGGTGACAAAGCCAAAGCGCGTGAAATCGTTGCCCGCCGTGGCTTACCCGTTACGCCGGGCAGTCCCGGCGAACTGAAGAGCGAACAGGGAGCCCTCGAAGCCGCAGGCAAGGTCGGCTATCCCGTCATCATTAAAGCCTCAGCCGGTGGGGGAGGACGCGGCATGCGCGTCGTCAATAAAGCCGAGGATCTCGCTCGCGCCTTTCAAGCCGCTCAGGCCGAAGCCAAAACCACCTTCGGGAACGACGCCGTCTACCTTGAACGATATTTTCTCGAGCCTCGTCATATTGAAGTGCAGATTGCCGCCGATCATCGTGGGCATGTCGTGCATCTCGGCGAACGCGACTGCTCGATCCAACGCCGGCATCAGAAACTGCTTGAGGAAACCCCGTCGCCTGCTGTCGACGAAAAACTCAGACGGGAAATCTGTCGAGTTGCTGTTGAAGCCGTCAAAGCCGTGCACTACCGGAATGTCGGCACCGTCGAGTTTCTGCTCGACAAGGACCATAATTTTTTCTTTATGGAGGTCAACACTCGCATCCAGGTAGAGCATGCGATCACCGAAATGGTGACCGGCATCGATCTCATCAAGGAACAGATCAGGCTCGCCGACGGTCAGTCTCTCTCGTTCAAGCAGCAAGACGTCAAGCTTATTGGACACAGCCTAGAATGCCGCATCAATGCAGAAGATCCTGAAAAATTCACGCCTTCTCCGGGGATGATCACCAAATACAGCGCACCAGGCGGATTCGGCGTGCGCGTCGACTCGGCGATGGAATCGAATATGATGGTCGTCCCCTTCTATGATTCGATGATCGCCAAGGTCATCACCCATGGTCGAGACCGTCAAGAATCCATCGCACGCATGAGACGAGCTCTCGACGAATTCGTGATCGAAGGCA
Organism: Nitrospira sp.; assembly: GCA_037142015.1. Taxonomy (GTDB): domain Bacteria; phylum Nitrospirota; class Nitrospiria; order Nitrospirales; family Nitrospiraceae; genus Palsa-1315. The sequence continues at coordinate 16,831 of JBAXBK010000035.1, read as the reverse complement.
TCAAGACAACCATTCCGCTCCACAAACGCATCCTCAATGACCCCGACTTCCAAAAGGGCCACGTCTCCACGACGTTTATCGAGCGCTTTTTAGCCAGCTAACTCAGGCGAGACGGGCGAGAAAAGCGCGACAGGCGTGACTCGGCACAGAAGTTCGAGGTTCGAATTTCCAAACACTGCGGCCTTCAAACCGATTCGCCCCGACCCGTCTTTCACTCAAGTCTCGCCCCTCGCGCTTGTCACGCGCTCCATGAGTCCACATGTAGTAGAAAAATGAAATTAATCCGTCAAGCCACAAAATATGGGGGCTTCATCAGACAGGCCACATTGCTCATTATTTAGACAAACTGCTCCGAGGTCTCTCAACATCGGCCATTGTTCATCTGGCAAGCCGGTCATCCACAGAGTTATTCACAGAAGCTGTGGAAGGGGATCACTGTCACGTGAAGAGGCGAGTTACTTATTCTGTTTCGCTGGCATTTGGGAGGAGGGTTTATCCTGGCCATTCTCTGTGATCTTTTTGACTGCGTTACCGATCGCAGACCCAATCTTTGGAATCTCGTTCTCAACATTCTTGGCCGCGCTCTTCAGCCCTCGTCCAAGGTCGTCTACGGTGAGACCTTTACTCGCCTCTGCGGTGCGACTCTCAGCCGCGATAGCAGCCTGTACAAGCGCTGAGAACGATAGGACTGCAACGACCATGACCATTTTGTTCATGAGATACCTTACTGTTTCAGAAACTATAGCATGCGCGGAACTGGCTTTCTCTGAGAAAGCGCGCTATCTGCTTGCATCTTCGATCTCGCCACTCCTAAAATACAGCTCGCTTCGAGGCCTCTATGCCAATCACGCTTCATCCCCACCGTCACGTTCTTCTGCCGCGCTCAATAGCAAATACCCAGCGTTCGTTCTGCAAACTGCCGTTCGCATTTTTTCTAGGGTTCTGGGTACTGATAACCCTACTGACACTGAGCAGCGGAGCAGCGTATGCGGGATGGGTCTTGACGAGCGGAGACGACAAAGCGGGATTAACGGTGTACGTCGACCCTGACTCCATTCGCCGCAAGGGAAACCTGGTAAAGATGTGGCAATTGTACGACTACAAGACCGTACAAACCGTAGCGGGCGATTCACTGTTGTCCATCAAACGATACAACGAATTCGATTGCACCGAAGAGCGCACACGCATGCGTGCCTATACATGGTTTGCCGGCAACATGGGAACCGGTAAAGTGGTGTACAGCACCACAGACGAACAGCAGTGGGAACCGGTTGTCCCTCGCAGCATCAATCATACTCTTTTAAAAGTGGCCTGTAGTAAGAAGTGACTGCCGCGGGTTCTCACTCCCTCTCAAGCCTCTACATCATTCTTGATCCGTCAGTCTGCCCTGCGCGTCCCTTGGTCGAGGTGCTGACGGCGGCGGCTGAGGCCGGCGCTGTTCTCTTTCAATATCGCAACAAGACAGGATCGATGAAAGACGCCTACGTGGAGGCGTTGGCGCTTCGGCAAGCTGCTGCTCAGGCAGGGGTATTATTCATCGTCAACGATCGCTGTGACTTGGCCCTGGCCGTGGATGCAGATGGCGTACATCTGGGGCAGGGAGACTTGCCGCTCGACTTGGCGAGAAAGGTGATGGGCCGGGACAAAATAATCGGGATCTCCACACACAATCCCGACCAGGTGCTCAACGCCATTGCCGGAAAGCCTGACTATCTTGGCTTTGGTCCCATTTTTACACCAGGCTCTAAACAAGACCATGATCCGGTGGTTGGGCTTGAGGGGTTACGTGCGATCACCGGACTCACGTCGTTGCCGGTTTTTGCGATCGGTGGTATTCAGCTCGGCCAGGTGGGGGCGGTGATGCACGCCGGTGCCAAAGGCGTTGCGGTCATTTCAGCGATCCTCAAGGCTCCGGACATTAGCCGCGCCGTGAAAGCTTTCCTGGCACAGATGCCAGGGTCAGCCTCGCCAGCCTTTTGATTGGAGCGGTCTCAGCAAGACGGAGCAAGCCTTCATTCCAACTTTGATTTACAGTCTGGCTATAGGGGAGGGGACCGACAACTGGAACCCCGGCAAGCAATCGAAGGAGACTCACCGTTGACTGTTCTTGCAGGCGAGCATTCTTTGTTCGTGGTGGTCGAGGTTGATTCAAGACCAGCGCCAAGATGGGAATATTTCGCTGGCGGAGTGCGTGAAGCGTCAATAGTGCATGATTGATTCCTCCTAAGCCAGATTGTCCCACTACAATCGCTGGCAACTTCAACTGATAGATGATGTCTAATACGTTGAGCAATGAGGTCAGCGGTGCATACACACCGCCGACTCCTTCTACCGCCATAAATGTATGTTTCTGACTCAGGTTATGGAAGGCCCGTATGATAGGGGCCATTCGCACGGTCGTTCCTTCCGCTCGTGCAGCAGAGACTGGTGCCACTGGAAGCCGAAAGACATAGGGAGAAACTTCTGCCATAGGATCACAGCTTCCAGCCGCTCTCCGCAACCGTGCTCCATCAGACCGCACCTTAGCCGATCGTGAAACCCCTGTTTCAATCGGCTTCATGACGCCGACATCAATCCCCCGTTGAATCAGGCACCGCACGAGTGCAGAGGTCACGAGCGTTTTTCCCACGCCCGTATCGGTTCCTGTGATAAAAACCCCTCGTGCGCTAGAATCACGGGCGTGTCGTTTGTCTAGTTTCATAACTTAGAATCGAAGGCTTGGGACGCAGAATACTCAAAAGGCCGTCAGCAAAGCCTGTCCAATTCTCTCTACCTCTCTTTAGCCGAGCGGCCGAGGCTGCCCTTTACTGCGCGCATCGAACGCGCACAGTTTCATCGTGCGCGTTCTGCGAGCAAGAAGGGCACATGGCCGCTCTCCGCCCCATTTTTCAGCGTTCTGCTAGAGATTCCGGCTATCACAGTTCCACACCTGTCCCGACATGTCTGTAAGTTGCGCCAGATGGAAGACAGTCTTGGCTACTTCCTCTCGTGATGGTGGCCGGCCTAACGCATGGTTGTTCCATGTATCGCCCTCCGGCAGGGCCTCTTCCGATAGTCCAGTAGCCTGCCAGCCTGGTAAGAGGAGATTCACCCGAACATTGCCTGCTCCCCATTCTTTGGCTGCCGTCTGCACCAGACCAATGAGACCAGCTTTTGAGGCACCGTAGGCAGCCTGGCCAATCGTCCCATGGAACCCCGCATACGACCCGATCACGACAATGGATCCACCACCGTGAGCGAGGAGGGGCGGGGCCATAGCGCGAAGACAGTGAAATGTTCCGGTCAGATTTGTCCCTATTACCTCGGCCCAATCTTCTTGGCGTTGTCGAAGCAGGAGATGGCTCCCTCCGATTCCAGCATTGCAGACAAACACAGACGGCAGAGGTACCAGCCGACAGAAGGCTTCCACCATCTGTTGCACCTCATGAGGCTCTCGAATATCGGCTTCGTAGAGTGTTCCAGTTCCACCGGAAGTTGCTACTTGCTCGAGCGTGACTTCGGCTGCGGCCTTGTTGCGATGATAATGGATCCCGACAGACCAACCGTCCGCCGCAAAGGCTAGGCTGATTGCTCGGCCAATCCCTCCGGACGCACCGGTCACAAGCACCGCATCTCTTTGGTTTGTTTGGTTCATCTGGTCTATCTGGTTTGTTTGGTTCATTTGGTTTGTCTTGTTTATTTGGTTGAACCGGATTAACCAAGTCAACCCGATGAACAAACAAACCAAATAACGATCCGATTATGGGTGGGATATCATGCGAAGGCAAGCCTGCTTCCTACCTTGCCGCTTCCAGGATTGCTATGGTACTTTGACCGCATCGTGTAACCAGTGGAGGATCTCGCGCATGCCGCTGAAGAAGCCAGAATATCGAAGGGCCTTCATGTTGGGAACAGCTCTACTACTTGCCGGTGCCGCCTGGTCCACGTCGTTTGCAGCGGAAGAGGCCGGTATCATTGCCCAGTCCGCCGACTACTTCCCCGATCAGACTGGAAACGAATGGCACTATCGAGGCCAAATTACCGAAGGGCCTCTGCAAACGGTTGAGCATAAATTCTTCTCTAACGTGTCTTCGGTCACCGGCACAAAAAACATCAACGGCATGACGGTCACCGTGTTCCACGATAGCAATCCAGGCAACCATGGCACAATGGACAGTTTCTACCGGCGGGATAGCGTGGGCATCGTCTATTACGGCTCAGATCCTGGCACGCCTTTTGAGAAACAGCTCGTGCCCTATCAGATCGTACGTTTCCCGATGAAGGTCTCATCGTCCTTCCCGCAATTCAACCGCAAGGATTTGGATTTCGGTAACGATCTGAATCGGGACGGTATCAACGAAAAGGCCGATGCGCATGGTGATGCTTCAGTATTGGGACAGGAATCAGTGACCGTGCCGGCCGGGACGTTCAAGGATGCCGTGAAGGTAGAAGCGCGCATGCACATGCAGATTTATCTCTCCGGCACGAAAAAGACGATCCAAGGAACCGATGTCATGACCGCTTGGTTTGTGAAGGGCGTCGGTTTGGTGAAATATGTCGAGCGGCAGGAACTCTCCCCACTGGAAGATCGGGGCGTGGTGACGGATATTATGGAAGAACTGGAATCGTACGAGATCAAGTCGTCAAAGGCCTCACTCGGGCGGAGCGAAACCCCGCCGGAGGGTCTGCTCGCTGATGACGCGGGTGACGACAAATTGCATCAGGTACTCTTCCCCTCCGGCTTTCGCCCCTACGCCGGACAGGCGATGACCCCCAAACGGCTGGCGACCGACTAACGCGCCGGTGATCGGACGATTCAGATAGAGATTCCCGACGTCGAATCGCTGCCTGGCCAGCTCCAGATTGGTCGGGCTTCGTGAATAGACTCCGCCGGTGAGGGCATAGGCCGTCGAATTTGCCAGGGTCAACGCTTCTTGAAAGGATGCGGCCTTCATCACTGAGAGGACCGGCCCAAAGATTTCTTCTTGGGCTACTCGATGCGCTGGCTCCACATCCGCAAAGACCGTCGGCCCGATATACCAGCCTGCTCCCGTTACAGTCCCTTCGACCAGCAGGAGGGCTTCCTTCTTCCCAATCTCGATATATTCCTGGATCTTCGACTGCGCACGACGATCGATCACCGGCCCAACTTGCGTGCCAGGCTCTTCCGGATTTCCGACCGTCAGACTCTCCACCGCATCTTTGAGACGATCCAGGAAATTATCGTAGATCGTCGTATGCACGATCACCCGTGAACAGGCGGAGCATTTCTGTCCCGCATAGCCGGTGAAGGACGAGACCACGCCGGTGATTGCGTCATCAAGATCTGCCGTTTCGTCCACGATAATCGCGTTTTTCCCTCCCATCTCAGCCAGCACCCGCTTCACCATCTGTTGCCCCGGCCTCAGAGTACCGGCATCTTTCATAATGCCCAGCCCCACATCCTTCGAGCCGGTAAAGGCAATCGTGGCAATGTCGGCATGGTGTGCCAGTGCACGCCCGATGTCAGGTCCGCCAGACAGGCAACAGAGAATCTCTCCCGGCACACCCGCCTCATACAAGATCTCTGTGAGCCAGTGGCCCATCATAGGCGAGCGGTCTGACGGTTTGAACATCACGGGATTCCCGGTCACCAGCGCTGCCGCCACCATGCCGGTGGGAATCGCCAGAGGGAAATTCCATGGGGCAATGACGGCCGTGATCCCGCGAGGGCTATAGAGACGCTGGTTCAGTTCTCCGGGCACCTGTCCTAACCGTTTCGGGGGAGCGAGCCTTCGCCAGTCTGCCGCATAAAATTCCAGAAAGTCGATTGCCTCTGCGATGTCCGCATCCGCCTCCCGCCAGGGCTTTCCACATTCGAATATCTCCCATGCAGCCAGCTCATTGCGTCTGGTCCTCATGATTGAAGCAGCAGCACGCATGATGTCCACGCGTCGTTCCATGGTCGTATCGCGCCAGGACTCCCATGCCTGAACCGCCAAGCGCACTGACTGTGCAACATCCTCTGAACTCGCACTTAACAACCGGCCTACGACTTCACCCGGACGTCCAGGATTACGGGACTCAATGAGCGGCCCTGTCAGGCGCTGCTCCCCAGACGACGAATTCCACTCTCGGCCCAGTTGCGACCGCACGGTTGCCAGGGCCTGCTGCATTGCCACTCGGTTATTGGCCTGAGCAAAATCCCTCTGTGGTTCATTATGAAACTCCTTCGTACAGGCCGGTTGGGACAGGAGGGGCTGCTTTTCGCTCAATCCTTCTAAAACCGGTGGAGCCAACAGCCGGTTCAATGATTGGGATTCGACGTACTCCTTGCGGAGGAATGATTCGTTCGAAGTGTTTTCCAATAATCGTCGTACAAGATAGGCCATGCCTGGGAGCAAATCGCCCACCGGAGTATAGAGCCGTAATCGCCGGCCGTACTGCATGACCGCATGCTGAAAGGGTTCAGCCATGCCGAAGATCATCTGATATTCCCAGGTTTCAGGAGGGAGCCTGAGTGACTCAGCAACCGCCTCGATGTAGGCCAGCGTACGGAGATTGTGTGTGCCGAAGGCTGGTCGAATCAGTGCCGACTGGGATAGCAGGAGAGAGGCGAGGGACTCATAGTTGGCATCCGTCTCAACTTTGTGTTCAAAGAGAGGAATAGGCCAGCCACGTTGCCGGTAACGGATCGTGTCCGAATCCCAGTAGGCTCCTTTCACCAATCTGATCGAGATGGGAGCCCCACGCTTACGAACCCAGGCCAGGAGTCTTTCAATATCTCGTGCGGTCTCCCGATGGTAGGCCTGCAATGCGAGCCCTGCATAGGGATAGTCCTTGTAAGCAGGTTCTGCGAAGAGCCTGGTGAAGATCTCCACCAGCAAGGATTTTGTCTCTGCTTGTTCCATGTCGAAGATCAACGAAGCGGGAAGGCGCATTGCCAAATCAAGGATGGGTCTGAGTCTTGACGCCACGGAACGGTAGCTTCCTTCAGGATCAATCGGGTCGAGATGAGGAGAGAGGGCGGATATTTTGATGGACAGCTGGATCCGTGGTATCGGTCCGAGATGGTCCCGTTCTAGTCGCGATTGGGATGGCCAAGATACCGCCTCTCGCGCGAGCTGCGTGAGAGCTTCCACACAGCGGTCACGGTATCGATCAGCTTCACGATCGCTGATGGTGGCCTCGCCCAATAAGTCGACTGAGAATGCTCGTCCATGCTGCCACAGATTGTTCAACCGCGGCGTTGCTTCCTCGACCGTCGCTCCAACAATAAAGGTGAGCGCCATATGTTCGACCTGGCTTCTGATCGCCTTGCCGCTGAGCCGAGCTCCCAAGCTGGTAGCGGCAAGGGCCTTGAGTCCCCAATGAGTACCAAAGAGCGCGGTCTCTCCATCTCCCAAATACTCGCGAGCCAGGGCGACCACCTGTTCATCGTCTGTGACCGAGGGCAGCACATCGATGAATCGAAACAGCTGCGCCTTGAAAAGATTGTCGTGCATAGCCAGGTTGAGCGCCTGGTGCGACCACCAGCGGCCCTCAAAGAGAGATGGAGTTCGACCGGCAGAGAGACGGGCGAGCTGTTCGCCGATACGAGATACCATAGGTTCGAAGGAGGAAGAAGCGTCTGGCATCTATACCTCACAGATTAGGGAGAGGGGGAAGCACCGTCAGTATACACTGCAAGCATTCGCTTGAAACATTAGCGAGATTTCGGTATGCTGTTTTACGCCTAGTTTACCCTTCCCAGAGCTCGGCTTCATGACGTAAAAAATCTGTGTGCGCTAAGGAGAGGTAATGCTCGCGACAACAACTGACGCCACACCTGCTACATCCCCGTTTTCTGCGCTCAACTTTACGCTGTTCTGCGCCATCGTCGTTGCCAATACGATCGGTCTCCCTCTCTACGGGTACTACTACGGGTTTAGCCTCTTCGATTGGGGACTGTTCTTTGCCATGTACGTCATCACAGGCATGGGTATCACGGTCGGCTATCATCGGCTGATCTCGCATCAGAGTTTCGAATGCCCAAACTGGGTCAAGGCCTGTATCCTCGTCGCCGGCGGGTGGGCGCTGCAGAACTCTGCCCTCAAGTGGGGCAGCGACCATATCCGGCATCATGCCAAGACGGATGAAGAAGAAGATCCCTATAACGCCAGCAAGGGATTCTGGCATAGCCACTGCGGCTGGCTCTTTTACAATAGCATCCATCGCAAAGAAAAATATGAGGTCCGTTTGCGCCGCGACCCCATTGTGATGTGGCAACATCGCTACTATTGGCCGATCGTGGTTACGGGCCTGCTGCTCCCGTTTGTCCTCGGTCTATGGCACGGCGGTTGGCAGGGAGGTATCAGCGGGCTTCTCTTGGGTGGCCTCTTCCGGTTGTTCATGGTGCTGAATTCCACCTTCACGATCAATTCACTCTGTCACATGGTCGGGGCACAGCCCTACAGCAAGAAGGACAGCAGCCGTGACAGTTGGCTAGTCTCCTTCGTGAGTTTTGGCGAGGGGTATCACAATTTTCATCACGCCTATGCGCGCGATTATCGCAACGGGCCTCAGTGGTACAACTTCGACCCCTCCAAGTGGATCATTTACTCGCTTTCGCTGATCGGCCTTACGAGCAATCTCCGCCGCAACGACCCCACCGTCGGGTAATCGATTCGCGGTAATTCAGGTAAATAGGCTGAAGGCTATTAGGGTTGTGGCAGTGGCGCAATCATGTATGGGCTTCAGCTTTCAGCCCATCTACCTGAACCCCTTCCTCATGCCCATTAGCCCCATTTTCTTTCACCTAGACCTTCGCTTATTATATGGAGCGGGTGGCTTCAAGATCAGTCTTACTCGATCGTGTACATAGAGGAGGAGCGCTTCATGGCAGACGAACATCCCGCCGGACCCCAGACCGGTCATGGAAAAGATAATCTCATTCCCGGCGTTAAATATGTCATCGCCGTCAGCAGCGGCAAAGGCGGAGTCGGCAAATCCACGGTCGCCGTCAACCTTGCCGTAGCCCTTGGCTTAACCGGCGCCAAGGTCGGCCTGCTCGACGCGGATATCTACGGTCCGAACATTCCCATGATGATGGGTGTGTCTAAGCCTCCGGAACAGATGGATGGCAAGATCGTTCCAGCCGAAAGTCACGGCGTCAAGCTGATCTCCATGGGCTTCTTCGTTCCGGAAGACACCGCCGTGGTCTGGCGAGGCCCGATGGTCCATACGGCCATTCAACAACTCTTCCGCGACGTGTTGTGGGGCGAGCTAGACTATCTGCTGATCGATCTGCCTCCCGGCACCGGAGACGCGCAGCTCACCTTAACCCAATTGGTCCCTCTGACCGGCGCCATTACCGTCACGACACCACAAGAAGTCGCCCTGCACGATGTCCGCAAAGGCATGATGATGTTCCAAAAAGTGAACGTGCCACTCCTCGGCATCGTCGAGAACATGAGTTACTTTCTCTGCGGCCACTGCGGCGAGCGGACCGAAATATTTTCGCACGGGGGAGGGGAACGGGCTGCCGCCAAACTGGGAATCCCGTTCCTCGGCCGCGTACCGATTGATCCGGCCATTCGCGACGGTGGGGATTCGGGCAACCCGATCGTCGTGGCCGATCCGGCCTCTCCGCAATCGGCGGCATTCCGGGAGATTGCACAGAAAATTATCGCGGGAGTCACTGGCGCCGCAACGGGAGTTCCACCGATCGAAAGCCTGCTAAGTAAAATTAAGAACCCGTTTGCAAAAACATAATCGGCAGATGAAAGGTCTGGATAAGCGCTGGGAAATTTCGTGCAGGTGGCTGGCGAGATCCGAAGTTCTACGTTCGGGGTTCGAAGTTCCGAAAACCTCGAACTTCGGACCTCGAACCCTCGATCGTCCCGCCGTCCCACGAAGCGAGGCTACTCATCATGATCATGCCAAGTATGGACCGGAGCGACGTCCTATTTCTCTATCGTCAAATGCTGCTCATCCGCCGGTTCGAAGAAAAATCGGCGGAGATGTACGCCCTCGCAAAAATTGCCGGATTCCTGCATCTTTATATCGGCGAAGAAGCCATTGCGGTTGGGGCTATCGCCGCCCTTCGACCGGATGACTACGCGATCAGTGCGTATCGAGACCACGGGCACTGTCTCGCACGAGGCTCTCATCCAGGCCAGGTGATGGCCGAGCTGTTCGGCAAAGCGACGGGCCTGTGCCACGGCAAAGGCGGCTCCATGCACCTGGTGGATGCCCCGCGCCGGTTCATGGGCGGCTACGCCATTGTCGGCGGCCACATTCCCCTTGCCACAGGACTCGCGTTCGCAACCAAGTATCAAAAACTCGACCTCGTGACCGTCTGCTTCTTCGGTGAAGGAGCGATCCCCAGCGGCCAGGCCCACGAAGCGCTGAACTTGGCGGCCTTATGGAAACTCCCTGTGATCTTCGTCTGCGAGAACAACCGCTACGGTATGGGAACGCCGGCTGAACGGGCCATCGCACTCTATGCGGACGTGGCAGAGACGGCCCGCTCTTATGGCATCATGGCTGAGCGCGTGGACGGCATGGATGTATTGGCCGTGCGCGACGTGATGCGCAGGGTCGTCGAGCAGGTGCGCGCGGGGCAGGGCCCATTTTTCATCGAGGCAATGACCTACCGGTTCATGGGCCACTCGATGTCCGACCCGGCACACGGACATTATCGAACCAAAGAAGAAGTAGAGGAGCACCGCAAACGCGACCCTCTCCTATTGCTGAAGCAGACAATCCTGAGTAACAATCTAGCTAACGAAGCGGACTTCATTCAGCTTGAACGCCAAGTCGGGGAAGTCGTGACGGCCGCTGTCAAATTCGCGGATGAGAGCCCGTTCCCCATCCCATCGGAGCTTTATAATGACGTTCTGGCTGACTAACCAACTGCTGAAACATCCGTCAGGGTGACACATGTTGATGTCCTATCGGGAAGCGCTCAATCAGGCTATGCGGGAGGAGATGCGTCGAGACTCGCGCATTTTTCTGATCGGTGAGGAAGTGGGCTACTACCAGGGCGCCTTCAAGGTCAGCAAGGGTTTCGTGGAAGAATTCGGCCCACAACGGGTGGTGGATACTCCCATCACGGAGGCCGGATTCACGGGTTTGGCAATCGGCGCCGCCATGGCGGGGTTGCATCCTATCGTCGAGCTCATGACCATGAATTTTGCCATTGTAGCCTTGGATCAGATCGTCAACAATGCCGCTAAAATTCGATACATGTCGGGGGGGCAACTGTCGGTGCCGATGGTAATTCGCGGGCCTGGCAGCGCCGCGCACCAGCTTGGGGCGCAGCATTCACAAAGTCTGGAAGCCTGGTTCTGTCACGTGCCGGGGTTGAAAGTGATCGCCCCAGCTACGCCGCACGATGCGAAGGGCCTACTGAAGAGCGCGATTCGGGACAAAAATCCTGTCATCTTCATCGAAGCGCAATTGCTCTACGGAACGAAGGGCGATGTTGAAGACGGTGAATATACGATCCCCATCGGTGTGGCTGAGGTGAAGCGTGCCGGGCGTGATGTGACGATCGTGGCCTATTCGAAGATGCTCCTGCTGGCGCTGGAGGTAGCCGATCAATTGAGTCGAGAGGGCATCGAGGTCGAGGTCATCGATCCCCGCACCCTTAAACCGTTGGATCTCCCAACGATCGTGGCCTCGGTCAAAAAGACGGGACGTCTCGTGATTGTCGAAGAGGGTTGGCGGTTTTGCGGCCTGGGTGCGCAAATTGCCGAGAGTGTGTACACGGCAGCCTTCGACTATCTGGACGCTCCCATCCAGCGCGTGACCGGCGAAGAGGTGCCGATGCCCTATAGCCGCCCGTTGGAAAACGCCGCCATCCCGGACAAGACGCGGGTCATCAAAGCTGTCAAAGCGCTGTGCGGCGCACAGTAAACGAACGAAGGAGGCACGTATACCATGTCATCACAAGCCCAGGCCCCCGGTCATATCGAAATCACGGAGACGCTCGTTCGGCTCTATGTGTTCCTGACACAGTATCTTGATCGTTGCCTCGATGAGGCAGCCAGGAAGACATACCCGGACGAGGAACTGCACGCGCATCTCTCCAAGACACGCGCAACGATGTCGGACATTCTGGCGGTGAATCCCGTGGTCAAGAGCAAAGTCGAGAAGGAATGCCAGGACGTACTCGCCCTCGGAGCCGCGATTTTGAAAGGCGGTCATGAGCGAGCCTCGGCGTTGGAGCCGATGCAGGCGCAGCGCGCTATCCTGCGGAACAAGACCATTGCCTTGAGCGATCTTGTGGCAGTGTTCCGGGCAGTCTGATCGACCGTGGCGCGTGAAGAGCGAGACATGCGAGAAAGGCGCGACACGGAATTTGCTATGGCAGACCAAGCACAAGAGAAACATCAATTGGCCGGCGTCGATGGACGCGAGCGCGGCTTCAGCAGACCAGTCGTGTTTGAGCAAGCCGACGGAGGATATCAAGCCATTCTGCGATATGAAACAACGCGTGTGGCGACTACTCCGCACGACACACCGGGGGCGGCGCTGAAGGAGTTGATTCGCACGCTCCAAGGCCAAGGCTATTCGCAACTCCGTAGCCAACTTAGCGTTCGGGAGGGCACCTACTTGGGTTCTCGGGAGCCTTGGATCGAGTATCCGGACCCACCGAGGCAGTCTGAAACATCTGATGGATTGATCAGCAAGTTCTTTACATGGTTTCGTCGCCCTACTATTAGCTAAATGGTAATGATGATTGAAAGACAACTCCAAATCTTAAGGATGCTCAAAAAGGCTGGCGGTCACACCCACCCAGCCCCAGGTGCGCCAAGACGCACCTCTTTCCCGGGCGAGGCCGCAGGGATGACACACCCGGAGGCGTAGCCTCAGAATTTCGTTACGGATTGTGTCGAACCGAGAATGAAGCATGGGAAAAGACGCGTCTTGGCGCGCCGGGGTTGGGCGGGTGAAATAGGGGAACTTTTTCAGCATCCGTGAGGGATTATTATGGCTAGTCGCGTCGTCATGCCGAAACTCACCGACACAATGGAAGAGGGTGTCCTCGTTGCGTGGAAAAAGCACGAAGGGGACTCCGTGCAGGCAGGGGATGCACTCGCGGAAATCGAAACCGACAAGGCCATCATGGATCTCGAAGCCTTCGCCTCCGGTATCCTGCGCAAGATCCTGGTGCAGGACGGCGCAACCGTGATGTCCGGAACGTTGATCGGCGTCATCGGAGGAGCGGATGAGGATATTACCTCGGCGTTGAACGACCAGATCACTGCCGGGCCGTCGGCCGGCGGTGGAACCAGGACAAGCGAGCTACCCGCTGTCGGTCCAGCACCCACCATATCCACAAGTCCAGAGGAAACCCGTGTCATCGCCTCGCCCCGTGCGAAAGCACTTGCTGCCGACCGGGGGATCGATCTCTCCACTATCACGGGAACCGGTCCCGGCGGGCGAATCGTAGAAGAGGATATCGTGAATGCCCAGCCGACGCCGACGTCGAAGTTGCCGGACGGAACAGACCAACCGCTGAGCCAGATGCGGAAAGCCATCGCCCGAGCGACGACCCAGAGCAAAGGGCCGGTGCCGCATTTTTATCTGACGAGCGAGATCGATATGGAGCAGGCAGAGCAGTTCCGCGATCAGTTTAAACAGAACCGAACCACGCATCCCTCCGTCACCGACCTGCTGATCAAAGCCGCAGCGATCGCGCTCACGCGCCATCCGGACATCAATGTCTCATTCACCGGCCAGGCTATCAGGCGGCATGCGCGTATCGATATCGGCATCGCCGTCGGCATCGATGACGGCTTGATCACGCCGGTCATTCGCAATTGCGGCGCGAAGTCGCTAGACGAGATCGCGACCGAATCGCGGACATTGATCGACAGGGCCAGGGAGAAACGTTTGCAGCCGCAGGAATACACCGAGGCCACGTTCTCCATCTCGAACTTGGGCATGTTCGACGTGGAAAACTTCATTGCAGTCCTCATTCCCCCGCAGGCCGCCTCCATCGCGGTGGGATCCATTCGCGACGCGCCTGTCGTCAAAGACGGAGCAGTCAAGGCGGGCCGGCGCATGAAGGTGACCTTATCCTGCGACCATCGGGCTCTGGATGGTGTGCAGGGGGCCGGCTTCCTGAAAGAATTTAAACGTATTCTTGAGCACCCCTCGGAGTTGCTTCCGCCTAAGGAGACTCCATGAGCTTTATCCCGCTCGACCAGCTCCGATCTTCGTCCTCCGAGTCATCCAAGGCTATCAACCTTCAGCCTTCAGCCTTCACCCCTGCCCAACGCCTTCCCCCCTGGTTCAAAGTCCAAGCGAAAACCGGCCCGGACTACCTCGACATCAAGCAGACGATGGAGCGGCTCAAGCTCCATACCATCTGTGAAGAAGCGCGCTGTCCGAATCGATGGGAATGTTGGAACGCGCGCACCGCGACCTTCCTCATCCTGGGCGACATCTGCACCAGACGCTGCCACTATTGTTCAGTCGAGACCGGCCGACCTCTAGCGGTCGATCATGAAGAACCTCGGCGTGTTGCGGAGGCGGTTCAGGCTTTGGGTCTTCGACATGCTGTAATCACTTCGGTGAACCGCGACGAATTGGATGATGGCGGCGGCGCGATCTTTGCCGAAACAATCCGGCAAACCAGAAAGCTCAGCCCTGACTGCACGATTGAAGTCTTGATTCCAGATTTTGAAGGAAATCAGGAAGCCCTCGCGATGGTGTGTGACGAGAAGCCGGAGATTCTGAATCACAACATCGAAACAGTCCCTCGGTTGTTTCCGGCCATCAGACCACAGGGAAAGTATCAGCGTTCGATCGAGTTGCTCGGCAGGGCAAAGCAATTGGGCATGCGGACCAAGTCCGGATTGATCCTCGGGATGGGAGAGACGCTGGACGAGGCCCGCGAAGTCATGCGCGACCTCCGTTCCGTTGGCTGCGACATCATGACCATTGGCCAATATCTTCAACCGACGAGAGAACACCTTCCAGTCGCGCGCTTCTACGATCCCAGCGAGTTTGCCATGCTCAAAGAGGAGGGGAGAGCCTTCGGCTTTACCCACGTCGAATCAGGCCCGCTGGTGCGAAGTTCCTACCACGCGGAACAGCAGGTAGCTACCGAAGTGTGAAGGATATGCTTCGGCCATGAGCCATAACAATGTCGTCATCATCAGCGCTCATCCGGATGACATGGAAATCGGCATGGGCGGGACGGTCGCCAAACTAGCAGAGTCCAAGGCGGTGATGACTTCCGTCGTCGTAACGAACGGTGGCAGGTCATCGAATCCATTCACATTGACGGAGCAGCGAATGGCCGAATTGAGACGAGAAGAGGCTCTCCATGCCGCTGCAGTCTTGGGGGTACAAGACGTCATCTTTTGTGACGAGCCGGACGCAGCGGATGAGATCGATGTCACGTCTGTCACACGGAGACTCGTCGAGATCCTGGTTCGCCTCCAACCGACAGAGGTCTATACGTTGGATGAGGATCTCGACCGGCATCCGGCCCATCGACTGGCCGGTAAGCTGGCGAGGGAAAGTGTGCTTGAAGCAGGCATCGTCCTGAGCGGTGGCCTCTGGGCCTACGAAATCTGGGGCCCCTTCGCGACCTGGGATCGCCTTGAGTACATTGACCATTATGTGGCCAAGAAGATGGCTGCCATCGCGGAGCATCGCAGTCAGGTGGCCACGATACCCTATGGAGAAGGAGTCCTGGGATTGAACCGTTGGCGAGCCGTCTTCGCCGACCCCAAAGCCAGCGCCCCGGCTGGTCAGTATGCGGAAGCCTTTCGACGGATCACGATCTCACCTCTCTTGAAATAAATTCCGTTATCTGACCTTAGTCGATCGAGTTCTTCTGGTCTGTCTGGTTTATTTGGTTTGTTTTGTTCTTTTCGTTTGTCCGGTCGGCGAACCAGACTAACTAGCCCCTCGTCGCGCGTTTCCCGCCCGTCTCGCTCGTCTCGCGCACCAGACAGACCAGCCCCGCATTCACGACATGGGCCGCAACCTGTCATTGAATGGACAGGTAATGCTGAAGTTGACACTATGTCAAATATGACATATCATCCTGTTCATCGGGAGATGGTGGTGTGACGATGGACAGGGGAGGTAAACCTCTCGTTTGGCTCAGGGGCGAGGTGAAGACGCCGCCTTTTTCACAAACCGCGCGACTCGAAGCGGGATATTTGCTCAGGCTATTGCAGCAGGGAGAATCTCTTGGCCTCCCTCACTCACGGCCCATGCCGGCCATTGGACCACGGTGCCACGAGTTGCGGATCAATGATGAAGCCGGCACGTTTCGCATCATGTATCGGGCAGATACTGATGCTGTGGTTATTCTCGATGTGTTGAAGAAGAAGACTGAACAGACGCCCCAATCAGTCATTGAGACATGCCGGCATCGCCTCCGAACGTATGACCAACTGCGTGGAAAATAGAAGCATCAGAATGAGAAAAACTACACGTGCAAAACTTGACGCGGCTGGGTGGACTGTCGGATCTGTGAAGGATTTTCTAGGCCTCTCGGAAGCAGATGCAGCCCTCATTGAAATGAAACTGGGGCTGAGCCGGAGTCTCCGGGATCGACGAAAGAAACAGGGTTTGTCACAAGTCCAGTTCGCTGAACGACTCAAATCCAGCCAATCCCGAGTAGCGAAAATGGAAGCCGGCGACCCGTCAGTGTCGATGGACCTCCTCGTCAGCTCGCTCCTACTCCTTGGAGCCAGTTCCGCCGATCTGGCCAATGCCATTCGAGGAAGGCAGAAGGGCAAAGACCCTCGCGCTGCCTAGGGCTCACGCTCGTTTCTTTTGTTTGTCTGGCTTATTTAGTTTCGCGGATTCAAGTAGCCAGTGCATAATTTCACCGACGGCGTGATGGAGTAACCTC
>JBAXBK010000034.1:0-35388 GCA_037142015.1 Nitrospira sp. | reverse complement strand
GCCCACGATATAGGTGTCGTCGCCGGCGCCCCCGGTCAGCACGTTCGAGACACCGGTGTTGCCCGTCAGGATGTTATTCAGGCTGTTCCCGGTCCCGTTGACGGCCCCGGTTCCCGTGAGGGTCAGGTTCTCAAGATTGGCCCCCAAGGTGTAGTCCACGCGGCTCAGCACCAGGTCCGTCCCCTCATTGGCCGCCTCCACCGCTATATCACCCGTGCCCACGATATAGGTGTCGTCGCCGGCGCCCCCGGTCAGCACGTTCGAGACACCGCTGACGTCCGTGAGGACATTGTTCAGGCTGTTCCCGGTCCCGTTGACGGCCGACCCCGTGAGGGTGAGGTTCTCGAGATTGGCGCCCAAGGTGTAGTCCACGCTGCTCTGCACTGTATCGATGCCTTCATTCGCTTGCTCCGTCACAAGATCCCCGGCATTATCCACCACATAGGTATCGTCGCCCGCCCCGCCGAGCAGCGTATCGGCCCCCGTGCCCCCGCTGAGCACGTTCGCCGCACTGTTACCCGTCAAGATGTTATTCAGGCTATTCCCGGTCCCGTTGATGGCCCCGATCCCCGTGAGGGTCAGATTCTCAATATTGGTGCCTAACGTGAAGGTCACGTCGCTCTGTACCAAGTCCGTCCCTGCATTCGCGGCCTCCACCACCGTATCGCCTGTGCTCGCCACATAGGTATCGTCGCCCGCCCCACCGGTGAGTACGTTCGCGGCGCTGTTGCCTGTGAGGATATTATTCAGGCTGTTCCCCGTCCCATTGATAGCCCCGATGCCCGTAAGGGTCAGGTTTTCAACATTCGCCCCTAACGTGTAGGTCACGCTGCTCTGCACCAGATCGGTGCCTTCGTTCACATTCTCCGTCACGAGATCCCCGATATTGTCCACCACATAGATATCGTCCCCCGCGCCGCCGACCATCGTATCCGTCCCGACACCCCCGCTGAGCACGTTCGCGACGCTGTTGCCCGTCAGGCTGTTATTCAGCTCGTTGCCGGTCCCGTCGATGGCCCCTGTCCCGGTGAGGGTCAGGTTCTCGACATTAGCACCCAACGTGAAGGTCACGCTGCTCTGCACCAGATCGGTGCCTTCGTTCACATTCTCCGTCACGAGATCCCCGGCATTGTCCACCACAAAGGTATCGTCGCCCAAGCCGCCGAGCATCGTATCGGCCCCCGCCCCACCATCGATTAAGTCGTTGCCCGCACCACCATCGACCACATCGTCCCCAGCCAGCGCACTGATGGTATCGTTCCCGCCTAGCGCATTGATGGCATCGGCGAATGGGGTTCCTGTCAGGATGTCATCGCCTTCGGTTGGGGGTGCCGGGAGGGGGGGCGTTCAGTAGATCCAGCAGATTGACGACGCTACCGTCGGAAAATTGTACTTGCTGGATCACCAGCGATCCATTTGCGCCGGTCTTATCAAAATTGGCGAGGATGATCTTGTCTGTTCCGCTGCTGCCCACTTGGATCGTGAGCGTCCTGGCCACTTGATCTTCCGTGAACGTAAGGGGACCCCCGACGGCGGCCGTCGCGAACAGAATGCGATTGCCTTCGCCCGCCACCGCCGCCGTGTCTTGGATCGTGTCGATGCCGAATCCTGGGTCAAAGTAGGTATAGGTGTCGTAACCCGTGCCGCCGATGAGGGTATCCGCTCCCGCCTCGCCAATGAGGATGTCGTCGCCCGCACCGCCATCCATCACGTCGTTCCCGTCCCCGCCCTCAAACACATCGTGGCCATCGCCGCCCTGCATGTTGTCATTGCCGGCTAGCCCATCGAGGATGTCGTCGCCAGCGCCGCCCAGTATCGTATCGTCCCCGCCCCCCCCATCGAGCTTGTCATTGCCGTCTAGACCACTGAGGATGTTGTTGCCCTCATTCCCGATGATCAAATTGTCCAGTGCATTGCCGGTCCCGGTCACGGCTGCTGCTGACCCAGGGTTCAATGTCAGATTCTCCAGATTGGCACCGAGGGTGTAGCTCAGCGCACTGATAATGGTATCGACTCCTTCTCCAGCAGCTTCGATCACGGTGTCGAGGACGTTATCGACCACATAGATGTCGTTCCCTGTGCCACCCGTCATCGTATCGACGCCGGTTCCTCCATCGAGAAAATCATTGCCGTCTAGGCCAATGAGGGTATTGTTGTTCTGATTCCCGATAATATCGTTGTCGAGCGCATTGCCGGTCCCAATCACCGCGGCTGAGCCAGCTATCAATGTCAGAAGCTCCGTGTTCGCGGTGAGGGTGTAGTCAACCGAACTGAATACTCGATCGGATCCTTCTCCAGCAGCTTCGACCACCGAGTCAAGGACGTTATCGACCACATAGGTGTCATCGCCGACGCCGCCCGCCATTGTATCGGCCCCGGTTCCTCCATCGAGAACATCATTGCCCGCGCCTCCAAACAACGAGTCCTGGCCGGCCCCTCCATTGAGCTCATCGTTACCGGCCTGCCCATCAATGGTGTCGTCCTCGGCCCCACCGTTCAAGATATCGTCGCCAGCACCGCCGGTAATAATAGCCACTAGTTCACCATTCCTTTGCCGAGTCGCTCCCGGCTAGCATTGTAAAGCCTTAGTTCCACTGCGCGGCCATCTGCTTTAGCAGATGGCCCTTTCCCGTACGTTCTGTCTTTGGCTGTCCGCTTCTGCATCTGAATAATTGCGCATCCTCCAATAGACGAATGACGCGTCATCAGATTGGTATAAACCACTCTTGATCGGCACCCTCGTTTGCTTCGTTCTGTGTTTATATAGGTGCGACACTACTAAATTGAATACCTCGGACGAGGGGTAAAGAACTGCCTGTAGCGGCTCGCGCACGCGAGTTTTTAACACATGCGGCTGATGAAGTTGGCCTATTATGATGCGGTTCTGCTTTCAAATTGACGAGATTCTGTTGCATCCTCCGAAGACGATTGCAGATTCAACCTGGCGCATTTTCAGTTTCTGTATAGAGAGAGCCCAGGATGCAAAGTAGCGTGTTTCGTCGGGCGTGAAGCAGTCAAACAAGCGGGGTATGCAGGTACGTCAAGATGGAAGAATTCGAGTCGGGCGGTCTTGGCACTGAGATTACGGTCCAGGCAAACCGGTATTCGGCTCAATTGTTTTTACGCAAGCTGAAATCCGGGGGTTAGTGCTACTTCGTCAACGCCGCTTCGACTCCACGAACCACCTCGTCCGAGAGCGGTGCCGTGCGGTGATGGTATCGTGCGACGATCTTTCCTGAACGATCGACTAAATACTTCTGGAAATTCCACTCCACTTCGCCGGAAAACGGACTCTGTTCTGTCAAGTAGCGGTAGAGCGGATGTTTGTCGTTACCCTTCACGCTGATCTTGCTGAAAAGCGGAAATGACAGGCTGTATTTGGTGTAACAGAATGTTTTGATTTCTGCATTCGTTCCAGGCTCCTGTTGCCCGAAGTTGTTCGCGGGGAATGCCAAGATCTCGAAGCCCTTCTCCCGATACTGCTCATACATCTTTTCGAGGTCGGTATATTGCGGCGTATTGCCGCAAAAGCTGGCCGTGTTGACCAGCAGCAGCACCTTGCCGCGGAACTGGCTTAGGGAAACCGGCTTCCCGTCGATATCGTTCAGCGTAAAATCATAGACCATGGACGTCTGTGCTGCCATGAGTGTGGTCCCTTCTTGTGTCGCCTGGGCTAGGCTTGGCTCAAGTAGGTCATTCGATCCACCACCGGCAATCAAGCCAATTCCTGCGAACAAGCCCACCAATGGATGGCGCAATCTACTCATATGGCGCCTCGTAGTTAGAGCCTCTCTAGGGCATCAATGCGCGCTTCCATCGGCGGATGCGTGGCAAAGAGACGCATGAATCCCGATGAATTACCGGAGATCTTCATCGTCGCGAGCGCATCCTGCCCAGAGTACTCGACCTGCGAACGGGTCACCCATCGATCGATCGATCGAAGGGCTGAGATCATCGAATCCTTGCCGTACACCTTGGCGGAAAAGGCATCCGCGCCATACTCACGTTGACGCGAGAACCAGCAGATCAGGACAGAGGCCATGATACTTACGACAATCTGGATTACGATCGACAACCCAAAACCGAGCATCGCTTGATCACGTTCTGCAAAAAACCGGCGCACCCACATCGCGATGTAGTAGACAAAGGTATTCATTAGCCCTGCCAGCACGGTCGTCGCGAACATGTCCCCGTTGTAAACGTGTCCCATTTCGTGAGCGAGGACAGCACGCACCTCCTGCTCCTGGAGGTTGCTTAGTAAGCCGGTCGAAACGGCCACCATCGAGTTGTTCTTGCTGGGGCCGGTCGCGAAGGCATTGGGATCGGGAGACTCGTAGACCCACACCTCAGGCATCGTAATTTGAAGCCGTTGTGCAATCTCCTGAACGGTGCCGTAAATAACTTGTTCAGCCTGCGACCGGGGCTGGGTAATCTGGCGACAATCCAACATGGCCCGAGCCATCTGTTTAGAGAAGGCCAAACTGATAAATGCACCACCAAAACCGAAGGCGAGAGCCCAGACTAATGAGCTGAGGTCGACCGATCCTCGCAGATCGACCCCGAACATGGGAAGAACGACATTGATCAGCACCGGCACGGTGAGCGAAAGCGTCACCATAATCAGAACGTTGGCAGCTAAAAGCAGAAATATGCCTTTCATCCACTTCATCGAGATCCTCCTTCACGACTATGTACTCGTCCTGTCATTCGGATGAGTCACCAGTGAGAGTCATTATACTAACCGATTCCCTGAAATACATCTCAATCGAAACTGCCATGACAACGTGGTGTAAGAAGTAAC
Source organism: Nitrospira sp. (assembly GCA_037142015.1). GTDB lineage: Bacteria > Nitrospirota > Nitrospiria > Nitrospirales > Nitrospiraceae > Palsa-1315. The sequence continues at coordinate 30,587 of JBAXBK010000034.1, read as the reverse complement.
TCTCTAAATGCCAAGGTCAAGTCGTCCGAAGTACCTGAAACTCCTGGATAAAGTTGACCCATTCCCACCCTTCCTGTTAGAACTGGCTCATGCAGAAGGCACCTAGACGATTGCTCTACATTTCGGTGATTTTCTGGTTGCTCACATTGATCGGCGTGACAATCGTTCATACAGCGGAGCCTTCCCAGTCCGACCCTCCTGTAGTGATCCCGATGACGGCAGACGGGGTACAACGAGCCACGGTCACGCTTGATAGCTATTCATACAGCCCCAACCATTTGATCGTCGAAGCTGGAAAGCCTGTTGAACTGACGCTGACCAGTGTGACAACGATCATCCCACACAATTTTATCATCAAGGAACCAGCGGGAAGACTATCCGTTGAACAGGATGTCAGTGCCGGGAAGACGGTCACCATTACATTTACGCCGCCTCAACCTGGCATATTTCCCATCTACTGCGACAAACGGCTCTGGCCGTTGCCCAGCCATCGCGACAAAGGGATGGAAGGGAAGCTGGAAGTGCGATAGGTGTGGCTACGAACATAGAAGCCTCCAAGCAGGAACTGCTCCGCGATCTCCTTAAACAAGTCTCCCGTCTCTTCTACACGACGTTGGCCGTGGTTCCGGCAGATGTACGCGATCAAGTCAGCCTCGCCTACCTCTTTGCCCGAGCAGCTGATACGATTGCGGATACGGAATTGATCGATCGTCCGCGGCGGCTGGATTTACTCGGCCAACTCAAAGCTCAGTTCGTGAGTGATCAGATTGCCTGGACTCAGGTGCGAGAGATCCAGCAAGCGGTGGGACCAATCCAACAGAATTCGTCCGAGCGTATCCTGCTTGAACGACTGGAAGATTGCTTCAAACTCTTCCAGACCTTTTCGCCGGACGATAGGCGCCGCATACAACGGCTTATGACCACGCTGACGCAAGGCATGGAGATGGACCTCGTTGTCTTCCCCGGCACGTCAGCGGAAGACCTTACGGTTCTGAAGACGCTCGACGATCTGGACCGCTACACCTATTACGTCGCCGGCTGCGTGGGCGAGTTTTGGACAGATTTGATGTGTGCGCACCGGAAAGCGTTGGCCTCATGGAAGGTGCGGGAGATGTCGGAGGTCGGCGTGAGATTTGGGAAGGGCCTCCAGCTCACGAACATTGTAAAAGATGTCGCTCATGATCTCCAGAAGGGCCGCTGCTATGTGCCCGCTCCCCTGCTGGCCGAGGCCGGACTCGCTGCGCGAGACTTACTAGACCAACGGAACCGCACGCGTTTTCAACCAGTCCTGAGCAAACTTGTCCGGATGGCAGTGGAGCATCTCGACCAAGGCTGGCTCTACGCCATGGCAATTCCACGATATGAAACTCGCCTGCGCTTGTCCTGCATGTGGCCAATTCTGTCTGCGGGCGAGTCGCTGAAGCTCGTCATGAATTCACCCGATCTCCTAAACCCCGCCGTAAAAGTCAAAATCCCCCGCAGCAAGGTCTACCAGATCATGACCCTCACCACCTCCACCTACACCTGCGGATATGTTGGCACCGCCTATTGGGGACGTCTCCGGAAGCAGATCATTTAGCCGTGGGCACGAAGGGATTGCGTGCAGGCTCGGGGCGCCGCATATGCCACGCAGATACAACTTGATCCATTGATCTCTCACTAAGGGTGTGTCATGACCTTGGCGTTGACTTCCGTCAGCAGAGCGAAAACGTTAGCTTGGGTTCGGGGGGAGAGGAGGAAATCGGAGGTTGACAGAGTTCTTACTTTTTTCTTCTCTTCGTCTTTTTCAAGGGGTGGCCTGGTTGGTTCCCGACTGCGCGCATCGAGCGACCACCGCTTTATCGTGGGGGCTCTGCGAGCAACGGGAACTTACCAGGCTACCCCGTCTTCTTTTGCGGCTCCAGCAACTTCTCCCCCTTCTTGAACACCCCAAAGATTGCCTGCGAGGGACAGGCATCCAGGCAGAGGCGGCAACTTTCCAGACAGCGAGAAGCATCGAACTTGTAGGGAGGAGTCGAGAGCCAGGCCCCGGTCGGGCAGATCGGAACGCAGATGGCTTGATGGGTGCAACGGTCGGGATGGCGGACAAGGTGATCGCGAATGACCATCATAGGTTTGACTCCTTCAAAGAGACCCTGGGAAAAGATGTCGAACATGTTTCTATCGGGGAGGCTGTCACTCACTTCCACTCCTTCACAAGCTCTTTCAAGCGATCTTTTAATTCCGGATGCTGCTCCAGATTGTTCTGAATCGCTCCAAGAATCTTGTCTACCCTGGCCGACTTGAGTGCATCCTTATCCTTCTTGAGCAATCGATCATACTCCACGTAGGCAGCCTGATGCGTCGGCTCAAGAAGTCTCCGTGCCACCGCCAAGGCCTCGCCTAACTCGTACGGCTCAGGCGCCATCGGAGGCACGATGGTGAAGGTACCGTCACTGCACACCAGCACAGCGGTCCCTTGCTTACCCTTGAGCGGGATGACAGCCTGAATGGTTTTATCTGCCACGGCTTCCCAGTTTCCGAGTAATCCAGGAAACTGCTTCATGAAGGCCACCTTTTCCAGGTTGGCTTTCCACTTTTCTTCGACAGCCATTACAGTCCTTGTGATATGACGCTACGATGTGAGCGGAGGGAGGGTCGTGGGGGCCGGGTGGTCGGGCATGATGAGACGGGTCACGACCTCGCCCTTGATGATATGGCGCTCCATGATTTCCGTCACATCGGCTTCGGATTTGACTTGATACCACACGCCTTCTGGATAGATCACCACACTCGGCCCTTCAGCACAATGATCGAGGCACCCTGCCTTATTGGCGCGTACTACGTCCTTCAAATCCAGCCGTTTCGCTTCCTGCTTGAAGTGAGTATGGAGTGCCTCAGAACCAAGCTTGGAGCAACTTCCACGGGGATCGTCAGGGCTCCGCTGGTTTGTACAGACGAAGATGTGGCGTTTGTAACCAGACATGATCGATCGTGACTTAGGCGGGAACTGTAACTGTATTGAGTCGTTCGAGTACACGTGTGACGTCGCTGCTCGCAAGTAAAGGCGAACGGTGCTGTGCTGCATTAAGCAGAGCGACAACTTCTCTCAGGCGCAAAGCGGCACGCTGGAACTCATCGGGTGTCGAGAGTTGAGATGTCTGACCAGCCTCAAGCTTATCGAGCTCGGAGGCGATGTCTCGAAAGTCTCGCTGGAGATTTTTCTGCATCGAGCAACCGTCGCAGTACCATTTAGGGCTTTGATCGGTTGAGGGGGACAGCCGGTCGTAGGTCCGGCCAAAAAAATCCTTCCCCAGTGATAACTTCATCAGCGCCCTGCCGGTGGCGCCACAAGCATTGCAAGACCCAACGACGGAATCCATAGAGCCTCCTCGGTCAATCATGCGCTGGCGAACGGGCGAATCTTACACCAGGCCTGCAAGCACTGTCCACTTCGTGGTGATGTCTTCGAGAGTCATCTCGTGCATTTCCAGAGCCATTGTATATAATTGTGTTTAACTCACGTGAAGAAGTCCAGAATGGACTGCACCAGAAGGGAGAGACCATGATCGTCGGGGTTCCAAAAGAAATCAAAGATCATGAGTATCGTGTCAGTGTCACTCCCGACGGGGTGCAGGCGTTACGTCAGGCCGGTCATGATGTCTTGATCGAACCATCAGCCGGAATCGGCAGTGGATACTCGGATGAGAATTACCGTAACGCTGGCGCGACCTTGGCAAAATCGAAAGAGCAGCTATTTCAACAGGCGACAATCATTGTGAAGGTCAAGGAACCGCTGCTTTCCGAATGCCGTTTCTTCCATCCGGATCAGATTCTGTTTACCTATCTGCATCTGGCTTCCCTGCCAGATCTCACGAAGGCCCTCCTAGATACCAGGATCACAGCGATCGCCTACGAGACGATCGAGGCGAAAGACGGCACGTTGCCGATGCTCAAGCCGATGAGCGAAATTGCGGGGAGAATGTCAGTACAGATCGGCGCACGCTATCTGGAAAAGACGCAAGGAGGACGCGGGCTTCTCTTGGCCGGTGTGCCGGGCGTGGAACCGGGAAAGGTGGTGGTGCTAGGGGCTGGGGTGGTGGGAAGCGCGGCAACTCGGATTGCTGTCGGGATGGGTGCGCAGGTGACAGTAATCAATCTCGATCTTGAGCGGCTCCGGGCGCTCGATGAACTCTATCGTGGTCGAATTGTGACGCGTGTCTCCACTCAAGCGGCGATTGACGAATCAGTGATGGCCGCAGATCTTGTGATCGGGGCAGTCCTCGTTCCTGGGGCTCAAGCACCCAAGCTCGTCTCACGTGAATTGGTGGCGCGCATGAAGCCAGGAGCCGTGGTGGTGGATGTCGCGGTCGATCAAGGCGGCTGTTTCGAGACCACGAAACCCACGACCCATTCGGACCCGGTCTATGTGGTAGACGGAGTGCTCCATTATTGTGTGTCCAATATGCCGGGTATTGTTCCTCGTACGTCGACTGCCGCACTGACGAATGCCACGCTTCCGTATCTGTTGCGTCTGGCAACGCAGGGAGTGGAGGAATCCGTGCGGGCAGACGCGGGACTGGCAAAAGGGGTGAACCTGTCCGGCGGCAAGATTACCTGTCGAGCTGTGGCCGATGCACATAGCTTGCGTTTCGACCCTCTGATGTAAGACAATCCCCTCTCGCTTCGTGGCTCTGTTGATTTTGTCGGGGCGTAGCGCAGCCCGGTAGCGCACTGCGTTCGGGACGCAGGGGTCGGAGGTTCAAATCCTCTCGCCCCGACCAAACAGAGCTTGCTCGACCTAATACCTAATAAACCCCTCCAGTATTTCCATTTGGATTCTCAGAACCATTGTGCGAAAGTCCCGCGCGCGGAATCGCAAAACGCGTGACGCTTCAGCGGAGGTGTGAGAGTATCCGTTCATTGGATAGGCACTGCGGTCTGTTTAAGTCTATGGCCGAACCGATTGAGCCTCCAGCTCTTCGAGCAAAATTGTTGGTGAAGGGAACGGTCCAGGGAGTCGGGTATCGAGCGTATGCCGCTCGCGTCGCATCGCAACGAGGGCTCTGCGGAGGCGTCAGGAATCTCGATGATGGCCGAGTCGAACTATACGTTGAAGGCCTCAAAGACCAGATTCTGATCCTGATCGATGATCTAAAGATTGGGCCGCCGGCATCGCGAGTGGCGGACGTTGAAGTGGAATGGAGTCCGGCCACAGGGCGATTTTCAGATTTTCAAATCTGGTATTGAGCGAACCGGTTAGGAGCGACGAACGTATGGCGCGTGGGGGTGAGGAGTTGCACGATCTGGGCGAAGCGCGCCGACACGTCGTCGACCATGACGATGAGGATACGGTCATGTCGTCGAGAACGGAGGAGCCTCCCACCGGCGAAGATACATCGAGTCGCCGCTCCGAAGGATTAGATACCCTCAAGTGCTACTTGCGCGAGATCCGTCATTCAACCTTGCTGACGTTTAAGCAAGAGCAGCAGTTGGGCAAGCGGGTGATGGCGGGAGACGAGCAGGCGCGCCAACAGATGATCGAATCGAATCTCCGTCTGGTGATCAGTATCGGTAAGCGATATATGCATCGCGGATTCCCCTTTTCCGATGTCATCGAAGAGGGCAATCTTGGGCTGATCAAGGCCGTCGAAAAATTCAACTATAAGCGTGGGTTTCGCTTCAGCACCTATGCGTCCTGGTGGATCAGGCAATACATCGAACGAGCGATTATCAATCAGGGGAAACTCGTGCGGTTGCCGGTGCACGTGGTGGAGCGGCTGAATCGTTATCTCGGCAAAGTGGAGCGGCTTGTCCAGGAGCTCGGACGAGAGCCCACTGCATCTGAGGTCGCGGCACGGATGAAAACGACGGACGAAGAGGTGTTGGATCTCAAGCAAGTGGTCCGCACGACCTGTTCATTGGACAGTCCGATCAATGAAGGTGGCGATACATTCTTGCGCGATGTGATCGAGGATCCTTCATGTATCTCACCTGCCGATACGACCGAGGGAGTAATGCGTCGGGCGGAGATGATGGAATGGGTGCAGGAGTTGCCTGAGAAGGAGCAAACTGTTATTATGTCGCGGTTTGGGCTCGATGGGAGTGAGGCTAAGACATTGGAAGAAATCGGCCGGGAGATGGGGTTGACTCGTGAGCGGGTCCGGCAGATTGAAATGGCCGCGCTGGCACGCTTGCGCCATACCATTGAACGCAAAACCATGACACAAGCCGACCTGCTCTGACCGATGCCTCCCGTCAACTATCACGCCCTCATTCGCGAGGTTCCCGACTTTCCCAAGCCCGGTATTCTCTTCTACGATATCACCACGCTGCTCAAAGACGCCCGCGCCCTGTCATCGATTGCCGACGAGTTGACCGCTTACTATCAAGGACAACAAATAGCCAAAGTCATCGGCATTGAATCGCGCGGATTCATTTTCGGTGGGCTGCTGGCGAACCGGTTGAACGCCGGGTTTGTCCCAGTCCGGAAGCCCGGCAAATTGCCTGCCGACAGTTATGAGGTCAAATACAGTCTCGAGTACGGTTCCAACTCCCTTGCCATCCACCGCGATGCGATTAGTGCGGGAGAGCGAGTGCTGATCGTGGATGACTTGCTAGCCACCGGAGGCACAGCAGCCGCAACGGTGTCCCTGGTTCAGCAGTTAGGAGGCGAGATCGCAGGCCTCGACTTTCTCGTAGAGCTCCAAGGCCTGAAAGGCCGCGAGAAGCTGGTCGGCCACCCCATCCATTCGACGATCCTCTATCCCTAGGGCCTCCAGGTTCTTCCACTACAACCCCTTGTCAAAGATCATGGTGCCGTGCTATGAATGCCGAACTTTTTCGGCTATTCCGCGTTCACCCCAGGAGTAGGATCCGTCATGGCAACGAAAACCCCCGCCAAGAAGAAACCGGTAGCGAAAGCCAAGGTTCAGGCGAAAGTCGCGATCCCAACGAGCAAACCCAAGCGCGCTCCAGTTGTGGTTCCTGAAAAGCCTATCAGCATGGCCGTCTCTCCCCTGGCTGCTAGACCCAAAGAGTCGGCGAAAGAACGCGAAGGCCGGGAGCAGCGTCGCCAAGCTCTCCATCAAATGTTGATGCGGAAACGCCAGGACATTATCAAAGAAATCGAAGGGAGCCTGGGCCAATCCCTCATTGAAGATAAACAACGACGTCTTGAGTCCGCACGCGACGTCGGCGATCAAGCCCTCATGGATCTCGATCGCGAGCTGGGCATCTCCTTGATGGAAATGCGCAATCGCCGTCGGCAGGCCATCGATGAAGCGTTAACAAGGCTCAACGAGGGCACCTATGGGATCTGCGCGGAATGTGGCGTCGAGATCAGCGAGCGGAGATTGGAAGCTGTCCCTTTCGCAAAGCTCTGCGTCGAGTGTCAGTCGAAAGAAGAGTTGCTGGAAAAAATCGAGCGAGAAGAAGATCGCGACTAGTTGTTTTTTCTCGCAATCGGCCTTATCCCTGCCTCACATGGTCCGCATCCCGTCATCCTGGTCTATTTGGTTTATCTGGTCTGTCTCGTTCATTTGGTTTATTTAGTTTGTTTGGTTTTTCTAGGATCAAGCAATAAAACAAAATGCAGGAGTGGAATCGATGACGCCGACAAGGAATCGCGCAGTCATCTTGGCGAGCGGAGGGCTGGATTCCACCGTCACGGCAGCCATCGCTAAACAAGATGGGTGCGAACTCTTCTTCCTCACCATGGCCTACGGGCAACGTCATGCCGTAGAGGTGGAGCGGGCTCGGCAGGTCGCAGCCGCCTTGGGCGTGGCGAATCATCTGGTGATGAATCTTGATCTTCGCGCCATCGGCGGGTCGGCGCTCACTGGCCCGACGGCTGTACCCAAGAGCCGAGAGGGCAAAGAGCGGAGCCGGACTATCCCTGCCACCTATGTGCCGGGACGGAATCTCATCTTTCTCTCCCTTGCCGCAGCGCATGCAGAAGTCGTAGGAGCATCGTTCATCTACTTTGGCGCGAACGTGCTCGACTATTCCGGCTATCCCGACTGCCGGCCTGAATTCATTCGCGCGTTTGAAACGACGGTGAAAGAAGGCACAAAAGCCGGCATGGAAGGAAACCCACTCCATGTCAAAGCCCCCCTGCTGATGCTGTCGAAAGCGGACATCATTCGGCAAGGAATCAAACTCCATGTCCCGTTTCATTTGACCCATAGTTGTTACGATCCGGCAGGAGACCTGGCTTGTGGGCGATGCGATAGTTGTGTGATCCGGCTGGAAGGATTTGCAAAGGCCGGGGTTGTGGACCCCATCGCATATGCGATAATCTCAGGATGTTGAAACAGGCGGCCAGCGTCGTTCTCGGCTCATCGAAATCCTCAACGTACCCCTGAGGGTACGCCTCTGGTTTCGATTCGCCTGCGGCGTTGCTGGCCATCCTGTTTGAACATCCTGCTAATTAAACCAAATAAACGAGACAGACCGAACAGACGAAATGAACAAGATCAGAGGTACTGATTCTATGAAAACCCCGATAACATCACGACTTCAGATCGGAGTATTGCTACTGGGGCTTGGCCTCCTTGCGGCCTGCGACTCCTCGCAGCCACCCAAGCCAGCGGTTGGAAGCAGCGGGCCTGTGCCAGCCGAATTCCAAACGGGCGAAACCACCTTCAACGCAAACTGTTCTGCCTGTCATGGGAAACAAGCGGCAGGTACCGACCACGGACCTCCGTTAGTGCATAAGGTCTACGAACCGAACCATCACGGGGATGAGGCCTTCAAACGGGCGGCGGCCAACGGAGTCAAGGCGCACCATTGGGAATTCGGCAACATGCCGAAGATCGACGCCGTCACTCCGGCAGATGTCGATCAGATCGTAAAGTATGTCAGGTGGCTACAGCGCCAGGCCGGCATCCAGTAACCGGCTGCTGAAAAAGCCCGCCAGCTTTCTGGAAGGTTAAGGCTCAGGTTAAGGCTGAGAATAAGAATCTGATCGTTACTCAACCTCGACCTCGCCTGCTTCAGAAACTGCGGCCTTGCTGGACGGACTTTTTGAACATCCTGCCAAGTCCTTCCCTTCCTCCTTGTCTCTCGATAGCCTCGCGATTGGGACTCGTAGCGAGCCTCCACCCGATCGGGCGCCTGCAGATCGCCACGTCGCGCGTTTCCCGCCCGTCGCGCTTGTCTCGCCGTTATATCGCTTCAATATTCACCTCTCATCACTCTCTAACTAATTAATAATACAACCATTTCCCAGTCACACCGCTTGATTTTCTGGAATGAAAACTGTATCTCCGTGCAACCTCATGGACCGGGGCACATCACGGGGAGGGAGCATGAGCGCACTGGTACCTCGCGAACGAATTGAGCAGACAATCCTTCTGATCCGAGGCCACAAAGTCATGCTGGATACGGACTTGGCTGAACTGTATGGCGTGTCAACGAAGGTGTTGAACCAGGCAGTGAAGCGGAACAACGATCGTTTTCCCAAGGACTTCATATTTCGCCTGACTAAGCGAGAGAAGTTGGAGGTGGTCACAAACTGTGACCACCTCCGCAAACTGAAATTCTCGACGGCTAAGCCATTCGCCTTTACTGAGCATGGCGCAGTGATGGTGGCAAGCGTCCTCAATTCAAAACGGGCGGTTGAGATGAGTATCTATGTAGTCAGAGCATTTGTGGGATTGCGAGAAATGTTAGGGACGCACAGAGCATTGTCGCAGAAATTAGCCGAGCTTGAGCAGCAAGTTGAATCACACGATAGCCATATCCGATCCCTCTTCGACGCCATCCGCCAGCTCATGGAATCGCCCACGCCAAAATCCCGCCGCATCGGATTCAAGACCTGAGGGGGTCCCCCTCTCGATCGTATCTCCTGTTTATTTGGTTTCTCTTGTCTGTCTGGTTTATCTGGTGGAGATTCCGATCCGGACAACAAGACAAACCAAATAGACCAGCCCCCCCCCTCAACCCTTCTCCTCCATCTCAGTACTGGACCAGACAACTTAGAACCTAGAACTCAGAACTTCCCCAAACGGGCGGGGTGATTTCTCTAAGGGAAACGAGTATTCTCTTGTCTCTTCGGAAGCCTATTGTCGAGGTGCCTGCATGCAGTGGATCGCCCCTTCTGAAAAGGACATCTCCACCGACACACTGGAAAATCGCCTGTGGGCTGCTGCGGACCAGCTTCGTGCCAATAGCGGCCTGACCTCTGCGCAATACTCTACCCCGGTCCTCGGCCTCATCTTCCTGCGCTTCGCCGACACTCGCTTCGCCAAACGGCGAGCGACGCTGGAAAAGACCGCAGCCTCCTCTCGCCACGGTTCCCGTATGGACGAACCAGCCGCCTACAATGCCGAAGGGGTGCTCTATCTCACGCCCAATGCCCGATTTGACAAGCTCCTGCATCTGCCAGAGGGAAGCAATGCCGGCAAGGCGATCAACGAAGCCATGAGGGATATCGAGAAGCACAATCCTCAGCTTGCCGGGGTGCTGCCCAAGACATACGAAATTTTCACCGGCACGCTGCTAAAAGAACTCCTCAAGCGCGTCTCAGAGATTCCTGCCACCATCGACTATGACGCCTTCGGCCGCATCTACGAATACTTTCTCGGCGAATTCGCCAGGACGGAAGGATCAAAGGGCGGCGAGTTCTACACGCCGTCCAGCATCGTGCGCCTGCTGGTCGAGGTCTTGGAGCCCTACCACGGCCGCATCCTGGACCCGGCCTGCGGCTCCGGCGGCATGTTCGTCCAGAGCGCCCGCTTCGTGGCTGAACACAAGAAGAACCCGTCCTCAGAATTGGCGATTCATGGGCAGGAGAAGGTTGCCGATACCGTCAAGCTCTGCCGCATGAACTTGGCCATGCACGGCCTCGAAGGGGATATCAAAGAAGCCATCACCTACTATGAGGATCTGCACAACAGCACCGGACGGTTCGACTTCGTCCTCGCCAATCCGCCGTTCAACGTGAACGCCGTCGACAAGGAACGGCTGGAAGCAGAGGTGGGGGCAGGCCGCCGGTATCCCTTCGGCCTGCCCCGCACAGACAATGGGAACTATCTCTGGATTCAACTCTTCTATTCGACGCTCAGCGGGAATGGGCGAGCTAGGTTCGTTATGGCCAATTCCGCCTCCGATGCCCGCTCTTCTGAGCAGGAGATCCGCAAGCAGCTCATAGAAGCCCGTGCTGTTGATGTTATGGTCGCCGTCGGGCCGAACATGTTTTACACAGTAACTTTGTCTTGTACCCTGTGGTTCTTCGACAAGGGGAAGCAGCGGACCCCTCGCGCCGACAAAATACTCTTTCTCGACGCAAGGCATATCTATCGCAAGATGGACCGGGCTCACCGTGACTGGACCGAAGGACAGATCTATTTTTTGGCCAATGTTGTACGGCTGTTTCGAGGGGAAGAACCGGACTTCACCCTCGGTGGGGCAGAAGCAGAAGAAAAGCTCAAAGATGTGTTTGGTAAGAAGCTGAAGTTCGCGGATGTGCCTGGCCTGTGCAAGGCCGCTACGATCAAAGAAATCGAAGCACAAGGCTGGAGCCTGAATCCTGGTCGCTATGTCGGCGTGGCTCCTGGCGAAGAAGTAAGTGACGAGGATTTCAAGGCACAGCTCGAACTTCTCAACGAGGAACTCGAAACCCTGAATGCCCGGGCTCGTGATCTTGAGCAAGCCATCGCCCGAAACGTGGCGGAGATTTTGGAAGCGTAATGCTTCATGAACGGATTTCGGTAAAGTTGGAAGATGTCTGCGCCCACATCACCGATGGCAAGCATGGTGATTGCCAACCCGAGAACAACTCCGGGTTCTATTTCATCAGTTGCAAAGATGTTTTGGATGGGAAGATCCGTTACGAGAATGCGAGGCAGATAACCGAGGCCGACTTCATTGACACACACAAACGCACAAGGCTCGAACCATCGGACATTTTAATCACTAATAGCGGCACGATTGGACGGATGGCGATTGTGCCGAATAATGCCCTAACTTCACATACCACATTTCAAAAGAGCGTTGCGATTCTGAAGCCTCTACCAAACAAAGTTGAATCAAGGTTTCTGTATTACCAGCTACAATTTGATATCGATCGATTGAAAGAGTTCGCAGGTGGAGCTGCTCAAAAAAATTTGCTCCTTAGAGACCTTCGCGCTTTCCCGGTCGAACTTCCTCCACTTCCAGTCCAGCGCCGAATCGTAGGCATCCTGTCAGCCTATGACGAGCTGATCGAGAACAACCAGCGGCGCATCAAGATTCTGGAAGAGATGTCCCGCTCCCTCTACCGCGAGTGGTTCGTCCACCAAAAGTTTCCTATGCAGTTTGAAACCAAGAACCAGAGCCTCCAGATGCGAACTTTTGGCGATCTGTGTGAGCTCATCAAGGAGTCGTTCAAAGCCGAGGCTCACGCAAACTTGCCACTTCTCGATCTGTCTCGGATTCCGCAACGATCCATTGCTCCATCGGAAACCGGCAAGCCGAGCGAGCTGACAACGTCACGTATCGTCTTCGAGCCGGGTGATACTCTGTTTGGGGCAATCCGTTGTTACTTGCACAAAGTTGTGATGGCGCACCATCCCGGTGTCACGAACACTTCTGTCCTGGTGCTTCGGCCTAAAGAGTCGCACTTCAGAAGCCTAGTCGCCATCATCGCCAGCGACACTGAGACGATTCGTTGGGCAGATACGCACAGCGCTGGAACTAAGATGCCAGTTATCAACTGGGGTGTCTTTCGAACAATGCCAGCGCTGCTTCCATCTGAGGGTTTGGCGCAGCAATTCGAGAAGATTGCAAGCTCGATGTTTGGCCAGATTGGCGTCCTCGCGAACCAAATTCAAATCCTCCGCCGCACCCGCGACCTGCTGCTCCCGAGACTGCTGTCGGGGGCTATTGAGCTTCCCGATACCGATACACTTGCCACTCAGGAGATCGCATGAGCGAAACCTTCAACATCTATTGCGATGAGTCCTGCCATCTTGAGCATGATCGACAGTCGGCGATGGTACTAGGGGCAGTGTGGTGTTCGGAGTCGCAACGAGCATCGGTTGCCAGAGCCATTCGCGAGCTGAAGGTGCAGCATGGGCTTGCCTCGAGTTTTGAGATCAAATGGACCAAGGTGTCGCCTGCCAAGCTGGACTTTTATCTGGCTCTGATTGACCTATTCTTCTCCGATCCTCGGCTTCATTTCAGAGGGATCGTGATTCCGGACAAATCCAAGCTGGATCATTCGATGTTCAATCAATCGCACGATGATTTCTACTACAAGATGTACTTTCAGCTACTGAAGGTCATTTTTGAATCCGGCAACCGTTATCGCATCTACCTCGACATTAAAGATACGCGTAGTCAGCAGAAGGTCACCAAGTTGCACGACTATTTGGCGAATGCCCAATACGATTTCAACAAGGAGATGGTTGAGTGGATTCAGCAGGTGCATTCGCATGAGATCGAACAACTACAGCTTGCTGACGTGCTGATCGGTGCGCTTGGCTATTTACACCGTGGGCTTCAGACAAGCACGGCCAAACAGGCGCTAATCGAAAGGATAAAAGCTAAGTCCGGCTTTAGCCTAAAACGCAGTACGCTGCCGTCGGAAAAGAAGCTCAATGTCTTTGTGTGGACGCCGCAGGCCGTGGAATGAGTCTGCCAGAATTGTTTCCTTTCCATGGTGAGTGGGACCGTTATGAGGAAGAACTCTACGAGATCTATCTAGAAACGATTGTCCGGTCTAGCCTGACCTTCGTCGGCGTGCCTGTTCGATCGAGATATGTGCCACCAACGAAGAACAAGGGGTATAGTTTCTGGCACCTGATTTCAGAGGGTGAGCGCGAGGAAGAGCGAATTCCCGACATCCGGCGATGCGAACGGATTCGATGGGTGGCGTGGCTCATCCAACATGCGACAAGTCATGAAGACGTATGCTGGTGGGAAAATAAACGTGGCAGCAATACCCATGTCGTGATTTGGCATGAGCAAGAGAACTTTGCCGTGGTGCTGGCGCAGCGGACTGGATATTTTCTCTTGAAAACAGCTTATTGGGTAAAGCAACAGCGCCGGAAGGACTTTGAGCGGGAACGAGAAGAGTTTCGTCGTTCTCGAAAAAGCTAGAGCCGCCAGGCATTGCTGCAAGGCGGCTCCGTATGCTCCTTCTACACATGGTAGATGAGTCGTTCACAGTATCGGCCCGTTTGATGGAAAATTCAAGCCCCATTTAATTCTAAGCAATGTCCCATACTTATACTGAAGATTTCCTTGTCGAACAGCCTGCGATCCAGCTTTTCGCAGAGATGGGCTGGCAGACGTTATCAGCTCTGGAAGAAGTCTTTGGTGTTGGAGGCACACTTGGGCGTGAGACAAAGGGTGAGGCGGTCTTGGTTCCCCGTCTTCGTACCGCTCTCGAGCGTCTAAACCCATCCCTCCCACCAGAAGCCATTTCGGGAGCCATTGATCAGCTGATCCGCGACCGTTCGGTGATGAGCCTCGCGGCGGCGAATCGGAACTTGTATGGCTTTCTGAAAGAAGGGATTCCTGTTTCCGTTCCAGATACCAAGGGTGGTGGGCAGAAGACCGAGCGCGTTAGAGTCATCGATTGGGAAAGTCCTGCTTCAAACGATTTCCTGCTGGTGAGTCAGTTCAGCGTGACGGGGTCGCTCTACACCCGTCGGCCTGACCTCGTCGGGTTCGTGAATGGCTTACCTCTTGTCGTGATCGAGCTGAAGAAGCCTGGCGTTCCGGCGAAACAAGCCTTTGACGACAACCTCACTTGTTACAAGTCCGACATTCCCCAACTCTTCTGGTTCAACGGGATCATGATCGCCTCCAATGGCAGGGAAAGCCGTGTGGGATCACTGACCGCTGATTGGGAGCGGTTCTTTGAGTGGAAGCGGATCGAACGGGAAGATGAGCCCCGGCGAGTCTCTCTTGAGGTAATGTTGCGCGGTACCTGTGCGCCTCTACGCCTGCTAGATCTCCTGGAAAACTTCACGCTCTTCTCAGAGCACAAGGCGGGCTTGGTGAAAGTGCTGGGACAGAATCACCAGTTCCTTGGGGTGAATAATGCCATTGCGGCTACGTTGGCTGCCCGGAAACAGGGCCATGGACGAGGCGGCGTGTTTTGGCAGACCCAGGGCTCTGGCAAGAGTCTGGCAATGGTCTTCTTTGCACAGAAGATCCTGCGAAAGTTCCCCGGCAACTGGACCTTCGTAGTGGTGACGGACAGGGTGGAGCTGGATGACCAGATTGCGAAGACGTTCAAGGCCTGTGGCGCGGTGAGCGAGGCGGAGAGTGACGTGTGCCACGCACAGAGTGGCGCGCAGTTGAGGCAATTGCTCGGCGAGAATCACCGGTATGTCTTCACGTTGATCCACAAGTTCCAGACTCCCGAGTTGCTCTGCGACCGTTCGGATGTGATCGTGCTGACCGACGAATCACACCGAAGCCAATACGACACGCTGGCACTGAACATGCGGACCGCGCTGCCTCGGGCGCTCTTCCTGGCCTTCACTGGTACGCCGCTCATTGTCGGCGAGGAACGGACGCGCGAGGTCTTCGGCGATTACGTCTCCATCTATGACTTCCAACAGTCCGTCGAAGACGGTGCTACTGTGCCGCTTTTTTACGAAAACCGTACCCCTGAACTGCGGCTGGAGAATCCGAACCTCAACGACGATATTTACAACCTGATCGAAGCCGCTGAGCTGGATGAGGAGCAAGAGACACGGCTGGAGCGTGAGCTGGGTCGGCAATACCAGCTCATCACCCGCGACGACCGGCTGGAGACGGTCGCGAAGGATATCGTGCAGCACTTCCTGGGACGCGGCTTCCAAGGCAAGGCCATGGTGATCTCCATCGATAAGGCGACGGCGTTGCGCATGCACGACAAGGTGCGGACGCATTGGCAGGCTGAACGTGTGCGGGTGGAACAGGAGTTGGTCAAGCTCACGACCTATGGGAAGAAGTCCGACCCGGACCGCATCAGGGAACTCCGTGAGCGGCTCGATGTGATCCAGACCACTGACATGGCCTTGATCGTGTCGCCAGGCCAGAACGAGATCGACCAGATGAAACGGCTGGGGCTCGATATTGCCCCGCACCGCAAGCGGATGAACGACGAGTCGCTTGACGAGAAGTTCAAGGACTCGACAGATCCGTTGCGCCTGGTTTTCGTCTGCGCGATGTGGCTGACCGGGTTTGACGCGCCGAGCTGTTCGACGGTGTATCTCGATAAGCCGATGCGGAACCACAGCTTAATGCAGACGATCGCGCGGGCGAACCGCGTCTTCCCTGGTAAACACAGCGGGCTGATTGTGGATTATGCCAACGTCTTTGCTTCACTGGAGCAAGCGTTGGCCATCTATGCCATCGGGCGGAGCGGTGCGCATCCCGTGCGCGACAAACAGCAGCTGGTGGAAACCCTGCGGCAGGCAATGACGGATGCCGTCACGTTCTGCCGTGCGCATGGCGTCAGCCTCGAAGAGATTGAACGAACGACAGTCGGGAGTCTGGAGCGGCTGACGAAGATTGTCGATGCCGTTGAATGCCTGATCTCCCCAGACCCGCTCCGCAAAGACTTCCTCGCCCAGGAGCGATGGGTCCGGACGCTCTTTCAAGCCGTGAAGCCAGATCCGTCCGTCCTGGAGTTTTCCTCGCGCGTCGCTTGCCTCACGACGATTGCCGAGACGATTCGAGAGCGTACGGGTGAAGGTCCGGCGGACATCTCCGCCGTTATGATTGACCTGAACAAGATTCTTGATGCCTCAGTGGCCGCCGATGGCTTTCACATCCCTGAGGGCAAGAAAGGCCACGGCGTCATCGACCTGGCGAAGATTGACTTTGAAGCGCTCGCGAAGCGCTTTGGGAAGTCGAAGACCAAGAACATTGACCTTGAGCAACTGAAGGCTGCAATCCGCGCCCACCTCGACAAGCTGATTCGCCTCAACCGGACTCGTGCCGACTACCTCACAAAGTTTGAGGAGCTCATCGAGTCCTACAACGCGGGTAGCCGGAACATCGAGGACCTTTTCGCCGAACTCCTGGCTCTCAGCCGCACCCTCAATGATGAGCAACAGCGCCATGTACGGGAACGTCTGTCCGAAGAAGAGCTGGTGGTGTTCGACATTCTGACCAGGCCTGCACCGGAGCTGGGCCCGGAAGAGCGTGCCGAGGTGAAGAAGGTGGCGAAAGAGTTGCTGGGGAAACTCAAGCAGCTCCTGGTGCTCGAATGGCGACAAAAGGCAAGTGCGCGGTCACAAGTAAAGCTGGCCATCGAAGAGGTGCTGGATCAGGGACTCCCTCGCGCATACTCCCCTGAGATCTATCAGCAGAAATGTTCAGCTGTGTTCGAGCATTTCTATGAAACCTATGGAGACCGAGGAGCGAGTCTCTATCGATCAGCCGGGTGATTCTGACGAGATATGGAGAATGTACCAGGAGTCTATTCTACAGGCCTGAATTGATCCTCCCAAGCTCGCTTACTTTCCCTCTCTTAGAAGGGCACCCATGTTGGTCTACGTGCGGCCGTCAAATGCATGTCTTTAACCCGTTTTCAGCGAGGGAGCTGGCATAGTCTCCACTGCGCGCATCGAGGGACCACCGCTTTATCGTGGGGCCTCTGCGAGCACAGAGACTAGCCAGCTTTCTCGCCTCCCTCCTTCTCAGGGCGCGCGTTCCGGGAGCACAGGACCAACGTGGGTGTCCTTCCCATCCATCCAAGCTCGCTCGTTCTCTCTTCAGGGATGGGGGCTGATTGATCTTCCACTGCGCGCAACTTTTTCACCCGCCCACCCACCGGCACGCCGAGACGTGCCATTAGCCCGGGCGAGGGAAGTTCGCGACCGCGCGTTGCGCGAGCACAGAAGATCATCAGGCTCCATTCCTTCCTCGGTTCCGGGAGCACAGGACCAACGTAGGGGTGTCTCCCCCTCTCTATTTATCGTGCTGTACCTCTCGCGAACATCCCATAGTTTGTCTTGCTGGACCCATTTCATCATCCCTGCTCGCCTAAGTATCCTGACAGGGTGTATCTGTAAGGCATTGATTACATTTAAATATTAGTCATACTTCCACGGGACTGTTCATGCTAAGATTCACACGCTGATTTCTTCACGCTATGGGCTCTCCCCTGGCGCAGAGGAAATGGGGAGGTGATGTGGCCATCACCTCCCCATTTTTTTGCCTCTCTAGCTTTTTGTTTTGCTGACATCAACCCGCCGAGCGTTTTCTACTCCGGTTGCATTCGGACACAGTCGCTTCCCCACACCTATGAAGGTCTGGTCAGGAATACAATCTCTACCACGTGTTATTTTTTATCGGGTGACTGAGACTGCAGAAAATTCTGCGCGGGAATACCTTGGCGGTGAGCCACGTGTGAGATGCGGTTTGGGTCTGAGAGAAATCGAGGAAGAGGGAAGGTGAGGAGGCGACGTGACCGTCGCCTCCTCATAGTGCGACGACTACTTCTTCTTCGCCGCCTTCTTCGCGGGCTTCTTTGCTGCTGGTTTCTTCGCTGCCATGAGATCTCCACCCCCCTTCGATGTCAAAATGTTAGTCGGTGTGTGTGTGGTATAGCAGAGTTTGTGCTGCGAGTAAAATTTTCTTTTCTGGATTTCTCCGGTGGAACTGAACGAGAACTCCATTCCAGCAAATTTGCACCCACTCGCCTTTCATCTTTTTGATTCAATGGACGACACAAACCAGATGAACCAAAGAAACCAGACAGGCGAACGACAAGTTAGGACAGTCGGAGTGCCTTCCTCACATCCTCAATTGAGACCTCGCGCCATGCGCCGGATGGAAGATCTTCCAGTTTGAAGGGACCGTATTGAATGCGCCTGAGCCTGGTCACTTCATGCCCCAATGATTTGAACAGTCTTCGGATTTCACGGTTCTTGCCCTGAATCAGCACCACTTCCAGATGTGATTCGCGTCCGGAACTCTTTTGGATCTTCACGCTGTGGCACTGGAGGCGCTCCCCACCATCGACCACTCCGACTACTGCTTCTGTAGCTTGTGCCTCGGTGAATTCTCCTCGCACCGAAACCAGGTACGTCCGCATCACTTTACGGGTTGGATCGGTGAGAAAGCTCGACAGTGCAGAATCATTGGTGAGCATGAGGAGACCACTGGTCGCCTGATCGAGCCTCCCGACTGCATGCAGATATCCCAGATCGGATGGCAGCAGATCGAAGATCGTCTTACGGCCCTTTTCGTCACTGTGCGTCGTGATGACCCCTTTCGGTTTGTGAAAGAGGAGGAACCGTTTAGCCGAGTCGTGAATTGGTTGATCATCGATCGAGACAGCATCTTTCGGCCATAAGACCCAGGTGGCTGGATCGCGTACGACTCGTCCATTAATGCTGACACGTCCCGCGCGGATCCATTCCTGGCTCGTGCCACGTGAGGCAATCCCAAGCTTCGAGAGCAGTCGATCCACTGTGAGACGTTTGGAAGAAGTGGTTTTAGTTGCCATCCTGAACCATTCAGCTCAGCAGAATTTTGTTGGCGTGCATTTCTGGGACAAGTCCGGTCTGTCTGGTCTGTCTCGTCTGTTTGGTCTGTCTCGTTTATTTGGTTGAACCAGACAGACTAGATAGACCACCAGATAGACTGAACAGACCAAATGAACAAGACAGGCTGGCGGACTTTTTCAGCATTCTGCTAAAGGAGACCGCGTTTTTTGAGATAGTCTTTATCTATGACAGGAGTCGGTTTGGCAGGAAGCTGTCCCCGTTCCTGCAGCAATCGTTCGACATATTTCCCGATGAGGTCTGATTCAAGATTGACCTGATCGCCGGTCTGCTTGAGCCCCAGGGTTGTAACCTTCGCCGTGTGCGGAATAACCGAGACTGAGAAGCCACGATCTGTCACCTGATTGATCGTCAGGCTGATGCCGTCGACGGTGACGGACCCTTTCACGATACAGTGGCGCAGAATCTCCGGCGGGGCATCGATCATGAAGAGAATGGCGTTCCCATCCTGTTGGCGGCTGCGAACTGTACCGATGCCGTCTACATGGCCCGCCACAAGATGCCCGCCGAGCCGTTCATTGAGTTTCATTGCCCGTTCCAAATTTAGCGGTGCACCGGCAGTGAGCTGTCCGAGGGTGGTCACGGAGAGGGTTTCGGGAGAGACTTCCACGGAGAAATTATGTTCAGCCTTGTTCACCACGGTCAAACAGGTGCCGTTGACGCTGATGCTGTCCCCGATCTTGAGGTCGCCCATCACAGCTGAGGCTAGAATCAGCACCCTCGTTCCGGCGAGGGTCTTGTCAATTGAGATGATGGCGCCGAGTTCTTCGACAATGCCCGTGAACATAGCAGGATATTGAAAATGGCCCCTTCACACCCGCCCAACCCCTGCGCGCCAAGACGCGCCTTGCCACGGGCTTCGTTCTCGCTTCTCGCCCAGCCTCGACGTACTTACAGACAGTACGCCTCGGCTAGCCGCTCGCTGCGGCCTTGCCGGAGGCCATTTTGAATATCCTGGAGAAGCTCAAACACGGAGCCTATTCCCCTTTCTGACTGAACATTTGCCGAACCACATAGACAACCATCACGAGCAGCACGAGCACGCCGATGCTGGCCAGTACGCCAATGACGATATTCTCTGTCGCGATCGCGTTCATCACCGGCCCAGTATATCCCACCGAAGCTACGCCCGTCTCATCGTCATCCAGAACACCGCCGCCGCGATGAGTTGCAGACCGGCGATGATGGCAAAGGCATTGGCATAATTCAGGCGCGCAATCAGAACCCCTGCCAGAAGCGGGCCGCCGGCATGGCCGATGTCTCCGATTGTTCCTTGCATACCCATTCCAGCCCCGATCCCTTTGAACTCTGAACTGTCCGCGACCAGCGCAGAGGAGGAGGAGGAGACGACAGCTTCGCCGAATCCGAAGCCCGCCGAAAGCGCCAATAACAGCCAGAATATCGAGACCTGTGGGATACAGGCAAAGGTTGCTGCACAAATCACGAGACCGATGATGATGAGTGGCTGACGCCCGACGCGATCGGATACTCGGCCCATAATCGGCTTGGAGACGAGCGACGTGAGGGCCTGGACCGTAAACAGCAGACCGACTTCTCCCGGATTCAATCCCACTGAGACCCCATAGAGCGGGAGGAAAGCCATCAAGGCCCCGTTCGCAATCATCTTGGCTGCGTCGGTCGAGCTGGTAATAAGGACCTTACGATTCTTGGCGACGACCCTGAAGCCTTTCCACATCTCCGCCAGCAACGGGGCCATCCCCCTCTCCTGAATACGGGGGGAAGGCGGTGTAAGATTCAGGCTATAGAAAATGGCAATGGCGATGCAGCCGAATAGACCGGCCGTCACGAAAGCGGAGGAAAATCCCGATACGTAGATCAGATAGCCGCCGATAAGTGGCCCAAGCAACGCACCGGATTGCGTCGAGGCTGTGTAGGTGCCGAGTGCGGCGCCTCGCCGTTCCCGATAGAGATCGGCCACAGTCGCCAGTGCACTCGGCGCAAAAATGGCAGTGGCCAGCCCGTGGAAAAACCGCAAGGCGGTCAGCGTATCGAGATCTGTTACCCAAGGGTAGAGAAACGGCGGGAGTCCGAACGCCACCACGCCGATCCGTAAGAGGAACCGCCGGCCGTAGATATCAGATAGCGCGCCGGACGGCAGCTTGAGAAATACCCCCGTAAGCGTGGAGACCGACACGATGAGCCCGATGCGCTCAGGACTGGCCCCCAGTGATTCTGCAAACAGCGCCAACACCGGCATCCGAACCATGTTGTAGCTGATAAAGCAAAACACGCCGACGGTACAGAGCAACGTGAAGCTGCGAGACGTCGTCATGGTGAAGTCGTTCTGGTTGGAGCCACGCCGCTAAGATGGCCCACATTCACCAACATGTGTTTCAAGAAATCCACCTCGTCGGAAGGTAACGCGGGTGGTTTCATCGCCTCGGACAACACTCGATCAGGTTCTTGCAGGATCATCGGACTCAACCGGTTGACGGAATCGACACCCTGTGTCAACTTCCGTGTCACCATGCTGCTGACAAGCGAGCGAAACAGCGAAACAAATCCTGATAACAAGCGATTGTTCAATCTGGTGTAGGTAACTAGCGTGCTTTCCACAGCCTCAGCTCCGTCAGAGTCTGTGACCGGATTTATCCTAAGCAGCACCACGGCCTTGCCGGTGACATCGGGAAGAAACCGGCTGCTGTGCGAACCTTCCAGATAATAGATCCGGCTTGTGCGATCCTGATAGACGAGTTGGACAATCCCTCCTGTCCCTTCGCCATCGGTGGCCCAATAGCGGCCAGGCCCTCGCATCTCTGCTTGATAGGGCGCAATGCCAAGACGATTGACCAAAGTCGCGGTCATGGGCGGACGATCTAATAGATTCACATAGACCGTTTCAGGTAAGGGCGTTCGCAACGGCCCAAGCTTGTTCGTTGCGGTGTAGTTGCCAATGATGTCTTGCAACAGGCAGGTCCAGTTAGGATCGACCTTCTCAAGCGGAAACGTTAGTCCGGCATGGTCCGGTGACAACGAGCATGTTTCTGATTGCCCAGGACTGGCATACAGGGACGTGGCCAACCAGATCACAGCGACGAACGCCCCCAAAGTTGTTCCAAGCCGGATCCGCCACCCCGCGCTCATACCCCCTGCTTCTGCGCAACAAGCACCAGAGAGAAGCTGGCGCGTCACAGATCCCCTTCCACGACCATATCATTCCCGATGCGGCGAACTGTGACGTGGCGCAATGTCAGTGCCTGTGCCAGGCGTATCGGGCTCCGGTCGCCGATCACCGCCTTGGCATCCTGTCCTCCTAACAAAGTGGGAGCCAGATAGAACAGGACGCGATTGACCAGTTTTGCGCGTAATGCCGCAGCATTGACGGTGCTGCCTCCCTCTATGAGCACGGACGTGATCCCGCGCTTGCCCAGCACGGTCATAAGCGCTGGAAGCGAGACCCGCCCGTTCTTCATCGATAGTGACACGACCTCCACCCCTGCCCGTTCAAATGGGCGGCGGCGTAACTGGGATACACGACTCGTGGTCACGATCAAGGTCTTCGCCTGATCCTGCTTGGCACAGATCCTCGCCGTCAGTGGTGTCCTGAGTCGGCTATCGAGCACGACACGCAACGGTTGCTTCGGTGCCAGCTTGAGTGGACGATCGGACAATCGAGCCGTCAGCGCGGGATCATCGTGAATGACTGTGCCAACCCCGACGACCACGGCATCCACCTGACTCCGAAACCGATGCGCCTCTTGCCGTGCGGATGGGCCGGTAATCCATCGCGACTCTCCCTTCGCCGTGGCTACCTTTCCATCCAATGTCATTCCGGCTTTCAGGATCACATAAGGACGTCCAGTCCTTACCCAGTGGAGATAGGCGCGATTCAACTGAGCCGCTTCCTCTTGTGCCGTACCCGTCGTCACCATGATTCCGGCCCGACGTAAGGCGGCAATGCCTCGTCCTTTGACTGAGGGATTGGGATCAACCATCGCAACCACCACTTGCCGCACGCCCGATTGAATCACTGCCGGAACGCACGGTGGGGTTCGTTTGAGGAGATGGCAGCAGGGCTCGAGCGTGACGTACAACGTCGCGCCATTGGCGCGTGGCCCCGCTTGGTTGAGTGCAAGAATTTCTGCGTGAGGTTGCCCTGGACCGTGATGATATCCGCGGCCCACGATGCGGCCGTTCTTCACTACGAGGGCGCCGACCATGGGATTGGGGCTGGTCTTGCCCCGGCCCTTCGCCGCGAGACGGAGCGCCAGGGTCATAAAGCGGCGGTGCAGTATGGTGTCGATCACCGTGTCTTGCGAGTGCCGCGCGATCGGCTGCGAGGCCGCTGAGCCGACTTCGTCTTGGTGGTCTTCTTCGTCGTCTTTTTCGCCTTCGCGCTGGCCCCTGGCACCTTGCGCGTGGAGAGGAGCGAACCGCTCGACCTGGCTTCGGCCAAGGCTCCATGAGCTGCTGCAAGCCGCGCAATGGGGACACGGTAGGGCGAGCAGCTCACGTAGTCCAATCCAAGTTCATGACAGAACTCAACGGAACTGGGATCACCGCCATGTTCACCGCAGATACCGAGCTTGATCGCAGGACGGGTCTTTCGACCGCCGGCGATGGCCTGCTTCATCAAGGCCCCCACCCCTTCTCGATCGAGCACCGCAAAGGGATCGGATTCCAAAATGTTCGCAGTCCGATAAAAATCGATGAACTTTGCGGCATCGTCACGGGAGAAACCGAACGTGGTTTGGGTGAGGTCGTTCGTCCCGAATGAAAAGAACTCCGCCTCTGTCGCAATACGGTCCGCCGTCACGGCGGCACGGGGCAGTTCGATCATCGTGCCCACGAGATAGGAGAGCTTCACGTTGTACCGTTTCATCGTCTCCTGCGCCACCTCGCGGATCAAGTCTTTCTGCGCCTTCATTTCTGAGACCATTCCCACCAGTGGGATCATGATCTCCGGGACGATCTTCTTCCCTTCCTTGGCCAGCTCGCATGCGGCCTCCATGATGGCCCGCGCCTGCATGCGGGTAATCTCCGGCATCGTAATCCCGAGCCGGCAGCCACGTAAGCCGAGCATGGGATTGAACTCGTGGAGCTCCTCGACGCGGGCCAGCAACCGGCGTTTTTCTTCCAGCTTGGTCCCATCGCGCCCGGTCAGCTCCAGCTGCGCAATCTCCACCATCAAGTCTTCACGCTTCGGCAGAAATTCGTGTAATGGTGGATCGAGGAGACGAATGGTGACCGGATAACCTGCCATCTCGCGGTAGAGCCCGATAAAATCCTGTTTTTGCAGCGGCAGGAGCTGATCGAGAAACTTTTCACGTTCTTCTTTGGTTCGCGCCAGAATCATCTTCTGCATGATCGGGATGCGATCCTCGGCGAAGAACATATGCTCTGTCCGACAGAGTCCAATCCCTTCCGCCCCGAAACCTCGCGCGATTTTCGCCTGATCCGGCACGTCGGCGTTGGCGCGGACACGGAGCGTCCGCACGCTGTCGGCCCATGACAGAATCAAGGCAAAACGCTGGTACTTGTCCGACTGCTTCGCATCCAACTGGCCCTGGATGACTTGAATAATTTCAGATTCGACGACAGGGAGGTCCCCCTCGTATACATTTCCGGTCGAACCGTTGATTGAAAGATAGTCCCCCTCGCGAAACACTTTGGCCCCGATACGAACGGATTGGCCGTCCAACACTTCCACCGCATCGCAGCCGGCCACACAAACCTTGCCCATTTGCCGGGCAACCACCGCAGCATGGGATGTCATCCCACCTCGTGCCGTCAAGAATCCCGCCGCAGCGTTCATCCCATGTATATCGTCCGGGCTCGTTTCCTGGCGAACCAATACCACACGGGTACCGGCCGCTTTCATCGTCACGGCCCGATCGGGCGTGAGGGCAATCTTCCCGGCTGCTGCGCCAGGACCAGCTGGGAGCCCTTTGCCAAGAGGATTAGATTTCGACTCTTCTTTCGTGTCAAAAATCGGGTAGAGATATTGCGCCAATTGTTCCGGCCCGATCCGCTGCACCGCTTCCTGCTTCGAAATGAGGCCTTCTCGCACCATATCGACCGCAATCTTTACAGCGGAAATACCCGTCCGTTTGCCGACCCGGGTCTGCAGCATGTAGAGCTTCCCCTCTTGGATCGTAAACTCCAAATCGAGCATATCCCGGTAATGTTTTTCGAGCTTCTTGTAGGTATGCTCCAATTCCTTGTAGGCCTCCGGTACATTCTTCGCCAGCGCATTCACCGGAAGTGGAGTCCTGATGCCGGCCACGACATCTTCCCCTTGGGCATTCATCAAACACTCACCGAAAAAATTCTTGTCGCCGGAGGCCGGGTCGCGCGTGAACGCCACACCGGTACCGCTCGTTTCTCCCATATTGCCAAATACCATCGCCACCACGTTGATGGCCGTACCCCACGAGTCGGGAATCCCATAGAGACGCCGGTAGGTGACGGACCGCGCGCCAAACCAGGACGAAAAGACGGCATTGATGGCCAAGCGAAGCTGCTCCAGCGGCTCATCGGGAAACTCTTTCTTCGTCTCTTCCTTGATGAGCGCCTTGAAGCTGGAGACTAATTCGCGAAGATGCCGCGCATCGAGATGAGTCTCGTGCGCCACGCCTACCTCAGCCTTCTTGTGCTTGAGGATCGCTTCGAAATGTTCGCGCGGCACGCCCATGACGATGCTGCCATACATGGAGACAAAGCGCCGATAGCTATCCTGGGCAAACCGGTCATTGCGTGTTTTTACCGCCAGTCCCTCGACCGTCTTGGTGGTCAGACCGACATTCAGCACCGTGTCCATCATGCCGGGCATTGAAGCCCTGGCGCCGGACCTGACGGAGACCAGCAAAGGCCGCTCAGGGTCGCCGAACCCCATGCTCATCGACCGCTCGACCCGCTTGAGCGATTTCAACGCGGCATCCCACATGCCAGGAGGATATTGTTTCCCGTTTTTGTAATACTCAACGCACGCCTCGGTGGAAATCGTGAAGCCGGGCGGAACGGAGATGCCGAGATTCGTCATTTCTGCGAGTCCGGCTCCCTTCCCGCCGAGGAGCTCCTTCATGTTGGATGTGCCTTCGGCTTTGCCGTCACCAAAATAGTACACGTATTTCTTTGCCACGCTGCCCTCTCCTTCGCGTTGAGTTCAGTTCAATGGACGAGTGCTGCCCCATGGCCGGCGGTGGATTCAAGACGCTGTCGATACCGGCTGACCAAATACCATTTCGCCGCCAGCCCGAATGCAATAACTGCCACCACGAACAGCATCAATATGAGCAACCGATAGTCGGCGTGAATCCCCCGATCCGCATAATACTGCCCGTCAGGCCCTTGCCGAACCTTGATCTCCCGTTGAAACTGATGGGTCTTGCCAGATGCGTCGGATAGATTGATCCACTCCGAGCAGAGACGCACCGGTTCCGGCGCTCCCGTGACAGGCTGCCAACCGAGCCGTAGACAAATATCCTGTTTAGAGTTGAATACATCAGGGGTCGCTGCCAGTTCATCGAGGTTCATCCCGCTGGCCCATAACCCAATCAATACAATCGCGTTGCAGAGAACAATCATGGCAAGAGTCACGCCGATGGTGAATTGTCGGACTCTCTTCGCCCGACGCTGATCGTCTGACAATGATTGACCCATAGCTTTCACCCAACTCGTCTCTTTACCGAACAGGTGGTCAGGATGAGTCCCCAACTGCGCGCGTCCAACGAGGGCTTTCTCAAGCCGCGCGTTGCGCGAGCACGGGGGGCTCACCTGACCATCTGTCTCTACCCTCCTTGTACCACAATCTGTGAAAAGTCCGCGAATGAGTTGAAGAAATCATCTACTTCCTGGAGTAACGACAACCGGTTGCTTCGGACGGCCGGATCCTCCGCATTCACCATGACCGCTGTGAAGAACTCATCGATAGCAGGCTTCAAACGCACCAGCGCGTCCAGGGCCTGGCCATACTCGCCTCGGTTCAACGCGGACAGCATCTTCTCCCGTTCTTCCGCTGTGGCCTGGTAGAGCGCCGACTCCGTGATATGCTCGAACCTTGTACTGTCGACCGGCTTGCGATCCCACTGCTCTTTCTCGACAAGCCGGTGCGCACGTTTAAAGCCGATGATCAAAGGATCGAATTCCGGCTTCGTGGTCACAGATTCAAGCGCCTTCATTCTCTGAACGAGGTCCACGAGGTTTAACGCCTTGTCGTGAGCCAGCTTGAGCACCGCTTCGATGACGTCATCGCGCAACGCGTGGACAATCCGGCCATAATGGCGAACCCGCTCAAAAATGAATTCCGTGACTTGTCGACGACCTTGCGACTCAAAATTCTGAGATCTCTTAAAACCATCGGCCTGAACTAAGTTGATCGCGTTATCAATGCATTTCCCAAGATTCAATCGGAGATTTCCCTCAAGAATAATCCGAACGATGGCCGTGGCATTCCGACGCAACGCAAAGGGATCTTCCGAACCGGTCGGCACGAGACCCACGTAGAAAAAAGCCGCCACCGAATCCAGCCGGTCGGCCAACGAGAGCACCTGACCAGCGATGGTCTTGGGCAACTCACCTTCTATCGATCGCGGCAGATATTGCTCTCTGATGGCCTGACTGACCGCCTCAGACTCACCATCATGTTTCGCGTACTCGCCCCCCATGATGCCCTGCAGTTCAGGAAATTCACCGACCACACCGGTGAGAAGGTCAGCCTTGCAAAGATCCGCGGCCCTCTCGCAGGTCTGTTTCAATTCGTAGTCCTGAGGTCGCACACTCGTCGCGATCATGCTGGCCAGCTTCCTGATCCGTTGCTGTTTTTTCTCCATCGTACCGAGCTTCTGTTGAAACGTGACGCCGGCCAGCTTCAGAACCCGGTCCTCGAGTTTGACCTTCCGGTCTTCGTCAAAAAAGAACTTCGCATCGGCCAGACGCGCCGCCAGGACCCGCTCGTTGCCTTCACGAATCAATCCCATATCTTTGGCTCGATTATTCGTCACTGCGATGAAATGGGGAACGAGCTTCCCTGTCTCTTTGTGCATCAAGGAGAAGAACCCCTGATGCTCTTTCATGGAGGTGATCAAAATCTCTTGCGGTACCTCAAGATAGGCGGGCTTAAAGGAACCGATAATGGCATTGGGACATTCGGTCGTATAGACCGCCTGATCCAATAAGTCTCCGTCTACATTCAATGTGAAACCGGTTTTCTTGCACAATGTCGCGATCTGTTCTTCAATCATGCGACGTCGGCGCTCTGGGTCGGAAATAACCCCCTGACGTTCAAGCCCCTTCAGATAGGACTCGGAGTCTCGAACCACAATTCCCTTCGCATTCCCTAACACGCGATGGCCTTCTGTCCGGTTACCAGCAATAATCCCTGCGGCTTCGATGGGAAGCGTGGCCCCTCCGTATAGCGCAACTAGCCACCGCACCGGTCGAGCAAACCGAACACCGGTACTATTCCACTTCATCGCTTTCGGAAAAGAGAGTTTCGAGATTAACTGCGAGAGGAGTTCTTTCAGGACCACATTGGTGGGTCGCCCCTGTTCCTGCTTCACCGCAAAAAGATATTCCCCCTTCGGAGTCTGGCGAATTTGCAGCTCTTGGACGGAGACTCCTTGTCCTGCGGCAAATCCTGTCGCCGCTCTAGTCGGCTGACCGGTGGGATCGAACGCTACCGCTTTCGAAGGCCCCATCGCTTCCTTGACCATGGAAGTTTGCTGGGTCGCAAGGCCTGTAACCACCAGGGTCAACCGCCGTGGAGTTCCCAGCGTGCAGGCTGATTGAAATGCAAGACGGTGGTCTTTCAACAGCTGCTCAGCCGAACCTTTGAGAGCCGCCAGGGCGGGAGTGATGAACTGGTAGGGAAGTTCTTCGACGCCAATCTCCAGCAATAACTCGGCAGCGGTCACTGGAGAAGGGCGACTCCCTTTCTTCGCAGGAGGAACGGGGGGACGAGGTTTCTGATTCTTTGTCATGAATCTTTTTGCTGTTCTATGAGCGGCGAGCCACGGATTTTGAACGAGAACCTGACACCTTTGCTCCACTATGCCCCGCCACGCGATTGAGCAGCGGATGCCCCATCGCCGCCCGCTCTTCGATATAGCGCTCGGCACATTGACGGGCAAGGGCGCGAACTCTGGCGATATAGCCCGTGCGCTCCGCCACACTGATCGCCCCACGGGCATCCAGCAGATTGAAGAGGTGCGATGATTTGATACAGAACTCGTAGGCCGGAAGCATCAACCGCTTGTCGCGATTCGCCAGCAGCCGCTTGCACTCCCCTTCGAACGATTGAAACGTGGCCATGAGCATCGCCACATCGCCTTCTTCGAAATTGTAGGTGGAAAATTGAACTTCAGTTTCGTGATGGATATCTCCATAGGTGACGGAATCGTTCCAGGCGAGGTCAAACACATTATTCACTTGTTGCAGATACATGGCGATACGTTCAGTCCCATAGGTGATTTCGACGGTAATGGGGTTCAGCTCGATCCCGCCGATTTCCTGGAAGTAGGTGAACTGGGTAATCTCCATCCCATCAAGTCGCACCTCCCAGCCCAGGCCCCAGGCACCCAGCGTGGGAGACTCCCAGTCGTCTTGAATGAACCGGATGTCGTGCTGCTTCGGGTTAATCCCCAATTGAGCCAGACTTTCCAAGTACAACGATTGAATATTGTCCGGCGCCGGCTTCAGCACGACTTGGTACTGGTAGTAATGCTGCATCCGATTCGGATTCTCGCCGTATCGTCCATCCGTAGGACGCCGACATGGTTGGGGATAGGCCGCCCGCCAGGGCTCAGGACCAAGGGACCGGAGAAACGTGGCCGGATGAAAGGTGCCCGCTCCCATCTCCAGATCATAAGGTTGATGAATGACGCAGCCTTGGTCGGCCCAGTAGTGATGCAACGTGAGGATGAGATCCTGGAAGGTCACGAACAGTCCAGTCGTTGTGATGGAAGCCTAAACTCTTTACGCTAGACGCGTTGAAATGAGCAGAGAAGCTAACAGGAATTTGAAGAGCCTGTCAAGACACAACCCCTCTAGGATCAACAAGTTGCAACAAATTGTCTCTGCAGAAATGGAGGATATTGGGGACCACAGTCCTTGAACTATTCCTTTCTTTCTTTTCAGATCGACACT
>JBAXBK010000033.1:0-36477 GCA_037142015.1 Nitrospira sp. | reverse complement strand
TGCTCCCGCTGCCTATTAGCCGAAGACACGGCATTGCGCACGATTGCGTTGTCGCTTGCAATTGGAGGGACTGAGGAGTAGAGTGTCCCTCGTGTATCATCGCGAAAGGCCTGGTGGTGATACCACAGAGAGAGACAAGGCCTAAGACAGTTGTTGTTTTGGTCCTGCACGGGAATTTGATCGGAAGCCAGCCTTGAGCCGCTATGGTGTTTGCGTCGTCGGCCCACTCCTTCCTCACTTTGTTCTCGAGTCCAAGACAACACATATTCTCAAAGGAGGAGCCCAATGGGTTCGAAGATCTATGTCGGCGGTTTACCGTATTCCACAACTGAGCAGCAGCTGAGCGATCTGTTTGCTGTTCATGGAGCGGTGACATCATCCCGGATTATCACAGATAAGTTTACTGGCCAGTCCCGCGGGTTTGGATTCGTGGAGATGTCCGGGGATTCAGAAGCGCAGGCGGCGATTACCGCGCTGAATGGCACTGAGTTGGGCGGTCGTACGTTGACCGTCAACGAAGCGCGCCCACAGGAGCCACGTACTGGTGGCGGCGGTGGTGGTGGTGGTCGCGGCGGTCGCGGCGGCGGTGGAGACCGGTACTAAGCCGTAACAAGTGTTTTACACGTCGGGGCTGCCATCCGGCAGCCCCGCTATTTCCTTCCTAGAATTGCCCATCAACGTGATGCGTTTCTCGGCCCTCTCATCAGGCCGGACCGTGCAGTCCCAGGAAGTGTGCCCTATACAAGGAGTTCTATGTCTACGTTTGCTGATATGAATCTGCCCCAGTCCCTTGCCCAGCGCCTGATACAGGCGGGCCTGACGACACCCACACCGGTGCAACAGGCTGCCATTCCACTGGCACTGAAAGGCCAGGACATCATGGCACAAGCCAAAACCGGGAGCGGAAAAACGCTGGCGTTTTTGCTGCCGATTATCGAACAAGTTATGCGACGGGAGGCTTCTGCGCCAGCACCAGGCCCCTACGCCAAGTCTGGACCGGGCCATCTTTCAGGTCCGAAATTCTTGGTATTGGCACCTACGCGAGAATTGGCGCTTCAGATCGAGATGGAGCTGCGCAAGTATGCTCCGATGTCCGTGACCTCGTTGTCGGTATACGGCGGGACGCCGATCGAGCGTCATTACCGCGCGCTGCAGCGACCACCGATGGTGGTGGTCGGTACACCGGGACGGTTGCTCGACTTGGCCGGTTCCGGCCACTTGAAGTTAGGTGGCGTGACGTTTCTTGTGATGGATGAGGCGGATCAGATGTTGGATCGCGGGTTCCTGCGGGATATTCAGCGGATCATTCGTCTCCTTCCGGTCGAACGCCAGACGCTACTGTTCTCTGCCACATTTTCCGGGGAGATTCAAACGCTCGCGCAGACCATGCAACGTAATCCCGCTCGTATCTCGGTCGATCCGGGGATCAGTACACCGACCACGATCGTGCATGCCTACTATGTTGTGCCGGGGGATCAGGCTCGTACGCAACTCGTGCATACCTTGCTCCAGAGCGTGACTGGCGTGGGACGGTCGATGGTGTTTTGCGATCAGAAGTATAAGGTACGGCGGTTGGCGGCTCATCTGGGGGGAGAACAGGCTTCGGTCGGAGCGTTGACCGGTAATCACAGCCAAGCGCAGCGTGAGAGAACGCTCGGCGCCTTTCGGGCCGGCCGACTCCGGTCGCTCGTGGCGACCGATGTTGCAGCCAGAGGGCTCGATATTCAGGATGTAACCCAAGTGATTCACTATGAGTTGCCCACCAATCCGAATTCCTATGTCCATCGGACAGGGCGAACCGGTCGAGCAGAGAAGGAAGGGGCGACGTACTTGATTCTGTCTCAATCCGAAGAGCGAGAGTATCTTCGAATGGTGAGACAATTACGAATCGAGACGAAAAAACTTGCGCTTCCTGTATTTGCTGCCCTTCCTGCGCCGGCGCCTATGCCCGTCAGCGACTATCAGGATCCTCGCTCACGGCCTCGCCGAAGCGCGGAACCAGCTGGTCGACGATCTCGCGAGGGTGAGAATCGAGGACCTGGCCATAGGCTGGGAGCTTTTGCCGGCGGGTCGAGACACTCACGATATTAATCCGCCTAATTCACGCGAGACTTGCCAGAAAAGCGTGATGGGTGAGAAGGATGACGGTTCGAGGTTCGAAGTTCGAGGGGTTCCGAACTTCGAACCCGGAACCTCGAACTTCGTGTCGTCTCTATTGCACGCCGTGCGGTTTCCGATGGTAAGATAACGACCGAAAGGTCGTCCCATGCCGCCGTTTCAACTCGAAGCCCCATTCAAGCCCTGCGGAGATCAAGTCCAGGCCATCGATAAGTTGGTGGCAGGGATCGCGACCGGACGGAAGCACCAAGCGCTGCTCGGTGTGACTGGATCCGGCAAGACCTTTACCATGGCCAATGTGGTCGCGCAGGTGCAGAAGCCCACGTTGGTGCTGGTCCATAACAAAACGCTGGCTGGTCAGCTCTATCAAGAGTTCAAACAGTTTTTCCCCCACAACGCGGTAGAGTATTTCGTCAGTTACTACGACTACTACCAGCCGGAAGCCTATATTCCCCAAAGTAACACGTACATTGCCAAGGACGCATCGGTCAACGATGCGATCGATCAGATGCGGCATGCGGCGACATCCGCGTTGCTTCAACGGAACGACGTACTGATCGTCTCGTCGGTCTCCTGTATTTACGGCCTGGGGTCCCCTGATGTGTATCACGAGATGGTGATATTCCTCGAAGAAGGGATGGAGATTAGGCGGGAGAAGATCCTGGCGAAGCTGGTCGAAATTCAATATGCCCGCAATGACATGGATTTCCACCGAGGCACCTTTCGCGCCCGCGGCGACGTCATCGAGATCTTTCCTGCTTCGAATGAAGCAGTGTCCGTGCGGATCGAGTTGTTCGGCGATGTCGTCGACGCGATTCACGAAATCGACCCGCTTACGGGGAAGTCGCTCAGGAAGCTTCCCAAAGTCGCGGTCTACCCGAATACGCATTACCTCATTGCCCCGGATCGGTATGAGAAGGCGATTACAGGTATTGAGGAAGAATTGGATGAGCGGGTCGCCTATTTCAAGAAACAGAATCAACTGGTGGAGGCCCAGCGGATCGCGCAGCGCACCAAGTTCGATCTTGAAATGATTCGGGCGATGGGATACTGCCATGGCATCGAGAATTACTCGCGGCATCTCAGTGGCCGTGCGCCCGGTGAGCAGCCTCCGACGCTCATCGACTATTTCCCCAAAGACTTTCTGCTGATCGTCGACGAATCCCATGCGACGATTCCCCAAGTAGGCGGGATGTACGAGGGCGACTATTCTCGGAAGCGCACATTGGTTGAGTACGGATTCCGGTTGCCCTCGGCGATCGATAACCGGCCGCTCAAATTCGCGGAATTTGAGCGTTGCCTCAATCAGGCCGTATACGTTTCCGCGACGCCAGGCTCCTATGAGCTGGGGCATGCGGCTGGCGAGGTGGTTGAGCAGATCCTTCGTCCGACCGGTCTGATGGATCCGGTCATCGATGTGCGTCCGGCCAAAGGGCAGGTGGATCACCTTCTCGGCGAAGTGCGGACTGAAACGGCGCAGGGCGGACGTGTGCTGATTACCACCTTGACCAAGCGTATGGCGGAGGATTTAAGCGAGTATTACCACGATCTTGGCATCAAAGTGCGGTATCTGCACTCTGACATCAAGACGTTGGAGCGGGCTGAAATCATCCAAGATCTACGGCGCGGGGTGTTCGATGTACTGGTGGGAATCAATCTTCTGCGTGAAGGGTTGGATCTCCCCGAGGTCACCTTGGTGGCGATTCTCGATGCGGATAAGGAAGGCTATCTTCGGTCCTATCGGTCGTTGATCCAGACGGCTGGGCGGGCAGCGAGGAACGTGCGGGGCCACGTGATTTTGTACGGTGATACCATCACCGATTCTATGCGCATGGCGCTCGCCGAGACCGAGCGCCGGCGTGCGATTCAGGCCGACTATAATACCAGGCACGGTATCGTACCCACGAGCATTAAGAAGGACGTCCTGTCGCTCGAATATGCCACGGCGGAAATGAATGCTGTGCAACTGGATTTGGCTGCGGAGTCGCCGGCGATCTATGGAGCAGAGGAAGCGACCGAACAGATCATCAAACGGCTGGAAACGGAAATGAAAGCCGCCGCCAAAGAGTTGGAATTTGAACGGGCTGCAGCCCTCCGAAACCGGATTCGAGCATTGAGGCTGAAGGAGTTAGAATTGAATCCGGAAATCTAGCAGGTTGCAAGATGCTCAAAAAGTCCGTTCAGCAAGGCCGCAGCGAGTGAAGATCCGAGGCGTACCCTCAGGGGTACGTTGAGGATCTGAACGATGCGAGAACGAAGCTGGCGGGCTTTTTCAGCATCTTGCTACACGTTTTTGTATAGATAGATGCCCAAAAACATGCCGATGAGGCTGAGGAGGTTGATCTTGGTGAGGAAGCCAATGGTGAACTTAATGAGGACCAGATCGATGGTCAGTGGCTCGGTGATACCAAGGACATAGCTGGTGGCAAAGATTGTTTGAATTGTGCCATGAGGGGCCATGACCCGGAGAATTTCTCCCAGTACTCCACCCAATAGTCCACCGATGAGTATGAAAACGATTAGAATCAGAGGTGATTTTTTCACGGCATCCGCCTTATAGCTCTCTGCGTAGTCTTACGGAGGTATCGTCGGACCTTAGCGAAAGGCCGACGACATGTCAATAAAATGTACGTTCCGGTTCCCTTGACTTCAAGCTGCCTCGTCCTTTAGACTCCCCGATGCTCTTTTGCTAGAGTTTTCTAGGCGATCGGAGATGTGGGATTAAGGCTTCGATTGCCTTTTTCTTTGTGAAGCTATGCTGGACGCTCTCAGCGAAAAATTCGAAAATATTTTCAAGAAGCTACGCGGTTCTGGAGTGCTCACTGAACAGAACATCGCGGAAGCGTTGAAAGAAGTTCGTCTCGCGCTGCTCGAAGCCGACGTCAACTTCAAGATCGTCAAGGACTTCATCGAGCGGGTTCGCGTGAAGGCCGTTGGGCAGGAAGTCCTCAAGAGTTTGACGCCCGGGCACCAGGTCGTCAAGGTCGTGTGGGAAGAGCTGCGGGAGATGATGGGCAGCGAGCGAGCCGGACTGGCTCTGGCCTCGAATCCCCCGACTGTCGTCATGATGGTGGGGCTTCAAGGTGCTGGAAAGACGACGACGTGCGGCAAGCTTGGACGGTACTTTAAGGCTCAAGGGAAACGGGTTCTCCTGGTTGCGGCAGATCCTCGTCGTCCGGCAGCCGGTGACCAATTAGCGAGTCTAGGACGAGATCTTGGCATCGATGTATATCGTGCCGATCAGGCACAGGCTGTCCAATCCGATGTCGTCCGCATCTGTCAGGCTGGTGTGGAACGGGGGCGGGAGCAGGGGTGCGATCTCGTCGTACTGGACACCGGCGGGCGTCTCCACATTGACGATGAGTTGATGGGGGAATTGGTGGCTGTGAGAGCCGCCGTGAAACCGCAGGAAGTCCTCTTGGTGGCCGATGCGATGACGGGCCAAGACGCGGTCACGATGGCAAGTCAATTCGATCAACGTATCGGACTGACCGGCGTCATTCTGACCAAGGTTGAAGGCGATGCCCGTGGCGGGGCGGTGTTGTCTATCCGGGCGGTGACCGGCAAGCCGATCAAGTTTTTGGGTGTGGGCGAGAAGCTCGATGCGCTGGAGCTGTTTCATCCCGATCGGATGGCCTCGCGCATCCTTGGAATGGGCGACGTCCTTTCGCTGATCGAAAAGGCGCAAGAGACCTTTTCTCGTGAGCAGGCGGAAGATGCGCAGAAACGGCTGACCAGCAACCAGCTGACGCTGGAGGATTTCAGTGCCCAGCTAAAGCAAGTCAGCCGCCTGGGTTCGATGGACCAGATTTTAGGGATGCTGCCGGGTGGTCAGAAGCTCAAGGCCGCGATGGATGGGCAGGTACCGGAGCGAGAGATGAAACGAGTCACGGCGATGATCGACTCGATGACGGTACGCGAGCGGCGCGATCATACGGTCATCAATGGAAGTAGAAAAAAGCGGATTGCCCGTGGAAGCGGGACGAAGGTGGAAGAAGTGAATCGATTGATTAAGCAGTTTCTCTCGGCGAGAAAAATCGCCAAGGTTATGGCAGGGTCTGGAGGGCGCAGGCAACTTGCGCAAATGATGCGCTCCAGGTAAGGGTCGATACCATCATACGGATGTTTCGTACAAGAGGAGGATTCTAGTGGCTGTTCATTTGAGATTGACGAGGACAGGACGACATAAGCGACCGCTCTACCGCGTTGTGGCAGCGGATTCCCGGAAGCCGCGCGACGGTCGGTTTTTGGAAATTCTCGGGATCTTCGATCCCTTGAAAGAGGCGGGTCTGCCGGAGTTGAAGCAGGAGCGAGTGTTGAGCTGGTTACGCCAGGGCGCTCAGCCGACCGTCACGGTCAAGACCCTGCTCCGTCGGTGCGGTGTGTGGAAGGCGTTTGAGGCAGAGAAAGCAGCGAAGAAGAAGGTCGCCTAGTCTGTGGCCACGGCTCAGGCAGATTTTGTCACAATCGGCAAGATCGAGCGCCATTTTGGTGTGCGAGGCGAATTCAAAGTGCGATCGTTGAGCGATGTGCCTGGCCGGTTGGAACACTTGAAGCAGGTGCATGTCTTGGATCCAACGGGGCAGATGGTCGAAAAGACGGTGACGCATGTTCGGCGCGCTGGTTCGACCTATATCATGGGTCTTGTTGGCGTGACGACGCCGGAGGAAGCAGGGGCGTTGCGCGGGGGATTGATCCAGGCGCCGCGTTCTTCAGCGGCAGTGTTGGATGCGGACGTGTACTTTGAGTGCGACCTCATCGGGATGGCGGTTGAGAACGAGCGGGGGGACGAGGTCGGAGTGCTGGAGGCGATTTTGGAGATACCGGACAATCGTGTCTTCGTCGTTCGCAAGGGGGCGAAGGAGGTCCTCATTCCGGCCGCGAAGAACTTTGTGACCTCGGTGGATCTCCAGCGCCGTCGGATGATGGTTCGCGGGATCGATGACCTGGTTGAGGATCGCCATGCGCTGTGACATTCTGACCCTGTTTCCCGACATGGTGGCACCGGTGCTCGGCCAGAGTATTCTCAAACGGGCGCAGGAAAAAGGTCTGTTGCATATTCGCGTACACAACTTGCGCGACTATACGCTCGATCGCCACAAGGTGGCGGACGACGTGCCCTATGGCGGAGGGGCGGGGATGGTGATGAAGGCTGAGCCTATCTTGCGCGCATTAGAAGAGATTCAGGCCGACTATACAAGGGCTGGCGAACAGATCCGCTTGCTGTTTCCCTCCCCGCACGGTCGCCCGTTCACACAGGCCTATGCGAAAAATTTGGCGGCCGACCAGCGTCGACTCGTCATCCTTTGTGGCCATTACGAGGGAGTCGATGAACGGGTGCGATTGGCCTTGCATCCGGAAGAAATTTCCGTCGGGGATTATGTATTGACCGGAGGCGAATTGCCAGCGCTGCTGCTCATCGATGCCGCAGCCCGTTTGGTTCCCGGTGTGTTGGGTGATCCTGAGTCGATCGTGGAAGAGTCGTTCACGGAGGGGCTGCTCGAATATCCGCATTATACGAGACCGGCGGAAGTTCGAGGAGTGCCAGTACCGGATGTGTTGCTTTCAGGACATCACGAGGCCATTCGTCTGTGGCGTCGGAAGGAAGCCCTGCGAAGTACCTATCAGAGACGGCCGGATCTTTTGCAAGATCGGGTCTTGAGTCTCGAAGATCAACAATTGCTAGACGAACTTACTCGTGAAGGCGTGGCTGGCATGCCTGTTCGATGTGGGGAGGAAGGGGTAGTCTCATGAATCGGTTAGAACGTATTCAACAATCTTTTACGAAGAAGTCGGCGCCCAGTTTTGAAATTGGGGACACCGTCCGCGTGCATGTGAAAGTGGTGGAAGGGGAAAAAGAGCGCATTCAGGTGTTTGAAGGCGCGGTAATCGCTCGTAAAGGGTTGCTGAACACAGAGACCTTTACGGTGCGCAAAGTCTCCTACGGCGTCGGTGTGGAACGAATTTTCCCGCTCCACTCGCCGATCGTCACGCGCGTCGAGGTCATGCGTCAAGGTAAGGTGCGCCGGGCCAAGCTATATTATCTCCGAGGGAAGAAGGGCAAGTTTGCCAAGGTCGAAGATCGAGAGTTTGTCGCGAGCGTGAAGGGGCAGCCCGGGGTCACCCGTAAGGCCGAAGAGCCGGCCGGAGCCGCCGCGGCTTCGAAGGCCTAGCAGGTTGCGGAAAAACCATCCCGGAGGATGCTCAAAATGGCCGTCCTCTTCGGGTGGTCCGTTTGGTTCATCTAGTTAGTTTCGTTCAACCAACAAACGAGACAAACAAGACAGACCAAATGAACAAGACTGGCTGGCGGACTTTTTCAGCATCCTGCCAGTCTCATTCCCTGGTTCCGCCATCCACGACTGTCTGGTGCCCTTTCAACGGAAGTATCGCGGGGCCACACCGTGGGACCTACCGACGAGTTTGAATTGGAAGCCCGGCGGCGCGGCTATCGCCGTATCGCCGGTCTGGATGAAGCCGGACGGGGCCCTCTGGCCGGCCCTGTCGTCGCGGCGGCGGTGATCCTACCCACTCGTTGCCGCTTGGTCGGTATCGACGATTCCAAGCAAATCTCTGAGTCTGAACGTGCGCGGCTCTATGAGGTGATTGTCCGGCGGGCTCGCGCGGTTGCTGTCGGGATTGCCACAGAGCAGGAGATCGACCGCGTCAATATTTTAGAAGCAACTCGCCTGGCCATGCGTCGTGCGCTGGCATCATTGACTCTCCCGGCGGACTACCTGTTAATCGATGCGGTCACGTTGTCGCATCTCACCATTCCTTCACGCTCTATCATTAAGGGTGATATGCTGTCGATCTCGATTGCTGCCGCGTCGATTGTGGCCAAAGTCACGCGCGATCACATGATGGTGCGGTACCATCATGTCTATCCAGACTATAATTTTCTTTCCCATAAAGGGTATGGGACGCAAGAGCATTTGCAGCGGCTCGCGCAACATGGCCCCTGCGCGATTCATCGGCGCACGTTTGCTCCAGTTGCACAAATCTTGAGCGGCAGTAGCGACGCAGGTGGTCCCTCTCGCATGCCGCCTCTGACGAATATCCACGGATGAGCCGGTGAGCACTCTCGATCCCCGGAGACGGCTAGGTCAAGAAGGGGAATCGGCTGCAGAGGAGTATCTGCGGCATAAGGGGTATCGGATCGTGGCCCGCAATCTGCGTTCATCAGTAGGGGAGCTGGACCTTGTGGTTGAAGACGGCCAGGTGCTGGTGTTTGTCGAGGTAAAGGCGCGTCGAACTGACGCATTCGGCGGAGCCATCCATGCGGTCCATCAACGGAAGCAGGAGAAGTTGATCCGCCTAGCGGCGCAGTATTTGACTCGTCACCACATCAAAGATCGGTTATGCAGATTCGATGTCGTCTTGCTGCAAGGCACGGATACCGTCGGTTCGCAGATCGAGCATATTCAGAACGCCTTCGAAGTGTC
This sequence comes from Nitrospira sp., assembly GCA_037142015.1. Lineage (GTDB taxonomy): Bacteria > Nitrospirota > Nitrospiria > Nitrospirales > Nitrospiraceae > Palsa-1315. The sequence continues at coordinate 26,914 of JBAXBK010000033.1, read as the reverse complement.
CGGAGACGATCTCCGCTGGTAGGCCACAATGATTCGATTAAGCCACGTTTCGAAACAGTATGATCAGCGCCCGGCGCTCTCGGACGTCACCCTCGAGATCGGCAAGGGAGAATTTGTCCTTCTCATGGGGCCCAGTGGAGCGGGCAAGTCGACGCTATTGCGCATGCTCATCGGGGCCGAACGGCCCGATAAGGGAGAGATCTTTGTCCATCAGAAAAACGTGACGATGCTCAAGAGGTCCGATGTTCCGTATCTGCGCCGCAAGGTGGGAACGGTGTTTCAAGACTTTCGGCTGTTGCCGAAGAAGTCTGTTTTCGATAATGTGGCATTGCCCTTGCTGGTGCAAGGAGCGTCTTCCGCCGACATTCGCCGGAAAGTCACGGAGGCATTACGGGCGGTCGGTGTCGAACACAAGCGGGATCAGCTTCCTGCGGGCCTCTCGACAGGGGAGCAGCAGCGTGTATGCATTGCGCGTGCGATTGTGAATGGTCCGGTCGTCCTGTTGGCGGATGAACCGACCGGAAATTTAGACCCTGCCCTGACGTCCGAGATCATTGAACTCTTTAAACTCATTAACGCGCGTGGCACTACAGTCGTGGTGGCGACGCATGATCCTCAGGTCATGGCTCTCGTGAATCGGCGGGTGCTCACCTTGTCTCAGGGGCGGTTGTTGCCGGAAGAGCGGGTGCTGGGATGAGGACATTTTCGTATCTCCTCAGAGAATCCTGGATCAATATGTGGACCAACCGGACGACGACGATGGTCGCCATTTTGACGACGACCTTTACATTGGCCTGCGTCGGCGTCTTCTTGCTGGTCTACGTCAATCTGCGGGCGGCGGCGGGATGGCTTCAAGACGATATCAAAATCATGGTGTATCTCGATGAGCGGCTCACCTCCGATTCGGTCGCTGAGGTAGAGCGGCAGTTGCGGAGTGATCGCGCCGTTGCCACATTGCTGTTCATCTCGAAAGAGCAGGCGTTGGGAGAGTTCAAGGCACAATTCCCTTCAGAGTCGCACCTGCTTGAGGGGTTGGGCCAGAATCCCTTGCCCGCTTCCTTTGTAGTAGCGCTCAGCCCGTTCTTCCGTTCGCCGGATGTAGTCAAGCGATGGGCGGAACGGGTCAGGCAGGTCTCCGGCGTTTCCAAGGTCGACTATAATCAGGACTGGATCGACGCCCTCGCGACGGTGATTCGATCGATTGAGTTGGTTGCTATCGGCATCGGTGTCATTCTCTCCGCGGCGGCGGTTACCATTATCGCCAATACGATTCGTCTCACATTGTTCGCCCGACGGGACGAGATTGCCATTTTGCGTCTCATCGGGGCGACGACCAGCTTTATCCGTATCCCCTATCTATTAGAGGGTGCCGCGCTTGGCGCCTTAGGTAGCACGCTTTCGCTCGTCATGCTCAAGGTCATGTACGAATTGTTTCGGCAGCAAATGCGAACGACGGGACGGTTTTCCGGGATTGAGAACTTCATGGCATTTTTCCCCCCATCAGTCTGTCTTGCCATGGTTGCGGTGGGGATGGGGCTTGGGTTTGCCGGTAGTTTCGTATCGATACGGCGTTTCGGAGAGGACAAGGCGTGAGGTGTTGGAGGGAGCTCAGGATCGGAATCATGATCTTGGGGCTGCTGGGTTTCCTCTGGCCGACAGTTGCGGGCGCCGATCCAATCACCGACAAGATTGAGAAAGAGCGCAAGGCCCTCGACCAGCTCAAAGGTCAGATTGAGGAGACACGTAAGCAGGCGGATGAAGCGGGGAAAAAGCGAGAGTCTCTCTTGCAGGGGATTCAGACGCTCGACGAACGCGTGGTGCACTACCGGCAAACGCATCAGGAGATTAGCCGAAAGTTGAGGAAGAAAGACCAAGAGATAGAGGAAATCAATACACAACTTGCCGGTTTGCGTGCTAGTGTGCGAGAACGTCAGGACGCTATTCTGGCTCGGCTGCGGGTGCAGTACATGGAGGGCCGTTTTGGATATTGGAAAACCTTGCTTGCCTCGGACTCCTATGGCGACTTTCAACGCCGTCTCCAGTATCTCTCGTCCGTATCTGAACGGGATTATGCCCTCATGGGCACATTCCGAGCCGATATGACCCATATGGAGCAGGCGGAGCGGCAGCGGGAAGAGGCGCGCATCGGGATGTTGTCGTACAAGCAAAGCACTGAGAAGCAGTTGGCCGAGATAAAAGCGGTCAAGAGAGAAAAGAAGGTCTATCTTGCCAAGATCACTCAGGCGAAAGAGTCCTACGAGCATGCCCTCCAAGAGTTAGAACGGTCTGCATCGCGCATCGACAGTCTGTTGCGAGAAATGGAACAGCGCCGCCGCGCGGCCGCGGTTCGGCCCCCGACCGGGGGGATCGTTCCTCACGCGGGGAAGGGCGGACTGCCGTGGCCGGCTGAAGGGAACGTTGTCTCTCTCTTTGGTCGTCAGAAACATCCGACCTTCAACACCTTCGTGCAGCGTAGAGGGATCGAAATAAAGACGGCTGAGGGGAGTGCCATCCATGCGGTGATGCCGGGGTCCGTTGTCTACGCAGACTGGTTGAAAGGATATGGACTCGTTATAATCCTTGATCACGCGAATGGGTTCTTTTCGTTGTATGCTCATGCGTCGAGGATACTGGCAACAGTGGGGACGCAGGTGGATGCCGGGCAAGCGATCGGTGAAACAGGCGACACAGGCATGACAGGTGAAAATACTTTATACTTTGAGTTGCGCCATGGGGCAGAACCGGTTGATCCTCTCCAATGGTTGGCGAGGCGGTAGGGAACGGGAAAGGACAGTACATTATGGATCAGAATCCCCAACGACGATTCTGGATGTTAGGCCCGATGGTCGTGGTGGCGTTGGTCGTGGGCGTGCTCCTCGGTAAGGGGTGGGAACGGACCGGACATGCCACGGAAACCTACGAAGAACTGAAGACGTTCTCCGAGGTGTTGACCCAGGTTCAGAAGAGTTACGTCGATGAAACGAAAGTGAAGGATCTCGTCCAGGGTGCCATTCGTGGCATGCTGTCGACCCTCGATCCGCATTCGGCCTACATGACGCCAGAGATGTTCAAAGAAATGCAGGTTGAAACGAAGGGTGAGTTTGGGGGTGTCGGCATCCAGATTGGGGTAAAGGAGAACCGCTTGGCGGTGATCGCGCCCATCGAGGGTACGCCGGCCTACCGAGCCGGCATCAAGCCAGGCGATTTCATTATCAAGGTGAACGACGAGCCGACCAAAGACCTCACGTTGATGGATGCGGTTCAGAAGATGCGTGGCCCCAAGGGCTCGAAGATCAACTTGACGATTCAGCGGGAGGGCACTCCTGATCCGCTCCAATTTACGCTGGTCCGTGATACCATCAAAATTGAAAGCGTGAAGTCGAAGGTATTGGACAATATCGGGTACGTTCGGCTGACGCAATTCCAAGAATCGACGGGGCGCGATCTGGGCAAAGTGCTCAAGCAGTTCAAAGATCAAAAGCTCCAATCGACGATTCTCGACCTCCGCAACAATCCCGGCGGACTGCTGACCGCGTCCGTTGAGGTTTCCGAGCAGTTTCTCCCGGGCGGCAAGCTAGTGGTCTATACCAAAGGGCGTGAAAGTAAGAAGGACGAGTGGATTGCCAAGGGGAAAGATCAGATGGACGATTCGCCCATGATTATTCTGATCAATGAAGGATCGGCCAGTGCGTCTGAGATCGTGGCTGGTGCATTACAAGACTACGGGAGGGCGGTGATTGTCGGCACGACCTCGTTCGGCAAGGGATCAGTGCAAACGATTCTCCCGCTGGGGGATGGGTCCGGGCTCCGCCTCACGACGGCAAAGTACTACACACCGAAGGGGCGTTCGATCCAGACAACCGGTATTACGCCTGATATTGTCGTGAAGGCCCAACCACCGACTATTGTTGCCAAGACAGGCGAGACGAAGGCCGGTGAAAAGGAAGGGGACCCGAAGCAGACAAAGCCTACGGTCGTGCCGGGGAAAGATCAACCGGCTCAAAATGGCAAAGGACCGGAAGAGGGCGCTCAGAAGAACAGCACGACACCTCCCCCTCCTCTCCCAGATGTCTCCAGTGATCCCTCGCTTGAGCAGGATGTGCAGCTCCAAAAGGCGGTCGAGATGCTGAAGACCTGGAAAATCTTTAAGGAGCTTCCCCGCGCTTCGTAATGGAAGGCTGCTGCTGTGAGGCGGTGATCGCCTCCAGCAGCTTCTCTTCCGATCCTGAGAATCCTGGTACGGTGCGTAGCATGTGTGATCGTACCAGCCGTTCCAGATCGGTCAATGTGGTGATGCAGAGGCGGGTATAGAGATAGGCCACGAGCGACTCGGACAGTCCAGGGAACTGAGTCCAGGCCCTCACGGCGTCGGGGAGTGGTGTTCTTAAAGCTTCATATGATTGAATCGTTCCAGTTTTGAGAAACTCTTCAATCTTCTCCGCCAGATCCTTGCCGACTCCTTCAATATCCTCAAGCGTTTTCCGTGCGGCGGCGTCTGCAACGTCTTCCTCCAAAGCTTCGATGGTATCCGCTGCCTTCCGATAGGCTCTGACCCGATAGGGGTTCGCCCGCTGTGCGGCCAATCGATCTGCCATCGATCGAAAGATAGTGGCGACTTGCTGGTTGTGTGGTGGAATGGACATGATAGGGAGTATTGGTTAAACCGGTTAGTGATGGTTAACGATATACCTCGCGGCGATGGCCAATCTTTACAATAGTAATCACGCGATGGTCGTCGTCGATTGCATACACCACACGATAGTCGCCCTGTCGAACCCGATAGTGATCCTGGCCTGACAGTTTCTCATGACCAGGAGGGCGGGGAGCCTGTGCCAAATCGCGAATACGATCGGTAACACGGCGGAGGTCGGCCTTCGGAAGCGCGCGTAATTCTCGCTCTGCAGATTTTTTGACGACCAGACTATACGAGTCCGTCACGCTTGAGATCCTTCAACACCTGTTCAAACGATCGAGTCGGTTCCTTGCGGCGCGTTTCCAGCGCTTCGACATCAAGCGCATCTTCTCGAAGTGCCTCAAGAACGGCCGCATTCACGAGTTCCGACAGGGATCGATCGGTGGTCGCTGACTTGACCTTGAGTGCTCGGTACACCTTGGGCTGTAAATAGATAGTCATGCGAGTATCGCCGGCCATGGCAAGCCTCCGTGGTAAAATGGCATTTAACGCTAAAACGTTGTGACATAATAGCACAGATCGTGAACGCCGGCTCATTCTAAAGGAACGAACGGGCATAAGTGGCGTCAACGATCAGACTATCGCTATGAATACCCGTTTAAAGCTCATCGCGCCATCGGCGCAGCCGAATTTAATGCTGGATCTCTTGAAGGAGTTGCATCAATAAGTCAATACTCATTCCGGACCCCACTGGGCCTTACGTGTATCTGGAAGCGATCCCTTATCATGATGCGCGCACAGATAGGATACCCATGACCGTGACGAATCCTGACCCTTCTCGCACACTCGCTTACGAGCGGCGCCCGCTCCTGATGAGTTTCTTTGCCCATGTGATACTCGGGTACAGCTTGTACGTTGTCGCGCTATTGCAGACCGCACCGCCCCTGTGGGTGCTGAACTATATTGAGCAGCTCAAACCCACACTCGGAGCGCTCGAAACCGCCGCGCGGCTCAGCGAGAGTCCGTTTTCCGCCCAAGTGATGATCCTGTACGCGGTCCTCAGTTCTATCCTGCAGGGGATGTACTGGGTCTACTACATGTTCCTGGTGAAACACATCCGGCAGGAGATGTACCGTCGTGCGTGTGAACACTGCCGGCAGACTGGCCTCCCATTTAAGGAACGACTGGGGTTCTTTGGCTTCGGATTAGCGCAACTGTATGCCTTTGGTTACGCACTCCCGGTCCACTCCTTCGGGGAGGGGGGTATTGGTTTAGGGGTTACCTCAACGGTTGGCTGAATCCGGCACTGTTCTCCTCGTCGATCCTGTCGACCACATTCTTGTTGGTCGTATCGGCAGTGGCGGGTACCGCGTGTGTATTTGGTCCTTGGGCCTTCTATATATCAATCGGTCGTTTTCAATCCCCCACATCAATCAGGAGTTAACAATTTCGACTACAACCGTGGAAATCGCCCTTGGATTACAAGGTTGACGGAAAAAGGGGATAGGCTGCGCTACCCCCATTTCTTGGCTTCCGTCTTGGTGTTTTCACTTCTCGAATCCCCCGCGTTGTAGCCGAACTGGCCATTTGGGCGGAGTAAGCGGCGGCGGCGGCTTTATTGACATTCGGAATTCTGGTCCCCTAGGATGATGAACGATGGCAGAGGCGATTCAGATCCAGGTAAACGGCGAACCGCGGGGCTGTCGGGCCGATGCCACCGTGGGAGATTTGCTGCGTGAACTCTCGATCAAGACGGAGCGTGTGGCCGTGGAGCTGAACTTAGAAATCCTCGATCGCAAGGAGTTCGATCTCCGAAGTCTGAAATCAGGAGATCGAGTGGAGATCTTGAGCTTCATCGGCGGCGGCTCATAGGATATTACATCGTTGACGAGTGCATCATTGTTTCATTGGGTTAGGGTCAGACATTGAACCAAGCATCGATGGCTCGATGGACAAATTCTAAGAGGGCATCATGACAGGCGATCGACTGATTATCGGGGGATATGAGTTCAAATCCAGACTCTTCGTGGGGACCGGGAAATATAAGGACTTTGCCGAAACCAAGAAAGCCATTGAGGCGTCGGGCGCCGATGTGGTGACTGTGGCGGTACGGCGCGTCAACATTACCGATCGCTCCAAGGAGAATCTTCTCGATTATATAGATCCGAATAAGTACACCATTCTTCCAAACACCGCCGGCTGTTACAACGTGGAAGATGCCCTCCGCTATGCCCGCTTGGCCAGGGCCGCCGGAGTGTCGGATTTGATCAAACTGGAAGTGCTAGGCGATGAGCGAACCCTCTTTCCCGATACGGTTGGATTACTCGAAGCGGCGAAGATCCTGGTCAAAGAAGGTTTTATCGTCTTGCCCTATACGAACGACGATCCCATTGTGGCGCAGAAGCTCGTGGACATCGGGTGCCCATGCGTCATGCCCTTGGCTGCGCCGATCGGGTCGGGACTCGGCATCCGCAATCCGTATAACTTAAAAATCATCATGGAAATGGTGAAGGTGCCGATCATCGTCGATGCCGGAGTCGGGACTGCATCCGATGCTGCCCTGGCGATGGAGTTGGGGGCGGATGCGGTGCTCATGAACACGGCCATCGCCGGGGCTCAAGATCCTATTGCCATGGCGGAGGCAATGAAATATGCGGTACTTGCAGGCCGGTTGGCGTACAAGGCCGGACGAATCCCGCGAAAACTGTATGCGACCGCGAGCAGTCCCATCGAGGGGATGCTCTAGCAGCAGTTGAAAAAGAGGGCGGGGTGGCTGGGACGATTCCCGTGCTCGCGCAACGCGCGGCCTCAGAAGGATGCAAGGGAGCAGGCAGACCGTTCTTCTTGCTCGCAGAGCCCCCACGATAAAGCGGTGGTCGCTCGATGCGCGCAGTGAAGAACAATCTGCCTGCTCCCTCTGGGGAAGTTGGGGAATCAGAAGGCCCTCGCCCGGGCAAATGGCACGTCTCGGCGTGCCATTGGGTGGGCGGGTGAGAATGTCGCGGGCAGTCGGAATCATCCCGGCCACCCCTTATAAGGTGATAATTCGTTGTGGCCTTGCTGGACAGCCGTTTTGAGCATCCTGCTCAGCACGCAGTACTCAGGGCTTCTGATTCATTGCTTCGTCGATGTTGAAACTTTCCAGCCGTCTTCTTCTCGTCACGGATCGCCATCAGACGAAAGGGCGTCCGTTGGTTCCTCTTCTGCAGCGGGTGCTCGCAGTTGGGATATCAATGGTGCAACTCCGTGAACGCGATCTTTCAGCGGGAGAACTCGTTGCGCTTGCGCGGGAGGTGCAAGCCGTCACGGCTTCGTCAGGATCCCAACTCCTCATTAATGACCGGATCGATGTCGCATTGGCGCTGGAAGGGATCGGCGTCCATTTACGCAGCAATAGTCTGCCGGTTCCCGTTGCACGACAGCTGTTGGGAGCAGGGCGTCTGCTGGGCGTTTCTGTGCATGGAGTAGAAGCGGCGAGGCAGGCGGAATCGCAAGGCGCAGACTACATCGTCCTTGGCCCGATCTACGAGACACCGTCTAAACAGATGTTCGGTCCGCCGCTCGGCATTCACATTCTTGAGAAGGCCTGCAGTCTGGTCCGCATCCCGATTATCGGGATTGGCGGCGTGACAGCGGCGCGCGCGCGTGAGATGCGGAGTGCCGGAGCGTTCGGTGCGGCAGTGATCACGGCGATTCTCGGTGCGGATGATGTAGAATCAGCGACGCGCGAGTTATTCGACGCCGTGACGTTCGTACCATAATGTGCGAAACGCACGACCATCACGCTGTAACATCTCGTTGTCCGGTTGACCACCCCAGGAACGGGTGATAGAATCCGCGCGACAAGGACTTCTCGATTCAGCAAGGTGTTTCGCATTCTTCGGGTAGCGCCATGGACGGCAAGAACGAAAGTCCTAGTCGATTCCGGTCTCTCCGAGATTCTGTCACGCAGATCACGAAGCGGTTGACTGAAGGAGAAGCGGACGTGGCCCAACGCAACGATGAACATGTTCGCGAAGTTGAAAAGCTTCGTGTGCAGATCCAGTCGATGGAAGAAGAAGTCCGCCGGCTGTACCAATCCCGCTATCAGCTCGATCAAGCCACCAAACAGAACGAAAAGCTCGTCTCCACGCTCCAGGAAGCGAAGGCGCAGATTGAAGCCTTGCGCGCCGAAGTTGAGAAACTGACCGCACCTCCCTCAGCCTACGCCATTTTTTCCAGCCTCAACGATGACGGAACTGGAAATGTCTATGTGTCAGGACGGAAAATGAAAGTCAGTGTGCATCCGTCGATCAATGGGAAGGCGATGCGTAAGGGGCAGGAAGTGGTCCTGAACGAGGCCTTGAACGTCATTGAGGTCAAGGGCTTCGATATCCAGGGCGAAGTCGTGCGGCTCAAAGACGTGCTGGACGGCAATCGTGCCCTGGTGACGCTGCATTTCGACGAAGAAAAGGTTGCAGAACTCGGCGACCCGCTATTGGCGGAACGATTAAGTGTCGGAGACCATCTGCTCTACGATCCTCGCTCCGGCTATGTCGTCGAAAAGTTGCCGAGGTCCGAGGCGGAAGAGTTGGTCTTGGAAGAAGTGCCCGATGTCGACTATGAGCACATCGGCGGGTTGCAACATGAGTTGGAGCAGGTTCGCGATGCGGTGGAGTTGCCGTTTCTTCATCCGACCCTGTTTTTAGAATATAAGTTGAGCGCGCCCAAGGGGGTCTTGCTCTATGGACCGCCGGGCTGCGGGAAAACCCTGATTGCCAAGGCTGTCGCGAACTCGATCGCGAAGAAGCTCGGGCATCTCACCGGGAAAGAAGTGCGGAGTTACTTCTTGCATGTGAAGGGGCCGGAGTTGCTCAATAAATATGTCGGTGAGTCCGAACGCCAGGTCCGCGAAGTCTTCAAGAAAGCGAAAGAGCGGGCGGCGGACGGTAATCCTGTCATCGTGTTCTTCGATGAGATGGATGCGCTTTTCAGGACGCGCGGCACCGGGATTTCTTCCGATATCGAATCGACGATCGTCCCGCAGTTTCTTTCAGAAATCGACGGCATGGAACGGCTCCGTAATGTGATTGTGATTGGAGCCAGCAATCGCCAGGATCTCATCGACCCGGCGGTCCTCCGCGCCGGACGATTGGATGTGAAGGTCAAGGTGGGTCGTCCCGATATGGTGGCGGCCAAGGATATTTTCTCGAAGTATCTGAGCATCGACCTGCCGTTTGCCGAGGAAGATTTGCAACGCCATGGCGGAGACACAAAGGCTTTAGTCGCGCAGATGACCGACCTTACGGTTGAGGCGATGTATGCCTCCTCGGAGGAGAATAAGTTCATCGAGGTCACCTATGCGAATGGTGAAAAAGAAGTACTCTATTTCAAGGACTTTGCGAGCGGCGCCCTGATCGAAGGCATCGTGTCGCGCGCGAAGAAGTTCGCCGTCAAGCGGGCAATCGCGAAGGAAGGTCGTGGTCTTCGGTCCGAGGATTTGATCCGCGCCATTCGGGAGGAGTTTAAGGAGCACGAAGACCTGCCCAATACGACCAATCCTGACGACTGGGCGAAGATCTCCGGGAAGAAAGGCGAGAAGATCGTGCATCTTCGGACCATCAGCGGAGGGCCTGGCGACTCGCGTCAGATCGAAACGGTTACGACCGGGCACTATCTCTAAGATGTCATAGCTATGCAGGAACCTACCTCGCCGCCGATCCCCCGCGTCCTGGGAACAGAAACAGAATTCGGCATCGCGTCGCGCGATCCTGCCGCCTCAGACCCCGTTTCCAACTCCATCGCCGTCATTGGACACTACCCGGGTTTGCCGGCTCCCTTGGCCATTTGGGACTATGAAAACGAGAACCCGCTGCTCGATGCGCGGGGGTTCGAGGTCGAGGGAGAGCGGGAGCGGCCCAATCCTGAGTACAATCGTCAGCTGAATAAGGTGCTCGCCAATGGAGGGCGTCTCTACGTCGACGGCGCCCATCCGGAATATTCTACGCCCGAGTGCACCAACCCGCGTGAAATCGTGGCCTTCGAACGGGCCGGCGAGCGAATCCTTGCCCAGTGCCTTGAGCAGATGGCGCGTGCCACCGGGCGGGATCATTGCCTGCTGTACAAAAACAATTCCGATGGCAAGGGGAATAGCTACGGCTATCATGAGAGCTATCTCATGTCTCGCGCGGTTCCCTTCGAACGCATCGTGAAGGTCTTGACGCCGTTCTTTGTGACGCGGCCGATTTTTGCAGGGTCGGGTAAGGTTGGCGCAGAGAACCAGACTAGCCCAACGGAGTATCAAATCTCGCAGCGTGCGGATTTCTTCGAGTGCCTTGTTGATCTCAATACGATGGTCCGGCGCCCCATCGTCAATTCACGCGATGAGCCGCATGCGGAGTACAGCAAATATCGCCGGCTGCACGTGATTGTCGGAGATGCCAACATGGCAGAACTGTCGACCTACCTCAAGGTCGGCACATTGGCCATTGTTCTGGATCTGCTCGACGCAGGAGCAGATCTGCCGCAGTTCGAATTGGACGATCCGGTCCGAGGCATCAAGCAGGTGTCTCGGGATTTGGGCATGAAGGAAACGCTCAAACTGACGGGGGGGCGCTCGACGACGGCGGTGGCGATTCAGCGAGCCTATTTGAAGGCCGCCATGGGATACTATGCCTGCCACGATCTCCCTCAAGTCACGAAAGATATTCTCGTCCGCTGGGAAGACGTCCTGGATAAGTTGGAGCAAGATCCTCGGCTTTTGGCGCGTGAGTTGGATTGGGTGGCGAAGCGTCAGATGATGGAATCCTATATGGAGCGAAAGGGCTGCGGGTGGGACGATGCTCGCGTACGGCTCATGGACCTGCAGTATCATGATGTTCGTCCCGACAAAGGCCTCTACTTTACGCTCGAACGCAGCCACCTGATCGAGCGAATCGTGCAGGAAGTGGAGATCGAGCGGGCGGAGTTCACTCCGCCTCCTGGGACGCGCGCCTATTTCCGAGGACGCTGTGTCAGCAAGTTTCCGAAGTCGCTCTATGGGGTCAGCTGGACCTCGGTGCTTTTCGATGTCGGCAACAATCAGGTGAAACGAGTGCCTTTGATGGACCCGCTCCGAGGCACAGCTGCGCTGACGAGCGACCTCCTCGATCAGGTTGAGACGGTCGATGCATTGTTGGAGAAGCTCAAGGCCCGATAAACCATCCTCCCCGCGATTGATATTATGAAATTGCCATTTCTGCCCAACCATGACGACCCGAGTTTCTTCGACTTTTTGACCCAGCACCATCCCGCGCTGACTCCGACCGGCCGCAGTGGATTTTTGCAGGCTCAGGCCATGACCGAGCCGATGCGAGGGGCCGGAGCGATGACGGTTCCCCAGGCCACGACGGTGCTGGCAATCAAGTATCAACAGGGCGTGGTGATTGCCGGAGATCGTCGAGCGACGGAAGGATTTCAAATCGCTGAGCGCCGGATCGAGAAAGTCTTCAAGATCGATGAGTATTCCGCGATGGCGATCGCCGGCGCCGCCGGCCCCTGTATCGAAATGGCCAAGCTATTCCAAGTCGAACTGGAACATTACGAAAAGTTAGAGGGTGTGCAACTGTCTTGTGAGGGGAAGGCCAACAAGCTCGGACAGATGGTCAAGGCCAATCTGCCGATGGTCTTTCAAGGGCTGGTCGTTATGCCGCTTTACGTCGGGTATGATCTGAAACGCGCAGAAGGCCGTATCTTCAAATATGATCTCGCCGGCGGCCGGTACGAAGAGTCGGATTACCATGCCATCGGATCGGGCGGGAAAGATGCGCGCAATACGATGCGGGAGCATTTTCTCAAAGGCCTGGCTGAACCGGATGCGCTGAAGCTGGCTTTGCTGGCTCTGTACAATGCCGCAGATGATGACGTCGGGACCGGAGGGCCGGATCTCGTGCGGGGCATTTATCCCACCGCGAAGATCGTCAATGCGACCGGCATTACCGATGTCTCAGACCAACAGATCCGCGGTATCTATGACGGGTTGATTGCCACACGTCGATCGAAGGAGAGCTAAGCATGCCGATGCCCTATTACGTCTCGCCCGAGCAGATGATGCAGGACAAGGCGGAGTATGCCAAGAAAGGCATCGCCAAGGGCCGCTCCATCATCGCCATCGAATATGTGAACGGGATACTGCTCGTCGCGGAAAACCCCAGCGCCTCGCTGTATAAAGTTTCCGAGATCTACGACAGTATCGCCTTTGCAGGAGCCGGCAGGTACAGTGAGTTTGAAAATCTCAGGAAGGCCGGCATCCGGCACGCGGATCTCAAAGGGTTCATGTACAGCCGGGAAGATGTGACCGCCCGCTCTCTTGCGAACGGCTACTCTCAAAGCCTCGGCACCATTTTCAGCCAAGAACTGAAGCCGATGGAGGTGGAAATTCTGGTGGTGCAGGTCGGACACAACGGCCAGCCCAACGAGATGTATCGCATCTCCTTCGACGGCAGCATCATCGATGAGCGGACCTTTGCGGTCATCGGAGGCAAGTCCGAGGCCGTGCAGGCCCTGCTCAAGGAGAAAGGGCTAACTCAACCCCCGGAACTCCAGGCTGCACTCAGTCTCTGTATCACCGCCCTCGAACAGATCGGGAACCAGAAACTCTCACTGGAGAGCCTGGAGGTGGCAGTCCTGGATCGCATCCGCGACGGCAGGAAGTTCCGTCGGCTAACACCGACCGATACCAAACAGCTCCTCTCCTCATAGCAGGATGCTGAAAAAGGCCGCCAGCATCGTTCTCGCATCGTTCAGATCCTCAACGTACCCCAGAGGGTACGCCTCCGGTCTTCACTCGCTGCGGCCTTGCTGGACAGCCTTTTTGAGCATCCTGCCAGAAGTTCTCCCATTCGCCAGACGCACGGTCCATTGAACTTCCATCGTGCCACGATAGTTTCTCCAAAGCCGCTAGTCTCTCATCATAGTTGGATCGTGTCCTTCTGTTGAAGAAGGCGGGGCCGGCTGGTATTCTGGTCATACGCGCATGGTGCAACCCAGCCCCCTGAAAAGACGGATCTTCGGTTTGGAGAATGAGTACGGTCTCATTTTTTCTCCGAACGGGCGGGTCTATCTGCCGATGGAGAAGGTGCTGGGATATATTTTTGAAGGTCTTATCCCGAACAGCTGGCCCTCCAACGCTTTCCTGGTAAACGGCGCTCGGTTTTACCAAGATACAGGCTGCCATCCTGAGTATTCCACTCCCGAGTGTGACAATATTCTCGATCTCGTCATCCACGATAAAGCCGGTGAGCGGCTGCTTGAAGCCTGTCTGCCCGCGGCAGAAGAGCGCTTGCGGGAAGAGGGGCTGTCCGGGGAAATCTACATTTTCAAGAACAATACGGATTCGCTCGGCAATACCTACGGGTGCCATGAAAACTTCCTCATGCGCCGCGACGTCGATTTTTGGAAGGTCACGGAGCAGCTGATTCCCTTCTTCGTCACGCGCCAGGTCTATAGTGGAGCGGGGAAGGTTCTAAAAGTATCCGGCAAGCCGCAGTACTTTATTTCTCAACGGGCCCAGCACATTCACGAGAAGACCTCCTCCTCGACTACCTCCTCGCGCAGCATCATCAACACGAGAGATGAACCGCACTCCGACGCGGAACGCTATCGGCGGCTCCATATTATCGTCGGGGATTCCAACATGTCGGAGTTCGTGACCTATTTGAAGGTTGGCACGGCGACGTTGGTCCTATCCATGATCGAGGAAGGGTACGTAGTCCAAGGGATGGAGTTCGAGGATCCGGTCAAAGCCATTCGTGAGGTGTCACGCGATCCCACCTTGAAGCGGAAGATTAAACTGGATGATGGTCGTCAGCTGACGGCGATCGAAGTTCAGCGGATCTATCTGGATCGAGCGCAGGAATACTTGGCCCAACAGGAGCACGATCCGGTTCTCGACGATGTGTGGCAACGATGGGCCATGGTGCTGGATAAGCTTGAAGATGATCCGATGCAGCTCGTGCGTGAGATCGATTGGGTGACCAAACGCCATCTGATCCAGTCCTATATCGACAAGAAAGGATGCGGCTGGGACGATCCACGGGTTTTTCTGCTCGACCTTCAATTTCATGATGTGAAACGGACTCGCGGGTTGTACTATCTGATGGAGTCCCGGGGGATGATCGAACGGGTGGTGGAGGAGGAAGCGGTGCAGCGGGCTATGTCGACTCCGCCGCAGACCACGAGGGCGAAGGTGCGCGGCGATTTCATCCGGTTTGCCCGCGCGAAGAATCGGTCCTATACGGTCGACTGGACTTATCTGAAACTCAATGGCTACTGGGAGGAAACGATTCTCTGTATGGATCCCTTCAGTGCTGTGAATCGGCGTGTGGATGAGTTACTCTCGCAGGTCGCGGGGTTACGGTTCTACCGATGATGATGACATCGCCCAAATCGACGCGTATGCGGATCTCACGGCTGGATCGAACGCTGATCACGGCCGTCTTGTTGTTGTCCAGCGTCTTTCCTGTCGAGTTGTTTTCCAATACGCCTCCAGCGCCGATGGGTCACGATGGGGAATACAGCGGCAAGCAGGGGCAGGTGCTGGTGGTCAAGGTGAAGGGCGAAGAACAGGCGACGGAAGTGAAGGGGACGTTTCTCAGCCGGACGATTCCATTTTTTCGGGAGTTCAGACCAGGGCAGCCGTCCGGCTATATTGGTTTGATCGGGATCGACATGCAGGACGAGCCTGGGACCTATGAACTGTCCGTCGAAGTGAAGCAGGGCGAACAGGCGAAGCAGTTGAGCTTCAATATCCAGGTGGCCAAAGAGAAGTTTGCCGTCGAGCATCTGAAGCTGCCGAAAGACAAGGTCGATCTGGACGAGAAGAGCACAGCACGTTGGAAAGCCGAGCAACAATTAGTGCGGGAGGCGCTGGCAGAGAACTCGCGTCTGAAGTTATGGCACAGCAACTTCGTGGAGCCGGTGAGCGGCAAACGCACCGGCATCTTCGGCAGCGTGCGGATCATGAACGGCCAGGCGCGCAATCCGCACAACGGAGAAGATATCGGCGCGCCGATGGGGGCCGATGTCGCGGCGACGAATGATGGGATTGTCCGCATCACGGTCGATCATATTTTTTCCGGCAAGGGCGTCTTCGTCGATCACGGCCTGGGGTTCTATACGATGTATTTCCACCTGTCGGAGATCTTGGTCAAGGACGGAGATCTGGTCACAGCGGGGCAAATCATCGGCAAAGTCGGTGCGACCGGACGCGCCACCGGTCCGCACCTCCATTGGGGCGTCAAACTCAACGGCGCCCGCGTGAACCCCTATGCGCTGCTCGACCTGCCGTTCAAGAACGGGGCGACACCTCCTACAACCGCGACGATTCCCACTCCAGAAACCACACCGACTCCGTAAGCTGGCCCGCCAGAGCATAGCTTAAGAGGCAGGTGTGCCAAGGCTCAGCCGCTCACGTGCCTACTGGAGCGACCCTTGCAGACGCGGCTGGGTGACTCGATATTATCCTGGAGCCTGAGCCGAAAACGCTCTGGGCTTGTTAGGTTAAGCCACTGTGCGCTGCGAGTTGATTATTGGGTAGCGGGTTAGCTCTTTGCGCGAAGCCTGGAGGTGAGATATTCATAGGTAGATTAGCGATATCCAAAGCCACATGCGGAGGGATATCGGGACGGAAGGGATTCACGCAGTGCGACGCTTCTTGACGGGTGTGAATGGCTCACCGAATACATCCTCAAAGGAGAGGCCCTTTTCCCCAGCCTTATAGAATGCCTGGCTTTTGCCGACCTGTTTCATCAGGACCGGATCGCTCAACACATCCAGCGTCTCTTTCAGGCGGGTATACTCATCGACGTTGATCAAAATCGCAGCCGGACGGCCGTTCTTCGTGACTACAACCTCTTCCTCGCGCTCCTGCACACCAGCCACCAGCTCGGGCAACCGTGTCTTCACTTCGGACAAGGATAACGTTTTCGCCATAGTTCACCTCACAATCCATCATGACCACAATTCTGGTCATCAGAGTACCTACCTGACAGGAGGCCGTCAATTAGTAGAAGGATGCAAGCGCCGCGTGCTGCGAAACGGAGCAGGTCTGGATGGCATCACGCCGAGAAATCAGAAAAGATTGCCGGTCCAGGTGTTTTCATTTTTGGCGGTGCTGCCGATAGCCTTGCCGGATTGGCGCGCCTGTTCCAGTCCGGTGCGGGCCAGTGCGTCTGCCCGTTCGTTGTCCGGATGACCAGCATGTCCCTTGACCCAACGCCATTCGATGGTATGGCCGGCAGCCAATGCATCCAGGCGACGCCACAAATCTTCATTCTTCACGGGCTCTTTGCTGGCCGTTTTCCAGCCGCGTCGCTTCCAGCTGTGGATCCATTCGCTGATGCCCTTTTGCACATACTGCGAATCGGTATAGATCAGCGCTTCCACCGGCACTGTGAGCGACTGCAAGGCCTCAATGACGGCGAGTAACTCCATGCGATTATTCGTGGTCGCCGGCTCGCCGCCGCACAGCTCCGTTTCGATCTCGCTCACGCGCAGCAGAGCGCCCCATCCGCCAGGTCCGGGATTGCCGCTACAGGCGCCATCAGTATAGATTTCAATCATTCTCCACTGCCTCCGTCGGTTTCCCAGAGCGTTGTGATCAGGCCCCTTGGGAGTGATCAGGCACAGGCCATGTTGATGTTGGCTTGTGTGGACAACATATACGCCGCGCATGAAGGGCCTGTCACTCTTAAAAAAGACTCCCGACCTTCGTTTTGTTCAGGCCCGCATTTCCACGGGGGCGTCAAACTCAACGGCGCCCGCGTGAATCCCTATTCGCTGCTCGATTTCCCGTTCAAGAACGGCTCGACCCCAGCGGCGATGGTTGCCACGCCGACTCCTGAAGCCACGCCGAACCCACAAACCGTACCCGTCAGAGAATAGACTAAGAGGCAGGTATGCTAGGGCCCAACCGCTCACGCGCCTATAGGAGCGACCCTTGCGGACTCGGCGGGGCGGAATCCTTCTGGAATTCCTTCGGCCACGGTCTTTGACCGTGGTGCCTCAGTCAGTTCCAGCTTTCCTGCCCCGCCGCGTCTCGCTGGATCCCCGCTCCTTCCGGCAACGTTCGCTCTGAGCCCTGGCACACCTCCTGGATGGAATTTGACTCTGCTCATACGAAAAAGTAGCCTGTCTCCGTATTTCTGTCCGATACGGATTAAACCATAGAATACAGGGGATCAATGTGAGCCGCATCATCAACCTTAGGGCAAGCACGATTTTCCACGAGGGTCGGCTGTTAAGGTTTACTGTTGCCGCAATAACAATGGTGATTATCTCGGCGGGCTGTGCTCACAAAGAAGTCCGCGCTGAGAGGCCTACGATCCGTTCGACCTCACACAGCCAAGTGGAGGATGTTCGGGCGAAATTGGAAGAGATCAGCAGATTCGCATCCGAGTACTACCGGCATCCTCAGCCGGAGCGCATTCCGGAGGTAATGCAGGCGTTGACGATTCTTCACCGAGCAGCAAAGAACCCCTCGTCCATGACAGATGCGGCAGCCAAGGGTTACTCGAACCTCGGTACGAAGTCCGAGGAGATGATTCCATCCGGCGCAGTAGGAGGTGTGGCGGCTATGACGGGGTTCTTGGCGGAAGCGTTTCGCGACAACCCCGATAAACGTGAACGGTGGATCAAGACCGACATTGAAGGAGAGGAGGCGCAACAGAGCATTCTACACGCGTTAGCGCTTGCCGGATTACAGCGTTTGGCAATGACCGCCATGGAGGAATATGGCTGGTCGTCGGAACGTATCAATCGGGCCGTGGGTCCAGGCGGGTCAATAAACCGCATTCCACCGATCTGGAACTATCAACCGGGTGTCCCGGCTGACATGGATATGTTTTGGGGCGCATCTGCCGCATCGGGGAAGGAGCAATATGTCTTTAAGGTACTTGAGATTTACAAATCTGTAGCCGCACAAACAGACATTAAGGTGTCCGATATCGAATTTCTAGCACAGAACCACAGGGATGGTAACGTCTGAACTGTATGACCCTCAGCAACATTTGGTTGCGCAGGGGAGAGAACCGTTTCCTCCGCCATCGGTACCAAAAGGCGACTATGCCATCTGTGCCTATTCCGTTAAGACCATGTTCAAGACTGATTCCAGCCTCGGGTTCTATATCAACCGATATAGCGTGCAGACCGACAAAGGGGAGTCATTCAGTGGAGAAACCGAGTTCCTTCTTCAGGAGTGATGAGGGGAAGTACAGTGTCTTTGAAGATGATGCAAAAGTGTCACCGGGATTGTTGCTTGACTTGACACTTCGGAGCAGATGAAGGAAATAGCGGGGTAGGGATTGATTTCCTGATTCCGCCACGCCGTATCGCGGCCCCTCGTCTCGCCCGACAACACGTGCACGCTCTGCGCTAAATAGCGAGGCAAGCGCGTCATGGTCAATCGCGCCTTCTCGCTTGCTCCTGGTTGAGTCGTTTAGTACACTCTCCTTCAGATTTCTTCTTCTCTTGGAGCCGTGGTCATGCAACCGTCTGCCACACACACTGATGTCGTGCGTATCGCCGACAACTTGCGCCGCACCGTCGAACTGACGGAGTTGGGGCTGGCCTTGCGTCAGGCCGTTCTTCAGCAGAGCAATCCGTCGGGCGAGGGAATGACGCAGGTGATGCACGAAATTCGACTGGCCAAAGAGCAGGCATGGCGTCAGAGCCAATCCTAGTCCACGCTCTCTCCGACCTCGTTACCGAGTTCAATCGTCGTGGCGTTTCCTATGCGCTTGCCGGAGGCTGGGCCTACAGCGCGTTGGTCGAGCCTCGGGCCACGACTGACATCGACCTTCTCATTCTTCTTGAGCAGCCATCACGCGAACACCTACAGGCGCTCGTCTCCGCTCTGTTCGACTCCACCGTGATTCATCCGGCTCCGATGGTCTTTCAGGGGATCTCGATTTGGCGCATTGTGGGGATTCGCTCAGACCAGGAAGTCATCGTGGACCTCTTGCTGGCGGACTCGGAGTATCTTCGGACCGCATTGGCGCGCACACGTCCAGTCCCGTTCGGTGCGTTGCTGGTTCCGATTCTCACGCTGGAGGATCTCGTGATCTTGAAAACTCTAGCGGGGCGGCTACAGGATCGCGCCGATTTGGAGAAAATCCGTGCCCACCAGGCCGATCTACACATTGATTGGGCTTATGTCGACCATTGGAAGAAGACGCTCGGACTCGTTGAGCAATAGGAAGTAAGGGGTCCGCTCAGAGCAGCCTTTTATTTTCCCACCCCGCCCAGTCCTCCGAGCAGCGGTATCAGCGCATCTTCGCCAGGGTCTTTGCCGTTCTTCATATCGGTCTTGATCTCATCGAACAACTAAAAAGCCCGGTTCATTTGGTCTATTTGGTTTGTTTTGTTTCTTTGGTTGAACCAAGATTAACCGGATAAACCAGATGAACCAAATAGACCAAACAAACCAAATGAACCAGACAGACCAGTTTACTCGCTGGACTCGATGCTCGATGGGGTCTTGTTGAGCACGGTGGCGGTGGCGCGTGAGAGGGCTTCGTCGTTTGCGTGGTCGTGGGTATAGACGCGGAATTGGACTAAGCGGGTAGGCAGCAGATCGAGAAATTCTTCTAATGGGTCGGTCGAGATGGCTTTCGTGCTTGGGTCATAGACATAGAGGGGGTTGCCGCGCCGGTCTTTCGGGTCAGGACGTGGGTCGAGCGGCGCCATGTCGACACGGAACTCGACTTTCTGGAGCCGCGCCGGCAGTGCTTTTTTGATCTGCTCTTCGAAGTGTTCGTGGCTGGGAAAGTCCATGCCGCGTTCCTGGCCCTTTTCCTTGAGCACGGCGCTGTAGGCCATCTTCCACTTCACGTCGCGTCCGAGAATCCGCTGCCATTCTGCACCGAGGCGCCGCTCGGCGGCGTGGCGAGAAGTTTTCCATCCCCGTACCTGTTCAAGCAGGGACCAGTCGGTCAGCATCAGGTAGTCGTCCATCCTCTTGCGGGGATCGTGGGGAAACAGGAGCTTCATGGTGTCGCCGAATATGTCGCGGAGGTGAATGTCGATTGCCCGAGTGGTCCGGTGATAGTAGACGTTGGAATAGAGATACATACGGGTATTGAGGAACATCTGCAGGGCAGGGAGGCCCGTCTTATGAATCGTGAATCCCTTGTCCGTGATGATCGTGTAGTGAATGAGTCTGGAGAGATCGACCGGGCCGACTGCCACGCCGCACATATAGGAATCGCGCAGGACATAGTCGAGGTTGTCTGCGGTATAGCTGCCTGAGATAACCGGCTGGAGCATGTTGAGCCATCGCGGAATACGGGAGTTGTCTTTGCCCTTTTCCTTGAGAATCACGTGCGCAATTTGATCGGGGTTGAGTTCCTCGCCTTTGGCAAAGGGGCCGGACGGGCTGCGCCGGATTTTGCGGATGATCGGGCCGAGATGGTCGCGGATGATGATCTGTCCGAGCTTTTCGTGACTGGCATGAAAAGCGTGCAAGTAGTTATCGTCGAAGAAATGGCAGAAGGGGCCGTGGCCGATGTCGTGCACGAGTGCCGTCACGCGGAGAAATTCTTCGACGTAGTTCGCCGACGGAACCTCTTTGAGCGATTTTTTGAGAAACGGATAGAGATGTCGTGCAAAGCGGCCTGCCACATGCATGGTGCCGATCGAGTGGACGAAGCGGGTGTGTTCCGCTGAGGGGTAGACCCATCGAGCGCTTTGGAGTTGATAGATATACCGGAGGCGCTGGACCCAGGGGGAGTCGATCAGATCCTTTTCCGTCCGTTCCTGTGGGTCTGCCACGGAGAAGGGCACGGTGAAGGAGACATATTGGTGGATCGGATCGGCGATCAGCGCCGACCCATCATAGGGAGCATTGGATTGATGGCTGAAGTGAGACATGGCGAACGATCATCTTAGCTCACATCTTGCGGGGGCGGCAATGGTCCTCCCTGCTCCAGTGGATGCGACTGCCGATATCTGGCCACGAAATAGTAAGCGAGTGGATAGGCAAGTGCCGCGCCGAGGAGGCTCAAGACTAATCCGCCAAGAACGAAGGGTATGGCATAGGGCATGACCTGTGCGTAGATCGCGCTGAAACTCACATCTTGCCAGTCGAAGGAGGGGCTGTCCGATCGTCCGAGCAAGAGAGCGCCGACCCAATAGGTGGCGCCAAGGATGGGGACCACGGTCCAAGGGTTATTGAGAAAAGCGCCGGCCATGAGCGCGAGAAAGTTGAGGCCCAATGCCCAGGCGAAGAAGAACACCAGGACGGTGTGTAGTCCGTAGGCCGGAGAAAAGCAAATGAAGACTCCGATGGCGAAGGCCAGTGCTGTTCGCTGTGGCGATTCCTGCAAGTGGAGAACCTGTTTCAGCAGCGATCGAAATGATGGAATCTTGGCCATGGTTGTCGAGGATGAAGTCGGTTAGCCCGCAGAATTCATGATGGTTCGTCGCGAAATCGTTGAGCCGCGTCGCGAGAGCGGCGCGCGGAGCCCGGATGACCCGAGGCGTACTCGTGCAGTACGTGGAGGGTCCGAGGGGCGAGCCCGCCGACCGAAGGCTCGTCGGAGCAGCGGATCGGCGATTGTAGTAGAAGCGTTCATGAATCCTGCGGGCTAGGTGAAATGTTCGTAGCTGCGGTTCGCCAACCGGTACCGCTTGCCTTGAGGAGACAGAGCCTGTACCCCGAAGCGATGGGGGTGAATTTTCCCAATGCAAGTCAGGATGAATCCTCGTTCGTTGGCTGATTGTTCGAGCCGTAGGCGTTGCCGTGGCGCTGCAGTAAAGAGCAATTCATAATCCTCGCCTCCGGTCAGCGCGAGATCCATGGGATCGAGCTTTCGAGCAGCGGCATAGGCACGACAGGCTAGTGATAACGGGAGCGAGCTTAAATCCAACTCTACCCCGACATGGCTTTCCTCGCAGATGTGGCGGAGGTCGCCGGAGAGGCCGTCTGAAATATCGATTGCGGAGGTCGCGAAACGATGGGCACTGAGCCATTGGCCTTCTTCGATGCGCGCGGTCGGACGCAGGTGTCGTCTGATCAGAAATTGCCGGTGCCTAGCTGAGAATGATGCAGTGCGTGGTCGGCGGCTTGCACGGGGCGGTGGTTCGTTCAAGAGCCTCAGTCCGGCCAATGAGTCTCCGATTGTGCCTGTCACATATAGGCCATCGCCCACTCGTGCGCCGCTCCGAAAGAGGGCCTTACGGGGAGGAACCGTTCCGATCAATGTCAGACTGAGAAACCATCCGCCGTCTGAGGCCGATGTATCTCCGCCGATAAGCCTCACATGGTGTGGCCGGCAGGCGGCCATCATTCCTCGGTACAGTTGATGAACATGGCGGCTGGCTCCGGTGCGAGGGATGGCCAAGGACACGAGCAGATATTGAGGGGTGGCTCCCATTGCCGCGATATCGCTGAGGTTCGCTGCTGCGGCGCGGAATCCGATATCATCCATCGTGGCGGTTCGCAGGTCGAAGTGGACCCCCTCTGTTAAGAGGTCGGTCGTCAACACGGTCCATTCGCCGGCTTGTGATGTAACGACGGCGGCATCGTCGCCGATTCCTCGAATTATCGATGGTGTGCGGCGGCTGTGCCGTCGGTGGAGCGCATGGATGAGGTCGAATTCGTGAATTGTGGAGCGGGCCTTCGTGCGGACCGTCGCGGCCATGTTAGTGGAGTTGTAGGGGAAGCGTTTCCATGCTGGCAGCATGTATCGGCAGCGAGCGAGCGGCTCGCCCTGACTTCGTGCGCATAGCCTGTTTTTTCGCATGCGGTTGCGGCTGGGGGGGCTTACCTGCCGGACGTGTAGATTTTGAGTCCCGCCGGAGCGCCACCTTCATGACGTCATCCATCGTGTCGGCAAAGACGAGATGGATGCCCTTCAAAATATGCTTGGGAATTTCGTCGAGATCTTTTTTGTTCCGTTTCGGGAGAATCACGGTCGTGAGTTTAGCCCGCTTGGCTGCCAACAGTTTTTCCTTCAATCCTCCGATGGGGAGGACTCGGCCTCGGAGTGTGATCTCGCCCGTCATCGCCAGGTCTCGGCGCACCGGGATTTGCGACAGGGTCGAGGCAATGGCGATGGCCATAGTAATGCCAGCCGACGGTCCGTCCTTCGGAATCGCTCCAGCCGGCACATGGATATGGAGATCCTGCGTGGTGAACACATCGGGATTGATGCCGAGGGTGTGCTCGCGCGACCGGACGTAACTCAAGGCTGCTTGCGCAGATTCCTTCATGACGTCGCCCAGTTGGCCGGTGAGGGTCAATTGCCCCTTGCCCTTCATCGCCGTGGCTTCGATGTAGAGCACATCGCCGCCGGACTCCGTCCAGGCTAATCCTGTTGCCACGCCGATCTCATCGATCGTCAATTCTTCTTCAGGCACGAACTTCTGGACGCCGAGGTACTTGTGCAGGTTGGTTGGGTCGACGGGGAACCCCACCCCTTTACCTTCCGCCACTTTCTTTGCCACCTTGCGCATGACGTTGGCAATCTCGCGTTCGAGGTTCCTGACACCGGCTTCACGCGTATAGTTGGCGATGATTTGACGCACCGCCGGCTCGGCGATGCGGACATGTTTCTCGGTAATGCCATGTTCGATGAGTTGCCGGGGGATCAGATATTTCTGGGCGATGCCTAACTTCTCTTCTTCGGTATAGCCGGGGATCCCGATCACTTCCATCCGGTCGCGCAAGGCGGGCAAAATAGGGTCAATCAGATTTGCCGTTGCAATGAACATCACGCCGGTCAGGTCGAAGGGCACGCCCAGGTAGTGGTCCGTGAACGAGTTGTTCTGTTCCGGGTCGAGCACTTCGAGCAGGGCCGCGGAGGGGTCGCCGCGAAAATCCATCCCGACCTTGTCGACTTCATCCAGCATGAAGACCGGGTTGTTGGTGCCGGCTTGTTTCATGCCTTGAATGATGCGGCCCGGGAGCGCGCCGACGTAGGTGCGCCGATGACCGCGGATCTCGGCTTCGTCACGGACGCCGCCAAGACTGATGCGGACAAATTCGCGGCCGAGGGCGCGGGCGATCGACTTCCCCAGCGAGGTCTTTCCGACGCCCGGAGGGCCGACGAAGCAGAGAATCGGACCCTTCATTTTTTCTTTGAGTTTGCACACGGCGAGATACTCGAGGATTCGTTCCTTCACCTTTTCCAGGTCGTAGTGGTCCTCGTTGAGTACTTTGGCCGCGGCCTTGAGGTCGAGGTTATCCGTGGACTTCTTGGACCAGGGCAATTCCACGATCCACTCGAGATAGGTTCTGACGGTTGCGGACTCGGCGGTATCCGGGTGCATTTTCTCAAGACGTTTGAGCTGCTTTTCGGTTTCCTTCAACACTTTCTCCGGCATCTTCAGCTCGAGGATCCGCTTGCGAAACTCAGTGATTTCTTCCGCGCGTTCGTCGAGCTCACCCAGCTCTTTTTGGATCGCTTTGAGTTGTTCGCGCAGGAAGTATTCGCGTTGGGTCTTGTCCATCTCCCCCTTGGCTTGCGCTTGAATCTTCTGTTGCATGGAGAGGACTTCGATCTCCTTGCCGAGAATCTCGCTGACGTGCAGGAGGCGCTTGATCGGATCGATGACCTCTAGAACTGCCTGGGTCACTTCGACCTTGAGGCCAAGATTAGACGCCACCATGTCGGCAAGACGTCCGGGGTCTTCGAGATTCTCGATGACGATCATCACGTCCGGGATCAAGATTTTTCCGAGACTCACGATTCGTTCGATCTGTTCTTTGACCGTCCGCATGGCCGCTTCGGTTTCAAGCGCGGCGCTCGCCGACTTGTGCTCGGTCAATTTGTCGATGCGCACGGAATAATAGGGCTCAGTCTGAACATAACCAGAGATTTTGGCTTTTGAGAGTCCTTGCACCAGGATTTTGATGCGTTCATCGGGCAGCTTCAGCATGCGCATGATGATGCCGACCGTGCCGACGGTATGGATATCTTCCGGTGAGGGATTCTCGACGTCCAAGGCCTTTTGCGTCGACAGGAAGATCATGCGATTGCCGGCTAAGGCGGCTTCAATCGCTTTGATCGACATTTCTCGCCCGACAAACAAGGGGAGGACCATGTAGGGGAAGACGACGATGTCCCGAACCGGCAGCATTGGAAGCTGATCGGGGATTTCGATGTTCTGGGGCGGCTGCAAGTCTTGTTCGATCGGGTCGTTCATCGGTGTGGTCTCAGTGTTGTATGACTGGTTTCTTTTGTTTCTTTGGTCTATTTGGTTGAACTGTACCTATCAAATGAACGAAACAAACCAGATAAGCCAAATCAACCTGTCTGTCTGCTAGGCTTTCGTGAACGTGTCACGCGGCGCTCGCCGGAAGGCCGCATTCGATTCTGAAGATACTCGCCGAATTCCGGTCCCAGGGAGGGATTCTTAAGTGCGAATTCAACGGTCGCAATGAGAAATCCTAACTTGTCCCCGGCATCGTACCGTTGTCCCTGGATCTCCAGCGCAAACATCGGCGATTTCTTCGCTAATTCCAATAGGGCGTCGGTCAATTGGATCTCGCCGTTTTTGCCGGGCTTGGTCTTACGCAGGATGGAGAAAATTTCCGGCGGCAGCACGTAGCGGCCGATGACCGCCAGATTGGACGGAGCTTCGGCCGGCGCCGGTTTCTCGATAAGGCCCTCGACTCGGTGCAATCCCTTTGCAATGGTTCTGGGCGCCACGATTCCATAGCGGTTGACTTCATGGGGGGGCACCTCCTGCACGCCGAGGACAGCGCCGTGATGTTTTTTATAGGCGTGAATAAGTTGTGCGAGGCCGGGGACCGGGGCATCGATAATTTCATCGCCGAGTATGACCGCAAAGGGTTCGTCACCGATCAGCCGTTGGGCGCAGAGGACCGCATGCCCGAGTCCGAGGGCTTCCGACTGACGGATGTAGCAGAAGTTCGCGAGCGAGGAGATGTGCCGCATCTGGTTCAGGAGCTGCGCCTTGCCGCTGCCCTTGAGGTTTTCTTCCAGCTCGACGGATCGGTCGAAATGGTCTTCGATCGCGCGCTTCCCTCGTCCGGTGATGATGATAATGTCTTCGATCCCCGAGGCGACCGCTTCTTCCACGGCATATTGAATCAACGGCTTGTCGACGAGCGGCAACATTTCTTTGGGAGAGGCTTTTGTCGCGGGGAGGAAGCGAGTACCAAGGCCTGCAGCGGGGATCACGGCTTTGCGCACTTCTAAGCGTGACATGATTTGGATACTATGTGATGGGGTAGTCGATGTCAAGGAACGCATGCGCAGATACCTTGCGCTAGCGAGACGAGCGAGACTGGCGGGAAAA
>JBAXBK010000032.1:0-37516 GCA_037142015.1 Nitrospira sp. | reverse complement strand
TACTTTCCGCAAGGTAGGCTATACCACCGTCTCTGTCAAGTCGTGACCGAACCATCGGTGTAAAGGCTTAAATGTTGATCAGAATCGTTATTAAGAATTGAAATGTGAAAAGCCCTTGTGCTATTGTTTCAGGTCGCCCCTCATCATTGATGATCTGGTCCCATCGTCTAGCCTGGCCTAGGACGGAGCCCTCTCAAGGCTTAAACACGGGTTCAAATCCCGTTGGGACCACCACACGCCACGCTCGCTCGTACCGCGCATGCCTCGTCAATGATCACGCGTGAATAGAATCCGCTTGCATGGCCAGCGATTTTGGATCGTCCTGCACAGGGTTACATGTATCAGTATATATTCTTACGTTGATATCAGGTTTACGGGCCGCGCATCTGAACGCGTACATCGTCGCGGTCGCTGAATCCGCATCCAATCGTTGCGGATCCTATTGACTGCACTCCGCCGTCAACTTCTCGTCAATTGTGGTGGCTCGATGAATAGAGCCTACGTCCTCATGGATCAGAATGCGGTGAGGGATTTCTCGGGGTGTAACTTCGTTGACGCCTCTATTGCTGGTTGTGTATAAAGAATGCGCCGGTTGTCCATTCACTTTGTCCATTCACTTCTTATGGTAGGTAGACTTTCCATGGGTGTACGCGAATTCCACGATGGGGCGAAAGACGGCCTCGAAGCGCTTGAGCCTCTCGACCCGGAACAGATTGAGTCCTTCGATGGCCTGCTGACCGCAATGCGCAAAACAGCCTTTGGAGGCCGCAGACTGGGTGAGGCCTACGAAGTGCTGTGGACGATGATTGAAGACCCTGACTGTTCCGTTGTGTTGACGCTGTCAGGGGCAATGACCATTGCGAAGATGGGAAAGATCATCAGCGCAATGATCGATCATGGGATGGTGCAATGTGTCGTCTCGACCGGAGCATTGATCGCCCATGGATTGAGTGAATCGGTCGGCAAGACGCACTATCGGCACCATTCGTCGATGTCCGATCAGGAGTTGTTCGCGAAGGGCTATAATCGCGTCTACGATACCCTGGAGATGGAGTCCAACCTCAATTATGTTGAGCAGGTCGTTGCCCGAACGATGAAGCGGATGGATCAGGATCAGACTCTGTCCTCCGAAATCCTCACCCGTGAATTGGGAAGGACGCTCGCGGAAGAATACGACGGAACGGGCATTCTCAAAAGTGCCTATGTGAAAAAAGTCCCGGTTTTTATTCCGGCTTTTACCGATTCCGAGATGGGGCTGGATCTTGGAACCTGGGCGATGAGTCGAGATCTCGGTCAGGCTCATGCGCAATTACAGGGGGGGAGCGATCTTGATGTGCTGCGTACGATTCTTCGTTCCTATCCTTCGTTCAATCCCTATCTCGATCTCAACAGCTACGCGAGCCATGTCATCTCTGCCAAGCGGCGTGGGATCTTTACGATCGGGGGCGGGGTGCCTCGTAATTGGGCCCAACAGGTCGGCCCCTACATTGAGATCAGCAATACGAGGCTCGGCCTCCACGTAGAACCACCTCGATTCCAATACGGGGTGCGTATCTGTCCGGAACCGGACCATTTGGGCGGGTTGAGCGGCTGTACCTATCAAGAAGGCCTCTCCTGGGGGAAGTTTGTTCCGCCGGAAGCAGGGGGGCGCTTTGCCGAAGTGTTAAGTGACGCCACGACTGTCTGGCCTCTCCTCATGGTCGGGTTGCTGGAGCGCCTAAAAGCGAAGCGCGCACTCAGAACATGATGGGCACGTCTATCTTTCGCACAGCCGCAGCTGTGTTGTTGCTGTTTATCACTCAACCCGCTCAGGCTGGCGCTGGATCAGTCACGGATGACGGACGAATCAGAGGGAGCGCGGACGCACCGATCACCTTGATCGAGTATTCCGACTTCACATGCGGATATTGCGCGAAGTTCTTTCAGGAAACCTTGCCTCGATTGCAGGCTAAATATATCGATACAGGCAAAGTGCGGTTTGTGTATCGCGACTATCCTCGAGCGGATCGGGGGGTCGGAGTCGACGCTGCGGTCGCGGCGCGCTGTGCCGGAGCCCAGGGTCGATATTGGCCGATGCACGATCGACTCTTCAGCGAACGAAGCCGCTTAGACTCGGGATTGTTCAAAGGTTACGCGAAGGCAATTGGCTTGGACCAGACGGTGTTTGCCAAGTGTTTCGACGAGCGGCAGTATCTCGAGTCCATTTTCCAGGATCGTCAAGAGGCGACCCGGTGGGGCTTTCATGGCACCCCCGGTTTTATTCTGATACGAACGGCTAGTGGGCCTACCGAGAAAGAGCCGGCGGTTGCGATTCCCGGCGCAGTCCCGTTCAACGAGTTTGCCGAGGAGATTGATCGTATGTTGGCCTCTACCCCACGATCCCAGGGAGAGCCAACCGATCCTCATGAGGCAACGGCAGTGGCACAGAACAGTCCATTCATCATTCACTAAGGATTATCTATGTCTGTAACACAATCATTTTGGTCTGTTCCGCAACGCGAGGGGGAACCACCCTATTGGATGTGCATGTCCTGTTTGTCAGAAGTCTTCTATCGCAAGGTGCCGATGCCGGATTGCCCGACGTGCCACGGCGTCTCCACCTATGAGGCCTTTACGATCGAAGCAATTCGTGATTGGGGCACAGAGGATTTGGTTGCCAAGGCCGGTATCGCCCAACAGGCTGCCGATCCTGAACCAATCCCAACGGCCTCGGTTAAGTCCGCCGACTAAGCCTTCACTACCCGCGGGGCGCCTTTCGTGCAGGAACCACGTCCATTTTTAATTGGAGGTCAGTGGCGGCACGGGGAGACCCTTGTCCCCGTGAACAATCCGTTTACAGGAAAGCTGCTCGCCGAGGTGTCAAGCGCGAGTTCCGCCGACGCCGAGGCTGCAATTCAATCGACGGTCGACGCCGCCGTCGCGATGAAGGCCTTGCCGTCACACGCTCGCTATCATGCGTTACAAAAAATCGCTGGCGGGCTCTATGACCGACGAGATGAATTTGCCCGCCTGATGACGGCTGAAGCCGGCAAGCCGATTACCGACGCGAAGCGAGAAGTCAATCGGGCCGTACAGACATTTACCATTGCGGCTGAAGAGGCAAAACGCATTCCGGGTGAGGTGATCCCTCTCGACTGGACGCCGGGGACGGATTCCCATCTCGGCATTCTCCGTCGGGTTCCCATCGGTCCGGTGCTCGGAATCACCCCTTTCAATTTTCCCCTGAATCTTGTGGCTCATAAGGTCGCACCGGCTCTGGCCGCCGGCAATTCCATTCTCATCAAGCCGGCGCCACAGACACCCCTCACCGCATTACTCTTGGGCGAAGTAGTTCTGGAGGCCGGACTTCCTCCTGGCGCACTTAACATCATGCCCTGTGACAACACGCTGGCGGAGCAGCTCGTCGTCGATCCCCGGTTCAAACTTCTAAGCTTTACTGGCAGCGCCGCCGTGGGATGGATGTTGAAAGCCAAATGCGGAAAAAAGAAGGTGGTATTGGAACTCGGTGGAAACGCGGGTGTGATTGTGGAACCCGACGCCGACATCGAGTTTGCCGCACAGCGTTGCGCCATCGGCGGGTTCGGATACGCCGGTCAAACCTGTATCTCCGTTCAACGAATCTTTGTCCATCATTCCATCGCAGATCTTTTTACCACGAAGTTCTTGTTACAAGTTGCCCGGCTGAAGGCTGGCGACCCGAGCGACGATTCGACAGTGGTCGGACCGCTAATCGATCCAGCCGCAACTCACCGCCTCGAGTCCTGGATTGGGGAGGCCGTATCGCAAGGGGCGCGGGTGCTTCTTGGAGGCAAACGCATGGGCTCGGTGATGGAGGCGACCGTGCTCTCGCACGTCACCCCAACGATGAAGGTCTCTTGCCAGGAGGTGTTTGGACCGGTGGTGACCGTAACCCCTTACCGACACTTCGGCGAAGCGATCACGGCGCTCAATCAGTCCGACTATGGGCTCCACGCAGGGATATTCACTCAGGATGTGAATAAAATTTTCCATGCCTTTCGGCACCTCGAAGTTGGGGCCGTGCTGGCAAACGAAATTCCGACATTTCGCGCTGATCACATGCCGTATGGCGGTGTGAAGGACTCGGGAGTTGGGCGTGAAGGGGTTCGGGCCGCAATCGAAGATATGACCGAGCCCCGCATGCTGGTGCTAAACCTCAAACTGCCTGCCGGAACCTAGCCAGAATTTCTCATAAACGCTTCAGCAGGATGCTCAAAAGTCCGTTCGGCAACAAGCTACAGCGCGCGATATAGGCTGAGATCGTTGTCACGGTTAAGCAAAGATCGGAATCTTTCGATCTCAGCCTTAATCTGAGCGTAACCTTCCGGAAATCTGGCCAACTTTTCCCGTAGCAGCCTGGAGAAAAAAACGTCGCGGGATATTGCGAAGCGGCGCCAATCTTGGTACAACAGCGACCCTGTGCCTGTAGGAAGTTTATCGTGGGCGTACATTTCAGCTAACAAAGCGCCCATCACCCGATTGGTTGGACGAACTAAGGAGAAGAAACGATGGTACCTACGCAGATGTTTTTAACGCGAGGCGTCGGAGTCCACAAAGAAAAGCTGGCCTCTTTCGAGCAAGCCTTGCGTAGCGCCGGCGTCGCCTATTGCAACCTCGTCACGGTGTCATCGATTCTTCCACCGAATTGCAAAATTATTCCGCGTGCGCGTGGCGAGAAGTTATTGAATCCCGGTGAAATCACGTTCTGTGTCATGGCGCGGTCGGAAACGAACGAACGAAATCGCCTGGCCTCCGCGTCGATTGGGTTAGCGGTCCCAACCGATCGGCGAACCTACGGGTATCTGTCCGAACACCATGCGCATGGTGAAACCGATGAAGAAACTGGTGAGTATACGGAAGACTTGGCGGCGCAGATGTTGGCCACGACTCTCGGCGTCGAATTCGATCCGGACATCGCGTGGAAAGAACGGGAACAAGTCTTCAAAATGGCCGGCAAGATTGTTCGGACCCAAAACATCACCCAGTCCGCCATTGGGAAGCCCAATCGCTGGACGACGGTGATCGCATTGGCCGTGTTCATCCCAGAGGAAAATATTCCGAAGCGGCGTCGATAAGCCCTGCAGCGTGAGTATACGCCCATGACACTTCCCGCCGGATGGGAAGGCACCGACCAGAACTTCCTCGGTCTCGATGAGCCCTGGTGCCATCCCGATCAGGCGGGTGTCTATGTCCTGCCCGCACCCTATGAACATACCTCCAGCTATGTGACGGGCTCCGATCGGGGCCCGTCAGCCATCATCGAGGCATCTCAACAAGTCGAGTTATACGACGAAACACTCCGGTGTGAGCCCTACCGGGAATGGGGCGGAGTTGCCACCATCCGCGCACTCGACCTGGACGGCAAGGTCGATCGGCAGGCGGTGGATGCAATCGACGCGTTTGTCACTCCTCACGTTGGAACTGGGCGCTTCATCGTTACTTTGACAGGGGAACATACCGGAGCGCTTGGGGCCATCCGAGCCCATGCTCGTCGCTATCCGGATCTGTGCGTGGTGCAAATCGATGCGCATGGCGACTTGCGGAAGGCCTATCAAGGGAACCCCTACAACCACGCCAGCGTGATGGCTCGCGTGGTCGACGACGGATTGCCGCTAGTCCAAGTCGGCATTCGTTCCATTTCCCCTGAGGAAATCGATCGCATTACGAGCACCGATCAGATCGCCACATTCTTTGCCGCCGAGATCCTCGACCCGTCAGGCCTCTACGAAGGCAAGGCCTCTCGCTGGGTTCCCGATGTCGTGAAGGCCTGTTGCGGACCGGTCTATTTGACTTTCGATTGTGACGGACTTGATGCCTCGCTGATCCCCGCGCTCGGTACTCCCGAGCCCGGTGGGTTGGGGTGGTACGATACGCTGAATCTCATCACTGCCTTAGCCAATGGACCGGGCATTCTCGGAATGGACATCAGCGAGATTGCCCCGATTGAAGGGTTTGTCGCTCCCCAGTTTTGTATCGCCCGATTGATCTACCGTATGCTGGGCCGGATCAAAGCGGGCCGCCGCGTCCACTAGCAGGATGCTGAAAAATCCTGCCAACGGCGTGCCGCCCTGTGACCGACATGCTTCGTATCAATAAATTTTTCACACACCACGGCATCTGTTCTCGCCGGGAGGCCGATCGCCTAATTGAGGCCGGTCGCGTAACCATCAATCAGCGGGTGGCCTGCTTAGGAGATCAGGTCGGTCCTGACGACGCCATTGCACGAGACGGACAGGTAATTCCCTGGGGGACGGCCTCGCTCTATATCAAGTATTACAAACCAGTGGGTGTGACAACGACCAGCGAGTCGCATGTGCCCCGTAACATCATCGCGGAGATCGGCCATCCAGAGCGAATCTTTCCAATCGGTCGACTCGACAAGGACTCATCCGGCCTCATTCTTCTCACGAACGACGGGGACATCGTGAATGAGATTCTACGAACCGAGCATGGGCATGAACGGGAATACGAGGTCTCTGTAGATCATCCCTTCGATCAGTCATTCATCGATCGCATGGCTCAAGGGGTTGACATTCTCGACCGTCCGACTAGACCCTGCCGGATTGAGCGCCTCAGTCCCGCACGATTCCGCATCATCCTCACTGAAGGTCGCAATCGACAGATTCGACGCATGTGCCAAGTTTTGGGTTATCGGGTGCTCGACCTGCATCGTGTCAGGATCATGCATGTGACGCTTGACGGATTGGTATCTGGAGCGTGGAAACCGCTTACCGGTGAGGAACGCACGCAACTCTTTCAGGCTGTCGGACGAGGCAGCAGTCCCGGCCCGCATGATTCATGAGGCTTCTGCTGTATTCGCGTGTTGCTGCGGTGAGCTTTCAGCTGGCAGGCTAGCCGACGGATACTCGATTGACAAACCCACCTTTGGAATTCACACTAGCCCGCGCATCACCCTCGTATCGCCCACGGAGAACGACGCCCTGCATGATCACTGCCTGGTGGAGCCCCCAACTCAATGCCCTGCTTGGCAGCCTCGTCGTGGCGGCAGGTGCTTGGCTGGCGTGGGACTCGCTTCCAGTCTGGGGAGTCTTTCTCATTGGTGGCGTTGTCGCAGGATTTCTCATTTGGCAGGGGCGCACGATTGGATTGGTCTGGGCTTGGGCTACCCTGTTGCTCGGCCTGGAGAGTCTTGCCTGGCCCATTGTCACGATGGTTCAATTCCGCTCGATTACGACAGAGCCGACCGATGAACAATTGGGAACGATGCTCTCAGCGGTTCTTATGGGGCTCGTCTCTGCTGTCTTTTGGATCACGTTTTCCTATGGGTTTTTCAAGCGAGCCCGTCAGCCCAGCACTGTTTCATCAGTCGATGCAACCGACAACTATCCTCCAACATCATAATCAGAATAATCAGGCCCCATAACAAAAGAAGGAACCCCTACCACATCTCGATCGGATCAACGTCGACATCGAACTTAATGGCTCGGCGCAAGTAAGTCCTTTCCATCTCCTTGACTGTCATACGTACCGCTTCGAGACCCGCTTCCCGTTCAGACGATTTCACAAGGATTTGCCACCGATACCGTCCCCTGAGTCTCGGAACCGGAGAAGGGACCGGTCCCAAGACAGTAAGACGGTCGGATCGACCGATCGATTGATCCGTTGCAGAGACCTTTGCCGAGACCGCCTGTCCGGCCACGCACGGTGAAGAGCAGGCGGTAAGTCGAGCTACCCAAGCCATGGCAGCATCGCGAACCATTTTCTCGTTGGTTCCCGATGCGAGGAGAGCGATCAGATTCACCGAGGGCGGATACCCCAATGCAGCCCGCTGAGACAGTTCTTCCAAGAAAAAGACAGATTCGTCATTTTTCGCCACAGCCTGAATCGCATGATGGGATGACAGACAGGTCTGCATGATAACCTGACCGCCGGCTCCTGCCGGATCGGCTAGACTAACCGCGTCGAGGAGCATATGATAGGTACGCTCGGCGGATCGGAAATCCGGCACGCTGAGCCCTGCGTCCGCCTGCACAATCCCAACGAGACCCATCGTCGGAAGAGGCCCGTGCCGCAGCAGCAATTGCGTTCCGACGATGATATCCCACCTCCCCTGCTCGATCCTCCGCCAGAGAGCTTCCGCCTGCGCTGGTCGCCGCATGATATCTCCATCGAGCCGAATCACTGACGCTTGAGGAAACAAGCGCTTCGCATCTTCTTCTACCCGCTCTGTGCCTTCTCCAATCAACTGCATGCGAGGTCCGGAACAGGAGCCGCAGGTCTCGGGGATAGGGGCAGTGTCTCCGCAGTAGGAACAGGACAGGCGAGCTGCCTGCCGAGAATACATCAACGCTACATGGCAGGCAGGACAGCGGGGAACCTGGCCACAGTCCAGGCAGACGAGGGCGCCGGCATAGCCCTTCCGGTTAAGAAACAACAGGACACCCGCCCGGCGACCGATCGCCTGCCCGATAGCCTGAACAAGCGGCTGGCTCAGCACTGTACCTCGACCATAATCACGTAACTCAACGACCTGTACGTTCGGCCGGGCATCGGATGGCATGATGTTACGTAAAAAGATTCCACGTTGTTCCACCACTGCTTTGGTTTCAAGCGAGGGATGGGACGAACTCAGCACCAGCACCGCCTGTTCGCCCTGCGCCCTCAACCAAGCCACTTCCCGTGCATGGTAGCGGGGTTCTTGCGGTTCTTTGAGCGCTGCATCCTCCTCTCCTTCGACCCAAATCGCCCCAATTGCTGTCAATGGAAGAAAAATGGTCGACCGGGTTCCCACGATCACACGAACCGCCTGCCGATGAATCTGGTCCCACATCTCGGATTTCAGCTGGTCTGAAAGGCCGCTGTGGAAACAGACCGGGGAGATGCCCGCCTTATTATTACGGATCAACCCGGCAACCCATTGGGCTCGTTCTGTTTCGCCAACAATGATGAGGACCGTTTGTCCACGGTCAAGCACTAGGCGAATCGCCCGTTGCAACAGCTTCAATCGATCGGGCCAGGGAGCCTGCACGAGAACCTGCTTGGATCCTGGGCCTTTTAGCGCCTCGAACAGTGGCTCCGCCCAAGACATTGCTGGGTCAGGAGTCAGCGATGCAGAGATGTCTGAATCGTCCTGGCTAGCTGGTCTGTTTGGTTGGATGAAGGGCGCCATCTTGGCCAATGGCAAGGCCTGGATCTCTGCTACCCATCCACGGGCCTTGAGATCGTGCAATAAGTCGGCAGGACCAGGACTGCGGGATGACCGGCGGAGTCCTGACGGTTTTTTCCCAAGACGCGTGAGAAGTACCCGCGCCTTCACCGAGCAAAGCTCTCGAGCCGAAAGTGCGACTCGCCCTTGTTCCGTCAGTTCGTAGTGGCTAACCTGCGCCCGCGGTTTGGACGCCGGAGGCAACACCAGCCGAAGACATTGTCCCCATGGCGCGACATACTGTTCGGCCACTTGCCGTGAGAGCTGGAATAGGTTCGAGGACACATCTGTTGCAGCCCCCTCCGAGAGCAACGAGCAAATCTCCTTGAGGCGTGTCGGATCAAGGCCCTGAGGAAGAACCTGGGAAAGGGCAATTACAGCTCCTTGGAGAATTGACCGCCCGAAGGGCACGAGCACTCGATGTCCAATTCGTAGCGTGGGTCGGAGCGACAAGGGCACAATGTAGGTGAACGGGCCTGCCAGATGCCGTGGAACAATGACATCTGCAAACAGAACCTCTGGCTCTGTGCGTGGAGGAGTTACCAGTGACGAAATCATGCGGCATTGTAGCAGCACGGGAAATGGGGGGACAACGAGGGAGAAAGAACGGAAATGTTCCGAGGGGGAATCGGTGAGGGTTGACGTTGAATCGTCAACCCTCGCACGATATTCAATGGATTTACTGTGGAGGAACGACCGGAGCAGTGGGTTTCTGATCTGAACTGCCCTGGCCCCCTGATGCCGGAATCGTTGCCAAAGCTGGATCATCGGAGGTGGATTGGGGCTTTACCTTGGACGAACCAGTTGGTACTACTGAGATCGTCTGATCCACTGCGAGGGTCGAATCTCCGCTTTCCGCTGAGCTGAGGCGGGACAAGCTGTAGCCGTTAGCGCCGGTCTCAGTCGGCTTCGCCGCCGGCCCAGACTGTTCGCTGGGTGACTCGGGCGAATAGAGCACGATATCAACACGTCGGTTCCTCTGCCGACCCACTTCAGTCGCATTGCCGGCTATTGGCTTCGTATCACCATAGCCAACCGACGACAGCTTCACCGAATCGATCCCGCCCTTCTCAATCAAGTAACGGAGGACGATCCCAGCCCGAGCTTTGGACAAATCCCAGTTCGTCTGGTAGGTCGATTTCAGGGAAGGACCGATTTCCATATTATCTGCATGGCCCTCGACTCGAATCAGCCGATCGCCGGCAGTGGTCCGCAGATACGCAATCAGCTCATCGAGAACCTGATAGCCCTCGGACTTGATCGTGGCTTCGCCCGACTCAAACCGAAGCTGTTTCATCAAATCACCGAGACTGATTCGGGTTTCACCTGCGGCATTCTGAACCTGGAACTTGCTTTGAGAAGAAGCCACAGCAGGGGAGACATCCAGAGACTGTTGGGGTGATTGAGAAATCGGCATGGCCTCAGGAACAGGGGCATGAACCTGCACTCTGAAGCGATCGCCCTTCAGAATACGGGAAATCGATTTTGTGATCAGCGCCGTTGCCGTTCGATCTTCTATGGACAGGATTTTCAATTCGCCCACGACCCGTCGAGGAAGGTTCCCTCCTGATCGAATCACGTCCATTCGATCCCCAGGCCTGATCCCATCTTCTCGCCCTCGGTCCAGGTAAACGACATTTCTTTGCGCCACAAGATTCATGATTCCCATGTTGGATTGAAACTCCACAACCCTTCCCTCTATATCGCCGGTGGAAGGTTGGTCAACTGCTGCTCTCTCGTCGGCCGGAGGCACAAACTTCATCACCGGATCACCCGGCGATACAGGCCCATAAGCCCGTATGATCTGAACAGTGGTCAGATCCTTGTCAACGTCAATCACCTCAACCACAGCGAGACGATTAACCAAATGCCCCATGTACTGACCAGTAATAGGATGGAATACCTTGTGCGATCGTCTGTAGATTGTGAAAGGATCTCCAGGTGCGACATCGCCGGGATTCTTCAGTCGGAGGTATAGAATATCCCTGCTGCCCAAAATCATGTGATCCCCAGTGGTCTGATTGTCACCGGTGATCACATTCACAAATCCATCTTGGGGAGTCGACCGCTGGATGGAGCCGGATGAATAGGCCAATGCCGGATCTCCGAATCGGACCGAGTTGAATTCGTCTGCCCCCCAGGCCAGAGGAAGGAGTGGCGCGGCCAAGATCCAAACCGTGAGAGCGATGACACATTTCATTGAATAAATAACCATGGTGGTTGTCCTTCATGTAGGGCACGTATTACTGTCAGCAACCATAGCAAATAGTCCTGCATTGTCAAGAATATTGAGGCCTTGCCCACATTGACCTGCTATTTCAACCGATGGTATGGTGACTCGGAAACTGACTTCTCGCAGAAGGGGAACCAATATCATGCTGCCTGACAAGTCCCCGACCCGCATTGCCCAACTCCAAGGTCGCCCTCGCATCGAGACTCAGATTCATCGACGCAAGAAAGCCAAGGCCTTCTCGGCCTTGGAGCCTGAATGGGATCAAATTGACCAAGTATCACCATCCCATCTGCGCATGCCATCAGATCGCATGTCACCCACCCCGCCCAATAGAGCGAAGAACCCCTCATAAATAAGCCGCCTGGCAACGCATCTCAACGAAACAGAGCCTAGGACTTTCGGGTCGGTTCCACAGGTCTTATGAACGCTTGCTATCCCCGTAATCCAAAGTCTACACTCCAACTATCCTTGCATCTCAAGCTGTTGAAAGGTTAGCCCTATGAGCGGCTCTGAGTTACTTCTTGAGTATCTAACCAGATACTTTCCGATTATGTTTTTTATTGTCTTAGCGCTGGTGTTCGGCATATGGACGCTGGTCATCAGTTCTTTGCTCCAGCCGAAATATCCTGAGCCGGAGAAGCTCTCAGTCTATGAATGCGGATCAGAGCCATTCTCGGATGCTCGGATGCCTTTCCCTGTTCGATATTACATTTTTGCGATGCTATTCGTTATTTTCGATATCGAGGTCATCTTTCTGTATCCTTGGGCCGTGGTCTTCACCAAGATCCAGTTAATCGGGTTGATTGAAATGCTGGTCTTCATCGGATTGTTTCTGGTGGCCTATATCTATGCTTGGCGAAAGGGAGCCCTGGAATGGGACTGATCCAAATTGGTCGTCATGATAAGGATGGCACACCGGACATCGTAACCACGACAGTGGAAAAAGCCGTCAATTGGGCTCGCAAGGGGTCACTATGGCCCATGACATTCGGCCTGGCCTGCTGCGCGATTGAAATGATTGCCGCCGTCTCGTCACGGTACGATATGGACCGCTACGGCGCCGGTGTGTTCCGGGCCTCACCGCGCCAGTCTGATTTGATGATTGTGGCTGGTACCGTCTGCAGACGGATGGCCCCCGTCATCCGAAAATTATACGATCAGATGCCTGAACCAAAATATGTCATTGCCATGGGATCTTGCGCAACCTCAGGAAATATCTACGACAGTTATAGCGTCGTCCAAGGGGTCGACCGCTTTGTGCCAGTCGATATTTATGTGCCTGGTTGCCCTCCAACTCCGGAAGCACTCTTCGACGGCATCCTCAAGTTACAAGAACGAATCATGCTGAAACGCGTGTTTCTGAAACAGCCGGATCAGGTCAAGCCCAGCCTTAAAATATAGGTCTCAATCGATGACATTACAGGAACTGGCCAGCCGGCTCCAAGAAGATTTTGCCACCGGCCTCATCAAAGCCGTCGAATGGCGCGGGGAGCTTGCGGTAACCGTGATGCGGGAAAAGCTCCATGAGATCGCGCAATTCCTTCACGACGACCCGGCTATGGACTTCGACTACATCGTGCATGTGAGTTCGGTCGACTGGCCCGACGATGAAGAACGGTTTGAAGTTGTGTACGAGTTCTATTCGATCCGGAAACGTCACCGCATCCGGCTCAAGACCAGGGTGCCGGAGTCGGATTGCATCGTGGACTCCCTAACGGATCTCTGGAAAGGCGCGGACTTCATGGAGCGCGAAGTCTACGACATGATGGGGATCCGCTTCCGAAATCATCCGGATCTTCGCCGAATCCTCCTGCCGGATGATTATACCGAAGGCTATCCGTTGCGAAAAGATTTTCCGCTCCGTGGCAAGGGCTGGCGCGACACGTTCGAGTTCCTGGACGAAACAGCCCGGTAGGACAGACAATGGCCTTTGAAGATCAACGAACAACTGTCTACAAGCTCGATCCGGCCCATCCGGGGAGCGAGACTCTCCCGACCCTGCGCTCGGAGGAGCTCCTGCTCAACATGGGCCCTCAACACCCCGCCACCCATGGGGTGCTGAAAGTGATCCTCGAATTGGAAGGAGAACGCCTCGTCAAATCTACTCCCGTGCTGGGATATCTCCATCGCGGCGTGGAGAAGCTTGCGGAAGACGGCACGTATCATCAATTTATTCCCCATACCGACCGGCTCGATTATGTCTGCGCGATGTACAACAATTTCGCGTATTGTCGCGCGGTTGAAAAACTGATGAATATCACCGTGCCGGACCGTGCAGAGTATCTGCGCACGATCGTGGCGGAGGTTCAACGGATCATCGGCCATCAGTTTTGGCTCGGTACCCAGGCGCTCGATATCGGAGCCATGGGCGTCTTTTTCTATTGTTTCCGGGATCGTGAAATTTTGATGGATTGGTTCGACGAGCTCTGCGGTGCGCGCCTCACCACCAGCTGGTATCGCATCGGCGGCGTCGAGCGGGACTTTACGGCCTCATTGCTCGATAAACTGAAGCAGTTTCTGGACTACTTCCCGCCCAAAATCGATGAGTATGTGGTCTTCCTGGAGAAGAACCGGATCTGGGTTGGACGGACCAAGGGGGTGGCCATCATCTCGGCGGAAGACGCCGTAAGCTTCGGACTCAGTGGGCCGACGCTCCGCGGCTCGGGCGTTAACTACGATCTCCGTAAAGCCGAGCCCTACTCAGCCTATCCGAAATGCGAATTCAGTGTGCCGCTCGGCAAAAACGGCGACACCTACGATCGATACTGGATCCGTGTCCAAGAACTCTATGAAAGCGTGAAAATCATCCGGCAATGCCTGGAGCAGATGCAGGACGGCCCCATCATGGCTGATGTGCCCAGCGTCACGCTACCGCCAAAGCAACGAGTCTTTACGAATCTGGAATCCATGATCCAGCAATTCAAGCTCTTTTCACAGGGCTTCGACGCCCCTCCGGGAGAGATCTATTGCGGGACTGAAGCGCACAAGGGGGAGTTGGGATTCTACATCGTCAGCACGGGCGGCGGGAAACCCTACCGTTTGAAAATTCGCGCCCCCTCATTTATCCATATGGGCGCATTCGACCATATGTCCAGAGGCTACATGATCTCCGACGCGGTTACGATCTTCGGAACTTACGACATTGTGATGGGAGAATGTGACAGGTAGGTGTGAAACGTGAGATGTGAAAAGTAAAAGGTAGTGCGGTGATTTCGTTTAGCGTTTTGCGTTTCACTTTTCACGAGGAAGAAATATGGGACTGAAGCCAGCAACCAATCCTGACGTAGAGGCAGCTACGATCGAACTGTCGATCGATGGGAAGTCCGTAACGGCAAAGAGCGGGGTCTCGCTCTACGACGTGATATCGAGCACGGGCAAGATCATCCCGGCCATGTGCTACCACTATACCTTCGATCCATTCGGTTCCTGCGGCATGTGTTTGGTCATGCAGGAAGGCAAGAAAGCGCCCGTCCGTTCCTGCACCGCCAAAGCGGCGGCCGGCATGATCATCAAAACCGAGGGGGAGGAACTCTTCCAGGCCCGTAAGAAAGCAGTGGAAAAACATCTCTCCGTCCATCCGCTCGATTGCCCGGTCTGCGACGCCGACGGCCACTGTGAACTGCAAGACATGGCCTTCCGGCACGGGGTCACAAACCTGGCCAACGCGAAGCAGAAATTCATTCCTGAAGATACACGCAGTCCGGTGCTCGACTTTAATATGAACCGCTGCATCGCCTGCGCGGAATGCATTAACGTCTGTAAAGACGTGTTAATGATCGATGCGCTTCAATTCATGAAGAAGGGCGGATTCAATCAAGTAGTGCCGAAGGGAGATTTCGCACTGTCCTGCGAGTTCTGCGGAGACTGCCTTGCCGTCTGCCCGGTCGGCGCCATCACGAACAAATTCTCTAAATATTTGTACAAGCCTTGGCAGATGAAGAAAACCGCGACGACCTGTAACTATTGCGGGGACGGCTGCCAGATGTACCTTGAAACCAAGGACGCGGAAGTCGTTCGCGTGACCTCACCTCTGTCCTGGAAAAACAAATGGGGCGACCGGGCCGACACAGCCAAGGGACACGGCGGGCTCTGCGTGCGAGGACGATTTGGGTTCGAGTACATCGATAGCGCCGCACGTCTGAAGCAACCTCTCCTTCGCAAAGGCAATCAGCTCGTCGAAACCCCCTGGCTCGAAGCCATGCACCAGGTGGTTGATCAGTTTTCAGAAATCCGACGTAAGCACGGACCCGACGCGATTGCCGGCCTGATCACCGCCCGCTGCACCAACGAAGAGCTGTATCTCTTCCAGAAACTCATGCGCACCGGGTTCCGGACCAACCAGTTCGACAGCAGTGCGCGTTACGGCCACCTGAACTTCGTCCATGCCTCCCGGCATGCCTTGGGGATCGGGCGGAGCCCGAACGACTGGGAAGATCTGACGAAAGCCAAGGCCGTGATACTCATCGGTTCTAACATCACGGAGACCAACCCGCTCACAGCTGTGCGCATCAAAGAA
Organism: Nitrospira sp.; assembly: GCA_037142015.1. GTDB lineage: Bacteria > Nitrospirota > Nitrospiria > Nitrospirales > Nitrospiraceae > Palsa-1315. The sequence goes on along the minus strand of JBAXBK010000032.1, from coordinate 21,583 downwards.
GCGATTCGCGTCTATGGGGCACAAGTGGTGGTCATCGATTCCGCTGTCACGAACATGGCCAAGCTCGCATCCCATCCGGTCCTGATCACACCAGGAACAGAAGGACTCGTGATCGACGGACTCGTGAAAGCCGCTCTGGAGCTGGACTTGGTCGACGAAACCAGTGTCAAGAAACACCCCCTGGCCTTCGAAGCCCTAAAGACTTCTGTGGCCCACATCTCACTGGCGCAGGTGGCTTCGCAGACCGGCATGTCGGTCGAATCGTTGAAAGACACTGCGGCGATCTTTGCCGAAGCGCCTCGATCCATCATCCTCTGCGCTGAAGGGATTGTCCGCCGGCCTGATGGGTACCAGAATGTCTTGAAACTGATTGATCTCGCCTGGATCACCGGCAAGTTGGACCAACCAGGCTGCGGGGTAAATACAGTCACGGAAGAGCCGAACGAGCAGGGGGCCGTGGACATGGGCGCCGCGCCGGAATTTCTCCCTGGTCAAGCCTTATTCAGCGATCAAACCGCTCGCGACCGTTTTGCCAAAGCCTGGGATGTCACGCTCCCGGCGGCTAACTCCGGGGCAGATCTCGTCGAAATTCTCAATCGCTGCAGGAGCGGCCAAATCCGCGCCCTCTATGTCATCGGAGAAAACCCGCTGGCTACGTTGCCCGCATCGATGGAGGTTCGTGCCGCGCTGGATCGGCTCGAGTTGCTCGTCGTCCAAGATCCGTTCCTGACCGACACGGCGCGCATGGCGCATGCGGTGCTGCCGGCTTGTACCTCTGCGGAGAAGGACGGCACCTTCACCAATCTGGAAGGCCGAGTCCTGCGCGTCCGCGAGGCCATCGATCCAATCGGAGAAAGTTTGCCGGATTGGCACATCATGACGGCGCTGGCCAACGCGCTGGACTGTCAATGGGGGTATGAATCTTCGAACGATATTCAAGCCGAGATTATGAAGTTGCTGCCCGGGTACTACAACCTCGGACAACCACGCAAGGTTGTGCCGGCAATGGACCACTATCTCTCAAACGACTACACTAAGGATGTGGGATCTCGCTATCGAGCCTCCGTTCCATCCGATTTCAAGAGCCAACGGCCCTTCGCCTTGATACTGGGACAAGTCCTGTATCATTCTGGTAAGTTGTCCACCAATGCTCCCGGGCTCATCACCATCGCCCCTAATACAGGGCGGCTCAGGATGAATCCCCAAGATATGGAACGGCTAGCCGTGGGTGAGGGGGCGACGGTGCGCCTCACGTCGGATCGCGGCTCAATGCAATTGGCGGCGCAGCCCGATCAATCCATCGCTCCGCAGACCTGCTTCTTCCCGGAACATTTTAATGAGCCGCCGGTGAAGGACTTGATGTCAGTCCAGGTTGATTCGACGACCGGAGTTCCCACGTTTAAGCAGACCCGCGTGACGATCGAAAAGGCCTAAGAGAGAGCAGGAAGCGCACATGCGTACTACCGCACTGGTAAGACAAATCCTCCAAGCCGCATTGTTCTATGAGATCTGGGATGCAATGAAGGTGACGTTCAAGCACATGTTCCACAAGCCCATCACGTTCCAGTATCCACGGGAGCAGCGAACCCTTCCCGACACCCACCGAGGGGCACTCGCGCTCTTACGTTACGACGATCACCAGGAACGTTGTGTCGGCTGTGACCTCTGCGAAGCCGCCTGCCCATCCCGCTGCATCAAGGTCATTAGCTTGGAAAATCCGGAGCGTCCACTGCAGCGATTCGCCAGCGAATTTTATATCGACATTACGAAATGCGTCTTTTGCGGCTACTGCGTCGAAGCTTGTCCCGTCAACGCGCTGGCAATGACGAAGATGTACGAGTTCTCAACTCATGATAAGCGCACCTTGCTGTTCGACAAGAAGCGGCTGTACGAAATCGGCGAACGTCATCTCGACGATGCAAAGAAATACCTGTATGCGCATAATCAGGAAAAGAACGTTGAGGAAAGCAGGGAATATCGGTATTATTTCCCGCAATCGGTACTGAAGCCGACCCAACCACCACCCAAGCATCTAGGCTAAGTCATTCAATGGTTTTGGTCTTTTTCGCCTATTTTGCCCTGGCCAGTATTGCTGCGGGCGTCATGACCGTCTCGCTTAAGAACCCGGTGCATTGCGGCTTGGCGCTCCTAGCCCTATTGCTCCATGTCTCCGGACTATTCATCATCCTCAACGCTGAGTTCATCTGGGCCGTGCAGGTCATCGTTTACGCCGGCGCGATCCTCGTGTTGTACCTCTTCGTGCTGATGCTCATGAACTTGAAGACCGACGATCGGTATTTCCACTCCTCGTACCTATACTTTCTGGCCCCGGCAGCTATCGGATCATTGTACGTGTTGGCCCTCCTGATCCGTTCACCCTTCGGAGGCGCAAAGGGCGATGCGCCGGCCGAGGCGATACTCCGGGACGGCGATACCTACGCGGTCGGGATCAAGATGTTCAGTGAGTATCTGTTGCAGTTCGAAATCGTCGGGGTGTTTCTGTTGGGCGCCGTCATTGGAGCGATTGTCTTGGCAAAAACTCCAAAGCCGGCCAACCGGGAACATAGGGGATAAATGTTGAATGTTGAATTGCGGGCATGAACCACTCGCTCATGCGTCGCAATTTAACATTCAACGTTAATCATTGGGATTTATGATTCCTCTTAGTGCATACGTGGCCGTCAGCGCCGTACTCTTTATTACCGGGCTGCTCGGTGTGGTGATCAGACGGAACTTCATCATCGTATTGATGTCTGTCGAGATCATGCTGAATGCGGCGAACATCAACCTGGTGGCTTTTTCCTATTACCTGGAATCCATGGCAGGCCAACTGGTAGCCCTCTTCATCATTGCCATCGCGGCTGGGGAGGCGGCGATCGGGCTGGCCATCATTATCGTCGTGTTCCGTGGAAAGATCTCCACCAATGTGGATGAGATGAATCTCCTAAAGTGGTAACGTGACAGATCAACTCATACAGCTTATTCCGCTGTTCCCCCTATTGGCCGTAATCTTAAACGGACTCCTGGGCACGCGGTATTCCCACGACTTCGCGCACCGGCTTGCTTGGGGATCAGTGGGACTGTCGTTTCTCTGCACGGTCGGCGTCTTCGTCGATATCTTGCGGACCGGCGTGTCCCATGAAGTCATCGCCTATCGATGGATCTTCGGAGGCGACCTCACTGTCAATCTGGCCTATCTCGTCGATCCTCTCACATGCATCATGCTGCTTGTCGTCACGGGAGTCGGACTCCTGATTCACATCTACTCCGTCGGCTATATGCATGGAGAGGCCGGATTTACGCGCTTCTTCACCTACATGAACCTCTTCATGGTCTCCATGTTGCTCCTTGTCATGGGAAACAATTATGTTGTGCTGTTCATCGGCTGGGAAGGGGTGGGGCTCTGTTCCTATCTGTTGATCGGCTACTATTACACCAAAGTCTCTGCCGCCAAAGCCGCTTCGAAAGCCTTTGTGGTCAACCGCATCGGCGACGCAGGATTTCTGTTGGCCATCTTCCTCGTCTTTATCAATTTCAAGACGCTCGACTATACGAAAGTCTTTGCCCAGGTCGGTCAGCTCTCGCCGGAGATGGCCACGGCAATTGCGCTCTGCTTACTCGTCGGCGCGATCGGCAAATCGGCCCAGCTTCCTCTATATACCTGGCTCCCGGACGCGATGGAGGGGCCGACGCCCGTCAGCGCGCTCATCCATGCGGCAACAATGGTCACGGCCGGGGTCTACATGATCGTGCGGAACCATGCCATTTTTGACATGTCATCTACAGCCATGTTTTGGGTTGGAACTATCGGCGGTATTACGGCACTCTTCGCCGCCACCATCGGCCTCGTGCAAACGGACATCAAGCGCGTCTTAGCCTATTCGACGGTGAGCCAGCTCGGGTACATGTTTCTCGGGTGCGGGATCGGGGCCTACACGGCTGCCATCTTCCACCTCATGACCCATGCCTTCTTCAAGGCTCTCTTATTTCTTGCAGCTGGATCGGTCATCCACGCGCTCTCAGGCGAGCAAGATATTCGAAAGATGGGCGGCCTCAAATCGAAAATTCCCTGGACCTATCGGCTGTTTCTGATCGGCACGATCGCCATTGCCGGCATTCCGCCATTGGCAGGTTTCTGGAGCAAAGACGAAATCCTGGCCCATGCCTTTACGCACGAACACTATGTGCTCTATGGCATGGCTGCTATCGGCGCGCTCTTGACCTCCTTCTATATGTTTCGCCTGGTCTATCTGACCTTTTATGGCACGTCCCGCATGGACCATCATACGGAGGAACATGTGCACGAGTCGCCGATGGTAATGGTCGGCCCGTTGCTGGCATTAGGTGTACTGTCCATTCTCGGCGGGTTCCTGGGCTTTCCCCCTGACCAGGGCTGGCTCCATCAATTCCTTGCACCGGTCGCAGGCGCGGTAGGGGAGCATGAGGTGAGCCCCGGGCTCGTGCTCACCCTTATGATGGTTGCGACAGGGATTGCGTTGGTCGGCTGGGGTCTCGCGCATTATTTTTATAGCGTGAATCGTTCGGTGCCTGATCGTCTGGCGGAACAATTCCAGGCTGTCTACACGACTGTCCTCAACAAGTACTACGTCGATGAACTCTATGACCTGTTGTGGGTGGAGCCGATCAAGAAATTGGGGCTTCTGCTCGACTGGTTCGACCGCACCGTCATCGATGGCCTCGTGCGCGCCGTCGCACACGTCACTGACCTGGCCGCAGCTGGTTCGACTTGGGCTGAGAAATACGTGATCTACGGCGGCCTTAACGTGATCGGGTACGGCAACCATCTTGCCGCTCGCCAGTGGCGGCAACTACAGAGCGGCATGGTACATCATTACGCCGCCATTATTGTGGCAGGCCTGTTTCTGCTGGCGGTGATCATTCAGCTCATCATGCAACTATAAAGCACCCTGATGATAGAAGAACTGGCATCAACGTTTCCCATTCTCACCTGTATTCTTTTTCTCCCCGTCATCGGAGCCGTAGTCCTGTGGCTGTTCGACGACGAGGATATGGTCCGGACCTCTGCCTTGACGATTGCGCTCTTGGAGTTGGCTCTCTGTGTATTCGTGCTCCTACGATTCATTCCCGAATCGGCCGCCATGCAGTTTTCTGAGCATGTGCCATGGATTCCCGCCCTCGGAATCAGCTATCACCTCGCGGTCGATGGAATCAGTGTGCTGTTCGTTGGGCTCACTGCCTTTCTCACGGTTCTGATCGTCATCTATAGTTGGGACACCGTCCGTCATCAAGTGAAGCTCTACATGATGGCGCTCCTTGCCCTCGAAACGACCACGATGGGAGTCTTCCTTTCCCTCGACTTGATCCTCTTCTTCGTCTTTTGGGAACTCATGCTCATTCCCAGTTACTTTATGATCAAGCTCTGGGGCGGAGGAGCGGAGCGGCACTACGCAGCACTTAAATTCGTGCTCTATACCTTGCTTGGCAGCGTCTTCATGTTAGTGGGCATCGCCCTCTTGGACATCAATTATCACCAGTGGGCGACGCTACGCCATATAGAACCAACCTACTCATTCGACTTATTGGAACTGCTCTCCGTCCCGATTCCGTTCAGTCAGCAAATCCTCATTTTCTGGCTGTTGTTTCTCGGCTTCGCGTTCAAGGCCCCGGTATTCCCCTTCCATACCTGGCTCCCGGACGCCCTCTTCGAGGGCCCGATCGGCATGGCAGTGGTGCTGGCCGGGCTGAAGCTCGGCACATTCGGCTTCATCCGGTTTAGCATTCCGTTGCTCCCGGACGCATCGAAAAGCCAGACCGTCGTCTCAATCATCATGGCGCTGGGATTGGCGGCAGTTCTCTACGGAGCCATTATGGCGCTGGTCCAGCAAGATTTTCGACGGCTCCTGGCGTTCAGCAGCATCAGCCACCTCGGGTTTGTGGTGATTGGTCTGTTCGCCCTGAACTATCAAGGACTGCAAGGCAGCCTGCTCACCATGATCAATTTGGGATTCAGTACGGCAGGTTTGTTCTTCATTGCAGGCTTTCTCTATTCACGGCAACAGAACACCCATCTGGGCTCATTCGGCGGCATGGCCAAACAGACCCCCTTGCTCGCAAGCTTTTTCCTGTTCATCGGGCTGGCGTCGATCGGCTTGCCTGGCACCAATGGCTTCGTCGGTGAATTCCTCATCCTCTTGGGAACTTTCAAGGCTAATTGGCTGTACGGTGGGATCGCGGTCACCGGCGTCATCTTCAGCGCAGCCTATTTTCTCTGGTACTACGAGCGGTCGATGTTGGGACCGCTCGGCAAAGCTGTCAAGGACTCGATTCGCGATCTGCATCCCCGCGAAATACTCATCGCGTCGGCCTTGTCGCTAATGATCCTGTGGATCGGCCTCTATCCCTCCCCCTTCTTGAAAATGATGAACGGGTCGGTTCAGGCATTGGTGGATCGACTGGAACGGGGAACCGTGGCATCGCTCGAGCCCAAACAGCCGGTAAGGGTGGATTAATTCCTATGGGTGACTACGCGCTGCTCTATATCCTGTTTGCCCCCTTCGTGGGAGCCATCGCGCTGATCTTCGTCTCCAACCGGCAAACGATGCTCGTGCGAGGAATAGCCGCGGGATCAGCCCTTGTCTCTTTGCTTGCCTCACTCTATCTGTTCTTCACCTACGATCACGTGAAGGCAGGATTTCAATTCGTCCAGCGATTCGAATGGTCCCGCCAACTGGGCATTTCGCTCCACCTCGGAGTGGATGGAATCGGCACCCCGCTGGTGCTGGCGTCGAGCATCTTGTTATTCGCGGGGATTTTTGTGTCCTGGCATATCAAAGATCGGATGAAAGAATTTTATATCTGGCTGCTCATCCTCGCCGCGGCCACGATCGGCGTCTTCATGTCGTTGGACCTGTTCTTTCTCTTCTTCTTCTACGAAATGTCCGTAATCCCCATGTATCTCCTGTTGGGCATGTGGGGAAGTCACACGAAAAAATACAACGAGATGACGGATCCGGAAGGCCTCAAACAACGGGATTCGGTCGGATTCATCTTCAACTTCGGATCTAACAGCAAAGAATACGCTGCGATGAAACTGGTGCTTTTTCTTTCGGCTTTTGCCGTTGCAGCGCTGATGGGCATCTTGCTGATCTACAAATACGCGGGGCTCAATACCTTCGACATTCTCGTCTTGCGTGAACAGGCCAAGCTGATGAACATCCCGGTCTTGGGCACCACGCTCGACAAGATTATTTGGATCTTGATCTTCTTCGGCTTTGCTTCGATTGCGCCTCTCTGGCCTCTGCACTCCTGGTCTCCTGTGGGCCACGCAGCTGCGCCGGCCGCCACGAGCATGCTGCATGCGGGCGTGCTGATGAAGCTCGGTCATTTTTCCATCATCCGGGTGGCCTTTGAGATTCTGCCGGAGACCACCAGAGAACTCATGCCCATCGCAGCCGTGCTCTGCATGTTCAGTATCGTATATGGCGGGTTCGTCGCGTTCTACGCCAAAGACACCAAGTACGTCATCGGATATTCCAGTTCCAGTCACATGGGGTATGTCTTTTTGGGCATGGCCGCCTTGGACTACATCAGCTTGACCGGCGCGGTGATGTATATGTTTGCGCACGCCATGGCTACAGGTATGCTCTTTGCCATGGCCGGATGGGTGTACGATCAGACGCACACGCGCGACATCCCCTCCCTCGGCGGGCTCTCGAACCGCATGCCGTTCATCTCCGGCTGTTTCGTAATTGCTTGCATGGCCTCGATCGGCGTGCCAGGCACCGTAAACTTCATCGCCGAAGTGATGATCATCGTCGGCAGTTGGAACAAGTACCCGCTCCAAGTCATCGTGGCCGTGGTCGGTATCGTCTTAACCCTGGCCTATTTGTTTAAGATGATGCGCGGGCTTTTCTACGGACCCATGGACCAGAAATACAGTCACGCACACGACGCAGTCTCCGCGGCTGACCGTCTTCCGCTCATGATCATGATTGCCGTTAGCATCGGATTCTTTTTCTTCCCCATGCATCTCTACAATGTCGTGAGATCTGGCGTCGATCCCTTGATTGCGAAGATCACCCGAGTCGTGCCGGTGGCCTCTCTCGATCATGAAACGTTAGACGTGAAACGTGAAGCGACGAATCCGCCTGTAACATCTGATGCTCCGCTCTTGGCGAACAACCCCTCACCCCTGACTCCTGACCACTCACGGGGGTCGGAATGACCTTCGCGCTCACGATATCATCCTCCGATCTGCTGCTGCTGCTCCCGGAAATCCTGCTCACGTCCTGGCTCTGTCTTATCCTGATCATTGATTTTTCGTTCCCTCAGCTGCCCAACGAACAATTGGCCTATTTCAGCATCGCCGGGCTCGTCGCCACCCTAGGCTGCCTGGCTTGGTTCGATGTCGCCGGCATCACCGGAACCCTTTTCGCGAACATGTTTGCCCTCGATCGGATGGCCCTGTTCTTCAAAATGTTCATCGTCGGATCGACGATCCTCGTTATTCTGGCCTCCATCGATTACATTCATCGATTCAAGTTCTTCCGCGGAGAATATTATTTCCTGGTCGTGATGTCGGCCCTCGGAATGATGTTTATGGCTTCCGCGAACGACCTGCTGTCGGTCTTCATCGCGCTGGAGTTTTCCACCATCGGATTCTACGTCCTCGTGGCCTATCTCCGCGAGGATATCGCCTCGAACGAAGCAGGCATCAAGTTTTTCATCCTGGGCATCTTCGCCGCAGCCCTCCTCGCCTATGGCATCAGCTTGGTCTACGGAGAAACAGGCAAACTAGTATTTTCCGATATGACGACGGTACAAGCCACACCGGGGTTGGTCATTGGCTTCCTGCTGATCTTCGCCGCATTAGGATTCAAAATCGGCGCTGTGCCTTTTCATTCATGGATTCCTGACACCTATCATGGGTCGCCGACGCCGGTGACGGCATTCCTCTCGATCGCACCTAAGGGAGCGGCCTTTGCCATCCTCCTGAGAATGTTCTTCGTCTCCTTGGCGAACTTTAAGCCGGTCTGGACTCTGTTGCTTGTCGCTGTGTCCATCCTATCCATGACCTACGGCAACATCGTGGCCATCGCCCAAAAGAACATGAAACGGCTCTTGGCCTATTCCGGTATCGCCCAGATCGGCAACGTGCTGATCGGTCTCGCGACCGGTACGAAGATGGGCAGCGATGCCATGCTGTTTTATCTCCTGACCTATCTGTTCGCCAATCTCGGCGCCTTCGCCATTGTCATTGCCGTCAGCGAAGCCATCGGCAGCGAGGAAATAGACGACTACAGCGGCCTGGGACGACGGTCGCCCTTTCTCGCCTTTTCAATGCTGATCTTTCTCTTGTCGTTGGCCGGAGTGCCCCCGCTGGCCGGCTTCATCGGAAAATTATACATCTTTGTCGCTGCCATTAAAGAAGGGCTCTACGTGCTCATCACTGTCGGGCTCATCAACATCGTCATTTCCATGTACTACTACCTCATCGTCGTGAAGAAGATGTACGTCAACGAACCCCACGACCGGTCGCCTCTCAAGGTATCGGGCCCGATCAAAGTGGTGGTCTACGTCTGTCTCGCCGGCACCCTTGCGATCGGCGTCTATCCTCAACCAGTCACCGACTGGGTTGTCTCGGCCATCATGATATTTTCAAACGTGGCGGATCCAACTGCATCCCTTCCCATTCCCCCTGCCGTCATTCCCTTCGGCGGCTAAGCCTACGCGGGAACGGTTCCTCTGCGCCCGGCAAGCATTCTTCTGAAATATTTCTTGCAGGGCCTACCGGAGGAGGATACAGTTTCCAGGACATTGGCTTACATCCCCACGCCCGCACATGATTGAACCATGGAATCCGCCACACAAGAACCTACGACCACGCCCGCACCCGTTCATTCTGAGCCTGTTTCCCACAGCAGCCAAGCGCCGATCCCCAAGACCGGCTGGCTCATGGAGCGGTTCGCCCATTGGTCGATCGAGCAACGAGTCCTTGCGGGATTTGGGCTCGTCTTTGCCGGCATTGTAGTCATCAGCGCCATCTCCTACCGCAACACTTCCGTCTTGATCGAGAATAGTCGGCTCGATACCAAGAGCCACGAATTGGTGCAGCTGCTCGGCTCAGTCGAGGAAGCCCTCGGCGCTGCTGAGAGTGGCCATCGGCGCTATCTTGTTACCGGCGACGAGTCGTACCTCAAGTCCTATCAGGCCACTGTCGAACAAATGCCGGAATACCTTCGGTATCTCAGAGGCCTGACAAAAGAAGGAGCTGAACAACAAGACCGCGTTGAGGCACTCGAACGGCTCATCACCAGTCAGTTAAAGGCAGAGGCGGAAGCCATCGTCCAACGTAAGAAGCGTGGCTATGAAGGTGTCAGACACCTCGCACTCGCCGGGGCGGCAAAGAACGAGATCGCGGGAATCCATCGCCTGATGACGGAACTCGACACGGCCGAGCAACGAGTACTTCATGCCCGTGTGGAAGAATCGGCTGGAAGCACGAAAAATACAATCGCCCTGCTCGGGTTCGGTGCATTCCTCCAATTGGTTCTCTTGGCCTCCGTATACTTTCTCATCCATCATGATATCGCCGAGCGACGCCGCGTAGCTGCGGAGTTGCAAAGCCGTGGCGAGCTGCTCCAGGCTGCCAATAAAGAATTAGAAGCATTCAGCTATTCTGTGTCTCATGACCTGCGCGCCCCGCTCCGTCATATCGACGGATATGCGGCACTCTTGTCCAAAGCGGCCGGTGAGACGCTGAACGATAAAGCACGCCGCTACTTACAGACGATTTCAAGTTCCGCGAAGCAAATGGGACAACTGATCGACGACTTGCTCGTGTTTTCCCGTATGGGTCGCCAGGACATGCTCCGCACGACGGTCAATTTAGATCAACTCGTCAAGACCGTCCTTCATGATTTACGTCTTGACTTGCAAGGGCGGACAATCTCCTGGACAATACACCCATTACCTAACGTTTCAGGAGATCCGGCGATGTTACGACAGGTTTTCGTGAATCTGATCTCCAACGCGCTGAAATTCACGTCCACGAGGTTGGAGGCCAAGATCGAAATCGGCGCCGGCCCGCGAAACTCCGGTGAAGCTGAGGTGTTCGTGCGCGATAATGGGGTAGGATTCGATATGCAGTATGTCAACAAGTTATTCGGCGTCTTTCAACGTCTTCACCGGAACGACGAGTTTGAAGGCACCGGCATCGGGCTCGCCAATGTGCGCCGAATCATTCATCGGCATGGTGGACGGACCTGGGCCGAAGGAGCACCGGACCAAGGCGCTACCTTCCACTTTTCGCTGCCCCTCGCGAGGTCTCTCAGATGACCACGGTCAAGCCCATCCTACTCGCTGAAGATAACCCGCGTGACGCCGAACTTGCGCTGGCCGCCATGGAAGAGCATCACATCGCCGACAAAGTGGTGGTCTGCCACGACGGAGCTGAAGTCCTCGACTATCTCTATTGTCGTGGAATCTTTGATGCCAGGCAGCAAGGCAATCCCGTGGTCGTGTTTCTGGACCTCAAAATGCCCAAAGTCGACGGACTCGAGGTCTTGAGAGCCATTAAGAACGACGCAAACCTGAAGTCGATTCCCGTCGTCATGCTTACATCCTCGCGCGAGGAGCGCGATTTGGCGCAAAGCTATGCATTGGGGGCCAACGCTTACGTGGTGAAGCCGGTTGAGTTTCACCAGTTCATCGCAGCCGTGAAAGAGCTGGGCGTTTTTTGGGGTGTAATCAATGAACCGCCGCCCGAAGGCTCTGAGCCGAACGTGTAGCCTCCTCACAAAGGACCTGTGAAACCCCCTCTGCTCCTACTCCACCTCGAGGACGATCCGGTCGACGCGGAACTCATTACGACCACACTGATCGATGGCGGAATCCCCTGCCAGTCGCAACTCGTCGACACGCGGCAGGCATTTGTGGCAGCCCTCAAAGAAGGCCGGATGGATCTTATCCTGGCGGATTACTCGATCCCGGGATTCGACGGGATGACGGCGCTTATTCTTGCGCGTCAGCACTGTCCTGACGTGCCCTTCCTTTTTGTCTCCGCCACGATCGGAGAGGAACTGGCCATCGACGCCATGCATCAAGGCGCGACGGACTATGTACTCAAGCAACGGCTCGGGAGACTCGTGCCCTCGGTCCAGCGCGCATTACGTGAGCTCGATGACCGAGCTGAACGGAAGCGTGCGGAAGAAGCCCTTCGGCAGAGCGAAAAACAGTTTCGACAATCTCAGAAGATGGAAGCGGTTGGCCGGTTGGCCGGAGGGATCGCGCATGACTTCAATAATCTCCTGACCATCATCATGGGCTACAGCCAGGTCCTCTTGACGGAACTCGGCCCTCAACACCCCCTTCGCGGAAAGATCGAAGAAACCTTGAAAGCCGGCGGAAAGGCCGCGTCACTGATCCGACAACTGCTCACCTTCAGCAGTAAGCAATCGATGGACCCGAAAATTCTGACGCTCAATACCGCCGTCACAAGTCTGGAAAACATGCTACGCCGGCTCATCGGCGAGGACGTACAATTTGTCATTAAACTCGATCCGAAGAATGGGCGGCTGCGCGCCGACCAAACCCAGCTTGAACAGGTTCTGGTCAACCTGGTTGTCAACGCGCGGGATGCCATGCCGAAGGGCGGAACGATCACGATCGAAACGGCCCAGGTCGAACTGACTCGCAGTCCTGTTTACCACATCGCTCCGTTGCAGCCCGGTTCCTATGTTCGGCTGGCCGTCAGCGATACCGGCTGTGGCATGGACCTCAAAACACAATCCCATATCTTTGAACCATTCTTCACCACGAAAGGAGAGGGGAAGGGCACAGGGCTGGGCCTCTCCACGGTGTATGGGATTGTCACTCAATGCGGCGGGGCAATCGACGTCACCAGCCGTGTGGGCCACGGCACACGCTTCGACTTGTATTTTCCAAGCGTCGAGTCCGACATCCTACCCACGACGCCGACGCAGCCATCAGGACGGCCTCAGCGGGGCACAGAAACAATTCTCTTGGCGGAAGATGAACCAAGCGTACGGACGCTGGTGCGAGACGAGCTACAGAAGCTGGGGTACAAAGTCGTAGAAGCCAAAAATGGGGTTGAAGCCTGCCTACTGGCGACGCAACAAGCAGAATCGTTTCAGCTCCTTCTGACAGACGTCGTTATGCCCGTCATGGGCGGACGGGAACTGGCGCAACATCTCTCCGTCATCAATCCAGAATTACGCACTCTGTTCATGTCGGGGTATATGGATGACGTCGGCATCATGGCCGGACAAGAAGAAGGCACCACCAGTTTCTTACAAAAGCCTTTCACTCCTGAGGTGCTTGCCAGCTCGGTCCGCAATCTGCTCGATGCCCGCATGCCATCGGACAAGGCTGGCGATACCCCATCGACACCCAAACCAACCCTGCGCTAGCCATGTGAGGAGTTCGTGTCGAAGCCGTTGCCCCTGTCCTCGAATGATTTGACGCTCCCTATCGGCGCTCTCTATACTTGATCCTGAGACACTATGGTACGGGACAACAGCCTCCACCGGTCTCTCCCTTTCATCCCTGTCACCCGCATCCTGCTGGGTATCATTTTTATCATATCCAGCGGACCTACAACGGCAACGCCTCAAACCCTCACGGGGGATCGACTCGGAGAGGGCTTATCCATCTCCACCTGGAATCCCCAAGCACAATGCCCTGACGTCGCACCGTTGATTGCCGTCGAGATCGACCCCAACCGCTATCGCTTTACCGTGCACTACTACCAGCAGGAGGGGCTCTCGGACCCGCTCGATATTCGCCAATGGCAAGAACGAACTGGCCACGACCTGGTCTTCAATGCCGGACTCTTCCGTGAGAATTATGCGTATCTCGGGCTGCTCTATGGAAACGGCCGATCGCTGGGGAGCAAGCGGCACAACACCTGGCTGGGACTGTTTGTGGCAGAACCGGAGGAGGATCGTTCACGTCGCGCACGGGTTTTGGATCTGACTTTTGACACCTTTGACGAGCAGCACGTTCCCTATCGAGAAGTGGCTCAATCGCTCATGCTCCTCGACCGAACCGGAAAAATCCGTGTCCGCCAAACCGGGAAACGCGCACATCAGACCCTCGTCGCAGAACAAGGTGATGGGCATCTCCTCGTCCTCAAGACCACGGAGGTGGTGTCACTCCATGCCCTTGGGGAATGCCTGCGAGACGCCTTTCCTTCCCTGCGCCAGGTCATGGCCATGGACGGAGGATCCTCTTCCGATGTCGCCGTCAGCCCCTTGCTCCGGCAAACCACGTCTAAACTTGCCGGCTTACACAGCTGGATACCTTTATTAGAAGGCAACATCACAACCCATATTGGACTTCCAGCTGTCATCGGAATCAGCCCACGCCAGAAACTACCGGCGCCAAAACCGTAGATATATGAACTTGCCGAGGCGGTGTAGGCTGAGTCAAGATCAGACTCTTTCAGCGGCGCCCAGATTCAACCGGAAAGCCTGCCGCAAGCCAGGCATTCATACTGCCGGTGACATTGTAGACATGACGGTAGCCCAAATCTGCCAGCGTTTCTGCCGCAATGTTGCTGCGATGGCCGGATTGGCAATAGACTACCAGATGGTCTTCCAGTTGGGCTCCGATCTCCCGATGCCGAGCTTGAATTTCCCTGAACTCAATGTTCAGATCGGTTCCGGGAATGAATCCTGTCGCATGTTCTTCCGCAGATCGGACATCGATCAGGATGAAACCCTTCTGAGGCGTCGAAGGCGCCTTGGTCAATCCGGCACGCAACTGCTGGACCGAGAGCAGATAGGAATGATGGGCTGAGATATCACTGGTCGAGATCGCAGACAGCAGAAACAGACCGAGAACTACGGCGACAATGCGTAAGGTCATGGTTGCCTCCTTCCAAAAACAGAGCGGTGAATCGTTCGACTGAGATTACTCTCACGGGTATGATAGGAAATGCATGAAGATCTGGTCAAGCCTCGCCATTCTCTTTGTCATCGCTTTGGCTGGTTGTGGCGAGGGGGCAAAACTACTTCAGGAAAGAGAAGACGGAGGGGTGGTTGTTTATCCCTTCATAGGAGAGCAGGGGCCGATGCTGTCCTCGTTTCGCACAAACGCCCTCGCTCTCATGAAGGAAAAATGCGGCGGCCCCTATACCGTCGTGCAGGAAGGGGAGACGAGAGGCCGTATCCGCACGGTCAGCCCAATAGAAGGTGCGCAGGAAACCATACAAGAACGCCGCTGGGGCATTCAGTTTCGGTGTAAGTGAGGAGGGACTTTGCTGAAACCTATGAGAGGGTTGCTTGCGCACTGGTCAGGTCGTCAATGGTCAGCAGGCTCACCAGCGTCAGCCCTTCCGCTTCAACCTTGCGCCGCCCATCCTGCTCCTTCCGATCTACGATCACCAGGGCATGCGTTACAGTGAGGCCGGCGCCCCTGGCAGCTGCAACAGCCTTGAGAAGCGAGCCACCGCTTGTGAGGACATCGTCCACGATCACAGCGCGATCCCCTGGCTGAAACGATCCTTCGATAAGTTTTCCGAGCCCATGATCCTTCGCCTGCTTCCGCACCACAAAGGTCCTCCAGGTTCGTGGCGGCTGGGCCACAAACGCAAAATCCGATATGCTCGTGGCAATGGAAATCGCTCCGATTTCCAATCCGCCAAGACAGTCGAGTTCGACCAGCCGCAACAATTCGTACGCCAATTGGGCGACAAGGCGGCGCGAACCAGGATGGGCCATCAGAGACCGGCAATCGACGTAGAAGGGACTCTTCAATCCAGAAGCAAGTGTGAACCCTGTCGTAGGTTCCCACTTGAACGATCGGGTTTCATGAAAGGCTTTCGCTAACTCAATTTTGAGGGGCAGCATCCTACTAGCTCAATTATTCAGTCACGCATTCTACACTTGGCGATGGCCTAAATAGAATCCCACCGTAAATTAATTCCACTCCGTCGCCGGGAAAACCCATCACGTGATCCTGATTGAACAAACGACCTCAGGGCTTGTAATCCGTGTGTTCGGAGGGCTTACCCCCATGTGAGAACTGATGCACGAACGCGATCACCTTCCAGATCTGCTCTTCTGAGAGGTACGACTTCCAGGCCTTCATTGTCGTCTTTGGGACCCCTTCCGCCACTCGCCAGAACCAGTAGCTGTCCGAGAAACGGCTGGTGTTTTTTGGGTCACGAAGCCCTCCCCCACTTTTTACCGGTTTGCCGTCCTTATGGCAACTGCGGCAGCCCTCCTGGGAATAAATCTGCCTTCCCTCCTCGATGATATTAGTATCTGTCCACCAGCCAGCCGGCATATGTTTGTCGGCGTAATCGGCCGGAACCGGACTCAATGTCATTAGTCCCCCGGGGTCAGCCAGCACGGGATTCTTCGCACAGCGGAACCCGCCGTTGAAGTTGCGATACGCCGGTGACTCATAGGTGGGGGCCAACGGTATATTGAAATCCCGGCGTGTGGATCGCAGGTGCTCCGGAGCGAGGTCCCACGAGCCGCCCCGTAACACTCTGTATTTACCATTTCCCGGCCCCTTCGGGTTCTGAGGGGGGCTGGTCGCGTAATAGTCCTGGTCATACCAGTCGCTTACCCATTCCCAGACATTCCCCGCCAGATCATAGATCCCGTAGGGGCTCTTGCCGTCTTTCAATTGCCCCACCGGCACCAGCGTGTCATGGTTGTTCCACTTCTCCTGCCCATAGTTCGCCCGGAGCGTATTGGGAGGTTCATTGCCCCAGGGATAGATACGCCCATCCGTCCCCCTCGCCGCTTTCTCCCATTCCGCCTCCGTCGGCAGCCGCTTGCCGGCCCACTCGCAATAGTTACTCGCATCCGACCAATCGACATTCACGATCGGGCGCTTCCGATGGGACGGCTGGTCCATGGTCGTCCACATCGGCGGCCCGTTAAAGCCCGTGGCTTCCAGAAACTTTGCATACTGCCCGACCGTCACTTCATACTTGTCGAGGTAATAGGCATCGAGATAGACCTGATGGACGGGCTTTTCATCGTCACTACCATCGTTGCTCCCCATAGTAAATTCCCCCGCCGGCACGAGCACCATCGGCGCCCCATCTTCACCGGTGATCTTATTCTGCTGCGCCTGGGCCGGGCCTGCGACCCACGCGACGGCCATCAGCAAACCAAGAACGAACAACCGCACCTGCCCCCTTTTCCTCAACTCCATGTCTCTCCTCCTTGCCGTATAGCCACCAGTCAACCCATTGAAGACTTGCTTGCTGTCACTGCTTTACCATGATCCTGTTCAGGAAAAGCGCTGCACCTGTTCCGTCAACGTGTCTGCCACAAGCTTCAGATCGAAGGGCCAGGCGTAACGGAGTTCAACGTTAGGATACTGCGGACGTAGATGATCGAGGATTTCCGGAATCTCGACCTCCGAGTGAGAACCGCCCGGGGTAAACATCGTCGTGGTCACGGTAATGTGCGTCGCGCCCTTCTTAATCAGCTCCTCCACCGATTCTTCCAAGGTCGGGGCACAGAACTCGTTGTAGGCGACGGCAAAAAGCACGTCTCCCAGGTTAGCCCGCAGCTGTGCGGCCACCGCCTCAAGTCCCGATTGATAGGGGTCCGTCTCCGGCGTCCTCGGCCACTGGCGGATTTTTGTGTCCAAGTCATGTTCCTCTGCCGACATCGGCGCGCCTGCCGCTCGCCGTTGTCCTTCCAGCCGTTTCAGTTTCGTGACCAATTCCTGCGGACACCCTTTGGGAATGCCGCCGTGTCCAACTAGAATCACTCCCCGTGTCGTGGTTGCCATCTCATGTCTCCTCTTGTTGATACTCGCGCCGCTTTCACTCAAATTGAACCTGTCGTTGCCTCTAGATACTCCTGTAAGTTGGTCTTGCCGTAGCGACTGTCCTGGTACACTTTTCGAATGAATCCAGCCACGAGAGCCATCACCTTTTTCACCGCGGGTGTCTTCTCAGGATCTGTGGCAGGCAAGAGACGAACGGTGATCGCCTTCTCGTGCAGCTTGAGCTGGACAAAGAAGTTGCACGCAACTCCGTTTTCGATCGCGACAGACTCCAGCAGCGCGTCTTTGCCGCTCCGTGCAAGAAAGAATTCCTGGACCTTGAGGATCTTGTTCCCCGCCCGATGAATGATCGGGGTGAAGGCCTGATATAAACCCTGCAGATCCCCGGCTTCTTCTATGACAACATGCGGCATGCTTCTTCCTTTCTAGACATGATTGCGCAACATGAGCTCCTTCGGATGCGGATTGAGATAGACCTGATCACGAATGTAACCAACTTCATAAGTCTGGACGTAGTGCTTGATCAGCGTGAGAGGAACGATCAATGGCGTGAGTCCCTGATGATAATCACCGATGACGACAAGCAATTCCGCTTTCTCCCTAGCGCCGAGCCGCTCCTTGAAATACCCCAGGATGTGCTGAAGTACGTTCACATGTTTGCGCACCGTCGCTTTCACGGCCAATGCCTTCATGAACAGTTCCCCATACCGGTGAGCGAATTCCTTGGGACGGTGCTGCTCCGCCTGACCGACCAGCCGCCCGAGCACCTCGTATTGCTGTGGGCTATGGGCTAACAGCAAATATTTGTGGATCGTGTGGAACTGCACCAGGGCCCGCCTCGTGACGCCACTCTGCACGAGATCCTGCCAGCGGCGATAACAGAAGACCCGCTCGATAAAATTCTCCCTCAGCGTAGGCTCGCAGAGCCGTCCTTCTTCCTCAACCGGAATCAACGGAAACTGCTCGATAAAGGCCCGCGCAAATAGTCCGACTCCGTTCCGGCTGGGTATTCCATGCTCATTGTAGAGACGCACTCGCTCGATACCGCAGCTCGGCGAACCCTTCTTAAAGACGTACCCGGATAAATCCAGCTCCATGAGTTGCGCGATACGATTCGTGGTCAACGTTTTCAGTGCGCACGTGTGATCAGTCCCTCTCTTGATCGTCACGAGTCGGGGATTCTGAGGATCGCCGACCAGTCGCATCGCCTCGCGAGGAGTGCCCAGCCCTGCCTCAACCTCCGGACAGACCGGAACCCAGTCCACATAGCAGCCAAACACATCGGTCAGAAAACTGTCCCGCTTATGTCCCCCATCGAACCGGACTTCGTCTCCGAGGAGACAACGGCTGATGCCGAGACGGAGCGGCGCGGTCGTCATCTCGTCTCCTGTAATTTGCCGAGCGCTAAATATTCCTCGCGGGCTTGCCGGTGATCCACGATGGGCGAAGGATAGTCTATACCAATGCGGCATTCGGCCAGAGCCTGTTCTTCATGGGTCATCAGATGTGGCGCATGGATCCGGTCACTCGGAACGGCCGCAAGTTCCGGCACATATTGCCGAATGTATGTCCCGTCCGGATCGAACTTCCTACTCTGCAGCATGGGATTGAAAATTCTGTACCCAGGCATAGAATCCGTCCCGGTCGAGGAGGCCCATTGCCAATTGCCATTATTGGCGGCCAGGTCGGCGTCGATGAGCCGCTGCATAAAATAGCGCTCACCACTTTGCCAATCGATCCGGAGATCCTTGATAAGAAACGACGCCACGACCATCCGCACACGATTGTGCATCCACCCAGTCTGGTTCAGTTGACGCATGCCTGCATCCACCAACGGATAACCGGTCTGTCCTTCACACCAGGCGGCATAGAAACGATTCCGCTCTGCTCCAGCCAAACGGGGTCTCGGCAGTCCATCCTTACTTCGGAATGGACCGGAGGCCACCAGCGGAAACGCGGATAGGATTTGTTGAAAGAACTCACGCCAGATCAATTCATCCACCCAGGTGAGCACGTCGCGACGTGACGGGAGGCTGCCTGTCGCGAGCGTACCCAAGGCCATATGCACGGCGGTTCGCACCGAGAGCGTCCCGAACCGGAACTGTGGAGACAATTTGGATGTCCCGTCGATCGCGGGGAGATTCCGTCCTTCAGCGTAGGTGTGGATTGGACCGTCAAGAAACCAGCGGAGCCGCCGCTGCGCTTCCTTCTCTCCCGGCTTGATCGATAAGGGAACTGTCTGATAGCCGAGATCTTCTGCGGCCGGCAGCGCGATCATGGATGCCGAGGAACCGGTGCCCTGGCCCCGCAGCCTGGCCGGGGAGAGAAGAAGCCGTGGGGTCGCGGTGCGCCACTTAGTCCACCACCTGGCACGATAGGCGTTGTATCGCTGTAACGAAGCTCCCGTCGATCCTCTGATTTCTTCAGCTTCGTATACTACATGGTCTTTAAACGTGTGGACCGCCACACCATGGGTCATGAGCGCCTGCTGGATTTTCCGATCTCGGTCAATCGCCGCCGGCTCATAGTCACGATTCCAATAGACCACGTCCGCCTTGCATTCACGTGCGGCTTGAACCACTTCTTCTTCCGGTTCACCGCGACGCCATTGAAGCGGAATGCCCCGCCCGGCTAGAGACGTGGCCAGTTCCTGCAGGCAGCCGAGCATGAAGTTCACACAAGCTGAGCCGAAAACATGGGATTGCAGCAGAGGTTCATCGAATACAAAGAGCGGGATCACTTCGCTGCAGGCCTCACAGGCCGCCGTCAGGGCCGGCTGGTCAGAGAGTCTGAGGTCTCGTCTGAGCCATACGATTCCACGCATCAGTGCGATCCTTCCGGAACAGACGGCCTGGCGGTTATCACGGCTGCCTGATCAGTAAAGAGATGTCGGAGCCAAAATAGATAGATGACGAACAGAGCGGTCGTGGCGATGAATTCTGAACGGAACACCTGGAATCCGAAAGTGAATCGATTCATCGACTCGCTCACTATCCCGAATCCGGCATAGGCCAGGCTGAGTCCCCAGGCCCAGAGACCCAGCCAGAAAAATTCGTACCCGATCAATAAATGCACGGCAGGGGAATGGAGCTTGACGAGAAACGACGAGGGACCGGTCACGGCCGTGCCGAATAGCTTCAAGGCGTAAGAAAGGAACAACACGATGACGGCCAGACCCACGACGCCGACCATCAAGAACAGCCCGCCCAGCAATTTGATATCCACCCCGACCGGCTTTGCGCGCATCTTCGCCCCTTATCCCATCCAAGTTGCCGGAACTCCCTGCCACCAGGTTTTCTGGTTTGTGGCCCGCCATCGTGCTTGTTCCACCCAAAGGTGATCCGATTCGGCCTTGTCCAGTCGATTCGTCATGGCCGCACTGACATCGGACTGTTGCCGCACACTCGCCTGGATCATCTCCTTGGCCATGCGGGCCAGTCCGCCCGGAGGATCGATCAGGTCCTCGGTGTCGCGGTATGCAAGAATGAGATACAGATGCTCGACCGCCATCCACCTCTCTTCGTGCATCAGATGTTCTAGATACGCATCGATTGCCTGATACACATAGGTGAGATGGATATAGCTCGCCGCTGACGGGGCGTCGTCGATCTCCCGCTGGCATGCCTCCAACACACAACGGTGGTGACCGGCTGTAAGAAAGAGGTTCACCTTCGCCAGGTTGGAATGAGTTGTCACGGACGCAACCCTCCCTGGTTCACCGTACAACGGACCTTGACCCAACAAGAGCTGCAGCCCGAACAACGTGAGGATTTTGATATAACTCACCACGAGGAACTCCTATTTGGTGGAACTGCCGTGC
>JBAXBK010000031.1:0-40174 GCA_037142015.1 Nitrospira sp. | reverse complement strand
ATGATCCGTTGGCACGCGAGACAGGCGGGACGATTGATCTGGTTTATCTGGTTTGTTGTGTTTATTTGGTTGGTCTGGTTCAACCAAACAAACCCAGTAACGGTCTTCTTACACTGGCGGTATTTTTCAGCATCCTGTTAAAAGCCAAAGATATAGAAGACGACGATGCCCATGAGTATGCGGTAATAGGCAAAGGGTCGGAGAGTGTGCCGTTTCACAAACGTCAGAAAAGCTGCAATCACAATCCAGGCGACAATGAACGACACGAGCATCCCGATCCCGAGGGCCAGATAGTCGTCTTGCTGGAAGACGTCCCGTGATTTCCACATTTGATAGCAGGTCGCGACGATGAGGGTGGGAAGGGCGAGAAAAAACGAGTACTCCGTCGCAACTTTCCGGTCCAATCCTACCAAGAGCCCACCGATGATCGTGGATCCGGATCGGGACATACCGGGGAGTAATGAGGCGCATTGGGCCAGGCCGATCCAGAACGCCGAGATCAGGCTTACCTGTTCGAGTTGCTGGACCTGTACTTGGCTACGGCGCGCTTCAACTGCGAGAATAATCAGGCCTCCGACGATGGAGGAGACAGCCACAGTTTGAGGCGTAAAGAGATGGTTTTTAATCCAGTTATGAGTCAGAAATCCGATCCCAGCGGCCGGTAAGAAAGCGAGACCGAGTCCGAGGAGAAACCAAAGATTCTTGTGAGTTGCCCAGGAGGTTCGCAGGACTGTTGCCCAGGGGGTCGCTCCTCGTGCTCGGATCATGGCAGAGATGTCCCGCTGTTCCCGGCTTGCTAGTCCGATCATGGACGCGAGCTTGTGCCGTTCATAGGCGATGACGGCCAGGATGGCGCCAAGTTGGATTGAAATCTCGGCGCTGGCGGCGAGTTCCCCCTCAAATCCAAGGATATGGCCGGCGAGAATTAAGTGCCCGGTCGACGAGACGGGCAGAAACTCTGTCAGTCCCTCCACGATACCCAAGATTGTGGCGAGACCAGGACCCCATTCGTTCATGCGAAGTCTTTCTAGCCTGGACTATTTATGAATACCTGCGACGTCGCCCGATCCTCTCGCCCGGCGGGGACTTTTCTCGTTCGACCTCCTCGACTGACTGCCTGTGCGCCTGCGTCGGCCTTTTTTGCGAGAAGCCCAGGCGGGCTTCGGTCTCGAACGCCTCGCGACGGCATTCATGAATAATCCAGGCTAGATGAGATTGCATCCGGGGTGAGCCTCGATCATATTCACAAAGTGACAACAGTCCGTCAAGCAAGGAAACGATTTACCACGGACTTTCATGTTGATCGGTGACGGAGGAGGAGCAGCAAATCTATTGACAAAATGGAAGGCATGGCATACACCCAACATTATACGTATGGGGGTGGTATTGCCCATTCATACCGGCAGGCATGCCGGATGAACGGCGGTGGCCGGCATCTGTTGCAGAAACTACGCTCAGTAGGGGGAGGTTCGCATGAAATCAGTGTGGATGGCGGCGGTTGTAATGATTGGTGCAGTCGCAATGGTCGGCTGCGTCAGTTCAAAGAAATATGAAGAGGCGATGGTCGACGTCGAGTCGGCGAATTTGGAGCTGGAGCGAACACGTACGCAGAAGAATGCCTTGGAGCAGCAAGTCAAGACGCTCAAGGATCTCAATGTAAAATTCGGGAACGAAACCCAGGCCGCGCGCGACGAACTTGAGCGCATTCAACATGGCCGCGATAAGGAGCGCGGCACTGTGGAAGGCCGGACCAAGGAACTCGAAGATCGTGTGAAGCAGCTCTCTTTTCAGAATCGGGCGGTGCGTCATGAATATGAGGATTTGAAGCAGCATAACGAAACGCTCAAGTCCCTGGTTGCTCGCTATCAGAAAGAGTTGAAAGATCAGTCACGTTCCGTGACAGGCGGTGGGGCATCTCCCATGCCGTCCTCGATCCCCGCTCCTGCAGGGGCGCCTGCGCCATTGGCGACGAAGGCCTCTCCGTCCATGGCTTCTTCCATGAACATCAATAAGGCGTCTGCAGGCGATATGGTGCTGGTGCTCGGTCTCTCGAAGGATGTGGCAGACCGTATTGTGACGAATCGCCCGTATCGGGTGAAGGGTGAATTGGTGGCCAAAAACGTCGTCCCCAAAGAGACTTTTGATTTGATCAAGGAGCGCATCAGCGTCAGTCCCTAATCAGAGCGATAGTCCAGTTGCCTGACAGGCCGTCCGCCACTCGGCGGACGGCCTGTCTCGTTTTATTGGTTTGTTTGGTTTGTCTTGTTTATTTGCTTGAACCAGACTAACCGGATAAACCAGATAGACCAAACCAACTAGATGGGCCAGACAGACCAGGTTATGTCCCAGACATAAAAACCATTTAAGTCCTGCTATGCCGCAGGGCTTTTTCGCAGTCTGCTAAAGCCCATAGAGACCGTGTATTCCCTTCAGCCTTGTTGATACAATACATTTTAAGTCGGTGAGGGGATTGGAGAATGAATTGATGCGCCGCGCCGTTATGATTATCAGTGTCCTGGCCATTGGGTTAACGATCGGTGGCTACGTCTTCTTCAATGGGGAACGCAAAGTCCCGGTTCGATATCGGAGCGCCGCGGTCGAGCGAGGCCCCGTCATTTCGCTCGTAACTGCGACGGGAATGATCAATCCTGTCGTCTCAGTCCAAGTTGGGACGCAGGTATCGGGCATGATCAAGAGCCTGCACGCCGACTTTAATTCGGTGGTCAAAGCCGGCGATATCGTGGCCGTCATTGATCCGGAGCCAATGAGAGCCAGGCGAGATCAAGCGGCCGGCAATCTTGAAATGTCGAAAGCGAATGTCGCCCGCGCCAGAACCGATCTGGCTCAACGCAAGCGTGAGTTGGATCGGGTGAAATCATTGGTGGCGCAGGAGTTTGTCTCTCAGAACGACGTCGATATCGCCACGACGAATTTCCAGGCAGCTGAGGCGCAGATGAACGTTGCAGGGGCGCAAGTAAAGCAGGCCGAGGCGGCCTTGAATGCCGTAGAGTTGGACTTGAAATACACCGTCATTCGCTCGCCAGTGAATGGGATTGTGGTTGCCAGAAACGTGGAGGTCGGTCAAACGATCGCGGCCAGTTTTGCCACACCGAACCTCTTCTTGATCGCGCTTGATCTGACGAAGATGCAGGTCGACACCAACGTCAGCGAGTCGGATATCGGGGGCATTACAGAAGGGAAAGAAGCCACATTCACGGTCGATGCCTACCCAGGCCATCAATTTTCAGGCACAATCCGCCAGGTTCGTCTTGCACCGATCAATGTGCAAAATGTGGTGACCTATAACGTGGTGGTCAATGTTGATAACCAGGACCTCCGTCTGAAGCCGGGGATGACAGCGAATGTCTCCATCGTTGTCGCTCAAAGAGACGCAGTGCTGAAAGTGCCAAATGCCGCGTTGCGCTTCACCCCCCCGACTGCGGGCCCATCCGATCACACGGCCGGCGGTAAGCCGGCCAAAGCCAAGGGTCCAGAGCAGGCGGCAGGAGCCGGCAAAGGGACCATAGCGCCAAGCCGCATCATTTGGAAGCTAGGACCGTCCGGGGAACTCGACCCCCTTCATGTCCAAACTGGTATTTCTGATGGATTGGCAACGGAAATTGTGTCGGAGGAGTTGCCTGAAGGGGCATTGGTGGTTGTAGGGATTGAACGATCCAAAGGCGATCGGGGTGGAAGTGATCTGCCCCCAGGATTTGGGAGTGGCGGACAGAGGGGCCCCTCGCGCAATCGTGGGATGTAGGGAAACCGGGCAGGGTGCGGGCACTTTCCGTGCTCGCGCAGCGCGCACGATCGGAATGTGCTTGCTGGACGCGCGCAGGAGGAAAGCACCCAGACCCTGCCCAGTTTTTTGAGGTAATGAAGAAGCGAGTAGATCAGATCGAGGGATGTCGATGGCCGCACTGATAGAATGCGAAGATGTGTGGAAGATCTATCGGGTTGGCGACATGGAGGTCCAAGCTTTGCGCGGCCTCAGTCTCACGATTGAGCAGGGTGAGTTCGTCGCCATCATGGGGTCTTCCGGATCAGGTAAGTCAACCCTCATGAATATTCTTGGTTGCCTCGATCAACCGACGAAGGGGCGTTATCGGCTGAACGGGATAGAAGCGGGCAACCTGAAGCCCGATCAGTTGGCCGGTATCCGCAATCAGCAGATCGGGTTCGTCTTTCAGAGCTTCAACCTCATTCCAAGAACCAGCGCGCTCGAAAATGCGCAGCTTCCGCTGTTTTATCGGGGGCTCTCGCTCAAGGAGCAACGGGCGCAGGCTGCAGCGGCATTAGGCCGGGTGGGGTTGCAGGGTAGAGAACACCACTATCCCACCCAGTTGTCCGGAGGGCAGCAACAGCGAGTGGCAATTGCGCGAGCGTTGGTTACGTCACCCTCGCTGCTCCTTGCCGATGAACCGACCGGCAATCTGGACACTCAGTCGAGCCAGGAAATCATGCGAATCCTGGAAACGCTGAATCGCGATGAAGGGATTACGATCATCTTAGTGACGCACGAAGTGGATGTTGCGGCCTATGCCGCGCGTGAGATCGTGATCAAAGATGGACAAGTGTTAAGCGACCGTGTAACCAAAGCGCGGTCAACGGCCATTCCGGTTGGGGGCTAGATGTCGGCGTTTGTGTGGCTCACTATTTTGACCGCGTTGCGGATCTTGGCTCGGAATCGGATGCGAGCCGGTCTTACGATGCTGGGGATTGTCATCGGTGTGGCGGCGGTCATTGCGATGGTGAGTATCGGCGAGGGTGCCAAACGGGCCGTGCAAGCGCAAATTGCGACGATGGGCACAAACGTTATTGTCATTTTCCCCGGGGTGACTTCCGCGAGTGGCGTACGAGGGAGTCAAGGGAGCGCCATGACGCTCACGGTATCCGACGCCTTGGATCTGAAAAAGCGCGTCCCCTTGCTGGCCGATACCGGATGGGCCAAGCGCGATGTCATGCAAATTGTCTATGGGAACCGGAACTGGAACGGGCCGATTAATGGCATTTCACCGAGCTATCTCACCATTCGAGACTGGTCCTTTACGAGCGGAGGGCCCTTCACTCAAACGGACTTGGAAAGCGCTGCCCGAGTTGCGCTCATCGGCCAGACGATCGTCGGGAATCTGTTTGAACCTGGCGAAGAGCCGGTGGGAGCGGTGATTCGCATCAAGAACGTGCCGTTCCATGTCATTGGAGTGCTAGCGCCGAAAGGCCAGTCTGCGCAAGGGGCGGATCAGGACGATGTGATTTTCATCCCCTTCAGCACGGCGGAACGAAAAGTATTCGGGACGTCATTTATCGGGTCTGTGGGGGCGATGTTCGGCTCGACCGATCAGGTCGAGGATTTGCCGATGGCGGCCGAGCAGATTCGGGAGGTATTACGGTCGCGCCATCGGATTCAGACGGAGCAGGAGGATGATTTTACAATCCGGACTCAGGTCGATATCGGGAAGGTTCAAGAAGGCACCAGTGAGACTTTGACGATGATGTTGTTTGCCATTGCCTCCGTGTCCCTGTTGGTCGGTGGGATCGGTATCATGAATATCTTGCTCGTGTCCGTGACGGAACGGACGAGAGAGATCGGGGTCCGCATGGCGGTTGGCGCCAAACGCCGGCATATCGTCATGCAGTTCCTGATCGAGGCCATGACCTTGAGCCTGGTGGGAGGCGCGCTAGGTATCGTTCTGGGGGTTGCCGGGGCGAAGTTGACGACGTTGATTGTCGGCTGGCCGACTATCATCTCCGGCAACGTCATTCTCCTCGCATTTTTCTTCTCACTCGTGGTCGGCCTGTTCTTCGGATTGTATCCGGCCAACAAGGCTGCTCGCCTCAATCCTATCGAAGCGCTCCGGTACGAATAGGCGCTGATCTTTTACAGCAGAAGTCTTCGTGAATATTACAGGCTAGGCTAGGAACTGGACGCAGACGTCAACTGGACTTCGATCCGAGGGTTGTCCTTGTCGACGTGCTTGTAGAGGTGGGTTTCGACGATGCGGTTGTCGTTGATGCCGAGTCCTTCACAGAGGGCGTCCTGCGCGATCTTGAGCCCGCCATCGACGTCTCGCCGTAGGGCCGAGGTAAAATAGAACCGGATGGATAGGGCGAGCCACTCCGACTGGAGTCGTGCAAGCAGGGCGGCCCGGTGAGTGGACTGTGCCAACTTGAGCCACACGAGTTGTCCCACCTGGGCCTTATAGGCTCGACCAGCCGAAGAGATTAATCGTCGGCCGTTCACCGTGGCATATTGATGGTTTACGCTGGGAGGCATAGGGAGGGTCAAGGAGACTGTATGGATTCCGGTCGGTTGGCAAAGTGGCGGGGATGCAGGCATGCGGGAGGTCGGAGCCGCTTTTGGGGCGATTCGTGAGACCACGGCCTTCTTGTCAGGGTTCCGGTAGGAGGTCATGCGAACGGCTCGTGGAGAGGAGGGAATCCTGGGTGGGCGCCGAAACGTAGGCATGCGCGTCAGCATTACAGAAGATTGAGGATCTTGGACATGTTCTGCTCGTATTGTTCTTCAGATTTTCCGATATAACGGCGCCAATTGCTCGGGTTCCAGATCTCCATGCGGTGGTATAAACCGACCAGAATGATTTCCTGATCCTCATCCAACGGAATGATCTTTCTGAGCCGTCCCGGAATCAGGATGCGTCCGGCTTTGTCGATCTCCGATGTGCCGGCTTCCGATACGACGAAGTGCATGAACTGTCGACTTTGGTCTTCATCAAGTGCGGCTTTCGTCCGTTCAAGGACTTTTTCCCACTCTTTCTTAGAGTAGATGAGGGTCGACTCCTCTGGGCCTTTCAGAAAGATGACGGCCTGTCCCTCCGACTCGATCTGCTCACGGATAGGCGAAGGGACGATAAACCGTCCCTTCTCATCTACTTTGCACAGATACTCACCGGCGAACATTATTGCAGGCTGTCCTTTACGGCGCTAATGTGGCTCTGGTGCGATCGCGAATCCACTGTTCCAGATCCGAGCGTACGAAGCGCCATTCTTTTCCCAGCTTGAAGGCTGGGATCTGGCGACTCTGTAAGTAACGATAGAGTGTGCGCTGGGTGACCTTGAGATAGCGGCAGGTCTCCTCTGCCGTCATCAGCTCGCTCTTGGGCTCTTTGGCCATTGAAGAACCTGGTTTGATAGAAACCCATATGCCTCACGAGGCTTCGGATACTTTTGCCAGAGTAGGGAAACTTGAACCGTCTGTCAAGTGAAAGTATATGACAATGCCTGTCACACGCTGTCATTATCGTCCGACTCCATAGAGCCTGGCTCCTGTGATCCCATCGCTTCCGGGGAGTCGTCACCGAGATCCTCACCCATCTCTTCGCCCATTTTTTTCATGAATCGAGTCATGCTCTGCGGATCGTTCTCATCGAGCCCGGCCAGATTGCCGGGGTCTGCCAAGGCTTCAAGACGAGCCTCTTCGGATTTCGGGGAAGCAAATCGTGACAGGATTCGTTCAACCCTCTCGCTTGCGCAATGGGTGCAGGCTGCCGGCGCTTGATTGGCCAGGCTCAATACAAGGACGGTGCTGCGTTTCTTACAGTCGAGGCAGCGGTATTCGTATAACGGCATCGATCATATTCCTATGGTTGTCAGGGGCTGTTGGGCCTGTTCGGCAAAGAAGCGATCCGGCACCAGCGCCGTATCGACAGTTCTGGCCAGTGTCAGGGCAAACACGGGGCCGGCGCCGGATTTTCTTAGGGTTTTCGCGCATTCGTTTAGCGTCGCCCCGGTGGTATAGACATCGTCTACGAGGAGGATCCGTTTCTTCGCGAGATCCTGTGGCTTATGGATTTCAAATGCTTTCCGTAGATTTCGTAACCGTTCCTGTCGCGATAAGGTGGTTTGGGGATCGGTAGCGACGGTCCTGACGAGGTTTGTGGCTGAAACCGGTCGGGCCAGGTGACGGCTAAGTTGATCGGCCAGCAGCAACGATTGGTTAAATTCACGCGCCCGTAAGCGGGTCGGGTGTAAGGGCACAGGGATAATCACGTCGATATCGATTTCACTTGGTAGGGCGCTGATCATCAGGCGTGCGAGTGGCTTGGCCATTGTATGTTTGCCTCGATACTTGAACGAGCAAATGGCGTCTCGTAGTGGCGAAAGGTAGGGGAAGAGGGTCCAGGCTCGTTGAAAGTCCGGTGGCCGTTCCTGACAGTGCTGGCATTGATGGTTCGGTGTAAAGGCAGTGGCCGTCGGTGAGACAAACGGTTGATCGCAGCGGGCACAAGCTGGTTCCTGGAACTGGCGGATGGTTTGCCAGCACGCGCGACAGAAGAAGGGGACCGGGTCAGTGCTGAGTGAATGGCCACAGGCGATGCATTCCACCGGTAACACGAATCGGAGAGCCTGACGGCACCATCCAATAAGCCGATCCTGGGTGTCTTCGCGTAACATCGCAGGGGGAAGCGCTCCAGTCGATGGATGTGAGAGCTTCTTCTTATGGGAATGTGTTGCGCCTGTCAAGGTTGTTGCCCTCTAAATGGTTGTGATATACGAAGGCAGCAGGATGAGGCGCGAGCGACGCGCGATGGGCACGACCCGAAGTTCGAAGTTCATGGTTCGAGGTTCCGAAAACCTCGAACTTCGGACCTCGAACCACAAACTACGTCCGTCGCAACTGTCTCGCTAGTCTCGCGTGGCGATCTTGCGGGCTTAGGTACGGCTGGAGAAGTTGATCATTATGGTGACATTGAACCAGGTGTCGAAAGTTTATGAGCGAGGTGGAGACACGATTATGGGGCTCGATCGGGTCTCTATTGAGGTGGGGAAGGGAGATTTCTGTGCGTTTATCGGTCCCAGCGGCTGCGGAAAGAGTACATTGCTGAATCTGGTTGGAGGATTAGATGTGCCGACCTCGGGGGAGATCCTCCTCGGAGGGCGCTCGACCAGTCGATTTACGAGTGATGACTGGACGAAGATCAGACGGGAAACAGTCGGGATTGTCTTTCAAGCATTCCATTTAATCCCCGGGTTGACGGCAGCGGAGAATGTTGCGTTTCCCTTGTTGCTGCGAGGGGAACGAGGGGCATCGGTCCAAGCCCGCGTCGAGGAGGTGCTCGAGTTGGTCTCGATGACTGCACGGCGACACCATCGCCCCAGCGAACTCTCGGGTGGGGAACAGCAGCGTGTGGCGATTGCACGAGCGATCGTGCACCAGCCCCAGATCATTCTTGCCGACGAGCCGACCGGCAATTTGGATTCCCAGCATGGGGCCGAGATCATCGCCCTCCTTCGATCGCTCGTTCAGCGCTTTCACAAAACCATACTGTTGGTTACGCACAGCGCTGCGGCTGCTGAGGCGGCCGATTATGTCTGGGCCATGAAGGATGGGCAGCTTGTGGCGAGAACGCAGCACGAGCCTGTTACGGTCGTCGCATGATGGATCTGTCGACCACCATTGCCGGTGTACGATTTCCCAGCTGTTTCATGAACGCCTCGGGAGCCCTCTGCGTCACGCATGAAGAATTGCTGGCCCTCGGCCGATCTCGCGCCGGAGCCATCGTCACTAAGTCGATGACGGTTGAGCCTCGCGACGGCAATCCGACACCCCGGTACTATGGATTTGCCGGGGGGTCCATCAACTCCATGGGCTTGCCGAATCTCGGGTACAAGGCGTACGCGGCCCTCATCCCTGAATTGAAGACATTCGGGAAACCGGTCATCGCCAGTGTGGCGGGACTCTGTGAAGACGATTTCCCGACGATTGCCGCCATAATCAATGCGGCGAAGCCCGACTTGATCGAAGTCAATCTCTCTTGTCCCAACATTCCAGGCAAACCTCAAATCGGATACGATGCTGAAGCTTCCGAGCGGCTGCTGAAGCTGGTTCGCAAGGTCATCACGGTTCCGATGGGGGTCAAGTTGCCTCCCTATTTCGATCCGGCCCATCACAAAGCGATGGGTGAGGTGATCGGCCGTTGCGGGGTCGATTTTCTCAACCTGATTAACTCGATCGGCAACGGGCTCGTCGTCGATCCGGAGCGCGAGGCGGTCGTCATCAAGCCCAAGGGCGGGTTCGGTGGACTGGGTGGCACGATTATCAAACCGGTCGCGCTGGCCAACGTGCGGGCTTTTTGGAAAATCTTCGAAGGGCGCATACCGATTATCGGGACCGGCGGCGTGGTCAATGGCGTGGATGCCTTCGAACATGTGCTCTGTGGCGCGTCGGCCGTGCAGATCGGGACGGTCTTGGTCGAGGAGGGGCTGGGCGTATTCAAACGGTTAGAAACGGAGCTGGCGGCACAGCTCAGCAAGAAGGGTTATACAAGGTTGGAAGATTGCAGGGGAAAGCTGAAAGAATTGTAGGCCTACTTGGCACCGAACGTCTTGGCAAGGAGGCCCAGCTGTAGAGCCCGTCGCAGTAGTTGCGCCACGTTCCTCACACTCAACCGTCGCATCAAGTTGAATCGGTGGACTTCGACCGTGCGGACGCTGATCTCCAGCACCTGCGCGATCTCACGGTTCGTATGCCCGATCGACACCAGGCGAAGGATGTCACACTGCCGGGGTGTGAGGAGATCGACGTCGTTCTCTTCTTGCAGCGGGTGGACTTTTCGGCTCAGTGCAGTTCGTGTGCTCATCAATAGCCCCTCATCTTTTGCTCACGCGAGTCTAGCAAAGGTCTGTATTGCTGTAAACGAAACTGCTAATTTGTGCAGAGCCCTGGTACTGGCCAGATCTGGCTGTTTGGTTTAAGCAAACACACGAAACATACCATTCGGTCTCATGTGCCACGGCTTGTGGCACCGGTGGAACTTTTCAATATCCTGCTGAGTGTTAGATGACGATGCCGTTCATGATCCATAGCGCTCTGATTCGGGCTCATGCGCTCCAGCGGCCATTTCGCACGTTGCTCAGCATTGCCGGAGTGGCATTGGGGGTGCTGGCCTCCGTGGCTATCGGAACGGCGAATATTCAAGTACTGCGATCCTTTGAGCAAGCTGTCATGACCGTAGCCGGCCCTGCCACATTGGAAATTGCAGGTCATGATCTTGGAGTGGATGAAACGGCGATCACGGCTGTCCGTAGGGTGGATGGAGTGGTGAGCGCCGCTCCGGTCATTGA
This sequence comes from Nitrospira sp., assembly GCA_037142015.1. Taxonomy (GTDB): domain Bacteria; phylum Nitrospirota; class Nitrospiria; order Nitrospirales; family Nitrospiraceae; genus Palsa-1315. The sequence goes on along the minus strand of JBAXBK010000031.1, from coordinate 29,092 downwards.
GGAATCGGTCGTGCTTAACCAGGAGGAGGTGCGTGGCCAGGCGCTTCAGATATTGGGACTGGATCTACTCGCGGAGGTTGGGACGCGTGGATTTCAGATATCGCAGGCGGAAACCAACGACGCGCTGGAGGCGCTCCTAGCTCCGGACGCGCTGTATCTTGGTCGTCAGATGGCTGCTGACTGGAGGCTGAAAGTCGGCAGTATCGTTGAGGTGATGGTGGGAGGCCGTCTCGTTAGGCTGCGAGTGGCAGGGCTCATTCATAACGAGGCGGCAGGCTCGTCCCTTTGGGATCGCCTGGCCGTCATGGATATCGCGGCGGCGCAGCTCTTGTTTCAATCGATTGGTCGGGTGGATCGGATCGAGCTGGTAACAGCGCCTGATCGAACGCTCGACGACATCATCGACTCACTGCGCGCGGTTCTCCCCCCACATATCGTTGTGCAACGGCCGGCGCAACGGACTAAGCAGGTCGAAAACATGGTGTGGGCCTTCCAGCTCAATCTATCAGTCATGAGCTGGGTCGGGCTGCTCGTCGGGGTGTTCTTGATCTACAACACGATCGCCTTTGCTGTGGCGCAACGGAGACGTGAGATCGGCATTTACCGCGCGCTCGGCATGACGGAGCGGCGGGTCGCAGGCCTGTTTTTCGTGGAGGCCGGGCTGCTCGGTCTTCTTGGCGGGCTCTTGGGCGGTCTTGGCGGGGTGTGGCTGGCCAGGGGGCTGGTGTCGCTGGTCAGCCGAACGGTCTCAGACCTCTATGCGCCTGTCACCTCCGGCGGGTTGATCTTGTCGATGGACATGGTGACATTGACGGCAGTAGCAAAAGGAGTTCTGCTTGGAACAGTGGTCTCGATGGTGGGAGCCTTGGGTCCCAGTGTGGAAGCCAGCAGGACTGTGACGGTTCGTGCCTTGGCGCCGGGAGACTATGAATCGACGAATCAACTGAGGGCCGGTCTATGGGGGTGGATCAGTCTCGCGTTGCTGGTACTGGCAGGCCTCTGCTCGCTGCTGGGCCCGGTTGGCAACCTACCGCTCTTTGGCTATTTCGCGACGGTCTGTCTCTTAGGGGCGCTCTCTTGTCTTGCGCCGATGTGTATCAAGGCGTTGGGTTGGCGGCCTTTTCGGCGGGACAGCAAGACGATGGTGGTTGGAGGAAGCCTTCGGCTTATCGCGGCAGACCAGGCGGCGCGGCATCCGGGACGGAATGCAGTGACGGTGTCGGCATTGATGGTGGGATTGTCGATCATGATCGGAGTGGTTGTCATGGTTCGCAGTTTTCGTGACACGGTCGAGTTCTGGGTGGACGAGACCGTGATGGCCGATCTTATCGTAGCCCCGCAATCATGGCTCCAGGGGAAGCAGTTCGGGCAGGCCTCACGGACCCTGCCGGGAGGATGGCGTTCGACTCTCTCGGCGATTGACGGCATTGCCGCGGTCGATACCTACCGTGAGGCGTATGTAGGCGTCGAGGGTCAATCGGTGGCGCTGGTGTCACGAGACCTCCGGCTCCATGCGCAGCGTAGCCGGTATCTGATGGTCCATGGAGATTCAAGCGCGGCCTTGCGGCGAGCCGCCGAAACCGGCGGCGCTCTCCTGTCGGAAGTGTTGGCGACACGGCTACAGCTTCGCGAGGGGGATAAGCTCACGATTACAACGCCATCGGGACCGGCTGCTGTGTCCGTCGAGGGGATTTTTTATGATTACGCGACCGACGGCGGGAAGATGGTGATGGATCGAACATGGTATCAACAACAATGGCACGACGATCGGGTGACTGTGTTTTCTGTCTACCTGGCTGCCGGGGCCGATGTCGATCGAGTAAAGCAATCGATCGTGACTGGGGTCGCCGGGTTGGATGGAATGACGCTCCCGCCGTTGGTCATCCGAAACCACGAGTTGCGGCAAGAGATTCTCGAAATCTTCGACCGTTCCTTCGTCTTGACCTATGTTCTTGAAGCCATTGCCGTGTTGGTGGCCGTCCTCGGCATCGTCAATACTTTGGTGACGGCCGTGCTGGAGCGGCGTCGTGAGTTTGCCGCGCTACGGGCGATCGGTGCCAGCACGGGGCAAGTGGAACGGTTAGTTTTGTGGGAAGCGGCCTATCTTGGATTGATCGGAGCCGCCTTGGGCGTCGCGGGAGGGTTGCTCCTCGCCCTGCTGCTCATCCATGTGATCAATAAACAATCATTTGGCTGGACGATTCAGATGACGGTTCCAGGCGGAGTGATTTTGCAAGCCGTAGGACTCGCACTTACGGCTGCTTTGGCGGCAGGCTACTGGCCTGCTCGCTGGGCTGCAAGACAGCCTGTAGTGGAGGGGCTAAGAGAGGAATAGCAACCCCGTTCATTCCTGTGCTCGCGCAACGCGCGGCCTCAGAAGGCCCTCGTTGGACGCGCGCAGTGGGAATGAAGAGGGTTGCTATTCCTTATGGTAGGGTGGAGTTGAAAAACAGAGCGGCGCTTGTTCGACGCGTGCAGTGGGAGCAACTGGGGGTGCTATTCCTTACTGCCGCGATCAGCCGACGTGTAGTTATGCTGCCACAGTCGTACGGTTGGCAAAAGCGAGTGGCATGTCTTTGCGGTCGGATGGTGCCACTGTTAATAACGGCCTCGCGCTGTATCCGACCTCCTGCGCTACCCAGAGCGTAGGGATCTGTTCGATGGCGATATTGTATAGGTTGACCGAGTCGTTATAGAACTCGCGTCGATCGGCAATGGTGCTTTCCAGTGCCGATATGCGCTGCTGGAGGGCTAAGAATTCTTGATTGGCTTTTAGCTCAGGATATTGCTCGGCCACGGCGAAGAGTTTTCCTAAAGCGCCGACGATCTGATTTTCCGCCTGCGCCTTGTCGTCGATATTCAGGCCTGTACTATAGGCGGTGCGGGCTTTGGTCACGGATTCCAGCGTCTCGCGTTCGTGAATCATGTAGCTGTTACAGACTTCGACGAGCTTGGGAAGTTCATCATGCCGTTGCTTCAGGATGACGTCGATATTCGACCATGCCTTGTCGATGTTATTGGCGAGTCGGACCAGCATGTTGTAGACGCCAGCCACGTAGGCGACGAGTACAATCACTCCGATCATGAGCAGGCTTCCGATCACTAAAGTGCTATTCATGGGCGCGCTCCTTGGGGATGACGTTACGATACTGCTGTCAGGTAGTATTTGAAGATGATGCTCACACAGATTGCAGCCAGTGCCAGGCCTCCTGCTCCATAGGCCAACACCTGCCACCGCATTCGGGACAATAGGTCCCTTTCGCTTCGATCCGAGATGATAAACTCGTGGTCTCGGCTGCTCCCGATGTAGAGACGAGCGGAGTTCTCGACGCGTTCTGTTGCACCGAGGTGTGCATGGGCCGTTCCGAGAACGTAGACCAGTTCTCCCGGAAGGATGAACGATTCTCGGCACCGTAATGTCTTGCTCCCCATCCAGCGTTCAGTCGAAATCCCTAGTCGATTCAATCCGGCGATGGTTGTGAGGGGCAATGCTCCGAGCCAATCGTTTCGAAAGGTGCGTTCATCCTGCAAGATCAGCTCGGCGCCAAGGGGTACGATGAGCACTCGTCCAGTGGTATCACTGACAAAAAAAGGCTGCTCCGACGTGCCTTTCGCAATGGTTTCCCATCGTGTATGTTTCCCGGAGCTGACGCGCTCTTCTACGGCATAGGTGTAGAACACACAGGGAAGCCCGCTGAAGGGCGCGGAGAGGAGATTCTCTTCCGGCTGGGCTTGTCCACTGATCTCAACTAATCCGACAGCCAGTGAACGGATGGCCGAGGTTGGAATGCTTTCGATCAAATGCTTCCGTTGGCGAACCAACCATCCGTCGGCGAAGAGCCAGAATGCTCCTAGGGTGCCGGCTGCCAAATAGAGGAAGGGGTAATCCGGTGGCCGACTCCACAGAGTGGTTCTCAAGGTTTTATCGATCCCGGCGGAGAAGATAATCCCTCCGATCCCGAGGGCGAGTCCGAAAAACAGCACCCAGAACCAAAGGCCTTGCGTGTGGGAGCGTGGTGTCTTGAGTCCGGGCTGATGGCGAACCCTGTTGTTGCGTGAATGATGCCTCGCCGCTGCCTGTGCATACAGCCCGGTTTCACTGATCTGGATAGGCACCGCAGCGCCTTGGTAGGTCTCATTCAGACGAGTGAGGCTTCCGTGAGGCAGCCACCACCCGCTGCAGGAATCGCAGCTCAGGAAGGACGTACGCGATACCGTCGAAGTCTCCATGTGCTGCTTGCATCGAGGGCACAGCGTCTCTGTTTTAACCGCGACGCCTCCTGTGTGACCAAGAGCCCGCTTCAGCGAGCTATAATCTTCCACAAAGAAATTCACCTCTCCCACATCGAGCCAGAGTCCGTGTCCGGAGGAACAGATATCGAGCCCCGGGCCATGGCTAGTTGGAACCTGAGTCAGGTCCTCCTGACAATCGGGGCATTTCATGGTGACCATCGTGTTCAAACTGTAGCAAGAATCGGACAGGTGTCAACGCAATAGGCGTATAACCACTTTGAAAAACAGAGGTTTCGGTATGGCCCTCAGCGAGCGATCGTGAGGCAGGGTGCATCAGACGAGGGTCTCGGTCAGGACATGTTGCGCTGCTCTCTGATGCATCTCGGTTGACCCATGATAAGACTCATACTTGAGCGTTTACTTCCGTTCCTGGACGCAGAGTTGGCAAACTCACCACCTTCACCCTCACCTCTTACGCCTCACGTTTCACCGTTCACGTCTCACGTCCTCTGAAAGGCGGGGTGATTTCCCGCCACGAGTATTCTTCGCTGCAGCGACGGGTGAGGAAGGGGTATCTGCTAGTGAGCGACGAGCTAGACGTTCTCAAATCAGTGACCGCGCAATTGGATGGGGCAGGCATTTCTTATATGGTGACTGGCTCAATGGCGGCAAGTTCCGTCTCACCGACATCGAGCAGGCCTGCCCCGGCGTGGGCCGCGAATGGATTCGCTCCCTGCTTACCAATTTAAAAGCGGCAGGCGAAGTCACTTGCCAGGGCAAGGGCCCGGCAGCGCGATGGCGTTATCCGGGGGGGGGTAAGGGTAGTAACTCAATCCGGTCATAACCAAACGCATCAGAAAGCTAGTGGGGTCGTTGCTTGATCTTGCACCTAGTGGTTTGACGGTTTCAGAAAGCAGTTCTCGCCTCGTCCGGGGAAAGCTGAAATAATGAAAATGTACCGGGAGTCTTTTCTGCTGATCTGATGGGCGGGTCTCAGTATCTGTGAAGTATGAGAATCGGCCGGTTGCTCTGGTGTGTTTGGTTTAATAAGACCAGTTAGATAAACACAATAAGCCAGATACCATAAACGGAGAGGCTGGTTGGCTCACGGTTTCTTCGCCACGACCTTGCCGTTTTCCCATACATAGATCGGTGTGCCGTACATCCTGGCGGTCTTGCGCGAAACCTTGGCGGCTCTACGGAGTGCGCGTCCAACGGCTTGTGAAAGGGCACTGGGGGTTTGTTTCTTAGCGCGAGGCATGGAGCCTGTATTTTTGTTTTGTCAGCTTGTCACCGGCTATTTTGAGGCTGGTCAAAAAAGCCGGTGTTCTCACCGCCCAACCCCAGGCGCGCCAAGACGCGTCTCTTTCCCATGAAGGCCGCAGGGAGACTCGGACCCCGAGGCGTATTCAGTGCCGTACGTTGAGGGGTTCGAGCGACTGAGAACGAAGCTGGGGGCCATTTTCAGCAGCCGTTTGGTAGTTCACTTCGATCTTGAAGCCAAGGTCCTCGATCATACCCCAGACTTCCGGGGCTGGCTGGCCCGGTGTTGTGAGGTAGCCATTCACAAAGATGGAGTCCGCTGGATAGAGGGCCAAGGGCTGGAGGCTGCGGAGATTGTGTTCGCGGCCACCGGCGACGCGGAGTTCGGTGCGGGGGTGGAGAAACCGGAAGAGACAGAGCACTTTCAAGCATCGTTGAGGAGTCAGGTTGTCACAGTTTTCCAGCGGCGTGCCTGTCGCCGGGTGGAGCGTGTTTAGGGGAATCGAGTCCGGTTTCACGTCGATCAGGGCCATTGCCAGGTCGATGAGGTCCTCGTCCTTCTCTCCCATTCCCACGATCCCGCCGGAACAGATTTCCAATCCTGCCGCGCGCGCGTTCCTGATGGTGCTGAGCCGATCTTGGAAGGTATGGGTAGTGCAGATGGAGGAGTGAAAGGCTTCGCTTGTATTCAAGTTATGGTTCACCCGATCGACGCCCGCCGCTTTCAGACGCTTGGCCTGTTGTTCATTCATGAGGCCCAGTGAGCAGCAAATCTGAATCGGAATCTCCTGCTTGATCGAGCGGACGGCTCCTGCGATTTCGTCTATTTCCCGATCCAAAGGACTCCGGCCGCTGATGACGATGCAATAGCGTTGGGCTTTCGATGCCGCCGCCTGCCGGGCTCCGTCGATCATTTCTTTTTGCGGCACGAGGTTATAGCGTTCAATGGGGGCGGTGGAGGTCGCAGATTGGGAACAGTAGTGGCAGTCTTCCAGGCAGGCCCCACTCTTGGCGTTCTGCAACATCTGGAGTCGAACGGTCTTGCCGAAATAACGGGATCGGACGGTAAAGGCGGCTTGGAGGAGTCCCAGCAACTGCTCATCTGGCGTGTCGAGCACAGCCTGGCATTCGCTTCTGGTCAGCGTCTCGTCGCGCAAGGCCTTGTCGGCATAATCCTGATAGTCGACCATATGACACTCCAGCATCTGATGGGTTGATTTGATAGCCATGCTGATGGCTGCGCGTGCGTGCGTCAGGCAGCTAGACTGGCGGAAACCTACACGGTTTCGAAGGGAGAAGCAATGCCTTGGTAGGGAACTGCTGAGACTGGGAGGGGGCCGCTGCCTTGACCTGGGACCGCTTGCCCGTCGTTCGGCAAGGGTAGCGCGACCAATGTATTCCAGATTCCACAGCTGCGGCAGCGCCCAGACCATTCGGTCGACTCTTGCCGGCAGGCGGTGCAGACATAGGGGACGACCACACGTTTCTTGAAATGGAGGGCTTTCTTGAGTTCAGTGACGGCCTCCTCCATCTGCTGCTTGCGCAAATAGAGATTCGCCATGATCTTATGGTAATCGGCCAATTGGTCCTGTACCCCTTCGACGGTCGAGAGGATATCGAAGGCTTCGTCGACCATTTCGAGGCGGTAGTAGAGCTTGCCTAAATAGAACTGCAGGGCAGGGTTGTTAGGGTCTTGCCGGAGGGCCTCCTGGTAGACACGGATAATTTCGCTGGGTTCACCCTGTTCGAGAAAGAGCTCTTCGAGGCGGTGCAGAATGATGTTGCTGCGGGTCTTGGCATAGATCTTCTTGAGAATTTCTACGGCCTGCTTGGTCTTGCCTTCCCGGATCAGGATTTCGCCGATGCCGACGTAGGCCGGTAAGAACGTCCGGTCTTTCTTTATGGCGCCGCGGAAGTAGCGCCGTGCTTTATCGGGGTGGCCTCGTTCCAGCAGTTGGCGTCCGACTTCGTAGGTGCAGCCAGTGAGGAGATGGGCCTCGGCCTTGCGCGCAGGCTCTGGCAGGTTGGCCTTCAGAAGACGATGTTGGATTTCGAGCGCCTCGCTCCATTTTTCGAGCCTGATCAACAAATCGCGCTTGCGGATGAGCGCGGTGAGGTTATCCGGTTCGATCTTGAGCATCTTCTGCAGGGTCTGCAGGGCATCCTCATAGCGCTTGGCGCTTTCCAAGTCGTTGGCCAACTCCAGTAGAATTTCAATGTTGCGCTCGTCGACACGATTCGCTCGTTGATGGAGGCGGATTGCCTCAGCGAAGTTGCTTTCCACACGGTAAATGTTTCCCAGCCAGAGCAGCGAATCGACACGATTCGGGTCCATGGCGAGCGCTCGTTCGAACAGGCCGATGGCTTCGACGGTGCGTTTTGACATGATGGCATGGGTGCCTTCGCGATGGAGCGCATCGATTTTTTCTTTGCGCCGCAACAGCCGTGTGCTGCGCCAGTTACCGATGACGTGGGCGGTTTGCCGCATGCCGACTGCCAAGGCTACGAGCACGGCGCCGACGGCCATGGAAAAGATGACGAGCGTGACGGGGCTCAATTCGAACTGGAGGGTGGGACTGGTCCGGACTGAGACCATCCCGGGATTCAGTTCGCGGAAATAGCTGTAGAGAAAGATTCCGGCACTGACGAGGAAGATGGTGGTGAGCAGTCGGAGCATCGATCTAGGCCTTTGTTTTCGTCGGCGCCTTTTTCCGCTTCACGGGCTTTGGGGTCGCGACCGGTTGAGTGGCCAGCGGTTCGCCCGGGATAGCGATGCGTTTTGCGTCGGCCCACAACCGTTCGAGGGCGTAATGCTTTCGGACATCCTGTCTAAAAATATGGACGATGACATCGCCAAAGTCCATCAGAACCCACTGGGAGGACCGATTGCCTTCGATGCTCAGCGGCTTGTTGCCGGAGCGAGAGAGGATGTCGTCGATATGATCGGCAATGGCACTCGCTTGGCGATCCGAATCCGCAGAGCCTATCACCAAGTAGTCCGTAATAGAGGTCAGCGGCGCGACCTGAAGGACAACAGCATCGGTGGCCTTCTTATCGAGCATGGCCCGGGCAATGGCGAGGGCCGTAAACCTAGCTGTTCGTGCGATTACGACCCTCTTGGTAGAGATGATGCTGGAGTATATAAGATTCCACTGAGGGCGGCAACAGATTTGCCACCGGATGCCCTTGGCTGATTTGCGAGCGAATGTCCGACGCGGAGATCGGGCTGGGTGGTAGTTTGAGGCAGATCAGGCCTTGTGTTCCGAGCGGCGCCTCAATTCGTGAAATCCGGCCTGCATCCAAATCCATCAGTGAAGGAACTGGAATTGGCGGAAGCAGTGGAACGGTTGAGAGGGAGCGAAACGATAAGCCTGGCCGCGAGAGGACGACGAAGCGGCAGAGTCCCAGCAATGTCCGCGGCTCACGCCAGGAGGGAAAGTCCAGAAAGGCATCAAGCCCGATTAAGAAAAAGAGCTGGGTTTGTGCTCCATAGGTCTGTTGCAGCAGGCGAATGGTATCGATGGTGTAGGACTTGCCTGGCCGGCTGATTTCCACATCCGAGATGGCGAGCGTGGGGTCTGAGGAGATGGCCAGGCGAACCATTTCATAGCGGTCTTGAGCCGGCGCCAGACTGCCGTTCGGCTTGTGGGGAGGGTGGCTCGTGGGAACGAAGAGGATTTGGTCGAGCCCGAGGGCCTCGCGTGTCTGGCGCGCAATGGCTAAGTGCCCGTTGTGCACGGGGTTGAAACTGCCGCCCAATAGTCCAAGACGCATGCTAATGAGTGTTTACTGTTCTGGAGCTGACAAACTCATAACTCAGAACTCACAACTTAGAACTTACAGAATGACCAGGTTGTCCCGATGTATCACTTCCTCATACTCCTGTGGCCCAAGCTGTTGCTGGATCTCCGTCGTTTTGAGCCCTTTGATCCGTGCCAAGATTTCGGAGGAAAAGTTCACGAGTCCTTTGGCGAGTTCTTTGCCGTCCTGGTCAAGGCAACTGACTGCATCTCCCGTATCGAACGGACCAGTAACGGCCAGAATGCCTGAAGCCAACAGGCTTTTGCCCCGTCGGACTAGCGCATCGACTGCTCCGGGGTCGAGCGTCACGGTTCCTCGCGGCCTGAGGGTGAAAGCGATCCAATGTTTGCGGCTGGTGAAACGACGTTCCTTTGCGAGGAAGAGGCTGCCGCCAGGGCCACCGGCTAATACTTGTGGAAGAAGGCCTGGCTTTTGCCCATTCAAGATCAAGGTGGCCACTCCGTACTCGCTGACTTTCTTGGCAGCCCGGACTTTTGTGGCCATGCCCCCGGTTCCTTCGAACGTGCTGGAGACACCGGCTCGCTCCTCAATCTCTTCGGTAATGTCGGGGATCAATGGGATGAGCGTGGCTGCGGGATTCTTGCGCGGATCCTCGGTAAACAGGCCGTCGATATCGGACAGGATGATCAGCAGTTCCGCATCGACCAGATGGGCTACCTCGGCAGCCAGGGTATCGTTGTCTCCCACACGGATTTCATCCACGGCGACCGTATCGTTTTCGTTGATGATGGGGATCACGCCGAACCCGATCAGCGCACTCAGGGTATGGCGTGCATTGAGAAACCGCCGCCGGTCGGCGAGATCCTGGTGGGTCAATAGGATCTGCGCTACCTTGATGTCGAGCTGCTCAAACGATTTTTCATATGCCCACATGAGCCGGCTTTGTCCGACCGCCGCAGCGGCCTGCTTTACAGGGAGGCTCTTGGGGTATTCCTTCAGGCCTAATTTCTTGATACCGGAGACGATTGCACCGGAGGAAACGATCAGGACTTCACGTCCGCTCGACCGGAGGACTGCGATTTCATCCGCGAGCCGATCGATCTGTTCCGGGTGTAACCCTGTGTCTCGTGACGCGACGAGACTACTCCCGATTTTGATGACGATGCGGGTGGCCTGTTTTAGGAGTTCGTCTCGCATGGTGTTGCTCGAAGCTGTGCCACCTGTTGTCCTACATAGGTGACGAGTTCCGTCAGTCCTTCTCTCGTGGCGGCAGAGATTGGGAGGCACGTATATCGATGGCGCGTGCAGTATTTCTTCAACGCTTGCAGTCGTGCCCCGTCTCCGGCCACGTCGATTTTTGTCGCGACGACTGCAAAGGGGCGTGTGGTGATCGGCTCATCGTAGGCGGCTAATTCCTGACGCAAAATCTCGAAGCTTTTGACCGGCTCATCGGTGGCCCATTCCGAGACGTCTATCATATACAGCAAAAACGACGTGCGCTCGATATGCCGGAGAAATTGGAACCCCAGCCCCTTCCCTTCGTGGGCGCCTTCGATAATTCCGGGAATATCTGCGACGGCAAAACTTCCCTTTTCCCCCCATCGAACGATCGCCAGATTCGGCGTCAGTGTGGTGAAGGGATAATCGGCAATCTTTGGTCGTGCGGCCGAAATTGAGGCGATGAGCGTCGATTTTCCGGCATTAGGAAAGCCCACCAGTCCGACATCGGCCAACAGTTTCAGCTCAAGTCTCAGTGACCGTTCTTCGCCTTCCGTGCCTGTTTCGAATTCTGTGGGTGTGCGATTGGTCGGCGTAGCGAAATGGCTATTTCCTCGTCCACCCCGGCCCCGGTGAGCCCCCACAAACCGCTGCCCGGGAGTGATCAGATCGGCCAACATCTCATCGGTCTGATCGTCGAAGATGACGGTGCCGACCGGAAGGGCCACCACCACATCCTCTCCGGTTCTTCCGGAACAGTTGGCGGCGCCGCCTTGGCGACCGACCTCTGCCTCGTAGTGTTTTTGATACCGGAGGTCGAGGAGCGTGGTCATGCGAGGCGAGGCTTCAAACACGACATCGCCGCCGTGGCCGCCATCGCCACCGTCAGGACCGCCGCGCGGGACGAATTTTTCTCGCCGAAAACTGCATGAACCATCGCCGCCGCGGCCGGCTTTAATATGGATACGGACTTCATCGACAAACATCGGCGCACCGTTTCAGCGTAAGGATCCAATAGGCATGACATACGAGGAACATCCCGTTGCACCCCTACCTATGCCGGGAGTCCTCGTGGTAACGACCCTGTGACGAGAAAAGAAGAAAAGAATGTATTATGGAATCGCGGGCGCGGCGTAGACGCTGATCTTCTGCCGTCCGCGACCGCGTTCGAACTTCACGATCCCTGTGATGCGGGCGAAGAGGGTGTGATCTTTGCCGAGGCCCACGTTGAATCCGGGGAAGAACTTTGTCCCGCGCTGACGGATCAGAATCGATCCGGCCTTCACGGTCTCTCCACCGTAGGCCTTGACCCCAAGATATTGGGGATTGCTATCGCGTCCATTTCTAGTTGATCCGCCGCCTTTATTTGTTGCCATGGCTGGTCCCCGTTAGGCCGTTTCGATGCCGGTAATGCGCAATTTGGTAAAGCCCTGGCGATGGCCATTGGTCCGCCGATAGTTTTTGCGCCGTTGCTTCTTGAAGATGGTGATGGAACGGGTCCGGCCCTGGTTAATGATTTCGGCTTTGACGGTGGCCCCTTTGACCAACGGTTGTCCGACCTCTAGACCTTTGTCACCGTGGACCAGCCGAACCTGGCCGAGTTCGATCGTTCCCCCGACCTCGCCGGGGAGGGACTCCACAAGGACCAATGAGCCCGTTTCAACCCGGTACTGCTTGCCGCCTGTCTCAATAATTGCGTACATAAACCCCTATCTCCGTTACAGAAGATGAGTTTGTAACATAGGGATTTGAAGCCTGTCAAGGTAAAGACCGCGCGTCCCTCGATTTGTCCTTGATGAAGCCTGTCGTCGAGCCTTGCCCCTTCCTTCGGGTTACCCCGTTCGTTGGCTATTCTGCATTGGATTCTGGGCGTATGCTGCTTTTCTCATGTCGAACCATTTCATGGATCGGAGATAATGATGGCCGTTACACGGAAGCCTCACTCCAACAAGCTAAAGGGCATTCAATTTGTACTCCGCCCCTATCGTCGCATACCAACCAGGCACGCACTCTATTACCTCAGCACGGAGTATGTGGGGAAGGGCCTCGTGACCAACCTGTCTCGATCCGGGCTACGTATTCAAGGCGAACATGCAGTTGAACCAGGCCTTAGTCTAGCGTTGCGCCTCAGACTTTCAGCCGATGGTCCGACCATAGAAGTTGAACGAGCAACGGTTCGCTGGGTGGATGGGTATGATTTCGGTATGGAGTTCGATCACCTCAGTCCATTAGCCGCAGCGCATATCACCAAGGTAGTGAGCCAGAAGATTCGCGCCCCTCGGATGTCCTGCTGACAGATACTCCTTCGCCTTGCTTGCCTGTGGGCCTTGCCAGGGCCATTTGCTTGACGCTTCTTCCAGCCCGCTGCTATATTCCGATTTCATCGTTCGATCATTCACAGGCCTGTCTTCGTTGTCTATGCTTGAGCCACAAGGGAAAATTTGGATGGATGGGTCGTTCGTCGATTGGGCGGACGCGCATGTCCACGTGATGACTCATTCGTTGCATTATGGACTGGGCGCATTCGAGGGGCTTCGCTGTTATAAGGGAAAATCCGGTTCCGCAATTTTCCGGCTACAAGAACATGTCGATCGGCTGTTCGATTCCGCCCATATCGGCATGATGCAGATGCCCTTCGACAAGAAGCAGGTGGCTGCGGCTATCGTGGAGACCGTCAGGGTCAACAAGCTGGAGGCCTGCTATATTCGCCCGCTCGTCTATATCGGGCACGGAGCGATGGGAGTCTATCCCGGCGACAATCCAATCAAGCTAGCCATCGCTGCATGGACCTGGGGCGCCTACCTCGGGGACGATGCGATTGCAAATGGGATGAGGGCCCGTGTGTCGTCATTTACCCGGCATCACGTCAATGTGTCGATGACGAGGGGGAAAATTTCCGGCTACTACGTGAACTCGATTCTCGCAAAGCGGGAAGCGAAAGCGGACGGATACGATGAAGCCATTCTTCTCGATACAGAGGGCTATGTGTCCGAGGGGACAGGGGAAAACATCTTCATCGTGCGTAAAGGGCAGATCAAAACCACGCCGCTCACCTCGATTCTCGACGGCATTACCAGAAGCTCTGTCATCGAATTGGCACGTGAGCGGCGTATCTCTGTGGTGGAGGAGCGCTTCACGCGTGATGATATGTATATTGCCGATGAAGTATTCGTGACCGGGACCGCTGCGGAGCTGACGCCGGTGCGGGAGATCGACAATCGCCGCATTGGAACCGGCACACCAGGTCCGATTACGCAAGCTTTGCAGAAGGCCTACTTTTCCATCGTGCGTGGGGAGGAGCCTTCCCACGAGGCGTGGCTCACCCGTATTTAGTAAGACGCTGAGTCGCGGTTAGCTCTTACCTTCTCACTCCCCATCGGCATTCTTGGCAACTGTGAAGCCTGAGGACCGGCTGGATACTTTGGTTCATCTAGTTTGTTTTGTTCATCTAGTTGATCTTGTTCAACCAAACAAACGAAACAGACCAAATAAACCAAACAGGATGGAAGACTTTTCAGTGTCCTACTAGTGTTTGCCAGAGGAAGCGTCGTCTGGCTTGTGAGTTTCAGCGGCTGGGGCTACTGGTGTCGTGGGCGGTGCTTCAGTTGCAGGCTGAGAAGTCTCTTTCTTATTGAGATCGATGACCGTGGAAGAAAAGGATCGTTCTTTAGCGAGAATAGCAAGGCCAAGCGAGGTCAGCATGAAGACGGCTGCGACGGCGACCGTGAATTTGCTCAGAAAATTGGCGGGGCCGCGGCTACCGAAGACGGTTTGACTGGAGCCACCGAAAGATGCGCCGATCTCGGCGCCCTTCCCTGATTGCAAGAGGATTGCGCCGACCATGAGGAAACAGACCATGACGTGAATAATGATGAGGAAAATATACATGGCACTCCGATCAGTTAGGCGCGCTGTCCCTGAGCAAGATCGATGATTGTAGCAAATGAGTCGGGGTTGAGACAAGCCCCACCTACTAAAACTCCGTCAATCGCATCTAAGACGAGAAGCGGCTCAATGTTTTGGGGCGTGACGCTGCCGCCGTATAGAATTCTGATGGCCGAGGCTGTTTGGCTGTCCCAGCTGGTCTCAATGAATAAGCGGATCGAACAATGCGCAGTCACGGCCTGCTTCGTCGTGGCAGCTCGCCCCGTACCGATGGCCCAGACCGGTTCGTAGGCGATTGTCACGGTCTCCAGATCTTGTGCGGCCAACCCTGCCAGGCTGACCTTCAGTTGATCTGTGACGACCGATTCCGTTCGGTTCGCCTCACGTTCCGTCAGCGATTCCCCCACACACAAGATCGGAGAAAGTCCGTGCTTCAAGGCAGCTCGGACCTTCTTCTGAATATTCTCATCTCGCTCGCCGAAGTGCGTACGACGTTCAGAGTGGCCGACGATCACATACCGGCAACCCAGTTCGCGCAACATCGGAGCGGATACTTCCCCGGTGAAGGCCCCTTGCTCCTCCCAATGGACATCCTGCGCGCCGAGGCTGATCCAGGAGGAGGGGCCTAAGGCGCTGTAGGCCGTTTCGAGGGCTGTAAATGGCGGCGCAATGACTACGTCGGCATGAGGCGATGCGGATACTCGTTCGCGGAGGTCGCGAATGAAGGCTGCGGCCTCCGAAGCCGTCTTGTTCATCTTCCAGTTACCGACGATGAGAGGTCTTCGCAAGGTATCTCGATGTCCGAAGGTGGTAGAGGATATGCGCCAACGGCAAGGCGGTTCCTAGACTCGATCCGGGAGGGCGGTCAAGCCTGGGAGTTGTTTGCCTTCCAGCAATTCCAGCGCGGCGCCGCCGCCGGTCGAGATAAACGACATATTTTCCGACTCGCCGGCTCGATGCACAGCCAGCGCTGTTTCACCTCCGCCGACGATCGTCAAGGCGTAGGCATCCGCAACCGCGTGAGCCATCGCGAGCGTCCCCCGCGCGTAGGCATCGATTTCGAATACGCCCATCGGACCGTTCCACAGAATCGTTTTCGCATTCTGGACTGCTTCGTTGAAGAGCTTTACGGAGGCCGGGCCAATGTCGAGCGCATACCACTCTTTGGGGATCTCCTGGACCGGAACGATCTTCGATTCCGCCCCAGGCTCGCGGCTGGCCGCGACGACACAATCGACCGGCAGGTAGAATTTCACGCCACGGGAAAGGGCATGGTCCTCAATGCCTTTCGCAAAATCCAACATGTCGTTTTCGACCAGGGAGTTGCCGATTTCCAACCCCTTCGCCTTTAAGAAAGTAAAGGCCATGCCGCCACCGATAATGACTTTGTCGACGCGCTTGCCCAGATTTTCGATGACGCCGATCTTCCCGGACACTTTTGCCCCGCCGAGAATGGCGACAAAGGGCCGAACGGGGTTTTCGACGGCGCCTTCAAGGTATTCGATCTCTTTCTTGAGGAGGAAGCCGGCGGCTGAGGCTGGAATGTATTTGGTGATGCCGACGGTGGAGGCATGAGCCCGATGTGCGGCGCCGAACGCGTCGTTGATATAGACATCACCGAGAGATGCCAACGCTTTCGAAAAATCGTCGTCGTTTTTCTCTTCCCCTTTGTGGAATCGGAGGTTTTCAAGGAGCAAGACGTCTCCCGGCTTCATCTGTGCGACAAGCTTTTCCACCGCCGGGCCGATGCAATCCGGTGCAAACTGAATATCTTTTCCCATGAGCCGTCCCAGGCGTTTTGCCACCGGGGCTAGGCTGTATTTTGGGTCGTATTTTCCATTTGGGCGGCCGAGGTGCGAACAGAGGATCACCTTGGCGCCGTCGTCGACGACGCGATTGATGGTCGGCAGGGTCGATCGAATGCGGGTATCGTCGGTGATTTGGTGCGAATCGTCCAATGGGACGTTGAAGTCGGCTCGGATAATGACGCGCTTGTCTCGGAGCACGACATCGTCGATCGTTTGTTTTCGGAGATTCATTGCGGCTCCGTCAGGTTGGTTTTCCTGGAATAGGAGTCAGCGAGAAATAGAATCGGGCTGAGGCAGGCAGTACCTCAGCGGTACCCTAGCGCCCTTTCGCTCCTGCCGCGATCACCTTGATGAGGTCTCGGACCCGGCATGAATAGCCCCATTCGTTGTCGTACCAGGCCGTCACTTTGACCATCCGTTTGTCGATGGCCATTGTGAGCGGGGCATCGAATGTGGCGGAATGAGAATCGCCCTTTTGATCGATCGAGACGATCGGGTCTTCAGAATAGAGCAGAATATTTTTCATCGGGCCATTCGCCGCTTTCTTGAAGGCAGCATTGACGGAGGCAACGTCACAATCCTTTTCCGTTTCGACGGTCAGATCCACCAGCGATACATTCGGAGTGGGAACGCGGATAGCGAGGCCGTCGATCTTGCCCTTGAGTTGCGGTAGCACCAGGTGCAGCGCTTTTGCCGCGCCGGTACTGGTTGGGATCATCGACATGCCTGCCGCGCGCCCTCGTCGCAAGTCTTTGTGCGGCAGATCGAGCAACTGCTGGTCGTTGGTATAGGAATGGATCGTGGTCATGACGCCGTGCTTGATGCCGAAATTATCCAACAGCACTTTTGCGACGGGAGCGAGACAATTGGTGGTGCAAGAGGCGTTGGAGACGATGCGGTGCGTGCTTGGGTCGTAGGCCGCGTCGTTGACGCCCAGGACGATGGTGACATCTGGATCCTTCGCCGGCGCCGAAATAATGACGTGTTTAGCTCCGGCAGTGATGTGCTTTCCCGCGCCTTCGCGATCGGTAAAGCGCCCTGTCGATTCGATAACGATGTCGACCTCCAACTCCTTCCAGGGAAGGTCTTTGGGATCCTTGATCGCGAGCACCTTGATGGGCTTGCCGTCGATAAGGATCTGATCGCCTTGGGCCTCGACGTTCCCCTGTAACGTTCCGTGTACCGAGTCGTACTTTAAGAGATAGGCGAGTGTTTTCGCATCTGTGAGGTCGTTTACTGCGACAATGTGGAGGTCGGGATCGCCGAGAGACGCCCGCAGGACATTTCGTCCGATCCGTCCAAATCCATTAATGCCGATCCGAATAGCCATGACGAGTAATTCCTCAAGAAGAAAGAGACCGGTTGAATCTACCGGTCTGAGTGAGGCCGATACTATCGGCGCTCCTGGGCCTTGTCAAGCCATTCCAACGTAGTAATTCTGTGCAGGATCAGAGGCATATCACTATCGCAAGAAGCGTAGATAACGACACAGTTGGTGCGAAGATCGAGAACCTGTCCCTTGCGTCTCTGTTGCCTGGTTCGTTAGAGTTTGCCGATATCTTTCGTGAGACGTTTTCTCGTGAGGGAGTGGTGAATCTCTTCAAGCAGACCGCGCAGGTATTGGAGTGGCCGAGACTGCTTGATGCCCTTGCCAGGCACGCCAGATCGACAATGGGGGCGGCGCGTTGTCGTACTCTTGAATTGGCGACCAGCCTCCACGACTCACGGCAGCGGCAACAGGAAACGACGGAGATGGGACAGCTGCAAGTCTCCGGTGAAGCGCTGCCGGTCTTGGCTTTTCCGGACATTCAGGATCCCCTTGTTCGGGCGAAGAAAGGGGCGGTGTTGGAGGTTCACGAACTCCGGGATTGCGCGCTGGTGCTGGAATTGCTTGAAGAGAGTAGACGTTTCGTGGGCCGGCATCAACAGGACGCGCTCGCGTTGGCCTCCGCCGCATGCCCTCTATTGTTGGTCGGTGAACTGCGGCCTGTGAAAACTGCGCTGGATGCGGCGATCCATTCGGACGGCTCGATCAAGGAATCGGCAACACCGGAGTTGCGACGCCTGACTCATCAGGCCCATGCACTCAAACAGCAGATGCGCGATCAAGTAAGTCAAATGCTGCATTCGCGTCGCTATGAGGACATTCTTCAAGAACAGTATTTCGCTCAGAGAGAAGGCCGCTATGTCATTCCGGTGAAAGCCGACATGCGTGGACGAGTTCCGGGGATCGTCCATGACGTGTCGGCCAGCGGGGCGACGGTGTTTATCGAGCCGCGTGAGCTGGTTGAGCTGAACAATTCGATCAAAGTGGCGGATTTGGAGATCGAGCGGGAAGTGCGCCGCATCCTTCAGGAGTTGTCCGCGCTCATCGCCGAACAGTCTGAGGTCGTTCTTGCGGGGCTCGAAGTGCTGGCTGTGCTTGACGGTATTTCGGCAAGGGCATCGTTTGGCCGTCAATTAAAGGCGCATCCAGTCGATCTCAACTCAGACGGGCGCGTGAAACTGTTGCAGGCCCGACATCCTCTGCTCGTGTTATCGAAAGATCAGGTGGTCGCCAACGATATTCTCTTGGATGAATCGATTCGCGTACTCGTCATCTCCGGTCCCAATACGGGCGGGAAGACCGTGACCCTCAAGATCGTCGGGCTCTTTGCTTTGATGGTCCGGGCCGGATTGCATTTGCCCTGCAGCGCAGGGTCCGAAATGGCGATCTTTCCCGACGTCTATGCCGATATCGGCGACGCCCAAGACCTGGCCCGCGATCTGTCCAGCTTTTCGGCGCACATGACCCAGATGATCCAGTTGCTCGATGAAACGAACCGTCAGCGACGGGATGACGAGCAGGTTGAACCGCGGCAATGGTTGGTCCTCCTCGATGAGCCGGTGACCTCGACTGATCCGACGGAAGGGGCGGCCCTGGCCGAAGCGTTGCTCTGTCGGCTGGCCACACTGGGGATGAAAGTCGTCGCGACTACGCACTACGGATCGCTGAAGGCCTTGGCCCATACGATGGCAGGTTTCGCAAACGCTGCAGTCGAGTTCGACGTGGCGACACTATCGCCGACCTATCGGCTCTTCATGGGGGTGCCAGGTGGATCGTCTGCGCTTGAGATCGCCGGACGATTGGGGATGGACCGGGCCTTGATCGATGAGGCAAGGCAGAAGCTCCATAAAGATGAGCGGGTTATGGAAACGATGCTGCACGATCTGCAACTCACGCAGCGGCAGTTGGCCGATGACCTGGCTCAGGCGGTCGAGGCTAGACGCGAAGCGGAACAGGCCGAACAACGCGCGAAGGCGCAGCTGGCTCATCTGGAAGAGACTGAACGGGAAGCGCAAAAGGGCCTTAAACGAAAACTCAGCGAACAGTTCAACCGCGCGCGGGCGGAAGTGCAAGCTACGGTAGATGCAGTCAAGGGCGAGCAGAAACTGATCAAAGCCAAAGCAGCGAAGCAACGATTGTTCGAGCTCGAAGCGCAGACGAGAGCCGAATTGGCCCCGGTCGGCCCGCCCATTCCGCTTGAGCAGTTGGGGGTGGGGGATCAGGTCGAGATCAGCGGGCTCGGCATGACCGGCACATTGCTCGAAACGCCACAAGGGAAGAAACGAGTGAGGGTGAAGGTGGGGCAGGGGGAAGTGCTGGCTACAGTAGCGAATCTCGTTGGCTTTGCACGAGGGCAGGTAGTATCGCCACCAGCAGCATCGAATGCTCGCCGGATTTCGGCAGGTGGCGGACTGGGGCTCGATGAACAGACTGTCGTGGATGTCCGAGGGAAGGCGGCGGACGAGGCGTTGGATGATGTGGTCGCAGCGTTGGATCGTGCCACTATGGCCAGTGCGCCATTCCTCCGCATCATCCATGGCCACGGCACGGGGAAACTCAAAGCATCGTTGCGGGACTACTTGAAAGACTCGCCTTATGTGGCGGAGTTCCGCGCAGGAGATCGGGCAGAAGGTGGAGATGGTGTGACGATTGTGAAGATGAGGTAGGGAAGAGATGGCCGGCTAGATAGTCTCCTGTGCTCGTGCAACGGGCGGTCACAGAAGGATGGGAAGGAGCGGCCAGGTGCCCTTCTTGCTCGCAGAACGCGCACGATAGGAATGTGCTCGTTCGACGCGCACAGTGAACGACAATCTGGCCACTCCCTTGAAAAGAGGTAAGGAAAATTAGAAGGTCTCGCCTGGGCTGATGGCACGTCATGGGGAATCGATTGCGAAGCAGTCGGAAGATTATGTCTATTCTCTTCTATTGAGGCGCGTCATCATAGAACCCAAGCCCAATACGATAGCCAGAAAAACCAAAATTATAGCTGTTAACGAGCCGAGCACGCAGGAAAAACTCTCGTTGCAGAAATCAAACATATATTGCCAAAACCCCCACATTTTGGTCTGAGCCAGGGTTTTTACAAACATCGTATCCCCTCCTTGGCACTTCTCTTCGGTCCTAGGGTAGCGAAGCCAATTAAGCCAGCGATTCGACCTAAGTATTCCCGACGAGAAGATCCTCGCAGCTACGCTCTTCTGGCTCTACCGATCAGCAACACAATGCCACTGATGAGTGCATATATCCCGACAAGGAGCGGAAGCGGAACGATCTGGCTTCTATCGACCGTGGCTTGTAGAGGGCCGATGTCGATCACCTCTTCACGAATCGCGTAGGTGATGCCTTGGTAGGCGAATGCCACAACGCCGAGCATGATGAGCGCGATCCCGATAATCGTTGCTCCCTTCACGGTCATGTCCTTTCGCATGAGGTAGGCAAACGCCACGATGCCGAGCATAATGAGCGCGATCCCGAGAATCATTGCCGTATTCATGGTCATCTCCTTTCGCGTGAGGTGACACAGCCTCCTTCTTCCGCACGGCGCCAGTCCCTGTACGAGCGACGGTGGCGCGCGATGGCCCTGACACCCAATACAAGCCCCCCAGTGTTAGGCCAGCGATTCGACGGCGATGCGTAATCGCTCCGTCAGCGCCATCGCCGCAACCGGGTCTTCCGGGGCGCGCATGACCGCGATCGGCTCTCCGAAGATGATGCGCAACCGCGGGAAGCCGATTCTGTCCCGCGAGAGGGCTCGTGCCGTGCCGACGAGGCGGACCGGCACAAGTGGCGCGCCCGTCACGAGCGCCAGGCGCGCGGCACCCCGGTGCCACACACGGTCGCCGTAGATGGCGCCTTGCGGGAAAATCGCGACCGCCTGTCCTGCCTCAAGTGCCTGCTGCATCCGCGCGAGCGCGAGGTGGTCGCCGCCGCCACGCTTAATCCCGACCGCGCCGAGCCCGTCGAGCACCCACCCAAGCAGTCGGGACCGCCAGAGTTCCGCCTTTCCGAGGAAACGCAGTTCCCGCGAGATCGCCGCCCCCAGGATGATCCCGTCGAGTACCGAGTCATGATTCGGTGCGATGACCATAGGCCCAGTGACGGGGAGGCGATCGGCTCCGATCACCTCGAGTCGATACATGGCGCGTACCAAGCCGCCGAAGAAACAGCGAGCTTGCGCATAGGTTGGAGCGGAGAACGGGATAAGACCCGCATTGCTGTTTGCCCGACGGTCGACAAGAGTATCCATCAATGATTCCATCAGATCTCCTCCTTCTTATCTGCTGCCTTAGAGCGCAACGTTGGCCTATTTGGCCGTCTTGTTTCGGCATATTGCTCCCTACAGGCCCAGTCCAAGGGGAGCGTGGGTTCTACCGCGTAATGGCCTGGCTCACTGCAGCGCATGGTTAGGCATCAACTCTGTTTTGTTTCTCTCGTTTCCAGGCTCCCCAGGCATAGAAAAATCCCACCGGCGCGCTGATGAGGCAAACCCATGCCAGAGGAGACGATTCTGCGAGCAGCCAACCGGCTAGAGCGGTATAGATCGCTGCTCCGATAAAGTAGAGATACCAAGGAATCTTGCCTTTTTTGTTCACTGCTGTGTCGGTTCGCGATGTCATTAAGCGCCGGCCAGCAGGTTTCAGAAATTGCATAGACATTGTCAGCCTCCTCCCTCTGAAATGGCGAACCATGTGTTCGCTGGTCGGGGCGTCCGGCTTCCTACGAACGGACGCCTGCCCACCGATTCCGCAGCCATTTCGACCGTACGAGCTTGTACCCGAGCCAGGCCATTAGCAGCACGCCGAGCAGTGGTACCACCACGGAACTCACCAGCTTCTGATAATCGATCATCTGTACCCGCAAGAGATACTGGTAGCGCGAAGGATTCCGTCCCTCCGCCGTAATGATGACCCTATACAGGCCTTCGTCCAGCGTGGTTTTGCCGCTGACGACTCCTGTCGGGTGGTGACTCGGACGCCAGTCTGCCACCGTCTGAGCTTCTGCCTCATTGCTCCCGTTCCCCTTCACGATCCGCAGACCGACCGGCACGTTACGCAGTGTCGGGTCCACAAGGTCCACGACCAGGAAGGTCTCGCCTGTCTTGGGAATGTCCGTGCAATATTGAGCTTTCAGCTCGTATTGCGGCTGGTAGGTGCTGAAATGCACCGCGCTTTCACCGACCCAACGTACGCAAGGGTCTACTTCCAAATCCGCTCCTCCATGCGCAGCGGCTGTGCCGGGATACAGTGCAACAACAAGAAAGAGCAGCATAGAGCCTGCTCGTGTCATGTGCTTAATCATGGCCAATCCTCCTGTTTTGGGGCCGTGTTAAGTTCTGGCCCATGCTGCTCTCCCCATTACTGCCGATAGCCCCATTCGTTCATTCTGGTCATCCGTTTTTGTTTCTCACTGAGGAGACAGGCCCCTCCGGGGTGTAAAGAGGGTCCTATCTACCTCAGCGGGAGACGCCGTTCAGAGTCGCAGCGCCATCCAAACGGGGAGAAGAAACCGGTCTCCATGTTTCTGCTGTGGTTATCGGGTCTCATTGGATCACCATGTTGATCATCTACTTCTGCCGGGTCTGGCCCTCAGACTATGGGACAGCGAGCAATGCCGGGTTAGATGCTGCTGCCTGCGACGGAGGTGAGGCGCTGATGTTCAGCGCCCAAGTGGATCAACAATTGCCCCACAATTGATGCAACGCCATCCGGTATACTCATGGTCACCTGATCCGAGTTCTCGAAGATCTTCGAGCTTCTCACGCACCATTAATCCATCGCAGCGTGCACACCTCATCGCCTGCTTCCTTTCTTGACGGGATCTTGCGTCTGATACTTCGAACCTTTCCCACTGTTCTTTCTGCTAGAACTTTGAGCACCTGCATATGTGCGTTTGCGCCTCAGTGCTTGTCCATGATGGCTTTAAGCTCACTGCCGGTGATCACCTCGCGATCAAGGAGGACTTTTGCTCCTTCTATGAGTGCGCGCTTCTGTTCAGCTAAGAGCCATCTCACGCGATCATATTGCTCATCGATAATCCGGCGCACTTCACAGTCGATCTCGCGGGCGGTCTCCTCAGAGTAGTCGCCTTTCTCCTGAGGCGCCTGAATCTGCATGATGAGAGGCTGGCTTTCACGATTCAGGGTAACGGTGCCTAGCTTCTCGCTCATCCCGTAGGATTTGACCATGCTCTTGGCAATGTCCGTCGCCCTGACCAAGTCGTTCTGTGCGCCCGTGGAGGCCTCGCCGAAGATCAATTCTTCCGCATTCCGCCCTCCGAGTAAGACGGCAATCTTGTTTTCCAACTCCGTCTTGGCCATCAGAAAGCGATCCTCCGTCGGGAGCTGAAGCGTATAGCCCAATGCCGCAATCCCGCGGGGGATAATCGAGATCTTCTGAATCGGGTCTGCTCCCGGAAACGACAGTGCTACCAAGGCGTGGCCTACTTCATGGTAAGCGACGCGTTCTTTCTCCATCTTGTTGAGGACCCGATTTTTCTTCTCCAATCCGGCGACAACCCGCTCCACCGCTTCCTGCAATTCTGGGAGACCCACCCGCTCCTTATTCCGGCGCACAGCCAAGAGCGTCGCTTCATTGACGATATTGGCGAGGTCGGCGCCTGAGAATCCTGGGGTCATCCCAGCGATCACCTCGAGGTCCGCATCGAGACCGAGGGTTACCTTCTTCGCATGGACGCGCAAGATGGCCAGACGGTCGATCTTATCCGGGCGATCGACCAAGACTTGCCTGTCGAACCGGCCTGGCCGCAACAGTGCAGGATCCAAGATTTCAGGCCGATTGGTCGCCGCCATCAGAATGACGGCGATGCGGGGATCGAAGCCGTCCATCTCGACCAGCAACTGATTCAGGGTCTGTTCACGCTCCTCATGCGCCATGGGTCCTGCCCCACGGGCTTTTCCCAACGCATCCAGTTCGTCGATGAAGATAATACAGGGCGCCTTGATCTTCGCCTGCTCGAACAGATCTCGCACGCGGGAGGCCCCCACTCCCACAAACATTTCCACAAACTCGGACCCGCTGATGCTGAAAAATGTCACCCCGGCCTCTCCTGCCACAGCGCGAGCCAAAAGCGTCTTGCCGGTTCCAGGCGGACCGACGAGCAAGATGCCTTTCGGAATCTTTCCTCCGAGACGCGTGAATTTTTCCGGCGTCTTGAGAAAATCAATCACCTCGCCCAGTTCTTCCTTCGCCTCCTCTACGCCGGCTACATCCGCGAAAGTCACTTTCGTATCCTTCTCCGCATAGATCTTCGCCTTCGACTTCCCCACGGTCATGAACCCTTTTTGACCCTGTCCAAGCCCCTGACCGAGGCGCCGAATCACAAAAAACCAGATACCGCCAAAGATCAGCGCAGGAATGACCCACCACATGATATCTCGCAAGAACGTATTCTCAATCATGCCGGTGAATTTGACGTTGTGTGCGTTAAGCTCCTTGACCAGATCGGGGTCTTCAACCCGGACAGTCGTAAACAGCTTCGGTTCTTTTGATCTTTCTTCTGGCTTCAGTTTCCCGAGCAATGACTGACGAGTGACCGTGACTTCCGCCACGTCGCCGGCCGCCAGGAGCGTCTTAAATTCGCTATACGGAAGCTCTTCAAGCATCTGCATGGGCGTGATGAAATTGTGCACGAACATGACTGCCCCAATCGTGAGAAAGGCACACAGGACTGAAAAGGAGACTTTTTTATTCACTGGCATCACGATCAATTCCTTTCTCTGTCACGACTTTAAGAAGAGCCAAGGATTCTGACCTGTCGTGCCTTCTTAGGATCCTTGCTGAAGGGCTGGGAAGCAGAAATCCGTCGGATCATTATGGACATTCGCAACACCGTCGCATTCAGTTTTAATCGGTACGCGCTATCCCAACGGCTAAGGTTGGAAGTAGCCGGATGCAAGCACCAGGCACATAACAGTCACGGCAGCAAGAATAATGAATATGATGTGCTTCATGGTGTGAACTCCTCGTTGAAAAACTATAGATGGCATTAGCATTCGGCCTTAGGGCCTGAGGAGGCCCGTTGCCAGTGACAGGCACATCAAAATCACGGCACCAAGAATAATGAAAATGACGCCCTTCATGGAGTCATCTTTTTTTGAAGAGTAGTATTTGCCATTGGAATTCCCTCCTTTTATATGTGCTGCTGTGGTTGTCTGAACTGCATCGCCTTATCCTTCTCTGCCCTTCTCACGGCTCATCCACTCCCGTATGTACGGCCAGCAATTGAGGAGCTCGACACCGCTGTTTTCACAGGCGTTCAGAAATCGAATGATCTCGACATCCACGAGCGTCACTCCGTTGAGGTCCAGCGCAATCCGCGACCGAGTTCCTTCCATTTGCGTCTTCAATTCCTCCAGATGCTTCGCTTGTAACCGACCGCTCAGGCAAATCATCGTCTTGAGGCGGCGGGTTTCTTTTTCAAACTTTATTGTCATGTGTGACCTCTGTAACCTGCACGATATAAAACGACTGCAATGAAGAGGCCAGCTGTAAATCATTGAGATGCTTGTGTTTGGTGTGGAGATGCCCGCCGAAGTTTCAGCAATTGCTGAATGATCGGCAAAAGAGGCAGTAGTATCCGGTGCGGTTTCAATCCCCCGATGTGATTGTATGAGAAGGGGCGAGAGGGCGCGAAGTCAGAAGAACAGTCTAAACCAGAAGGAACGATTCGTGAGGGATCGGCTCTTCAGTTGGCGAGAAAAAACGTTCAGCCTTTTTACCGTGCGTAGTCGGCTTGTCGAGTCTTAAACCGATGTTTGTTAATTCCCAGGGCCGTGATTTTTGATTCGAGTGTCTGCCTCGGGAGTCCGAGCTTGGCCGCGGCGCCGGTAGGGCCGCTGACCTGGCCCCCACAATCCGCCAACGCCGCTTCAATGATGTCCTTTTCATGCTCGGCCAGTGTGGCGCCCAGGGGAATCACCGACCCCGACAGCCGGGGCTTTTCCCGTTTCAGCCAGGTCGCGTCGACAGAAAATGTTTCGCTTTCGCACAGTACGATAGCGCGTTGGATGACATTCTGTAGCTCGCGAATGTTGCCGGGCCAATCGTAGGCCTGAAATAGCTCTAGAGTCTCTTTCTGTATATTTCTAATCTGTTTCCCGGCCTTCTTGGCATAACGCTCAATCAGGTAGGTGACGAGTAACGGAATATCCTCCATCCGTTCGCGCAGTGAGGGGATCTGGAGTGGAAAGACATTGAGTCTATAGAAGAGATCCTGGCGAAAGGTGCCTGCCGCCATGGCCGCTTTCAGGTCGCGATTTGTGGCGGCCAGCACGCGCACGTCTACGGAAATCGATTGGCTGCCGCCGACCCGTTCAATTTCCCCTTCTTGGAGCACTCTCAGTAAAGCGACTTGGGTCTCGGCCGGCAGATCCCCGATCTCGTCAAGGAAGATCGTCCCCCCATCGGCCAATTCAAACCGTCCCAGACGCCGTTGCATCGCCCCCGTAAATGCGCCTTTCTCGTGCCCGAACAGCTCAGAGGCAATGAGCGAAGTAGGGATCGCCGCACAATTGACGGTAATAAACGCCCGGGACGACCGCTTCGAGCGTTTGTGAATGGCGCGTGCGATCAGCTCCTTGCCCGTTCCGGTCTCACCCAGCACGAGTACCGTGGAATCCGACGGCGCCACTTTGGCGACTTGCTTCAAGATGTTGCGGATGACGTCCGATGAACCGACGATTTCTTCAAACATCGAAGAGTGATCGATCTCTTCGCGCAATGCCATGTTTTCTTTTTGAGTCCTTTCTTCGTCCCGTTTGCGCTCGTCGATGTCGGTTCCTGTCGCGTACCAGCGAATGATCCGTCCTTCTTCGTCCCGCAAGGGGTTATAGCGGATCAGAAGCCACCGATACTGCCCATCCTTGCGGAGCGCGCGTAGCTCCAATTCAAATGGGGCTTCGCGTTCGAGCGCATGCTGGCGCTCGTTCTGTGATCTCTCGATATCATCAGCGTGAAAAAATCGTGCGCGAAAGTCATCCGCCATCACATCTTCCAAGCTCAGACCGCTGTAGTCGAGCACAAATCGATTCGCATAGAGAGTTTTCCCATCGGGTCCCAGGACACAAATGAGTTGAGCGATCGCATCGGTGATGCGTCGCAGCTCCAGTTCATCTTGGCGGAGCTTCTCTTCCTTATGCGTATGCTCAATAGCTACCGTCGCCAGATGCGTGATCTGTCCGATGAGGTGTTGGTGGTACGCACTAGGGCTGCCAGGTTCGCGCGAGTAGATCGCGAAGGCGCCCAATACTTTTTCATCGGATGACAAGATAGGCGTGGACCAACAGGCCCGCAGTCCGTGTGCCATTGCCAGAGCACGCCATTCGTATGTATCCCATCTTGTGTCCGACGCGACATCGGCGGCTATCACTTGTTCTTTGAGAGATGCCGCCATGGCGCAGGGACCCGAAAGGAGATTCACGGGTCTGCCATGGATCGACTCGTTATAGCTGAGGGGAAGGCTGGGCGCTGCACCATGCTGCAGTCGGTTACCGATAGGGTCTACCAGCACAATCCCACAGAGAGTTCCGCTCGCGACCTCTTCGATGAGTCGGCACAAAGCATCAAGAAATTCCGTGAGCGTACATCCTGTGGCGAGCATCTCGAGTAGGCGATTTTCTCCGGCAAGCAATGTCCCGGCCCGTGTACGGTCTTCAATATTGGAATGAGAGAGGTCATCGGGCGTGGCCGACCGCTGAGTGGTTTCATTGTGAAGGTTGGGTTTCATATGTCCTCTCCCAAATAGAGACAGGTTACGTCAAAGCCAGCATGGAGGAATATTCTGCTGACCATCGTCTCGCTGGCGAAAGGGCGAACTCTCCATCGTTTCGTCATTGCCCGACGCCTACCCTCCTGGCGAGTCTGCAACGGAAGCTTTGCCGCTCGCGCACCTCACTCCGCCGACGGAGGCAGAACCGTCTGGATCATATCACCATAAGTGCATAATACTCCCGTTACTCACCGAAAATCACTGGCCTTCCATGGTGACCAACAGGTGCCGTGAGCTTTCGTCTTGGAACATCATACACAGTCCCTCAGATTAGGGAAGGCTGTCACATCACGTTCTGGTCCTTCATCCTCCATGTCAATCTGCCTTAGTATAAAGGGGCTACCTTCAGTCCAAAACCCAGGAGTTCGGTGTCTCTCGCACTTCTTTGCCTGGTTTCTCACCCAGCCCCTGTGAATGGTCCGGTGAAAGCTGATTTTTCGGCATCATGCTGTAATCTCGGCAAACAGTCTCAGCACTTCAGTGTTTTCACTGCATAGATTCCCGAGTGAAAACGCTCATTCTATTGAAGTTTCAGCACCGTCGATGACGAAGTCACGCGGACGCTCTGCTGGAATGCGAGTTGCGTATGAACAGTATCAGGAAATGCCGATTGCATCTGTGGATCATATGAGGAAGGAGGAAATTGAAATGGCAGGCAACATATTTCGTAGGGGTTCTCACAACCATCCCACAGGGGTGGTTCTCAAGAGCATGAAGGGAGGGTAAGAACATGGCAAAAGCAACTACATTCGGTGAGAGCGACCGAGGGTACGACATGTCGCTCTGGTACGATTCGAAGCCGCTCAAGATT
>JBAXBK010000030.1:0-43707 GCA_037142015.1 Nitrospira sp. | reverse complement strand
GGATCTTTGTAATACTTGAGCGCCGTGGCAAAGTTGTCCATGGCGCTCTCACGCTTCCCTTTATGCCAATAATATTCGCCGAGGCCGTGGTAGGCCCGAGGGTCTTGGTCGTTGGACTTCAGGGCTCGATTGAAGGCTTCGTAGGCGGCCTGCATATGCTGTTTGGCCAGCTCCAACCAGCCGATTGCACAATGCGCCGGACCGAAGTTCGGATCGGCGATGAGGGCCGCGTCATATTCTTTTTGCGCCAGGTCCAGGCGGCCCCTGGTTTCATAGAAATCTCCCAGAGAAAAATGCACGGCTGCGTCCTTGGGATTCAGGCGCAACGCTTCCTTGTAGGACTGCAGGGCTGGCTCGAATTTTCCCTGCTCCGCAAGCGCGCAGGCGAGGTTCGCGTGGATGGTTGCATCGTGTGGTTTCAGTTTGATCACTTCGCGATATTGCGGGATCGCCATTTCTAGGCGGCCCTGTTCTTGATAGGCCACGCCGAGATTGGTCCGCGCCGGCGCATGGGAAGGATCGAGTCGGACGGCTTCGCGGTATTCCTTGATGGCCATTTCAAGGTGGTTGGCCCGCTCATGAATCTGGGCGAGAAAGTAATGAGGATGGGCGGATTGAGGCGCGAGCTTGATCGCCTCCTTGTAGGGCGCGAGCGACTGTTCTGATTGCCCTGACTGAGCCAGGAACAGTCCCATTACGAGATGGGCGTTGGCCTGTTCAGGCTGTCGCGCGACGAATCCCTCGATCCATTCTTTGACTTGGGCAATATCTTCTGGTTCTTCCAAGCATTTCGCGTGGGTGCTCCAGGCTTCGGCAAACTCCCCCCGGAGCAGATGAATGACATTCAGAACAAAATGAGGCCGCGGGTTCCTCTCTGTGCCGGTAGCAGGATGGCGAGACCAGGCCAGTGCCGTCTGCTGGGCCTGATCCCATTGGCCTTCCAACAGCCTTGCTTCACATTGAGCTTGATAGTCGGTCATCGGAGTCGGTCGAACTATCTGGTGAGGGTATCTTCGATGTCTGGCGAGGTGGCCTGAATGCGATCCCCGAGCGACGGATAGCGCGCCGCCAATTTCTGCTTCATCAACCAGGCGATGGTCCGATACGACCAGTGACCTTTCACGCCGGAGCGGAGTCTGGCGATGTACTCGGCTTCGGCATAGTCCATCTTAAAGAGACACCGCACTTTGAATCCAAACGGCGTCGCGTAGAGCGACCCCTCTGCGCTGGTTCTCTTCAGCTGCTCGATGTCCAAACGGACTGCGTCCATCGCCTGGCTATACTCCTGGTCTAACCCCGCTTGCACGAGCGGCGGCGGGATCTCATATCCGTGCAGCGTCGTAAAGTTCTGCTGAATCTGCTGGCAGCGCCGATGCCGGTGCATGTCGCGCCAGCCTCCGATGTCCATCAGTACGTCGAACGTGAAGGCGTAGCCGCTGCGGAACTCTTTGATGAGTTCGTCGTATGGCCCTCGTGTGCTCATCGCCACATCGATCGTTTCCTGTTTCCGTTTCTCCGTCCAGGTACGGACGACTGCGAGGAGGTTCCGATAGGGCGCGTGCGAGACGCGGTACAGCAACGTAGCCACAATTTCGTCAAGCGGATCGTGGGGCTCAATGAAGTCCACCGGATCCGGCTTGCCCCAGGAAGCCGGTTGATCTAGTCCGGTTCCCTGCAGCGCGTCCTTCGCATATCTGGCAAGATCCTGGTAGACCGAGGCTTGATAATCGTTCGGCTTGGCATGACGAGCGAGCGTCGGCGCGAGGGGCTCCTGTGCACCAGGCTGACCGCACAGTTCACCCCAGAGATTCATGGGTGACCGTTGGCAGGCATCCTTGAGTTCGTCCCCGATCGATCGCAACTCCGGTAGTTGCGACGACAGCAGTCTGGTGATTTGCTTTTCCAGCGTCCTGATGCTGACGACTTGCCCGACGTTCGTCCTGGCAGCGAGAGGTAGGAGATAGCGTGTGACATCGAACGCGCGCGCGGCAATCGTCCGCTGGTAATCAGCCGGTTTCATCGACTCGGGACGCGGTTCACGCTCGGAAATAAATTGGGCCAAGGGTTGGTGCAAGAGCCGATAGATCTCGGCGAGGCTGCGGAGAATGCCGTGATAGGTGCCCTCCGTCTCCGACCCTCGAATGGAATCCGGCACGTACCACCCGCCGGAAGCAAAGTTCTGATACCGGCTCGATTTTGCCTGGCCGTCCCATAAGGGCTCGTCTTCAAGTCTAATGGCCGCGAGTTCGGAGATGTCCTCGAAACAGATGATGACATGGCCGAGATCGGCGATGGATGCATGGCCGTAGTCGAAGTAGAACTGATCCCAGAACTTTTCAGAAGAATGTCCATGCACCCAGCGGAGGCTGTCCTCGATCGAGTCCGGTGAGCGGCTGTAACGGGCCAAGGCATAGGCGGATTTCTCGGGCGGCATCGGCGCCAACGCGATGACACGGCGAGTCGGTTGATCTGTACTCATGAAAGATCTCCAAACGGCAGATAGGCCGCGAACTATACGCCCGCGCGCCATTCGGCGCAAGAAGGCAGGACGTCTCTCGTCATATATCCCTCATGATGCGGAAGAATCTCCGAACATGCGATCTCGCGAACAAATTATGCGCAGGATGCTCAAAAAGACCGCTCAGCAAGGCCGCAGCGAGTGAAGACCGGAGGCGGACCCTCTGGGGTACGTTGAGGATCTGAACGATGCGAGAACGATGCTGGCGGACTTTTTCAGCATCCTGCTAGGGTTTCGTTGACTTGCCGGTAACCCGTCGCTATAGTCCCGAATCTTTCGCATCGGTCGCTGATTATGGACACCATCAAGGGCATCAAGGGCGTCAAAGACATCCTTCCCGAGGAAACTCCTCGATGGCGTTTCATTGAGGATGCAGCGAGACGTTGGGCGCTCTGTTACGGATATCAGGAGATCCGGATCCCCATCTTCGAGTTCACTGCGCTCTTTGCCCGAAGCATCGGCTCGTCGACAGATATCGTTGAGAAAGAGATGTACACCTTTCCCGACCGGGATGGAACCTCGCTGACCTTGCGTCCGGAAGGCACGGCCGGCACAGTCCGCGCCTTCATCGAGCACAATCGGGCAGCCGATCCGCTTCCCCAAAAGTATTTTTACATCGGCCCGATGTTCCGCCACGAGCGGCCGCAAGCGGGGCGCCTCCGTCAGTTCCATCAATTCGGAGTCGAATCCTTTGGTACATCGGACCCTCGTGCAGACGTCGAGGTCATTGCACTGCTATGGCGCCTGTTGTCTGATCTGGCTCTACCGGACCTGACGCTGGAGATCAACAGCCTGGGAAGCTCCGGCGACCGCGCTGCCTACAAGCCTGTACTTCTGGCATTCCTCAGACAGCAGGAATCTCACCTCTGCGCAAACTGCCGACGCCGGATGGACACGAATCCCTTGCGGGCGCTGGATTGCAAGGTGCCGGACTGCCGGGCTGCGACCGAGTCGGCCCCCCGATTGACCGACCATCTTTCTCCTGAGGCCTGTACCCATTTTGACCAAGTCCTTGCCGGCCTCATGGCCATTGGAGTCCCCTATCGACTCAATCCTCGTTTAGTGCGGGGGCTTGATTACTATTGTTTGACTAGCTTTGAAATTACTTCGACTCACTTGGGCGCTCAAAATGCAGTGGGCGCCGGTGGCCGCTACGACGGCTTGGTGGAAACGCTCGGCGGTCCCTCAGTTCCGGCTATAGGATTCGCTGTCGGGCTTGAGCGTGTGTCGTTGATGCTCCCGGAGACATCGTCGTCCTCGTCCTACGAATGTCTCTACTATGTTGCGGCTTTCGGGGAGAACGGGACCAAGCTGGGGCTCATACTGCTCGATGAACTCCGCAGAATTGGAATTTCATCTCAGTGTGACTATCGCGCGACCACACTTAAAGCCCATCTTCGCCAAGCCGATCGATCGAAGTGCCAATATGCCATTCTGCTGGGTGATGACGAAGCTGGTCGAGGCTCCGTTATTCTCCGAAACCTTCAATCGAAGGCTCAAGAGGAACTCCCTCTGACCGGCCTCGCTTCTCTCCTGAAAACTCGCTCCTTCCCCTCATAAAAAACCCAATTTTTTGATATTGACTTTCTCGAAAAAACCTCGTAGTCTCACGGGCCATATATCTTGTAAATAATTGATTGTATTGATGTCTTTGGTTTGTAATTATGCCAACTCGCAGGTTGGGTCTCTTGTTATCCACACCCCCGTCTCATCCAAGCGTTGAGACTGTCGCTCAGCTCACTTATGCCGCCTTACGGCAAGGAATTGAGGTCTATCTTTATCTCATTGACGAAGGGGTAAAGACGGTGGTGGATCAACGTTATCTTGGTCTAATCGATGCTGGGGCGAAGATGGCTGTCTGTGCTTATGGCTGTCAACAATATGGCGTTCCAACGGCCACTGTCGATTCACGAGTTTCATTGTCTGGGTTGGTGGTGCTGTCTGGAATTATCGACGGTTGCGATCGATTTCTCTCTTTTACATAAGAAGCTGGTGGTGAGATCAGTCATATATGTCGAAACGTGTTGCTGTGGTGATTTCAGATGATCCTCGTTCGACCGCTCGTCCGGTCGAGGCGCTTCGTATTGCGTTAGGGCTTTGTGCGGGGGATCATGACACCACCGTCGTCCTCTTAGGCCCTGCTTCTCGGTTATTAATGGAAGACACAGAAGAGATAGTCGATGCCGAGATACTTGAAAAATATCTTCCTTCCTTTAAACATTTAGCTGTTCCGTTTATCGTCGAACCAGAGACATCTATAGATATGTGGTCTGATGATTTTTCCGTGACAACTCGAACAGCAGATGAAATTAGACAGCTTGTTCGATCGGCTGATAGAAGCCTGGTTTTTTAAATAGAATAATGGTGGATTGTTGAGTTCAACGCTCTATCTACTTCGGCAAAATCCTGAACAGATTTCTCCATCACTCTTTCAGGCTGGTGAAGCAGATATAGATATCGTCTTTCTCGAAGAAGCATCGTCTATGATCCCTTCTTCGCTTAAAGAAGTTGTGGTCACTCCTGAAAGGACAATGGTCAGTGGGTCTCGTCCGACTTTAACCTATGACGATCTGGTCCATAAGATTTTTTCATCAGATCACGTTGTTGTTCTATAAGTTTCTGACTGGCTCTTCTCTTAAATATTCATGTATTAAAGACAGATCGTAGTAGGAGAAGGAGTAGGAGTAGGTTCAGTGGATATTGTGGATGGAGATTAATGAGTTGAATTATATGGTGTATTACCGCTGTATCTTTGTGGAGAAAGTTGGGGGTTGACTCTGGGTAACCACTGCATGCAGAGTTCTTAGCTTGTGATCATTGAGGTACCAGCTAGTACCTCAATTCCTTAATGCCTGATAATGGTCGTGATTAACCAGGGAAGACCTCTTTGAAAAACCAGGTTATCAACAGGTGTTAATAACTCTGTGTATAAATAATGATACGTAGATCATGACGACCTTAACTGTGTGGCAGGATACCTTGGCCTACATCCAAGGGAGAGTGCCAAAACAAGTTTTTGATACGTGGTTTACCCCGATTCACCTTGAAAGGATTGAGGATTCTACAGCTCAATTAGGAGTCCCGAACAAGTTCTTCGGCGACTGGTTAAGCCAACACCATGGGCCTCTGTTAACTGAAGCTATCTCTGCTGCCCGGGGCGGGGAAGAGACCTCGATCACATTCGTCATCTTTCGTAAACAGGCGACAAAGCAGTCCGAGAATAGCGGAGGTATCGCTGCAATTGGACGACCGAATACCGGGGTACGGGCAAAAAGGGGAATACAACTCAACCCAAGGTATACGTTTAATAATTTCGTAGTAGGCGCGGGAAATCAATTTGCCCATGCCGCTTGTATGGCGGTTGCCGAACAGCCGACGAAAGCCTATAACCCACTCTTTATCTACGGGGAAACCGGGCTAGGAAAAACACATCTCTTGAATGCCATTGGAAATTATGTGGCCGAGCGGACCGATCTTAGGATCGCCTACTTGACGACCGAGCAGTTTACAAACGAGGTTATCAACTCGATTCGATACGACAAAATGATGGATCTGCGAAAACGGTATCGTCATATCGACATGTTGATGATCGACGACATTCAGTTTTTGGCGGGCAAAGAGCGTACGCAAGAGGAATTTTTCCACACGTTCAATGCTCTTTATGAAGCGCATAAGCAGCTTGTCCTCTCGAGTGATCGCTTTCCGAAAGACATGCCCGATATTGAGGAACGGTTAAGGTCGCGGTTTGAATGGGGACTGATCGCGGATCTCCAGCCGCCGGACGTGGAAACGCGGATTGCCATCTTGAGGAAAAAGTCCGAGGACGAGGGAGTGACGTTGCCGGTCGATGTCATCCAGTTTCTCGCCACGACGATGAAAAGCAATATCCGTGAACTCGAGGGTTCGCTGGTACGCCTTGGCGCCTATGCCTCGCTCACGGGCCAAACGATCACGCTGGAGATGGCGAAGAACGTACTCCGAGATCTGATCGGCACTAAGAAAAAAATCGTGTCGATGGACGATATTCAAGAAACGGTGGGCGCGCGCTTCCACGTAAAGATCTCCGACCTGAAGTCCCGTCGCCGAAGTAAGACGTTGGTGCATCCAAGGCAGATCGCCATGTATCTCTGCCGGGAGCTCACGGACTCCTCGTATCCCGAGATCGGGCGGCAGTTCGGAGGCAAAGACCACACGACGATCATCCACGCCTGCAAGCAGGTCATCAAAGCGAAGGACAGCGACAGCGCATTAAGTGCCACGTTGGATAGCTTGAGGGAGCAGATCCTGCGAGCATGAGGGGTTGCGCCAGGGGGAAGAGATCATGAAACTGCGTATGGGACGAGTAGAGCTCTTGACGGGCCTCCAGCGGGTCCAAGGTGTCGTTGAGAAACGCAACACGATGCCAATTCTCTCGAATATCTTGATTGAGGCGAAGCAGGAGGGAGTGGAAATCGTCGCCACCGATCTTGAAATCGGCATGCGCGGGCATTACAAGGCGACCGTGGAGAAACCCGGAGGAATTACGCTCTCAGCTCGAAAGCTGTACGAGATCATCAAGGAACTGGCGGTCAGTGAAATCGAAATCACCTCCGGCGACAACAATTGGACGACGATTCACGCCGGCAAGAGCCAATTTAAGATCGTCGGGCTCCCCAGCACCGACTATCCTGCGTTGCCCACGATCGAACGGGAAGGGCTCATTCCTCTCGCCGGGGCCGGTCTCCTCGAGCTGATCAGGAAGACCCTCTTTGCCGCCGGAGACAATGACGCGCGCTATATCCTCAATGGTCTGCTGGTGACCCTCATCACGTCGGAGAAGAAAACGATCTTGCGGCTGGTCGGCACCGATGGACATCGGTTGGCAGTTGCCGAGCAGGAGGTCGGACATGCCGGCGCCAAAGGCGCTCCGCAAGAGATCAAAGCCATTATTCCAAAGAAGGCTGCGCACGAGATGCAGCGTCTTCTGGAAGAAGGCGGCGAGGGCGAACCCCTGATCGGGTTCACCAAGAATCTCATGATTTTCCGGAAGAGCGGGCTGCTGCTGACCTCGCGGCTCATGGAAGGGAATTACCCGAATTATCAGCAAGTGATTCCGAAAGAGAGCGGCGGGAAAATCGGGGTCAATCGCAATGAGCTTGAAAGTGCGCTTCGGCGTGTTTCCGTGCTGTCCCGTGATAAGGCGAGCGCAGTGAAGGTGTCGTTTGTCTCCGGACAGATGACGTTGTTCTCCAGTAATCCCGATTTTGGGGAAGCGACCGAAGAGCTTGCGGCACGGTACGAGGGACCGGCCTTGAACACAGGGTTCAACGCCCGCTACTTGTTGGACGTCCTCGGGGTGATGGACGGAGAAACGATCACTCTGCAAATGGATAATCCGCTGAGCCCCTGCTTGATCCAGGAGTCGGACAGTCCCGGGTTCAGGTGCGTGGTGATGCCAATCAAGATTTGAGAGTCACAAGTCACAAGTCAATTGGTCAATGGATGAGGCAATCGGACTTTGATTGCCTGTTTACGAAGGACCGTTGACCAATGACGTGTTCGAAGTAGGAGACTGATGGCCAGTAACGACAGCGAGACCATACCGAAATCCGACAGCTACGGCGCCGATCAAATTAAGGTATTGGAAGGCCTGGACGCTGTGCGCAAGCGTCCGGCTATGTACATCGGCAGCACCGGTGTGGACGGCCTCCATCACCTTGTCTATGAAGTCGTCGACAACAGCGTCGATGAGCATATGGCGGGGTTCGGTGAGACGATTGAGGTGACGATCCACATTGACGGCAGCGTCACGGTCGTGGATAACGGCCGCGGCATTCCTACCGGGATGCATTCCACCCAAAAGAAGTCCGCCGCCGAAGTGGCGCTGACGGTCTTGCATGCGGGCGGCAAGTTCGAGCAGGGCGCCTATACGGTATCCGGCGGGCTCCATGGCGTCGGGATCTCGGTGGTCAACGCACTTTCCGAATGGCTCGAGTTGGAGATTTGGCAAGACGGCCAGGTGTTCGAGCAGCGCTACGAGCGTGGCAAGTCGACGGCCCCGCTCAAGATGACGGGTAAAACCAAGCGCCGTGGAACGATGGTCACGTTTAAGTCCGACGGGCAGATCTTCGAGACGCTCGACTTCAGCTTCGACGTGCTGGCACAGCGGCTGCGCGAACTCGCCTTTTTGAACAAAGGACTCGAGATCACACTCAAGGATGAGCGGAAAGAACCGGTCAAGGAGCAAGTATTCAAGTACAAGGGCGGTATCGTGTCGTTTGTCGAGCATCTGAACGAAGCCAAGGTGCCACTGCACAAGCCTATTTACGTGCAGGTTGAGAAATCGGATATGGTGCTGGAGGTTGCACTTCAATACAACGACAGCTACGCAGAGAATTTATTTTCATTCGCGAACAACATCAATACCAAGGAGGGTGGCACGCACTTGGTGGGCTTCAAGGCCGCGCTTACCCGTACGATTAACAGCTACGCGAACTCCAACGATCTGCTCAAGAAAGACACCGAGTCACTCACCGGTGATGATGTCCGCGAAGGGCTCACCGCCGTCGTGAGTGTCAAGGTCCGGAATCCTCAGTTCGAAGGACAGACGAAAGCCAAGCTGGGCAATAGTGAGGTGAAGGGCATCGTCGAGTCCGCGGTCAATGAAGCGCTCGGGACCTATTTCGAAGAAAACCCGACGGTGGCCAGAAAGGTCATCGGGAAAGCGATCGACGCTGCGCGTGCTCGTGAAGCGGCGCGAAAAGCGAAAGAGCTCATCCGACGGAAGAGCGCACTCGACGGGGGCTCGCTTCCCGGAAAATTGGCCGACTGTTCGGAGAAGGATCCGGCCTTGAGCGAGCTGTATATCGTTGAGGGCGATTCGGCAGGCGGTTCAGCGAAGCAGGGACGGGACCGCAAGTTTCAGGCGATTCTGCCGCTGAAGGGCAAGATCCTCAACGTCGAGAAGGCGCGATTCGACAAGATGCTCTCTAGCGATGAGATCCGGACCTTGATCATGGCTCTCGGAACCGGCATCGGTCGCAAGCGCGAAGAGAGCGAAAAGGCCGACAAAGACTCGTTCGACATCAGCAAGGCCCGGTACCATAAGATCATTCTCATGACGGATGCCGACGTGGACGGCAGCCACATCCGGACTCTGCTCCTCACGTTCTTCTTCCGGCAGATGCCGGAGCTGCTCGAACGAGGCTACATCTATATTGCACAGCCGCCGCTTTTCAAAGTGAAGAAGGGCAAGACGGAACGGTATCTCAAAGATGAGATGGCATTGAACGAGCACCTGGCCGATATCGCCGTCGAGGATGTGGAAGTGTACGTGGAAGGGGTCCAAGGGTATGTCACGGGACGGCGGCTCTTGCCCATTCTCAAGAAGCTGATCGCCTTCGAGACATTACTTGGTCGGCTCAATAAGAAATCGCATGAGGCCAGTATGGTGCGGGCATTTGTGGATGAGCCGGGACTCGATCGCGAGCTCCTCAAGGATCAGGCGGCGCTCAAGAAGGTCGTGGCCAACGTGAAGAAAACTCTCGCGGTAGTTTATCCAAAGCTCACACCAATGTTGGATATCGTTGAGGACGAGGAACATCAATCGAACAAAATCACCTGCCGCTTACTTGCCAACGGGGCCACCTATAGTTTTGACGTGACGCATGTGCTAGTTGGCTCTGCCGAATTCCGCGAGTTGCAAAAGCTCTCACCGTCGGCGATCGGCTTGGGCAGGGCGCCGTACAAGATCAAAGCCGACGGTCAGGAACAGCTCCAGCCCGCGACGGTTGAGTTGGTCAAGGCGATTCTCGATAAGGGCAAGCACGGACTCGGTATCCAGCGTTACAAAGGTCTCGGCGAAATGAACCCGAATCAGCTCTGGGAAACGACGATGAATCCGGAAGTCCGGACGCTGTTGAAGGTCAAACTGGAAGACGTGCCGGGCGTCGACGAGATCTTCACGATTCTGATGGGTGATGAGGTCGAACCCCGACGAAACTTCATTCAAGCCCACGCGTTGGAAGTCCGGAATTTGGACGTATAAGGAAAGTCATTGGTCACTCGTCAATGGTCAATAGGAAGATCATAAAGCCGTGGTAGTGACCGTTGACCCATGACCATTGACGTTTAAGGAGTCGGAATGCCACCTGATGAGAGATTAGGACAGATCGCCATCGAAGACGAGATGCGCTCGTCGTACCTGAGTTACGCGATGAGCGTCATTGTCGGTCGGGCGCTTCCCGACGTGCGTGACGGCCTCAAGCCGGTCCATCGCCGTATTCTACACGGCATGAACGAAATGGGCCTGGCGTCAAACCGGGCCTACCGCAAGTCCGCCAAGATTGTCGG
This sequence comes from Nitrospira sp., assembly GCA_037142015.1. GTDB lineage: Bacteria > Nitrospirota > Nitrospiria > Nitrospirales > Nitrospiraceae > Palsa-1315. The sequence continues at coordinate 32,858 of JBAXBK010000030.1, read as the reverse complement.
CGAGATCATGGGGAACTACCATCCCCACGGGGATAGTGCAATCTACGACACACTCGTTCGGATGGCACAACCCTTCAACATGCGCTATATGCTCGTGGACGGTCAGGGCAATTATGGATCGGTCGACGGCGATCCGCCGGCAGCCATGCGGTATACCGAAGCACGTCTGACCAAGGTCGCTGAGGATATGCTCGCCGATATCGACAAGGATACGGTCGATTTCGGGCCGAACTACGACGAGTCTCTGGTCGAACCGCTGGTGCTCCCCTCTAAAATCCCGAATCTTCTCGTCAACGGCGCCGGCGGTATTGCGGTGGGCTATGCCACCAACATTCCGACTCACAATATCGGCGAAGTGATTGAGGGGCTCCTCCTATTCTTGGAGAACCCGGACATCACGATCGCCCAGTTGATGAAAAAGATTCCTGGCCCAGACTTTCCGACGGCCGGATTCATCTATGGAACGGCCGGCATCAAGTCCGCCTACGAGAGTGGACGGGGTCTTCTCACGTTGCGCGCGAAAGTGAAGGTCGAGTCCGATGAACGCACGGATCGTGAACGGTTGATCGTCACGGAGCTACCCTATCAGGTCAATAAGTCAAAGCTGATTGAAAAGATCGCCGAGTTGATCCGTGACGAACGGATCAAAGGAATTTCCGATCTGCGCGACGAATCCGATCGGGACGGCATCCGCGTCGTCATCGAACTGAAGCGCGGGGAAATCCCGCTCATCACCCTGAACAATCTCTATAAGCTCACGCAACTCCAGACGACCTTCGGGGTCATCATGCTGGCGCTGGTGAACAACCGGCCGGAAGTGCTGAATCTCAAGCAGATCCTGCATCATTTCATCGAGCACCGGCGCGAGGTCGTCGTCCGCCGGACCGCTTTCGAGCTGCGCAAGGCGGAAGAGCGGGCCCATATCCTCGAAGGCCTCAAGATTGCCCTCGATAACCTGGATGCGGTGATAACCTTGATCCGGCGGGCGCAATCGCCCGATGAAGCCAGGGTCGGCCTGATGCGGGAATTCTCGCTGAGCGAAATTCAGTCGAATGCCATCTTGGAAATGCGGCTCCAGCGGCTTACGCAATTGGAGCGCAATAAACTCATCGAGGAATACACAGAGGTCTTGAAGCAGATCGAGCGTCTCAAGTCGATCCTGGGCAGCGAAGCGCTTGTTCGCACGATTGTCAAGGATGAGTTGATCGAGGTGCGCGAGGCCTACAAGGACGACCGCCGCACGCAGATCGTGAAAGAAGAAGCGGAGATCACCCTGGAAGACATGATCGCAAACGAAGAAGTAGTCGTTACGATCTCGCACGCCGGCTACATCAAGCGCAACCCGGTTACCCTGTATCGGGCGCAGCGGCGAGGTGGCAAGGGCAAGATCGGGATGGGGGTCAAGGACGAGGATTTTGTTGTGACCTTGTTCACCGCGACCACGCACGAGTCGCTCCTGTTCTTCACGGACGCCGGGAAGGTGTATTGGCTGAAGGTTCATGAGATTCCTGACGCCGGCCGGGCTGCTAAGGGTAAAGCGCTCGTGAATCTTCTGGCGCTTTCCGGCGATGAGAAAGTCACCGCGACTGTGCCGGTCAAAGAGTTCCGCGAAGACCGGTTCATCGTGATGGCGACTGCGCAGGGCATTATCAAGAAGACCGAACTCTCGGCCTATGGCAATCCTCGCCAGGGCGGCATCATTGCGCTGTCGTTGGATAAGGGGGATCGTCTCATTGGTGTGCAGCTCACCGATGGCCAGCGGGAAATCCTGTTGGGCACGAAGAAGGGGATCACGATTCTATTCAAGGAAGACGGTGTCCGTCCGATGGGTCGCACGGCACACGGGGTGCGCGGCATTACGCTGGAGGAAGGCAACGAAGTCATCGGCATGGAAACCATTACCCCCGACTCCACCACTCAAATCCTCACGGTCACGGAGGGCGGCTACGGAAAGCGCACGCCGGTGAGCGAGTATCGCGTCCAGGGACGCGGGGGGAAGGGCATCATCAGCGTGAAGACCAATGAGCGCAACGGACTTGCCGTTGGGTTTCTTCAAGTCCGGGACGGGGATGAGATCATGCTGATGGCGGCTCAAGGCAAGGTGCTTCGATGCAAGGTGGATGGGTTCCGTGAGATCGGCCGGAACACCCAGGGGGTTCGGATCCTCGATCTCGATGGAGCGGACGATCGAGTCGTGGCTGTCGCGCGTTTGGCGGAAAGCGCCGAAGTGCTTCCTGAGGAAGGCGGCGGGTAACGGATACGCGCGAGATCGTACGTCTTCCATGCAAGAGCAGGATTCTTCTCCAACTCCCCTTCCTGTATCCAAGCCGAAGAAGCGCCTGGATATGGTCGTCAAGTTGGCCCTCGGCGTGCTCGTCATGTCCTTCACCCTGATCTGGGGGGGGATGTATCTCAGTCGTCCCGATCGAACGATCCCTCCGTATAGTGTCGGCTCCCAAGTCGGCCACATCGTCGCAATGCATGTGCCTCATGACACGACCGACCAAGGGATTGAAACCTTGGTAAAGCGTTTTCGCAAGGTCGGTCGTCTGACGCACCATTTTGCCAAGATGAAGGTTCAACCGACGACGCCGGGCGATCCTGGAGGTTGGTACAGGAAGATCGTGGTGTATGTGTTCGATGATTACGGATGGGCTGAACCCGAGATGCTTAATAAATATTTGGCCGGAGACGCTGAAGTGGTCATGAAATATGAGAAGGCGATGCGGGGGTACTATCGACTGCAGGATCAGGAAGAAGAAGGAGGTCTCGGTCCCATGCCCAAGACCGAGCAGGCTTCCGATGCCACAAGCATTCTCTTCAAGGGGCTCGTGACGGACCCTGTCCCGGCGGAGTTAGAGCACGAAGATTTCTCGATATCACCGATGTAAATAGCAGACGGAGCCCAAGGTCTTGTATCGCTGTGACATGGGCTGATACCTCAGCCAGTTCGATCTCGGAGAGAGTGACGTCGTCATCGAATGGGGGTGTCGTGGCAGAGACCGCTGTACGCGAGGGGATCTCGCCCACGCGCAACGCAATCTCGGTGACGAATTCCCCGCCAGCTACCTGGTTGAGTTTCTGAATAAGCGTCGGCTTGAGGAACGTGAGTTGGTGCAGCCAGACGCTGTTGCGGACCAGGAGGTGGAGCTTTTTATAGCGGATCTGGTCGGGCCAGGTATTCGAAGCGATGGGTTCTCCAACGATGGAGACCCAGTCCCGGCGCATGCGGTTTTCGAGCAACTTGGATTCAAGACCCAGACGACGAGCCACCCCTTCGAGGATGCTGGAGAGAGAGTCGATGGAGCTGAGTCCTCGCATGGCGGTATCATAGCAAAAACTGCTCTGGCAATCAGTAGCCAGCTCCCGGTCTCGTTCATTTGGTCTATTCGGTCTGTCCGGTTTGTTTGGTTGCAGGAGATTGACTAGATGGACCAGACAGAGAGGGTTTTTCCAGACTCACGGACCCAGATAGTTTTTCCTCGTCCTACTGCGTGTTCCGAGTGAAAGGCTGACCGTGACTGACCTCTTGTAATGAAAGTCTGATGCCTGATGGGGAAAGAGAAGGACAGTTTCGAAAAAGCGGTGGTCACCAACCGTAAGGCCTACCACGACTATTTCATTGAAGAGAAGTTCGAGGCGGGCATTATGCTCCAGGGCACGGAGGTCAAGTCCCTGCGAGATGGGCGCGTGAACCTGCAAGACAGTTACGCCAGCGTGAGGGACGGTGAGATCTTTCTCCACCACTGCCACATCAGCCCCTACAGTCACGGCAACATCATGAATCACGAGCCCCTCCGCACCAGGAAGCTGCTCCTCCACCGCAAGGAGATCAATAAGCTTCTCGGCAAGACGCAACAGCAAGGGCTCACGCTCATCCCACTCCGCATCTATTTTTCCAAGAGGGGCCTTGCCAAAGTTGAACTCGGATTGGCCAAAGGCAAAAAGCAGCATGACCGCAGGGAATCCGACAAGACGCGCGAAGCCAGCCGCGAGGTGGAACGGGCGATGAAAGACAGAAGGTAAGCAACCAACCGTCCTTCTTGCTCGCAGAGCGCGCACGATCGGAATGTGCTCGCTCGATGCGCGCAGTAAAGGACAGTATGGTTGCCTACCGGGGAAGGAGGGCGTGGCAACGTTGACAATGACGTCTAGACGTCATATTCTCTATCCGTGTACAAAACGTCTGATCAAACAAAGCGCCGTCCCGGTGAAGTGAGAGACGCAATCCTTTCCGTGCTTACGGCCAGACCTGCCGGTGCTCCTCTTCACACGATCGAACAACATGTGGCCGATCTCATTGGCCACTCGGCGCGATCCAGCGTACGGTCCTACCTACGATTGAACACGCCATCGACATTTATACGTACCGCCCGTGGTCACTACGGATTAAAAGCAACCACAAGAGTGCGGGCCAGTAAGGCAGCTGAGTCTCGACTCCAGTACTGGCGAAGTTTCTCTTTCGGCAAAGCGATTCTTCTTGAAGCTGACTGCATGAATTGGTTGCGAGAGCAACGGCACAATAGCGTTCATGCTGTTGTCACGGACCCTCCGTACGGATTGTTTGAGTACTCCGCAGAGCAACAGGAGAAGTTGCGAAGTGGCAAGGGCGGCGTATGGCGCATTCCCCCTTCTTTTGACGGAGTTCAGCGTGCCCCGCTTCCCAGGTTCACGGTACTCTCGCCGCAAGACCTTCGCGCTCTTGAGTTGTTCTTCCTAGAATGGGCGCAGTTGCTCATTTCAGTTTTGGTGCCGGGAGCGAACGTCGTCGTAGCCTCGAACCCGCTCCTTTCGTATGTGGTTTCAGGCGCCCTTGCTAAAGCGGGGCTTGAACGGCGCGGGGAAATCGTTCGCCTTGTTATGACCATGCGAGGTGGAGATAGGCCGAAAGCAGCCCACGAGGAGTTTTCCAATGTCAGCGTGATGCCTCGATCTATGTGGGAGCCTTGGCTGATATTTAGAAAGCCTCTGGAGGGAAGGGCACAAGACAATCTTCGCAAGTGGGGCACGGGTGGGTTTCGAAGACCTTCTTCGGACAAACCATTCGGAGATGTGATCCCATCGGCACCCACTCATAAGTCCGAAAGGGCTCTGGCACCACATCCAAGCTTGAAGCCTCAACAGTTCATGCGCTCCTTAATTCGTGGGGTGCTTCCGCTTGGGAAGGGAGTGGTGCTCGATCCATTCTGTGGAGCAGGGTCAACGCTTGCTGCGGCTGAATCGGTGGGGTATGAGAGTATCGGGATTGAAAAAGACCCGCATTACTTTGAAATGGCGAAAAAGGCCCTGCCCAGGTTAGCCGTATTCAAGAACGGCAGCAATCATCTTTTGAGCTTGTAAACCCAACTCTTTCTGAGCTTCTCGATGCCGCTCTTATGCAATGTGGCTGTACGGGTACCTAGCTCCCCGCGCTGATTCTTTCTAAAGTCGTCCTTCGTGACATGTCCAAGGTAGATCTCCGTAACCGTCATGGGCGCTCTGTCATTAGCAGGCTCCGTAGAGTTATCCACGTCATAGACAAACACGCATATCCATTGATCGCGTGCGCCGTGAGTGTCTACGGCACCACCAGCCTTCCGAGTGGCCTTGATTTCTACACCTTCCAACCCCGCCTTAACCTTGTTGTCCGGGTATATCCCGTTCACAACGAGGTCTGGGTGACCGTTGTGGTAAAGGTTGACGGTCAGGCTCCTGGAATGTTTTGCCAGGCTTGCTGTGAGCATATCCGATAGAACTCCGGACATGATTGCAGGCCGTAGTATGTCGTCAAGCCGTTGAAGCCCTCGTTCGATAAGGCCAAGATTCACGTCGTAGTAAAAGTCGTAGACGTCCTGCATTGCCATTTCGAAATCCTTCAAGCGGAGGCCAAAAGGCAATTTGGCGCTCCGATTAAAGCATTTGGTCGTTACTTCGTTTTGTATGAGAGGCATGGTTTCGAAGCGAGTCGCGCTTGGCCATTCGTTGATACTTACAATATCGGCACATCATAAGGTCGCCGGTTGTGTGTAGCAACCCCCAGTTGCTGTTTCGTCAAGACTATAACCAGCTGATTGTTAATAAGAAATATCTTTTCCGTCTCTCATCAAGAAATTTCCCACTTGACTTTGTTCTAGCTAGAACTATTATATTGAGGTCAGTGCGAGAAACGTGTGGTCGCAGATACTCACGATGTATGGTTGGCTGAGCGAATGATTGTCCGAGAGGTCTAATCAGCCAACGTATAAAGGAGGCTTCATCATGTTTGTTGTCGTTGGTGCGACAGGGAATACGGGATCAGCGGTTGCCGACACGTTGCTGAGCCGGAAGCAGGCGGTGCGGGTCGTTGTACGCTCGGCAGATAAAGGTGCAGCATGGAAAGCGAAGGGGGCAGAGATTGCCGTTGCCTCACTCGACGACGTACCAGCACTAACTAAGGCCTTTAAGGGAGCGAGTGGCCTCTATCTCCTGGTACCGCCAAACTATGGGGCGCAGGCCTGGCTGACCGAGCAGCGAGCACGAATGGGTCGTGCTGCAGAAGCTGTCGAGAAAAGCGGTGTCAATCATGTTGTGTTTTTGTCCTCAATCGGTGGCCATATCGCTGAAGGAACCGGCCCAATCAGAGCCGCCCGCTACGGTGAACAAGTGCTCGCGAGAGCGGTGAAGAATCTGACGATTCTCCGTCCCCCGTACTTCATGGAGAACTGGGCTCCGGTCCTCGGGGCGGTGAAAGACCAAGGGGTATTGCCGACATTCATTGCGCCTCTCGCCAAGATTCCGATGATTGCCACAGACGACATTGGTCGAGTCGCCGCTGAGCAACTCATCGCCGGTGGTCATGGCCGAAAGGTGGTAGAAATGGCAGGACCGGAAGAATATAGTCCAGATCAGGTAGCGACTGCTCTCGGTCAGATTTTGGCGAAGTCCGTGACGGCTCAGCATGCGCCGTTGAGTGCGGTGGTGCCCACATTCAAATCGTTTGGATTTTCCGATGAAGCAGCGAAACTGTTTGAAGAAATGTACACATCATTTTCCACAGGGGCGATTGGGTACGAGCATCCCGCAACGCTTGTGCGCGGGAACGTCACATTAGCCGAAGCGCTGCGAAGAATGGCGTAAGAAAGGAAGGTTGTTATGGCCACAGAAACAAGCACCATGAAGGGATTGATCGGTCTGTATCAGCCTGGGTCGCGGCATATGGTGGGCGACGGGTTTCCTGTGCGGAACCTCTTTCCGAGCAACGACCTTGATCGCGAAGTCAGCCCGTTTCTCATGCTGGATTATGCTGGCCCGCAATATTTCGAGCCGACGGATCATCCCCGTGGCGTGGGCGAACATCCTCATCGCGGGTTTGAAACGGTCACCATTATCTATGAAGGTGTCGTGGCCCATCGTGACTCAGCTGGGAATGCCGGGGTCATCGGTCCAGGCGATGTTCAATGGATGACCGCGGCATCCGGCATCGTTCACGAGGAACTCCACGAGAAGGAATTTGCAAAACAAGGCGGCACGCTTCACGCCATTCAATTGTGGGTGAATCTGCCGCGCGCCTCGAAAATGTCGGCCCCTGGCTATCAGACGATTCTGAACGACGATATTCCCGCCGTCGAGCTCGATGGTGGAGCCGGTCGATTGCGCGTGATTGCCGGATCGTTTCTTGGACACAAGGGACCGGCCCATACCTTCACGTTGGTTGAGCTGTACGACCTGCAGCTGAAGGCTGGAAAGCGGGTTGCTCTGGCCTTGCCCGAAGGACACAATACCTCCATCTTTATCTTGCAAGGTCGCGCCTCTGTGAATGGGTCGGAGGAGGCAGGGGAAGCGGAACTGATCGTCTGCAAGCGAGAGGGATCGCAAGTTACGATAGACACCCATGTGGACAGCCGGCTCTTGGTGATGGCAGGAGAGCCGATCGACGAACCGATTGCGCGCTACGGCCCGTTCGTCATGAATACCCGTGCAGAGTTGATGCAAGCTGCTCAAGACTATCAAGCAGGAAAGATGGGACATCTGACATGACGGATCGTGGAGTCACGATCGAGGTTTACTCCGATATCGTGTGTCCCTGGTGCTACGTGGGGAAGCGACGGCTAGAACGGGCGTTGAGTGAATTGAAGGATGCGGTAAAGGCAGAGGTCACCTGGCGCCCGTTCCAATTGAACCCGACGATGCCACTCGATGGAATGGATCGGTCCGCTTATCTGAAGGCCAAGTTTGGGATCTTGGAGGCCTTTGGCCGGATGGAAGAACAACTCCTCGCTGTCGGCGCAGATGAACGAATTCCCTTTGCTTTCGGGAAGATTCAGCGGACGCCGAATACCTTTGCGGCCCATCGGCTGGCGTGGTATGCAGCACAGCAAGAGAAACAGGACGAAGTGGTGGAGGCTTTCTTTCGTGCATATTTTGTAGATGGCAAGAACATCGGTGATCTGAAGACCCTTGCGTTCGTAGCTGCCGAAGTAGGGATGAATCAGACCGAGATAGAAACTTTTCTGGCAAGCGAGAAAGGCGTGGTTGAGGTCAAGGTGGAAGAAGCAGCTGGTCGTCGGTTGGGCATTCGCGGGGTTCCCTATTTCGTCATCAACGGGACGGTTGCGATCTCCGGTGCCCAGCCTTCCGATATCTTTGTGTCTGCCATTCAGCAGGCCGAGAAAGAGGCCTAGCAGGCCACGGAAGAACTCAGTTTCAGACAATACACCGGCGGAATATTCCTATTGGTGCCGATGTCAACATAGCGCAGGATGCTCAAAAATGCCGTCCAGCAAGGCCGCAGCGAGTCAAGAGCCGGAGGTGTACCCTCAGGGGTACGTTGAGGGTCTAAACGATGCGAGAACGATGGCGGCGGACTTTTTGAGTACCCTGCTGAGAGAAAGGGAGGAGACATAATGGCCGTTCAAGTCTACGGATGTAACCACATCGTCATCGAGGTGACCGACGCCAAGAAAGCAGTGAAGTTCTATTCGGACGTGTTCGGTTTGAAAATGCTTCGTGGCGGTGAAGGCGCAGCCTGGTGCAAGCTGGGCGAGCATCAGTTCATGGCGATTTTTGAAGTGGAAACCTTGCAGCCGGATCGCACGAAGCATTTCGGCCTCATGGTCCGGGACGCGCAACAGATCAAGGAAGTGCGGAAGAAGCTCATCAACAAGTACAAACTGAAACCGGCGTCAGACTTTCGTTGCGATTTTCGTGATCCCTGGGGAAACCGCTTTCAAGTTGGAGATCTCAGCGATGAATCGCTGGTCTGGCTCCTCCCCTATCAAGAAGTGCAGAAAGCCGGGATTACGTTCACTGGCACAGCTCGAAAGGAGAAGAAGTCATGAGCACAACCAATCTGCAACAGCGGATGAACGATCTGTTCGGCTATATTCGTCAAGGCAAGATCATTGAGGCTATGAGTGAGTTCTACGAGAACGATACCGTGATGCAAGACAATGCCAATCCACCCACAAAGGGACTGGCTGCCAACATCGAGCGAGAAAAGCAGTTCCTGAGCGGCGTCAAGGAATGGAAAGGGTTCAACGTCACAGCCTCAGGCGTCGGTGACAACGTGACATTCTACGAATGCAGCCTGGACTTTATTGCCACCAGCGGACAGCCGGTGCACATGGAGCAGGTCGTCGTGGCTAAGTGGAAGAACGGCAAGATCGTGCAAGAGCGGTTTTACTACGATACCGGCGCGGGCAAGTAAGGCATCGTGACTTCATCATAGAGGGAGCCTGTTATGCCGGATACACAATGGACGGATGTTGGAAGCGTCGAAGAGTTGAAGAAGAAGCCCTTACAAGAAGTCTCCCTCGGAAAGACGACTATCGCGCTGACGTACAAAGATGGCTCATTCGCTGCGATCTCAGGGGTCTGCAATCATGTCGGTGGTCCATTGGGTGAAGGCACGCTCGACGGTGACTATGTCGTCTGCCCCTGGCATTACTGGAAGTTCCATCACAAAACCGGTCAAGGGGAAGCAGGATACGAACAAGATCAAGTCCCGAGCTATGCCACGAAGATCGAGAACGGCCGGCTTCATATCGACCTGTTGTCCGCCACAAAACGGAAGAAACAGTCGCATAAACCCCATCCGCTTGCACGCCCGGTATTGCGCCAGACAGGCCCGATCCGCGTCGTGGGGATCTCGACGACGGCGATGACCACGGACTATCCACGGTACAGCACCTCCGACGCGATGCTGGATGTGGCGCTGAACCATGCCCGAAGCGCGCTCAAACTAGAGACACAATGTATTAAGCTCCGCGAGCTGAACTTTCGCTCGTGCGAAGGTTTCTATTCCAAATCGGCTCAGGCCTGCACCTGGCCCTGTTCGATCACGCAAATGGACCAGACAGATCAGCTCGATCGCGTGTACGAAGCGATCGTGCATTGGGCCGATGTCATTCTCATTTCAACCCCGATCCGTTGGGGCAACGCCAGCAGCTTGTACTACAAGATGGTCGAGCGGCTGAACTGTATCCAGAACCAGGAGACCATCGCGAACAAACATTTGCTCAAGAATAAGGTGGCTGCGTTTATCATCATGGGTGGCCAAGACAACGTGCAGGGCGTGGCTGGACAACTCATGACCTTTTTTGCCGAGGTCGGCTGCCAGTTCCCGCAATTCCCGTTCATCGCCCATTCACGAGGCTGGAGCGCGGAGGATATGGAACGGAACGTCAGCGAGGTGCAGAATAGCCAGGAATTGCGTGAAGGGGCGCAGGAGCTTGTTGCACGCGCTGCAGCCATGGCGCACCTCATGGTTGACGGTCAGCTTCCTGAGCATCCGCTCGCGCGTGGCGGACGCAAGGCTCACCAGCTCGATAGTGAGCCGACCGGGTAACTTCATCTATAGAGCAGGCGAATTCTTTTCCGAATCGTGTCTTATAGCTGAAAAGCGATGGTGCAAAATGAAAGCACAATACCTCGGCCATGTGGTGTTTTATGTAAAGGATCTGGAGCGGTCTCTGGCGTTCTATCGTGACTTGCTGGGATTCCAGGAAGTCGGACGTATTTTCAACGGAGCGGCTGCGGCGTTGACTTCAGGGCGTACGCATCACGAGTTGTTGCTGATCCAGGTTGGAGATGCCCCTGGGCCTCCACAGGGTCGCCGCCGCGGGCTCTATCATATCGGGATTAAAATCGGCAACAATTTGGAAGAACTGCGGGCAGCCAAGCGAGAATTAGAGCAAGCGGCTATCACGATCGACGGCATGAGCGACCACACGGTGAGCCAAAGTCTCTACTTGCGCGATCCTGACGGCAACGAAGTCGAAATCTATGTTGATGCGGATGAGTCAGTGTGGAAAAATAATCCTGCGGCTGTTGTGTCGCCGATCAAGCCATTACATTTGTAACGTACAAAAGGAGGCCTGTTCATGGAGAAGCCACGTATTGCAGCCAAGCAGCCCGAAGTACTGACGTTGGAAGCGGGAACGTACTATTGGTGTCAATGTGGACGCTCGAGGGACCAACCGTTTTGTGACGGGGCTCACCAAGGGACCGGGATCGAGCCGGTCGAATTTATAGTAGATGAAACGAAAGAAGTTGCCTTGTGCATGTGCAAGCAGACGAAGACCCCGCCGTTCTGCGACGGCACGCACCAGACACTCTGATTCTCCTTCACCGCATACCCCTTAGCCTCAGGCCTTCGTAGCCAAAGTGGAGTTGTACCCCATGTCGTCTTCTGGCATCGTCTTTCTCTTCGACGTGGATAACACGCTGCTGGACAATGATCGAGTGACCGAAGACTTGCAGCGGTATCTTGAACGCGAAGTCGGCCACGAGCGTCGGGAGCGATACTGGGCCATCTTCGAGCAGTTGCGAGTCGATCTGGGGTATGCAGATTATTTAGGGGCTCTTCAGCGGTATCGTATTGAGTACCCACAGGATTCGCACCTGTTAACGGTCTCTCACTTCCTCATCAACTATCCATTCGCCGACCGGCTGTACCAGAACGCGCTCCAGGTGATTAAACAGGTCAAGCAGTGGGGGCCTGTCGTCATCCTGTCCGACGGGGATGTAGTCTTCCAGCCGAGAAAGATCGAACAATCCGGATTATTTGAAGCCGTTGGCGGGAATGTCTTGATCTATATTCACAAGGAGCAGGAACTGGACGACGTGGAGCAACGTTATCCCGCTGAGCATTACGTGTTGATTGACGACAAGCTGCGCATTCTCTCGGCTGTGAAAACCGCCTGGGCCTCGCGCGTCACGACTGTGTTTCCTTGCCAGGGCCACTATGCCGTGGACAAGCAGGTACTGGCGCGCTTCCCACCGGCGGACGTGACGATCACACGAATCGGGGACTTACTCAACTATGATTTCTCGACTCTCCTGTCGGGCAGGGATGGGCCTAAACATTAGAAGGACGTTCACGACGTGAATCGTCAACAGGGTCGTGTTCCTATAGCCAAAATGTTCCCTTAGTTTTTCCCCAGAATGGCAGCAGGATACTCAATACGTCTGGACTTCTCATCCGTCCTACCCTGGCGGCTATGTCACCCTCCCTCCCTGAGTCTGCCAAGACAGCCTCTTCACCCAGGGACGCGCCTTTTCCCAAGCAAGGCTGCAGTGAGTGACTAAAGATGATGCCTCCAAGCTCGCTCGTTACTCTCTTTCAAGGGGTGGCCTGGCTTGGTCCCCAACTGCGCACGTCGAACGACCACTGCTTCATCGTGGGGGTTCCGTGAGCACGGGGGACCAACCAGGCCATCCCACCCCTGCTACGCTTCGACAATATCTTTTTTCAAAGATTGCACGAAACCGACGACCTCGCCCCGCTCAGTCGGGGGAAGTTTAAACACATCCAGGGTCGCATTGACATGTCCCATGAATGCCGTCCAATCGGCTTCACTGATCTTCATCCCCTTATGAGATACCTTCATGTCTCGCCCGGTGTAGTACATGGGACCACCCGAATTCGCACAGAGAAAATCGATCAGGAGCTGCTTTTCGCGGTCGATGCCGTCCTGGCCCCGATGGTCCCAGAAACGTTTCAGCCGAGAATCCGACATGAGGCGTGGCAACAGGTTCCCCGAGACCGCAACGATCGCGTCATAGCCCCCGAGGCGTTCATAGAGTGACTTCGTGCTCATCGCTAGCTCTCCCTCCTGTTAAAAATGGGAAATAACCAGAGCTGGCCCGACACCGCCGACCGCCAGCCCTTCCTGCTCAAAACTTCGGCGCCAACTTTACTGAAAATGCCAAACCAATGTCTACTGGTTCCACAGTAAACTCGGTCCTCGCGACCTCGTAAGCGTATCGCCTTGGTGTGGCAACCCACCCTTGAGATTCTCTGTTGTGTCGCGGACCAGGCTTGAGAGATTGCGCCTGAGGCGATCGACAATCGTGGAGTGTGGCTAGCGCGGCAAAGTCAGATTCCCATCTCATTGACCATCCTGATTCTTTCCGCTGGAATGCTCAATCGAGCCACTAAATACTCTTTAAACGAGGTCTCATAGGGCTGAACAGAAATGGCATGTCGCATACAGAACATCCACGCGTCTCGCTCATCAGTTCCAATTGGGAATTGCCTATGAAAATCAGGGAGGTTGACTCCGCCGTAATGATCGATATACAGCCGAGGGCCACCGAGCACTCCACACAGAAAGTACGTGAGTTTTTTCCGCGATTCCGTTAAATCCTCGGGATGCATGTTCCTAATAACACGGGCTTCCGGAAAGGTATCCATATTTGCGTAGAACGCCTCGACGAGACTCGTGATCCCCGTAAGTTCTCCAGCTGCACGATAGGGGTCCATATCATTACTGTATCCGTTCATGTGCTTATCAATTCTGTACCAGCTTGGGAAGAAAGCTATCTATCAATAGACTGATCCGTGTAAATGGATTACTTCCCAAAAGCGGCAGCGAAGTCCCTGCAAAACTGTGCGATGCTTCGAGGTGCCTTGCCCGTCACACATTGGAAGTCGTCGGTGACCAGATCCCCCCAGTTCGCGCTATAGGCGGAGGAGTAATCGCCCAGCAAGTTCGCCGTCCACTCATCCATTCCCATTTGTAGTATCGACTGCCGCTCGGCCTCGGCGGTAACGGGCACGTACTTCACCGCCTTCCCGATGGCTTCGCCAATTGCCGCCGCAACCTGGTGCATCGATACCGACGCCGGTCCGGTGAGGGTGTAGGTCTTTCCCTCGTGGCCTGCGGTAGTCAAGACCTGTGCCGCGAAATCGCTGATGTCGCGTGAGTCGATGAGCCCCATTTTCCCGTCGGCAAGGGCGAAGTACATCGCACCCTGTTGGGCGACACTCTGCGCCGCCATCATGAGGTTTTGCATGAAGTAGTGCGGTTTCAGAATGGTGAATGGAATACCAGATCCAACAAGCTCGGCGTCTGAAAGTGCATGCAAACGGCTGTTGATCGTTGGTGCCGTATGCGCCGCGCCGAATGCCGACAGGCGTACGACGTGCTTGGCGCCCGCCCGCCTCGCCGCCCAGAGGGCGTTCGAGCACTGCTCGGGCGCGCGAGGTCCTGGTGGCGCCAGGATCCACACGATGTCCGCGCCTGCGAAGGCAGAACCGAGCGTCCACGGCTTCTCCAGGTCGCCGACTCGAAGTTCGACGCCCTGTCGCGTGAGTGCTTCAGCCTTTTCCGGGTTACGCACCAGCGCCAGGAGGCGATGTTCGGAGCCCTTGAGTTGGGCAATGATGCCCGATGAAATGTTTCCGGTCGCGCCGGTGATCAGAATGGTTTTGGCCATGGAGGATATCCTTTGATCTGTAGTTGAGGTGGGGGTAGGACCGAGCCGAGTCGCTAAACGGTCTAACTCTCATTTCGGCTGATCCGCATACGATGCGGAGTTCAGATTTTCTGTCCGTATAACATACCGTGGGATATCCAGGAAAAGAAACGGGGGCATTCTGAATGGCTGCAGGCCGCGGCTCGACTCACGCATCAATAAAACCAGGAGGTCCATGTAAGTTTTCCGAACACGCGGTTACAGAAAAGATTCCTGACTCCTTTGTTTTTTCCTATTCGTCAGAATTGTGGGGGATAACGGCGTTCACTAAGAACGGAAAGTTCAAGCCTGTCGACGAGGGAAGGGACAATTGATGCAATTGTGTTTCGTGCTCTCGTCTCGTATGACTCATCCGCGTATGGGCTAATCGTTATTCTCTCGATCACCGTGGCCGGGGACCAGTCGAGAAAGATATGATCGGGCAGTTCCGGCGGAGTGGACGTGGCTAGGTCGCCATTCGCGATCGCTTCAGCCAAGGCGAGGTAATGGCTCTTGTCCAACTTGAGCAGCCGCACCTCTTGTTCGTGCGCAAATCCCTGTCTTTTGTGCATGAATGGGTCTAGGTCATCGTCGAACGCATCTCCTTCGTGGTAGTAGCGGTACCTAATCGGGCCTACAAATAAATCGTGGTGCTCGACGGACGCCTCTACTTTACCTAATGTGCTTTGCAGCACGATACCCTGGCCTTCCGGCTCATTATTCACTCGACAGTACAACCTCCACATTGCTTCCGATTCAGGCCCAGCTGTCCAGCAGCTTGCATGGGCGGAACGAGTCATGGCTTGCCGCCAAAGTTTCATTTTCGTCTGGCCGTCGATACGTGGACGGGGTGGCAAACTCATGTTGGGATAATATGAGGCGAGACACCTCAGTTGATCCAGATTCTTGGTAGAAAAAATTGGAGTTTGGTCATGGATTTGTTTCATTGGAACGGAGCCTTCGAAGGGGTCGCGAAACTTATCGATACGGGTTAATCGTAGCTGCCCACTTCGGAATATGTGCTCAAAGGCGTCGAGCGTGATGTACCGACGAAGTACGGTTGAGGCGTCCATCTGTACGCGATTTTATAGTGTGGCATTTGTCATCCTCACGGAGCAGAAACGGGGATATGCTGAATCCTTGCAGAGGCAACTCAAATAAGTGATTTGTTGGGATGCACGTCGTTCAATGGCGGCTTATCCCGACAGCCTTTCTGATTCCTTCATGTCTGATTTTCGAGCATTGTCATGAACTTTTGAACACGTGTCAATGAAGCTTCCCAGGATAAGACCACCGGCACGGCAGCGGATTGTCTCCAATTCGCTTTCAGGGGATGAGTAAGACGGTCCTTCACTGCGCGCATTGAGGGAGCACATTCTGATCGTGCGCGTTCTGCGAGCAAAGAGGGTGCCTGGACGCTCCCTCCCCTCCTTCCGAGCTCGCTCGTTCTCTCTTCAGGGATGGGGGCTGATGGTCTTCCACTGCGCGCGTGCAACGAGGGCCTTCTGAGGCCGCGCGTTGCGCGAGCACAGAAGACCATCAGTCTCCATCCCCTCTCCCCTCTTGAGCCGTCACCGACCTATACGCCATACTGACCCCCCATGGATACGTTTCCCACATCCCCCTGTGAGACTCTCGCGGAGCGGTACCAATCTCTGTTGGAGGTTGCAGAGGCGATTTCCGTACACCGCGATCTCCATGAACTCTTTCGAGACCTCGCCCAGCGCCTGCCTCGGGTCGTCCATGTGAATTTTGTCGCCCTGTCTTTACACGATCCTGTCCGAAACACGATGCGGTTGCACGCCATTCAGGCGAACGTGCCGGCCGATCTCGTGGGCGGCCATGAGGGGCCGGTCGAAGAGAGTCCAGCCGGATTGGTCTGGCAGACGCAGGAACCCATCATCGTGCCGGATCTTGCCGAAGAACGTCGTTGGCCCAAGGTTGTCGGGCACATGAAGGAGGACGACGCGAATTCATTTTGCTTCGTTCCCTTGACCACATCGGTACGGCGGCTGGGCGCTATGGGGTTTTTGAGTTTAGAGAAAGAGGCCTATGGTGAAACGGACCTGGAATTTCTCCAACAAGTAGGCAAACAGGTCGCAGTGGCGGTGGACAACGTACTCAATTTTGCCAGTACGGAAGCAGCACAGCAGTCTCTGGCTCGAGAACGAGATCGGCTCAGTTTGGTGCTGGAAATCAATAACGCCATCGTCTCGCATCTCGAATTGCCAGAACTCCTGAAAGCGATCTCTGCCTGCCTTCGTCGTGTGATCCCACACGATTTTGCGTGGTTCTGTCTCTATGATCCCGCGACGCACCAGTTGCGGTCTCATGCGCTCGATTTTCCCAGCCATCAAGACTTTGTCGAGGCGGGAGATCCCATTCCGTTGGAAGGAACCCCGGAAGGGTTGGCGTTCACGACCCAACAGACGGTTCTGGTCAGAAGTCTCGACCTCACGGAGTTTCCTACGGAGATTATGAAACGGGCAGAGGCCGAAGGCCTGAAATCGGGATGTGCTGTTCCACTTATCTTGCACGGGCGGGCACTAGGCACATTGAGCGTCGTCAGTATGCAAGAGGGTGCGTTCACCGACGACGATGCGAAATTGCTCAGCCGGATCGGCGCGCAGATCGCGCTCGCTGCTGCGAACTCGATGGCCTATCAGGAAATTTCATCGCTGAAGGACAAGCTGGCAAAGGAAAAACTGTACCTGCAGGAGGAAATACAGACAGCGTACAACTTCGAGGAAATCGTCGGGGACAGCCGGGCGCTTAAACTGCTTCTCAAAGAAGTTCAGACTGTGGCTGCAACCGATTCGACGGTCCTGGTTTTGGGCGAGACAGGGAGCGGGAAGGAACTGGTCGCGCGGGCGCTCCACAATCTCAGCAATAGGCGGGAGCGAACGTTTGTCAAACTCAATTGCGCCGCAATTCCAACGGGGCTGTTGGAAAGCGAACTCTTCGGACATGAAAGAGGCGCGTTCACCGGGGCTATTGCCACTAAAGTCGGCCGGTTTGAATTAGCCGATCGCGGGACGATCTTCCTTGACGAAGTGGGGGAAATTCCGTTGGAGCTGCAAGTGAAGTTGCTCCGAGTGCTCCAGGAGCAGGAGTTTGAACGATTGGGAAGCACCAGGACGATTCATGTCAATGTTCGCGTCATTGCCGCGACCAACCGCGACCTTGGTCAGATGGTGGAGGAGCAGAAGTTTCGCAGCGATCTCTATTACCGGCTCAAAGTCTTTCCGATCACGGTCCCTCCCCTGCGCGACCGAGCGGAAGATATTCCCTTGCTGGTCCGACACTTTGCCCAGAAATTCGCCCAACGGATGAAGAAACGCATCGAGACGATCCCGTCGGAGGCCATGAAAGCGCTCCAAGCCTATCACTGGCCCGGCAACGTGCGGGAGTTAGAGAACTTCATCGAGCGAGCGGTAATCCTTACTCAGGGACCGGATCTATTTGTGTCGCTCGCAGAATTAAAGCGGCCGCCGGGCCACTCAACGAACTCCGGGACTACGACGCTTGAACAAGCCGAACGCGAACACATTCTCAAGGCCCTTCACGAGTCGGAATGGACTATCGGTGGTCCTTCCGGTGCGGCTGCCAAGCTTGGCATGAAGCGCACGACCCTCCAATCAAAAATGCAGAAGCTCAACATTTCACGACCACGGTAACCCTGCCGATCATCCGGCATCTGCCGAGATATCGGCAGATCGTTCTC
Organism: Nitrospira sp.; assembly: GCA_037142015.1. Taxonomy (GTDB): domain Bacteria; phylum Nitrospirota; class Nitrospiria; order Nitrospirales; family Nitrospiraceae; genus Palsa-1315. The sequence continues at coordinate 14,437 of JBAXBK010000030.1, read as the reverse complement.
GGCACTCCTCTTCTTTCGCGACAGACATCCCCAAACAGAACCGCTCAATCCCCTCTAATGTCAATGACATCGATGATCCAATCCGAGCGAGAGCCTGTTGGAACGCGAGTTGCCATTAGACCTCGTTAGAAATGGCGTGAGGTAAACCAGTGGATCGCTGAGGGAGACATCGATGGGTACGGCGCTGCCAGTGACACAACAGCAATCGATTGAGGCTGCGACTCGAAGCCAGGCGAGAATCCATAGCACGGATCGTTGTCCGCGCTGCAGCGGACTCATGGTCGCCGAGTGGTGCGAGGATCTGTCGAACTACCGCGCTCAGCGCTGTCTGCAATGTGGCGAGGTCATCGATCCGGTTATCTTATGCAACCGAGGAGCACAGCAAAGAAACGGAGATCGGTTTCTTCTCCCCGTCGAGGTGGGTGCCGCGAATCCGTACGGCACCTCCCGCTGAGGTAGATAGGCCTCTCTCTACACCCCGGAGGGGCCTGTCTTCTCGGTGAGCCATAAACGAGGATGACAAGAATGAAGGGGCCGGATTGTCACCAGTGATGAGGAGGGCAACATGGACCAAATGATCTTAGTGGTACTGGCAATCGTGGCGCTTTGCTGGGGCCTAAGTGTTGAGCCATGGAGAACGGTGAAGGCCCGTGTGCGCGTCGCTCAGGGCGTATTGCTGCGTCGCGTGCGGACACGTCGCTGACCGGGTCGTCGAACGGAATAGGCAGATGAGAGGGACGGCGGCAGCCCCGGGGCGGGTGATACGCCATACATGACGCATTGGGATCGCGGAGCCGTACGGAGCACCGTCATCGTGAGCTGAGCAAACAGCAGCTCATCGCAAGGCCCCAAACAGGAGGGTTTAGCCATGATGAAACAAGTGACATGGGTATGTTCAACGGTGCTTCTTCTTATTGCCGCACTGCACCACCCCGACGTAGCCGTAGCGCATGGAGGCGTGAGCGGAGAAGATGACCCCTGCTTGCGGCAGGTCGGTGAGCGAGTGGTCCATTTCAACGCCTATCAGCCGCAATACCAGTTGAAAGATCAGTACTGCACGGACATTCCCAAGGAAGGCGATACCTTCCTGGTCGTCGATCTCGTGGACCCGGCGTTGCGCAGTGAGCTGGTCGGCATGAGGGTCGTGAGGGGGAACGGGAGCACTGCGACAGAAGATCAGATTGTGGCAGATATTCGCCCGAGCACCCACCAGGATGGAGTATTGAGAGGCGAAGTCACGCTGGACGAGGGCCTGTACACGGTCACCATTGTGTCGGAGAAGCAGAATCTGATGCGGCGCCCGCAGTATCTCTTGCGAGTCCACATGACCGATTATCAGAAGCTGGTGCGCACCGTGGCTATCCCACTGCTCGGCCTGTTGTTCGCAGCTTGGCTTGGGTACAAGCTCCTACGATCGACGTGGCTGCGGAATTGGTGGGCCGTCCTCCGTTCCTAGGAAGCCGGGTGTTCCGGTCCGCGGGCATATGTTTTCAAATGGGAGAAGGCACGGGTGTGTAATTCTGATATCGCTAGAACCAACGAAGGGTAAAACTATGACGTCACCGAATCGTTATTTGACATCCTGGGAGAACTTTTGGAGCACCTCGACGGGAGCACCTGGCGAAATCTTTTGGGATGCCGATCCTGCCCATGCGGCCCAAGAAGATTTAGTGCTGTTCCAAGGCCACATGGATCCACAGTTCACGATGATTGATCTGGGGTGTGGCAACGGAACGCAAACACGCTTTCTGGCGGATCATTTTGCCAGGGTGATAGGCACTGAAATTTCCCCCGCCGCCGTTGAGATTGCCCGAACGAAGCATGCGGCTCCCAATGTCTCCTACCGGGTTCTTGATGTGCTTTCTCCGGATGCTGCCCAAGTCCTCCACCAGGAAATTGGTGATGCGAATGTCTACATGCGGGCGGTGTTGCATCAACTGTCGCCCGCAGATCATGCGACGGCGATACAGAGTATCGAGCGGCTGCTTGGGAGAAAGGGCGTGTTGTATCTTGTCGAACTGTCGTCAGCCGCTGAGCCTTTCTTTGCCCAATTGATTACACAGTATGGACCACCCCCAGGCCTTGCGCGGGTGTTCCAGCATCAGATTACGCCAGGGATGGTGAACGAAAACGATTTAGGCGTGCTGTTTCCATCGGATCGTTTTACGCTGCTTCGTACTGGCCCGAGTCATATTCAGACGGTGCACACTCTCCCGACGGGTGACGTGGTGAAGGTGCCGGCATTTTACGCCATCCTTCGGCAGCGGCAGAGCTAAGCATAGTTGCGGTCTGCTAAAAATCTATGTGAACTCCGGCCACACGCCATGACATCCGAATTGACCATTGTAAATAAGCGTCTCCGGCTCCAAACCGTTTCGCTGAAAAAGACATCGACTTCGGTGTTTGTCATATTGCAGCAGGAATTGATTTTCGACCCGTCTTCAGGACACGAACCGACCGACCGGACGGTTGACACCCGACCGACCGGACGGTATCTTTACCTATGAAACGGACAACCCCAAAGCTACAAGATACGCTCCTCGATGCCACCGAAGCCGTGGTCGCCCGCCAGGGCATCGCGAATCTGACGCTCGACGCCGTCGCCGTCGAGGCGCGCATGAGCAAAGGCGGGCTGCTGCATCACTTCCCGTCGAAGGACCGGCTCGTCGAAGCGCTGGTCATCCGCACAGCCGAAGGCTGGCGATCCTGCTACACCGAAGCATACAAGCGGACACCGGAAGGACCCGGGCGCATGGCGCGCGCGCTCTTGGACCACTGCCTTTCTGACGCCAAGTGCTGGACTGAGGAACTGCGCCGCAGTTCCTCCGCGGTATTTGCGGCGCTCGCTCAAAACCCCGCGCTGATCCAGCCCATGCGCGCGGTCTACGCCGACCTCCACCGGCGCATCGCGCAGGATGGCCTACCGCCTGGCGTTGGTGAAGCGGTTGCCGCCGCGATCGACGGACTCTGGCTCGACTGGGTGCTGGGAATCGTTCCACTCGAACAAGTCCGCGTCGTTCGGGTGCGCCGCGCGCTGGAGGATATGCTCGCCCGCGCGGCCCCGGTTCGCCGCTCACCCAAGGTCAAGGGTTCATCAGGGAAGCGTTCGGGAGGGCGTCGCGTATGAATCGTCGTAGTTGGATCGGATCTTTTCTGCTGCTGGTCACGGTTGTGTCAGTCGGTGTTGGTCTGGCAGCGTGGAAATATACGTCCATACAGGCAACCGCGGCGGCTTCGGCGAACCAGCCGGAGCCGATGGAATCGGTGACGGTGGCCCTCGCAAAAGAGGTTGAGCACCGCCACACCACTACATCCATCGGGACAGTTCTGGCGCTCCGGTCGATCACGTTGCGCAACGAGCTCCCAGGCACTGTCCGTTATGTGAGCCTCACTCCCGGGCAAATCGTCGACGCGGGCATGGTGCTCGTCGCACTCGATGTATCCGTCGAGGAAGCTGAGCTGAAAGCGCAGGAAGCGCAGGCTGCCCTCGCGCGTGCCGTGCTCAACCGCAGGAGAAACTTGAGTCATGACCGTGCCACGACCCAGGAAGAAGTGGATCGTGCGCGCGCAGACCTCGATGTCGCGCTGGCTCAGATCGCGCGCACCAAGGCGATCATTGCCCGCAAGACCATTCGGGCGACGTTCCGCGCGCGAGTGGGCATGGCGGACTTGCACCCCGGCCAGTATCTGAACGAGGGCACCGAACTCACGACGCTGCAGGGTATCGACAATGCAGCGCATGTGGACTTCACGGTCGCGCAGCAGGTCGCCGCCAACCTGCGGGAAGGCGACAGCGTCGAGGTATCCGCCTCCGGCCAATCGTCCTCGATCACAGCCAAAATCGTCGCGGTAGATGCGCGTATCGATCCCACGACACGCAATGCCATGGTGCGCGCGAGGATTGAGGGCGCTGCCAACGCGCCGTCGCCTGGCTCTTCGGTGCGCGTCCGGGTTCCGGTCGGCCTGCCACGCAAGGCCGTCACTGTCCCCGCGAGCGCTATGCGCAAGGGTCCGGGTGGCGATCAGGTGTTCGTGATCGAGTTGGACAAGAATGGGAAGACTCGTGCGCACGTGCGGCAGGTCGAAGGTGGCGCGATGATCGGTGACGAGGTCGTGATTCACAACGGGCTGTCCGCCGGCGAACGAGTGGCTGTCTCGGGGTCCTTCAAACTGCGAGAAGCCGCGCTCGTCGCGATTGCCGGTAGCCCCGAGGATAAGAGCGGATCGGGTCAGATGATCGTCGGCGAACGCTGAGGAAGCCGGAACGATAGGGAAAGGACATCCGCATGCGCTCGTTCACCGACATCTTCATCAAGCACCCGGTGCTGGCGGTCGTCGTGAATCTCGTGATCCTGCTCGCGGGGTGGCGAGCGCTGACGACCCTGCCCTTGCAGCAATACCCGAAGATCGAGAGTTCATCCGTGATCATCACGACGGTCTACTACGGCGCCAGCGCCGAAACTATCCGCGGCTTTCTCAGTACACCGATCGAACGGGTCGTCTCCGCGATCGGCGGTGTCGACTATGTGGAGTCGACGAGTCGCGCCGGTGTCAGCATCGTCACGGTACACTTGAAGCTGAACCACAGCAGTACGGCGGCCCTGGCTGAGGTCACAGCGCGGCTCCAGCAGGTACGATCCGAGCTGCCGGCGGATGCTGAGCCACCTGCGATCGAAATGCAACGCGCCGATCGCCCCTACGCGTCATTCTATCTCAGCTTCACCTCCACGGAGCGCAGCGTGCCAGCCGTCACGGATTGGCTGTTGCGCACGCTGCAGCCTCAACTCTCGACGTTGCCCGGTGTTCAGCGGGTCACCTTCGAGGGCGGCCGCCAGGTCGCCATGCGAATCTGGATCGACCCTGATCGTCTCGCCGCTCTCAATCTCTCGCCCGGAGACGTGCAAGCAGCCCTCAAGCGCAACAACTTCTTGGCGGCCGTCGGTCGAACAAAAGGCAACCTGGTGCAGATCAACCTGCTCGCGAATACCGACCTGCGCTCTGCCGTGGAGTTCGAAAACCTTATCGTCGCCGACCGGGGCGGCGCGATCGTGCGGCTGAGAGACGTGGCCCAGGTGGAGCATGGAGCCGAAGAAGCCGACATGGTCGCGAAGTACAACGAGAAAGAGGGTGTCTACCTTGGGATCTGGGCGCTGATCGGTTCCAATGAGATCGAGGTCGCGCACCGGCTGCGCGATGAGATGGAGCGTATCCGGACGACGCTGCCAAAAGACATCGACATGCAACTCGTCTGGGACGGCACGATGTTCATGCGGAATGCGCTGACAGAGATCAGCAAGACGTTAGCGGAGACGATCCTGATCGTGGCGTTGGTCGTGTTTCTCTTCATGGGTTCGGTGCGCACCGCACTCGTGCCGCTCGTGGCCATGCCGGTCTCGTTGATCGGAGCGGCGACGTTCATGTTTGCGTTCGGCTTCAGCCTCAACCTCTTGACGCTGCTCGCGATCGTGTTGTCGGTTGGGCTGGTCGTGGACGATGCGATCGTTGTCGTTGAGAACGTCGAGCGGCATGTGCGTCTGGGCAAGTCTCGGATCGAGGCGGCGCTGGCCGGTGCGCGCGAGCTGATCGGTCCGATCATCGCTATGACAATCACGCTGGCCGCGGTCTACGCGCCGATCGGCTTCCAGGGTGGCTTGACCGGCTCGCTGTTCCTGGAGTTCGCGATCACGCTTGCCGTGGCGGTGGTGTTATCGGGGATCGTGGCGGTGACGCTGTCGCCGGTCATGAGTTCGCGATTTGTGCATCCTCAGGGCGAAGAAGGCCGGTTGACCGCCTTCGTCAACAGAAGGTTCGAAGAGGTGCGCCGTGTCTACGCCTGGCTGCTCGACCGTGCGCTGGAGATGCGCTGGGCGATCGTGGTGGCGTCACTGCTCATCATGATCGCGATATGGCCGTTGTACATGTTTTCGCGGCAAGAACTCGCTCCTGTTGAGGATCAGAGCCACATCAGCCTGTTTTTCGAAGCGTCGCCGGACTCCACAGTGGCCGCCACCAACCGCGAGCATTTGCAGATTGTCAAAACCATCACGTCCTTTCCCGAGACGGAATTTACGTGGTCGCTGACGACAGCATGGGGTGGATTTGGAGGCTTGGTCGCGAAGGACTGGCATGGACGGGCACGATCAACCGAGGAGATGTATGGTGAGGTGTTCGGTGCGGTGTCGCAGGTGCCGGGCCTGCGCGTATTCCCGCGCTTGGACCCGCCGCTGCCCTCCCCCGGCCAGTACGATGTCGAACTCGTGCTGCAGAACGATGTGCCGCCCGAGCAGATGCTCGAAACGGTCGGTGCCGTGCTCGGCGCCGGCTGGCAAAGCGGCAAGTTCTTGTATGTGGACACCGATCTCAAGATTGACCTCCCTGAGGCACGTGTTGTGCTGGATCGTGAGCGTCTCGCCGACTTAGGGCTCGACCTGGCGGGGGTTGGCCGTGAGCTCGGCACACTCCTCGGCGGCGCGTATGTGAACCGGTTCAACTATTTCGACCGCAGCTACAAGGTCATCCCCCAGATTGGCGACAAAGACCGCGCGACGGTCGATCCGCTCCTCGATCTCAAGATCAAGACGCCGAGCGGCCAGCTTGTGCCGGTCTCGACGTTCACGCATATTGAAACAAGTACGGCGCCGCGCACCTTGAACCGCTTCCAGCAGCGCAACGCGGTACGAATCTTCGGCGGCGTCAAGCCGGGCGTTACCAAGGAAGAAGGGCTGCGCGTCCTCGAAGCTGCCGCTGCAGCGAGCGGACCCGGCGTCGCCCTCGACTTCGCGGGCGAGTCACGACAGATTCGTCATGAAGGATCTGCGCTCATCGTCACGCTCGGGTTTGCGGTCGTGCTCATCTATCTGGTGCTCGCGGCGCAGTTCCAGAGCTTTCGCGATCCGCTGATCGTCCTGTTCGGCTCGGTCCCGCTCGCGATTTCCGGCGCGCTGATCTTTACTTTCCTGGACCTGACCACGATCAACATCTATTCCCAGGTCGGGCTGATTACGCTGGTCGGACTGATCGCGAAAAACGGCATCCTCATCGTGGAGTTCGCCAACACGCTGCAAACCCGCGGTCTCTCGAAGGCCGCCGCGTTGCGCGAAGCATCGCTGACGCGCCTGCGACCGGTGCTGATGACCTCGGCGGCCACGGTCTTCGGACACCTCCCTCTGGTGCTGGCTTCAGGACCGGGAGCCGCGGCTCGCAACAGTATTGGCATGGTGCTGGTCACCGGCATGACCGTTGGCACGGTATTCACTCTCTTCGTCGTGCCGGTTTTCTATTCGCTGATCGCAGCGCGGCACCAGCCTAGCCCGTCGCACGAAGTAAGTGAACACAATGAACTGCTGACAGAAGGGAATGGTCGGTCGCTTGGGCAGACAGCATCCGCTGGTTGAAGAGCAATGGGTACTTTGTGGTGTGTCGGCCGACTAGCTATCCGATCATTCACAAATGCCGGCTTGTGTGTAGAAAGAAGTCCTGGCAGCCCATTCGGTGGTCCGTTCTTTCATCTCCTGCCGATGGTTCGGCGAGTGCCGGGATATCGGCAGATCACCATCGTCAGGCAAACGTCTCTACGATGCGGGCTTCGAAATATTTCAAAAGGTAACAATATGTTATGCAGATGAATTCGCCCTTGACTGCTGGAATGCTCCTTGCCATTCCATACGGGTGAGGGAGAGAATCCATGCTAAAAATTACGACGCTCACGAATGCAGAATCGACCGTTCTCAGGCTTGAGGGACGGTTGGCTGGGCCCTGGGTGCAGGAGCTGGAGCTGTGTTGGGGCTTAACCGTCGGCACGACGACGAACCACCCTTTGTCTGTAGACCTATCAGCCGTGACCTATGTTGATTCAGATGGGAAGGATCTGCTGAAGAAGATCCATCAACAAGGGGCCAAGCTTATCGCCTCCGGCTGTCTGACACGTTGTATTGTGAATGAGATTGTGCATGATGCTTAAAGGAGTGAACGTGCGAAGTGACAGGATGATTCCCGAAGAACGATTGATGGAAAGCATGACGACACAGAATCGAGTAAACAGACTCACGTTCAGTATGCTCGGTTTTCTGCTGATTTTCGGCCTTACCGGCCTATCTGGCTGCAATCAGGAGGCGGTTTCTACGCCGGCTCCTCCTATCCCGGAGGTGCCGGTAGTTACGGTGTCGTCTGGCACGATGCCGGATGAGCCGGAGTTCATCGGTCAGACCGAAGCGTCGAGACCGGTCGAGATACGCTCCCAAGTGACGGGTATCCTCAAAGAACGGTTTTTTACGGAAGGGCGCGACGTCAAGCGAGGCGACCGGCTCTATCAAATCGATCCGATTCCGTTCAAAGCGGCCATGAGCAGCGCCAATGCCAGGGTGGCGCAGGCAGAGGCAAGGCTTGTGCAAGCCAAGCAAAATTTTGCTCGCGTGAAACCGCTGCTGGCGGAACAGGCGGTCAGCCAAAAAGATGTAGACGATGCGGTGGCGGAGGAATTGGCTGCCAAGGCGGCGCTGGAGGGAGCCAAAGGCGATCGGGTGAAGGCCAAGTTCGATCTCGACAACACGCTTATTACGGCGCCTATCAGTGGTCGGATCGAACGGAGTCGGCTCTACGAAGGGCGCCTCATTTCTGCGCAGACCGATTTGCTGACCACGATCCACCAGTTAGATCCCATGTATGTGAATGCGAGCGCCCCGGAAGCGTTTGTGCTCAAACGCTTCCGGGACCGCGCGACTCATCGGATCCAAGGCGCGACACTCTACGAACTGCGGGGTGTCATCACTTTTACGGACGGCAGCACCTATGCTCATGAAGGCAAGTTTGATTTGCTCGAAGTCGGCGTGCGCTCGGCCACCGGCACCAGAGATTTTCGCGTGATCTTCCCTAATCCTGATAGCGTCCTGTTCCCGGGACAGTTCGTGAAAGTCCGCATTTTGGGTGCCGTGAGAACCGGCGTTATCCTGGTCCCCCAGAGCGCCGTCCAACAGGGACCCAAGGGACCCATCGTCTTTGTCGTCGGGGCTGACAATAAGGTAGAGATCCGCCCTGTTCGGGCTACGTCTTGGCGCGGCAGTCAGTGGTCCATCGAAGATGGGTTACGCGAGGGAGAGCGGGTGATCATTGCGGGATTCCACATGATCGCGCCGGGCGCGCCGGTGAGAACCGTTCCGTACAATCAATCCACTCCAGCCGCTTCCGGCCAGCCGGCAGATGCGAAGCCGGAGCAGGCAAAATGATCCCGCACTTTTTTATCGATCGTCCGATTTTCGCGTCAGTCCTGTCCATCGTGATTGTCGTCCTGGGATTGGTCGCCTTACAAGGCCTGCCTATCGCCCAGTTTCCGGAAATCACACCACCCGTCGTCCAGATCGATGCGGACTATCCAGGCGCGAGCGCGGAAGTGATCGCAAATTCAGTCGCGCGCCCGATCGAAGTGCAGCTTCCTGGCATCGACCACCTTCTCTACTACGACTCCACTAGCACCAATGACGGACATATGACCATTAAGCTCACGTTCGAGATTGGGACGAATGTGGACATCGCTCAGGTACAGACCCAGAACCGCCAGAAGCTGGCGGAGCCTCAGTTGCCTCCCGAAGTCGTCCGCCAAGGCATCTCGGTCAAGAAAGTGTCGCCGGACCTGCTGGCGGTCGTCGCGCTCAGTTCCAGCGATCCCACGAAAGATACCGTCTTTATCTCCAACTACGCGCTCCTCAACGTGATCGATAATCTCAAACGATTGCCTGGCGTCGGAGACGCGGTGGTCTTCGGCGGACAGAATTACTCGATGCGTCTGATCTTGGACCCGACCAGGATGGCGCAGCTCAGCCTCACGCCCACCGACATTGCCAATGTTGTCCGCGAACAAAATCGGGACTTTCCAGCCGGGACGATCGGGCGGGAACCGGCGCCGAAGGGCACCGAACTGACGATTCCGGTGATTACACAAGGCCGTCTCACGGACGTGAAGGATTTCGAGGAGATGATCGTCCGGGCGCTCCCCGACGGGTCGATGATCCGCTTAAAGGATGTAGCGAGGATCGAGCTGGGCGCTCAATCCTATAGCCTCGAGGGTCGGTGGAACGGCAAACCCAATGTGTTTCTCTTGACCTTCTTGTCGCCAGGCGCCAATGCCCTCGACACGGTGAAGCGAGTCAGGAAGGAAATGGACACGGTATCGAAGAGCTTCCCACAGGGGGTCTCCTACGATATTCCGTACGATACGACCAAATTTATCGAAGTGTCCATCCAAGAAGTGGTCAAGACCTTGGCGGAAGCGATGGTGCTGGTCATCCTCGTCGTGTATCTGTTCCTCCAAAGTTGGCGCGCGACGCTGATTCCAGGCGTGGCCGTACCGGTTTCCCTCATCGGTACCTTTGCCGGCATGCAGGCACTCGGCTTTTCGATCAACACCCTCACCCTCTTTGGGATGGTCCTTGCCATCGGGATGGTGGTCGACGACGCCATCGTGGTGGTGGAGAACGTCGAGCGACACATAGGAGAGGGACTTTCGCCGAAGGATGCCGCCAAGAAGGCGATGGATGAGGTGACTGGACCGGTGATCGCGATCGTGCTTGTGCTCTGCGCCGTGTTCGTGCCGGTGGGTTTCTTGGGCGGCATCACGGGCGAGTTGTACAAGCAATTTGCCATCACCATCGCTATCTCCGTCATCATCTCCGGTATCACTGCCCTCACGCTGAGTCCAGCCCTCTGTTCTCTGGTGCTGAAGCCGGGCCACAGCCAGCATAGAGGTTTTTTCGGTGTCTTCAATCGATTCTTCGGTTGGACGCAGGCTCGCTATACGGCCGTCGTGGGGACGATCCTCAACCGGTCGGTCTTATCCATGGTCCTCTTCGGCATCATCGGCCTCTTTGCCGCCGGGTTATTCAAGACGATTCCCTCCAGCTTCTTGCCGGAAGAAGATCAGGGCTACTTCATCACAATCGTCCAGCTGCCGGACGGTGCGTCTAAGCAACGGACTGATGCGGTGCTGAGCAAAATTGAAAAATACTTTCTCTCAGTTCCTGCGATCCATTCGACCGATGCATTGGCCGGCCAGAACTTCGTCTTCGGCACCAGAGGGCCAAACTCGGCGACGATGTTCTTGCCCTTGCACCACTGGGACGACCGGCAGGAGCCGCAGAACCATGTGAAGGCTCTGATCGGCGCCGCGTACGGAGAGTTCGCAAAGATTCCTGAGGCGCTGATTTTGGCCTTTAATGCGCCGTCTATCAGAGGTCTCGGCGCCACGGGCGGGTTTTCTCTCCAGCTCCAAGATCCTAGCAGCGGGGATTTCAACAAGTTTGCCGGCGTGGCTCAAGAGTTTCTCGTCAAAGCCAGACAGCACCCGGCGATCGGAGCGATCGGCTCCAGTTTTCGCGTGAGTGCGCCGCGAATCTTTGCCCATGTTGACCGAGAGCGAGCCAAATCGTTGGGCGTGCCGATCTCCGAAGTGTTCGACACGCTGCAGGCCTATTTCGGTAATCTCTACATCAATGACTTCCTCAAATTCGGCCGTGTCTATCGGGTGCAGACGGAAGCCGAGGCACAATTTCGATCTTCGCCTGAAGACGTCGCCAAGATCTACGTGCGTGCCGTAAATGGACAGCGATCCACCATGATTCCGCTCGATACCGTGGTGACGACGGAATTCACCAGTGGACCGGATCCGGTCACCCACTTCAACGGATATAACACGGCCCTGGTTTTGGGGGCAGCGGCTCCGGGGTACAGTTCCGGGGAGGTGCTCGATGCGCTGGATCAGGTAGCCAAGGAGGTGTTGGTTCCCCAGGGATATGGGATCGACTGGAGCGGGATCTCCTACCAGGAACGCATGGTCGGGCAGCAATCGCTGTTTGTCTTTGGCTTCGGCTTGCTGATGGTGTTTCTTGTGCTGGCCGCGCAGTATGAGAGTTGGGCCGTGCCCTTTGCCGTGCTCCTCGCTGTGCCCTTTGGTGTGTTCGGAGCCTTGTCCGCCGTGTGGGTGATGGGGATGTCCAACGACATCTACTTCCAAATCGGATTGGTCACGCTGATCGGACTCTCTGCCAAAAACGCCATTCTGATCGTCGAGTTCGCGAACAAGCGATATGAGGCCGGACATTCCCTGGTCGATGCCGCAATGGAAGCCGCCAGGATTCGGTTCCGGCCGATCGTGATGACTTCCATGGCCTTTATTTTGGGCGTCGTGCCATTAGTCTTAGCCAGCGGCGCGGGTGCCGCCAGCCGTAACTCCATCGGCACAGGCGTGTTCGGTGGTATGCTTGCCGCGACCTTCTTGGCCATCTTCTTCGTGCCGCTCTTTTTTGTGTTGGTTCGGAAACTGAGTCGGCGCGGCGCCGGTCAAGCGGCTCCCCGTCCCGGGACAAGCTCAATTCCGTTAGGAATAGAATAGAAGGAGGAGAGTGACATGCGCAGCCTCGTCATCGCAGTCTTTTCGTTGCTCCTGCTCGCGTGCGCGATGGGGCCCGACTATTCTCGTCCCGACATCCCCACCTCCGATTCCTTTCGCATGGCTGAAGAACCGAAAGATTTGCCTTCCCTGGCGAATATGCCGTGGTGGGAACTCTACCGGGACGAAGAACTCCAGCGTTTGATCCGTATTGCACTCGAAGAGAACAAGGATCTCAAACGAGCGGTCGCAAGTATCGACGAATTCCAGGCTCGCCTGCTCACGGCTCGAATGGACTTTGCCCCTCAACTCAGTGCGACGGGCAATCTTCCCGTCGCTCGGTTGGGCGGATTTGCCGTTCCCGGATTTCCCAATCCCTTTAACCATTATGTGCAAGGATCGTTAGCCTGGGAGCTGGATATCTGGGGGCGCATCCGCAGGGCGAATGAGGCAGGCCTGGCCGATCTTTTGGCTCGGGAAGAGAACCGACGAGCCGTCACGCTCCAGATCGTGGGCGGAGTGGCGCAGGCGTATTTCGATCTTCGGCAATTCGACATGCAGTTGGAGATCGCCAAGCGCACATTGCTGGCATGGGAAGAGTCGGTGAGAATCGGTCAAGCACGGCTTCGACAGGGTCTGATCAACAAGCTGGATGTTGACCAATTTGAGGCGGAGCGGGAGAACGCCGCTGCTCGCATTGCGGAGCTGAAGCGTCATATGATTCAGAAGGAAAACGAGCTCAGCGTACTGCTGGGGAGGAATCCCAGTCAAATCGCCAGGGGGCGATCATTGACCGAACAAATGATGCCGCCCGTGGTGCCTGCCGGCCTTCCCTCAGAGCTGCTCCAACGCCGTCCAGATGTCGTGCAGGCGGAGCAACAATTGGTTGCAGCCACCGCCAGGATCGGGATGGCGAAAGCCGAACGGTTTCCCAAACTGTCGCTGACGGGCATCCTCGGTGTGGCGAGTCCGCACCTGACGGATTTTGTGTCGCCGGCAACGAGTTTTGGAGTCCTCGCCCCGGTACTGACCGGTCCCTTGTTGAATGCCCAAACGTTAGGGTTTCAACAAAAGGCCGTAGAAGCTCAAGCCAGGCAGGCTGTGGCCCAGTACGAACAAACGGTTCTCGTCGCGTTCAGGGAGGTTGAAGACGCGTTGGTGGGAGTCAGCACGGCCCGTGAGCAGGCGGCTGCCCAGGAAAGGCAGGTCAATGCTTTGCGGTCGGCCTTGCATCTTGCTAGCCTGAGATACAAAGGCGGCCTGGCAAACTATCTCGATGTCCTCATTGCGCAGCGGAGCCTTTTTGTGACGGAATTGGCGCTTGCCGACACCCATCGGCTCCATCTCGTCTCGGTGGTGCAACTCTACAAGGCCCTTGGCGGTGGTTGGTCTCCTGAGATGGACCGGCCCAAGGGCAACAGTAAAGGATCGTGAAGATATGGAAAAACCGGCCGACACGCAGTATCCGATCCATGACGTAATGCGTCGGCGTTGGAGTCCACGTGCCTTCGACGAGCGGCCTATTGAGCCGGAGAAGCTGCGGAGCCTCTTCGAGGCGGCACGGTGGGCGCCCTCATCGAATAACGGGCAGCCTTGGCGATTCCTGGTTGCCACGAGAGACAATAAGATTGACTATGATCGGTTGCTCAACTGCCTGGTCGAGGCTAATCAGAAATGGGCCTATCGTGCACCGGTGCTGTTGCTGTCTGTGGCGAAATTACAGTTCGAGGATGGCTCGCCAAATCGCCACGCGTTCCATGACACAGGGATGGCGGTAGAAAACCTCGCCTTGCAGGCCACGGAACTTGGGCTTGTTGCCCATCAGATGGCCGGATTTGACATCGATCGTGCGCGCGTGGACTGTCAGATCCCGGAGGGCTATGACCCGGTGGCCATGATGGCGGTCGGGTATCCAGGCGATTCTGCCATACTATCGGAGCGCCTGCGGGCGCGGGAAGTTCAACTGAGAGTCCGCAAGCCATTAACAGAGTTCGTATATTCAGCAACCTGGGAACAACCGTCACCCTTCTTCGGTAAAGAATGAAACGCGTCGCATTCCAA
>JBAXBK010000029.1:0-44757 GCA_037142015.1 Nitrospira sp. | reverse complement strand
TCCTGAAAATACAACGGCCCTCCCTTCCTGATTTTTCAGGGATCACAGGCCGCGACCCGTCCAGCGACAATCTGCCGACAAAGCGGCCCGCCACAACCAGGCAGAAATTATCGGTTGATAGCATCACCTCCGCTGACAAAGCCGCCTTTCAACAACTCCTGATCGATGTCCAACGGGCCTGGAGCAAACAGGATATGACCGAGTTGAGGCAGTTCGTCACGCCGGAGATGCTGAATTACTTCAGCGCCGCCCTGGCCGACAATACCAGCCAGGATATCCGGAACCATGTCGAGGATGTGGTGCTCCTCCGTGCTGAGATCTTGGAGGCCTGGACTGAACAGGCGAGGCAGTATGTGACGGCAGGGCTTCGCTGGAGTGCCCGTGACTACAACCTGTCTCTGACGAAGCAGCACGGAGAACCAGGTTATCTCGTCGAAGGCAGCGAAGAGATACCGACCGAATCCGGCGAAGCCTGGACCTTCATGCGAATTCAAGATGGGAATTGGCGGCTCTCGGCTATCCAATAATAAAAGAGGAAGGGCAACCTGGTCGTCCTCCTGCTCGCGGAACGCGCACAATCAGAATGTGCTCGTTCGACGCGCGCATTAGAGGATCGACCAGCCCACTCTTCAAGGGATAGGCGAGAGCAGCTGGGAGGGATAGAGTACAAACGACCAGGTGGCCTTTTGTGCTCGCGCAACGCGCGGTCGAGAACTCCCCTCGTTGAACGTGCGCACGTTGGAAGCCACCAGACTGCCTCCTCACAATGCAAGGGAAGAGGGTGAGCTAGACTCTGCAGAAGCACCTCTAAACCGGATCAAGCTTAAAAAAAGTAGAATGTACTAGTTTCTTTGCCCCGATGCTTTTTGTTGGACATCGAATTCCTTTCTGGTTGGCCTTGCTGGCCTCCGCTTGCCCCTAGCGGGCTCTTCTGTGCCTCTGGGAGTTAGCTCCTCTCGCAGCCTATCTCGGTCGGTCGAACAAGACGAAAGATTGAACAAGTGTTGGAAGTTCAATTAGACTTGTTGGCTCCAGCAAAGGGAGGTCTCTATGATCAAGGGAACTGACGCGGAAAAACAATTATTTCACGCTTTTAATAGTTTCAAGAATGTAGCCGTGAATTTGAAAAGTCAGACCCACGCTGGCATGGCGATGATCGTGGCGGCGGCCTTGGATCGATTGCTCGAAGATGCTCTACTAACCAAGATGGTGAAACTCAGTAAAGAGATGCGAGCAAAGCTCTTTGGAGACTACGGCACGCTGCGAAGTTTCGATGCAAAGATTAAGGTAGCGTTTGCTTTTGCTGTTATTGATCGCGAGACCTCACAGCGATTAACAATCATACGAAAAATAAGAAACAAGTTTGCCCACACTGAAGGGTTTCTTGACTTTAATAGCCTGGAAATCAAAAGTATTCTGTCAACTCAACGGGGCAGCAAAGTGGACTTCTTCTCAACTGCCAGTTTGATTGAGTCGAGCATCGTGAAGGCCACAGGACTGGCAGATCGAAATCTGATGGTAGGTATTATGGCCGCTCGACGGGAGGGCCTAGAGAGGGCAGTGAAAATCTAGATAACACATCATCTGTCCGGTTTTTGCAGCTCGTGATCTTGATGGCGCACCCTAACCAGGACAGGATGGCCACCATATAATTGCAGCTCTCGTGGGGCAAACAAAGGGGTCGGGATTTTTTTCTGATTATTCAACCTGAAAGCCTGTCCTAATCCCCTACCTCACTCCGACTTGTTTCTTGCCCCACACCCTAACGCCTCGCGCCGCAGTCCGCCGATTTCCTCGACGTCCCATTTCTCGCCGTTGATCCCTACCATTCAACATTGATCATTCAACATTCTGCTACGTCCACCCTTCACGCCTGACGCTTCACGTCCTTTCGGTTTTGCGGCGCATGGCAGGGGGCTGGTTTATTTGGTTGAGGGCCGAAATAAACCAGATGAACCAAACAAATCGGACCAGATAGACCAGAGAAACCAATGAGGCGAGAGGTCAGAAAGCAGCCAATCGAACCTTACGAGACGTTACACGGGAAGTGCTGGCTCATTTCTTTGGGGGACGCGTAATCGGATGCTTGAGCAGGCGGGTGACTTGTTTCTTGAGAATCGGCAGATCCCGTTCTAGCACCGCCCAGCAGGTTGCGAAACCAGTTGATACACAAAAGCCGTTGGAATCTTTCCTATGGCACCGACGTCATAATAGTCTCAGGATGCTCAAAAAGGCTGTCCAGCAAGGCCGCAGCGAGCGAAGAGGCGAGGCGTACGCTTCGGTACGTTGAGCCTCTGAGCGAAGCGAGAACGCCGCTGGCGGACTTTTTCAGCATCCTGCTAGATTTCCGCCAGGTCAATGCCGAGATAGTCATGCACCAACACATGGCGCATTTTGATGATCTGTGGCCAGGGAACTTGTTGGTGGGTCTTACGAAATGCAGAACTGAGCTGACTGGCTGCTTCGCCGATAATTTGGATGTGGTGAATCATCCAGGTATGAACGAGTTCGTCTTCTTCGAATACGGACCGACCTCGCTTCGCATACCGTTCGACCCGCTTGATGGCATCGAGAATGTCTTGTAACCTTCCGCAATCATCCCTCATAAGGCGATCGCGTCTCTCAGGATTTCTTTCCGAAGCGGCTGGCGGAGTCCGCGTTCTGAGGCCACATCGACCGGGCGTTTAAGCAAGCGTTCCAGATCGAGAACCAAGGCGGCATGATCGTTGAAAACAAAGGGGTCGGGAATGTTTTCTGATTGCTCAGCCTGAAACCCTGGCGTAATGTCCTAGCTCACTCCGATTTGTTTCTTGCACCACACCCCTCACGCCTTACGCCTAACCCTTCACGGCATCGCGCCTCACCCTTCACACCTGACGCCAGGGCTATCGTGGCAGTTTCGTGAGAAAGTCGGCCAAAGAGATCATGGTGAT
Source organism: Nitrospira sp. (assembly GCA_037142015.1). GTDB lineage: Bacteria > Nitrospirota > Nitrospiria > Nitrospirales > Nitrospiraceae > Palsa-1315. The sequence goes on along the minus strand of JBAXBK010000029.1, from coordinate 41,824 downwards.
GTTTGCATGGTGCTTCAGCGCCAAGAGATGGCGATCTCCCGAGACGACGAACTCGGCTTGTGCAGCGATCGCACATTCAAGTATGCGATTGTCCGGTTCATCTTTGAGGATGTGGAGGGTAGGTCTAGGACGCAGGACTGTCGCCACCTGACCGATGGCCTGGATAGCTTCCCGGACTTTATCTTCTGCCCAATCAAACTTCGTTTGGAGGACTCTGGCTGTTTCGGTCAGGATGGCGACCGACGCATACAGCTCAAACGTGCCATGGACAGCTTCCAGATAAGCTTCCTCGGCATTTCCTCCTGGAATGGCGAGGGCCGAGATGTAGATATTGGTATCGAAGACGACTCGCACGATCAGCGGCCTTGAAATACCAACTTTTCGACATCAGCCTCGGTGAGAATACCCTTCTTTCTCGCTTTCTTTACACCGTAGCGTTGCAGATCAAGAAAGCGTTCTTCTCGGCGACGTCGTTCGTAGGTCGTGAGCATCTCCCTGAACAGCTGACTTTTGTTTTTCGATTCGGCCTTGGCCAGTTTTTCGAAATTCTCAGCAAGATTCGAAGGGAGCGAGACTGTGACTGGCACACGCGCCTGTTTCATCGGACGCCTCCTGTATGACAAAATCATACAATGATGATGAGACGGAGGTCAACCTCAAGCCCACTTTCCGGAGTCCTTGGCAGGCGCTGGTCTATCTGGTTTGTTTAGTCTGTATCGTTTCTTTCGTTGGGCGGTCGAGAGAGACAAGAGAGCCCGCGCGCCAGAACGAAAGAAAAGAATCAAGGCAGGGTCTTAAAACGATCCTGTTTCGTACTGTAGCAGAGAGCATCATCGTCGCAGCAATACCGATTCCGATCGCATCAATCACCAGATCGTCGACGTTAGATTCCCTTCCTGGAATCGATCCTTGGAACACTTCGGTCCAGAGACCGAAGACAAGAGCCGCGGCTGCGGCGACTGGAAGTGCATAGGCCAGTGGCCATGCGCGCCGCTCGAGACCACGAACCAGCAGCAGGGCCAAGATTCCATAGCCCGGCGCATGGGCCCAATCCAGAAAATTGCCAGGCACTTGCGCCAGAAGCTGTCCGGAAAGACCGCTTCCCGGGACGATTACCGCGCCAAAATAGAGCAGGCCCATGTAGCCCAATACAATTCCAAGCGCCAAAATCACCTCCTCGGAGTCTACGATAAAGCTGTTGTGGCACGGTGAACATTCCATTGCCCCCATTTTCTAGGACAATAGGATACCGCCAGACACATCTTGCGAAGATACAAGATTCCAAGGGAGAGAACTATTGGGCATTCGTAGGGGGATGCTGTCAGGGACCGTAAAGCGCGAGATAGGGTTGGATTGTCTATTTGGTTTATCTGGTCTATTTGGTCTGTTTTGTTGGCGGATTGGCAAACCCATCAGAGGATCAAAAGACCGGGAGACTTAAGAGGAAGGCGAGCTAGAAGGTCTCTCATTGCGTGTGACTTTCTCACCCGCCCACCCACTGGCAGATAGTTTTCACCCACCCTGCCCTCCGATTGCTTCGCAATCGTTTTCCCGGGACGTGCCAATAGCCCGAGCAAGAGCCTCCCAATTTTCCCTACCTCCCTTTAGAGGAGTGGCCGAGGCTGCCCTTTACTGCGCGCATTTTCTCACCCGCCCGCCCTGGGCGCGCCAAGACGCGCCCTTGACCCTGCGAGCACGTTTCTACAATGCTCCCTCCAAGCTCGCTCGTTGCCTCTTCAGGGATGGGGCCTGATTGATCTTCTACTGCGCGCGTCCAACGCGGGGAGTCTGCGACCGCGCGTTGCGCGAGCAAAGGAGACCAACGGGCTACCCCTTACTTCCAACCTTCGCCCCCTGTCCCCCCGCCAAATCCTCCGAAGTTCCCGCCGAAGCCCCCCTGCCCTGTTCCCCAATACTCCCCTTTTTGAATCCGTTTGAAGGGATGCCGAAGGTCGGGACGGCTGACCCACCAGAAATACGCGAACGCTCCAATGCCTGTGATAATGGCGAGCCAGAATCCCAGGCCTTTGGAATGTCCCTTCGCAATGTCACCGACACGGACCTCTTGCACAGGAGAAGCAAGGGCCACCACAGTGAGATAGAGGCCTTCGCCGAAATGCCCCAAATCAATCGACGGTTGCAGACTCTCGCGGCCAACTTGATCCACCACTGCGGGAGTGATCACCGGCCACAGCTTCCGGCCCAGCGTAATCGCAGCCTGCCGTTCCTGCACCGCAACCAGCACCATCACGCCATGTTCTTGTTGCGTCGATCCGATACCCCACTTCTCATAGAGGGCCGTCGCATACTCGTTGGCTGATCCAAACGGCTTGAAGGTCGGAACGGTCACCACAACCATTTCTACGCCGGTTTTCCGCTCAAGATCCTGGCAGACGGACCGTATGCGCTCTTTCCAGCCCCCATCGATTGCCTGCGCATGGTCACTCACATAGCCTTGAGGCCCCGGCAACGGGATCTTGGATCTTTCGTAAGGAGCAGCTTGAGCGATTCCCGCGAAGAGGACAAAACAGCAAGCCAACGCCATTCCGACGATCTTCGTCATCGCTGCCCAGACTGCGGCAGTTGTTCGACTGTGCGTGCAAGCAGGGTCGCGGCTTGTAGATACCGGTCAAAGAGACGCGGCACTTCGTGGAGACCAGGAGTAATCTGTCCACGCTTGAGTAACCAGGTATCCAGCAAACCCTGCAGATCCAATTTCAGCTGCGCCGCAACGTCCTCGATCACCGCATCGGAGTGAGAGAGGACGGGACGACCGAGAAGACGTTGGACCCCGCGCAGCAAGGGAAGAGTTGCGGTGATCGAAAGCGGCAGTAAAATCATCGTAGCCTCTTCGCCTCCGCCCCCCTCGACATAGCGCTGGCGTAAACGTAAGACATTACTCGTGAGGCCCTGGACCACGCCATCTCTCAACCGATCGGTTTTCACGTGAAAACCGATGAAGGGATCGCGCCCGCCCAGGACGCGATGCTGTTCTTGGATCTCCAGAAATTCAAGTGGAAAGACGGCTGCCGACCTGTGCAGCTCCTCTTCAGTCAGAAAGAGAGGCGCCAGAATCTGCTCCTTGCTCCATTGACGGTGCACCGCACTGTATCGTTTGAGGACGGCACTGTCGTATGACGAGACGAGAAGCAGGATATTCAGGTTGGACCGCCCTGGAAAAAACTCGCCCCGGACGGCACTGCCATAGAGCAACATACCTTCCAACTGCTCCCCGAATACACCTATGACCTCCTTCACATAGGTCTGCAGTCGCTTCTGTATGTCGTTCGGCAACCCCTCGATCAGACGTTCAGCCCTGTCCATATCCCTCATGACGACGTCGGATGTGGAGATCTCTCATGTGAGCGGATATCGGGGAGAAACCCTGCGGCAATCACGCGATCAAGCTGATTGAACGGCGGCATCGTCCGCAACCCCGCCGTGGTCGACAGAACCTGGTAGCGAAGCCGTGCGTTTCGATCCAGCGTCTGAAACACGCGATCGCGCAGGAACGCCACCACGGGATTCTCCGTATTCCAATAGAATACTTGTTGATCGGCCAATTGCTGCAACATGGTGACTTGCGGCCGCCTGATTCGCTCAAATTCTTTTAGTCTGGCGGAGGAATAATCTTGATCGGCAAGACAGCCCGGCAAGAGATCGGACAGAGCCATCGCATCAACCATGGCCTGCATGCGGCCCTGCGAGGCATGGGGATTCATCGCATGGGCGGCATCGCCGATGAGGACAGCTCCATCCGCTACCCAGGTCGGCGTTCTCACCCTCCCGGTCGGCATATAGGCGGTCTGGCTCCAATCGCTCAGACGCCGAAATAGCTTGGAAAACTGCGGCGCAATCTGGCTCCAGGTCTGCTGTAGCGCGGCAATACCCTGCTGCTTCACGTCCTCCATCGAATCCTTGGGAATCATGTAGAAGAGATAGACCTTATTCCCCGTCGCCGGAAAGATTCCCAAAATGGTCTTGTGCCCAATGTAGTAGAACGATTCCGATACCAGCTCCTCCGATTCGAGAATCGCGATCAAATACCCGTCAGGATACAGATACAGATCAGCGGGAATTTTCAGGGCCTCACGCACTTTTGAAAAGGCGCCATCTGCGCCGACGACAACCTTCGCACGGATGGTATTGGCGCCTTCCGGACCTTGCGTGGATAATCCCACCACCTGGTTTCCCTCGCGTAATAGTCCTGTAAAGACGGTTCCATAGCGGAGCGTCACGCTCTTCTGCTGCTGCACTGCCGCGACAATGGCATGGTGTGCCACATTCGGCAAGGTCACGATGGCACGATTGTAGGGCGGCGGCAGATCGCCATAGTCGATGCTACAAAGGCGCGTCCCGCCGGCCCGGCAAAAATGAAAGTGCCGCACGGACCTCGTGGCATCGGCCGGTAACGACTGCAACACGCCCAAACGATCGAGCACATGCTGGCCGTTCGGTTGGAGGATCTCTCCCCGCAACCCTTTGGGTGGGCCGACGGCCTGATCCAACACGATGGTGCTGACCCCCTGCTTCGCCAGCGCCAGGGCTAAGACGGCTCCTCCACCCCCTGCCCCTACCACCGCCACGTCGGTCTGTTCAGTCATCGCTCCTCACAAAGGAAGGCTGCAGTCGATCGAAGATTCATCCTATCCTTCAGCCTTATCCGTCGCTTCAGCCTTCTTACCTACTTCCATTCCCGATACCGATCGTGATCGTTCCACATTGCCAGAAACTTCTCCCGGGCCTTGGCAGTGATCGCAGAATCGGTAACGACGTCAAGCCGCTCATCGTTATAGCGATTGCCACTCGTCGTGTGGTTCATCGAACCGGACACATTCACTTCATCGTCGATCACCACCTGTTTCAGGTGCATCAGCCCATCATGCTGATTCACGAGAATAGGGATGCCGGCCAATTGTAACGTGTGGAGTGCCGTGAGCTGCTTCACGTCCTCCGTGCGCTTCAGATCGGTGATCAGGCGCACATCGACTCCCCGCTTCTTCGCTGCGACCATTGCCTCCACCGCACGGGGAGAGGTCAATCCATAGACCGCCACATAGAGATAGCGTGTCGCATGCCGATAGAGCGTGGTCAGGCGATCGAGTGGCGCGTCGTCTGGCCCGTAGTAGACCTCCACCGTCGCGCTCCATCCGGCCCCGGCTGGAACTGCGAGCAGCAGCCCGACGAGACACAACGACAGCATGCTGCGGTTGGGCATGACCGCTCTCATCGATGGCGGATGGTGAATAGAGTCATTCGAGTTCAAACAACATCTTGAAATGGTCGTCCGTGGCTTCCCAGGCCTGAGGAGCCTCTGTGGCGAGCCACTGTTGCAGGAACTGTTTTTGGCCCGACGTGAGTAACTGTTTGATCTGGTGTGAGCGGCCTTGGAGTGGCTGCAGAAACCCGACTCGCTTCTGGAAATCCAATGTCGCTGTGCGGACATACATGCTCGTGAAGGATGTCGGTGAGTCGTCCTCTCCATCGCCTTGAATCCAAACCGATAAAAACTTCTCTAACTGGAGTCCGGCGCTATCCATCGCGGGATCGGTATCATGGAATAGCTCGTTTTCAGACTCCTTAAGTGGCGTAGCCTCCGCGGACCTGAACATGAAATTGCGTTTCCACATATGAGTCGTCATCCAAAAGATGGCATAGTGGCGGCGGATCGCGGGCAAAGTCAAGACACGAGGCGACCAGGTTCGTTACCTTGACATTGGCAAAGTTGCTTTGATAACGTGTTGAAATTGTTTAATCTCTGGGCCATGTTAGGAGTCTTCATGCAGGTGAAAATCAACGGTAAGGCAGAGGAGATTTCAGGGGGAACGGTCCTTGATCTTCTCCAGGCAAAAAAGATTGAACCACAAATGGTTGCGGTCGAGGTCAACGACACCATGCTGGACAGAATCCACCTCGCCACCACCAGTCTGAACGACGGCGACCGGGTCGAATTCTTGTTTTACATGGGAGGCGGCCTGTGACCATGCCTCTGCATAAAGATATTACCGAACTGATTGGACGGACTCCCCTTGTACGCCTAAACCGGTTATCTCCAATAGGCGGGGCGACGATCTACGGGAAAGTCGAGTTTTTCAATCCAGGCGGAAGCGTCAAGGATCGAATCTGCCTCAATATGATCGATGAGGCGGAACGACTGGGCACATTAAAGCCAGGCGGCACCATCGTGGAGCCGACCAGCGGAAACACCGGGATCGGACTGGCATTAGTCGCTGCGGTTCGTGGCTATAAGCTGATTCTCGTGATGCCGGAGAGCATGAGCATGGAGCGGGCGAGCCTCTTATCGTCTTATGGCGCACAGCTTGTGCTGACGCCGGCCTGGGAAGGTATGAAGGGTTCGATCCGCGAGGCCGAAAGCATCATCGCGCAGAATCCCTCGTATTTTATGCCGGATCAGTTTTCAAATCCGGCTAACCCGGCGATGCATAAAAAGACCACGGCAATCGAGATTCTAGAGTCGCTCGACGGAAAGATCGATGCGTTTGTGGCGGCAGTCGGCACCGGCGGCACGATCACCGGATGCGGGGAACTGTTTAAGGAGCGAAATCCCAAGGTGCAAGTAATTGCAGTTGAACCGTCCGGATCGCCGGTCCTATCCGGTGGAGAGCCAGGGCCCCATAAGATTCAGGGCATCGGTGCAGGATTTATCCCGAAAGTGTTGAACCGGGCCATTATAGATCGGGTCATGACCGTGACTGATGACGAAGCCTATCAAACGGCCAAACAGCTCTCGAAAAAGGAAGGCCTTTTGGTCGGCATTTCTGCCGGAGCCAACGTGTTCGCCGCGCAGAAGGTAGCCCAGGAGCTTGGGCCAGGTAAGAATGTGGTGACCATCCTGTGCGACACAGGCGAGCGATATATCAGTATCGAGAAGTATTTTAATATCTGAGCAGGGAAGCTTTCAGCAGTCAGCTCGGAGCTGAAGGCTGAAGGCTGACAGCTAAAATGGAATTTACCGAAGACCAAATTAGTCGTTACAGCCGCCACATTCTTTTGCCAGAAGTCGGAGGCAAGGGACAAAAGAAGATTGCCAAGGCCAAGATTCTCCTGGTCGGCGCGGGAGGCCTTGGCTCTCCGGCTGCCCTCTATTTGGCCGCAGCTGGTGTCGGTACCATCGGCCTCATCGACAGTGATGTGGTGGACCTGACCAATCTTCATCGACAGATACTTCACCATACGTCGGACGTAGGCCGCCCCAAAGTCGTCTCGGGCAAAGAAAAGATTCAGGCGTTGAACCCCGACGTCCAGGTCTCGATTTACGAAGAGCGGCTGACGGCCGGCAATGCGCTGAAGATCGTCAGCGACTATGATATCGTCATCGACGGGGTCGACAACTTTACCGCCAAGTTTTTGATCAACGACGCCTGTTTCTTTGCCGGAAAACCGTTAGTCCACGGCGGCATCCTCCGTTTCGATGGGCGTGTGACGACCATTGTGCCGAAGCAGTCCGCCTGTTATCGTTGCATCTTCAAGACTCCGCCCCCGGCTGGGCTAGTAGCCTCCTGCCAGGAGGCGGGCGTGATCGGCGTATTAGCCGGTATCATTGGAACGATTCAAGCAACCGAGGCCTTGAAACTCATTCTAGGTATCGGTCATCCTCTTACGAACCGATTCCTGGACTTTGATGCCCGCAAGACACTATTCAGAGAAATCAAAGTGAAACGCAATCCCGACTGTGCGCTGTGCGGCGCGCACCCGACGATTACCGAATTGTTCGATGACGGCGATCCTTTTGCCGGCTGTGCCGTCCGGCCGTAATTATTGATCTAGCAAGGTGGAGTCGCCATGGCCACAATGAAAGCCCTTGTCTGTCGCGAGTGCGGTAAAGAATACCCAACGAAGGCGATCCATGTCTGCGAGATGTGCTTTGGCCCTCTCGAAGTGAAATACAGCTACGAGGAGATCAAGAAGAGCATTTCCCGTAAGAAGATCCAGGATGGTCCACACAGTATCTGGCGCTATGCCGATCTCCTGCCTGTAGAAGGGCCGAACTTTCTCGGCCCTCATGCCGGAATGACCCCCCTGGTGCGCGCCAAGAATCTCGGCGCCTACCTCGGACTGGACGAGCTCTATATCAAGAACGATACGGTCAATCATCCTACGCTCTCGTTCAAAGATCGGGTCGTGGCCGTGGCCATCACCAGGGCTCGCGAATTGGGATTTGAAACCATTGCCTGCGCCTCGACCGGCAATCTGGCCAATTCCGTCGCCGCCCATGCGGCTGCCGCAGGAATGCGCGCCTACGTGTTTATTCCGGGCGATCTGGAAGCTGCGAAGGTGCTCGGCAACTTGATCTACAAACCCAACGTCGTGGAGATTGAAGGTAACTACGATGACGTCAATCGGCTCTGTAGTGAAATCGCCGGCGAACACGGCTGGGCGTTCGTCAATATCAACATCCGTCCCTACTATGCAGAAGGTTCGAAGACTCTGGCATTTGAAACCGTCGAGCAACTCGGCTGGCGCACGCCCGATCAAGCCGTCATTCCCATGGCGTCGGGTTCCCTGCTGACGAAAATTTGGAAGGGCCTTCACGAAATGAAGTACGTGGGATTGATCGATAAGGTCAAAACCAGGATCAACGGGGCCCAGGCCGAGGGCTGTTCGCCAATTTCTACGGCCTTCAAGGCGGGGCGCGACTTCTTCAAACCGGTGAAGCCCAAGACCATCGCCAAGTCGCTGGCCATCGGCAATCCTGCCGACGGGTACTATGCCCTGAAGGCCACGGCGGAGAGCAAGGGCTCCATGGACATGGTAACCGACGATGAGGTCGTGGAGGGCATCAAGCTGCTAGCGCAGACGGAAGGAATCTTCGCCGAAACGGCCGGTGGTGTTACGATCGGTGTGCTGCAAAAGCTGGTGAAGAACGGCACGATCAAAAAAGGCGATCTGACCGTAGCCTATATCACCGGGAACGGCTTGAAAACCCAGGAAGCGGTGATCGATGCGGTTGGACGGCCTGTCCGTATTCAGCCAAGTTTGGACGCGTTTGAGAAAACATTTAAAATGGGAAAGAACGGTGGTGGTGACTCATGATTAAAGTCCGCATTCCGACTCCGCTACGCCCGCTAACCAAAGGCCAGGGAGAAGTCGAAACGAAGGCCGCGAGCGTGCTTGATATGATCGAGGCACTCAATACCGCGCATCCCGGCATTAAGGATCGTCTTTGCGACGACACGGGTGAGCTTCGTCGGTTCGTGAATATTTACGTCAACGAGGAAGACATTCGATTCCTCAAGGGCAAAGAGACCTCGCTCAAAGACGGCGACGAAGTCTCGATCGTGCCCGCCATTGCGGGAGGCACATCATGCCGAATGTGAAAGTGCACGTTCAGTTTCCTGAAAACAAGATCAAAGAACCGATCATCTATCAGATCGGGCACGAATTTAAGGTCGTCACAAACGTTAGACGTGCCGACGTTCGTGAAACCACCGGATGGATGGACCTCGAACTGACCGGGGAGAGCCCGGAGATCGACCGGGCGATTGCAGGCCTTCGCAAGAAGGGCGTCATCGTCGACCCGATCGAATTGAATGTAGTGGAGTAGAAATGGTAACCGTTAAACGTGAATCGTTAATCGAAAAAGAAGTGGTTCCGCGGTTCACGAGCACCGATTAACGTAGAACGTCTTCAAGATGGAACTCACAGAACAACAGATTCAACGGTACAGCCGGCAGATTATTCTCAGCGACGTCGGTGGCAAGGGCCAAATGAAACTGACCAAGGCGAAAGTCTTGCTCATCGGCGCCGGGGGTCTCGGCTCGCCTGCCGGACTCTATCTGGCTGCCGCCGGTGTCGGCACCATCGGTCTGGTCGATGGCGATGTCGTCGATCTCTCAAACTTGCAACGGCAAATCCTGCACTCCACGGCCACGGTCGGTATGCCGAAAGTCGAGTCAGGCCGCAAAACCCTGTCAGCGATCAACCCGGAGATTACAATCAAGACTTTTCACCAGAACGTCGACAGCGACAATATTCTTTCGCTCATATCAGAGTTCGATATGGTGCTGGATGGATCCGATAACTTTGCCACACGTTTTCTCGTAAACGACGCCTGCTTCTTCGCCAAGAAGACGCTCATTTCCGCCAGCATGTTCCGCTTCGAAGGCCAACTCACGACGATCAAGCCCCATGCCGGCTATCCCTGCTACCGCTGCCTTTATCCGGAACCGCCGCCGGCAGGGCTCGTTCCCAATTGCCAAGAAGCCGGCGTCTTAGGAGCCCTGGCTGGGACCATGGGCATTCTTCAAGCATCAGAGGCGATCAAGGAAATTCTCGGCATCGGCGAAACCTTGGCTGATCGCCTGCTGATCTACGATGCCTTGGAGATGAAATTCAGAAAAGTTCGACGCCCTAAAGACCCGGCCTGCCGCCTTTGTGGGCCCAACCCGACGATTACCGATCTCAAGACTGACTATACGGTCAGCTGTACGATTTAACGAAACCAGGTCTAAAGGTCAAAAGTCCTAACGTCGTAAAGCCTCCGTAATGATCGTTCAGATTGATCCGACTTGATGACTTCAAGACGTTCAGACTCTTACGTTCCATGACCACTTCACTGCTCATCCCTCAATCGATCCTCGACGACATGGTGGCCCACGCTAGGGAGCTTGATCCCTATGAGTGTTGCGGGCTCCTGGCCGGAATCAACGGAGCCGTCACCCATGTCTATCGGATCAAAAATATCGTGGCGTTTGAAGGAGCTGAGAAACTGTCGTCCTTTGACCCGGCCAAGGTTGCGCATCTGGAACGACTGTCACCGGCTGAACGAGCCGAGATCGCCTTCGTGATGGATATGCAGGATTTTTCCGTTGCGAAGAAGGATATTCGAAACAAAGGACTGGACCTACAAGTGGTCTACCACTCCCATCCTCACGACCCGGCACGCCCGTCAATCACCGATATCAAGATTGCCACCGACTACGAAGAAATCTGGCCAAAGATCAACCTGCCAATCCCCGCCTATCTGCTCATCTCCCTCATGGAGAAATCGAAGCCTGATATTCGCGGATACTGGATCAAGGGCGGGAATGTCACGCAAGCACACATCACAACCACGGTCTAGAACCGTGGCGCGTGAAGTGCTAGACGGGCGAGAAACGCGCGACCAAAAGTTCAAGGTTCGAAGTTCCTAACACCTCGAACTGTCGTCCGTCTCGCCAGTCCCGCCCATCTCGCCTGTCTCGCACGCCGCCCTCTCAACATTTTCTGAATTGTTTCCCCTTGGCCTTGGTGCGATAATGGCTGCGTAATTTCTTTCGTAAGAAAGAGGGCTTGTCATGTCATACATGCGTACAACTCTTCCCGCCATATTCTCCAGTTTCTTCCTTCTCAGCCTGATCGCGTCCGTCAGTTTTGCCGAGGACAAAAGCTTCTACAGCCCCGTCATTCAAGTCGATACGGAGAATCACCGAGTCTTGATTTCCACCTTTGGGTCAGTTTTTTGGATCGATGCTCCAGACGCGGCCAAACCGCACATCGAGAAACTCCCGGTATCAGGCCTCGTGGATTTCGTCGTCGAGATGAGAGGGAATGAGCAAGCGCCCCTGCTGAAAACCTGGAAAGTAAAATCCGGCGAGACAAACTGCAAGCACTTCGACGGGAAAGCTTGCAAGTAAAGAATGTCCCTTCCTAATCAGTTCGCTACTGCTTCTTTCGCCCGGAGTTGTTTGTCCAGCACAAATGTTCCGAAAGGAATAATAGACGCAACGAAAGCGTAGAGTGAAAAAATGACAGACCATCGTTGCCTGAAATGTATCACCGTTAACAGGCCAACATAGAGCAGAAACAATCCTCCGTGTATGGTTCCCACTACTCGCACGACCTCCGGCATCCCCATGAAGTACTTCATCGGCATCGCAATGAATAACAAGGAGAGAAATGAAATCCCTTCGGCTAACGCGATCATTCGAAAAACTCTGATCTGGCTCATATGTACTGTTCTTCCTTCTTCCCTATCAAATATGAAATCCATCAGCTCCAGCTAGTATAAGATTGATGTTATGAGGATGTTCGAAAAGCCCGTTCAGCGAGGCCGCAGCGAGTAAAAACCTGCGACATGCTGTTTTTAATACGTTGCGGGGTTTAGCGAAGTTAGAACGACACTGACGGGCTTTTTCAACATCCTCACTCCCCGCTACCAGCCATGTCGTCGATCAGAGGCCGATTGATATCGGTGCACCCGACGCAGATGGTATCGAAGAGGGTCTCGGCATCCGCAACAAAATTCTTTTCGTCGGTGAGCTTATCGGCCATAACCTGGGCATAGCAGACGTCGCAGAGCATCATGAGCCCGCGCGATACACCCACTGTCTTTCTGCCTGTGCTCCCAGCCATGGCGGCTTACACCGACCCTTTCTGTCGTGCTAGCCAAAAGTCCTCCGCTTCGAGATCGATGCCGCAGACAGCACATTCGTAGACCTTCTCGTCAGCCGGAAGCTGGATTTCTGTCCGATCGATGCGCCCCCGGCAGACATGATAGAACCGCCCGCGCGCGTCATCATTATCCAGCGGATCGCTTTCATATATCAGCACCATCGGTCTGCTCTCCCTGTTTAGTGGCCTGAGTATACTGGTGGACAAGATCGATCCGCAACGGCCCACCATCCGTCCATGGCGCGTGAAGCGCGAGACGAGCGAGAAAGGCGCGACTGGTAGGATGGGCGGGAGCATCGAGTCAGACAAGAGTCAGCATGTCAGATGGAGGAACGAAGGTCCAAACACCTCGGACTAGGACTTCCGATCTTGAACCCTCCTCCGTCTCGCCTTTCCCGCCAGTCTCGCCTGTCTCGCGCGGCTATCCTGCCGTTAGACTTGGAACTGGGCGTCATAGAGCCGTGCATACACCCCTTCATGCCCGATTAACTTTTCATGGGTCCCGTCTTCGACGACTCGACCGTGGTCTACAACAATGATTCGATCGACGCCATGGATGGTGGAGAGGCGATGGGCAATGATGATGGTCGTCCGCCCTTTCGTGAGATCGTCTAGCGCTTCACGAATCTTGACTTCTGTCTCCGTATCGATGTTCGACGTGGCCTCATCGAACATGACGATCGGAGGATCCTTCAGGATCACCCGGGCAATCGAGACACGCTGCCGCTGTCCCACGGAAAGCTTGACGCCACGCTCCCCGATCCAAGTATCGTACCCGTCTGGAAGGGCCATGATGAAGTCATGCGCACGGGCCACCTTCGCCGCCGCCTCGACTTCCTCCTGCCCGGCCAAGAGATCCCCGTACAGAATATTCTCTCGCACCGTGCCATTGAACAAGAAGGGCTCTTGCTGAACCAGGCCGATTTGGCTTCGAAGAAAGGCCAGGGGCAGATCGCGGATATCGCACCCATCGATGGTGATGGCACCTTCCGTCACATCATAAAACCGCATCAACAATTTGAGTGTCGTGCTTTTTCCCGCTCCGCTTGGACCGACCAGCGCGATTCGCTCTCCCGCTTGAACGGCTATCGTGACGTCGGTCAAGATCGGCGTATCCGTTCGATAATGAAACCCGACGCGATTAAAGGCCACCTCTCCCCGCAACCGAGCTACCGGTACGAGCGCCTTCGGACGATCCTTGACCTCCGGAACGAGATCGAGTATTTCGAACACCCGCTCGCTTGCAGCCAAGGCATGCTGCAGCATGTGATTGACGGAGTGGATCTGATTGATCGGCACATAGAAAAGCGCAAGGTACGAGATGAACATCACGAGCTCGCCCACGGAAAGACGGTGCTGCAAGACTTCGGCTGTGCCAAACCAGAGCACCATGGCCCCGCCAAGGCTCCCGATCAGCATCATGCCGGGGGAGTAGTAGGACCAGAGGTACATGGCCTTCAACGTGTCCTGCCGACAACGATCGCTCTTTCGGTCAAATCGCTCCTGCTCGTAGGGCTGGCGATTGAATCCCATCGTCTCCCGAATACCTGCCAGCATGTCTTGCAAGAGGGCATTGAGTTCCGCCGACCCTTTTCGAATTAGACGATAATACCCATGGACACGTTTGGTGAACAGCGCCGCTCCCACCACCAAGAGGGGAATCGGCACGAGCGCCAACAGAGCCAGTTTCCAATTGAGCATAAATAGCATGATCATAATCCCGATCAACGTCAGCCCGGCTGTAATGATTTCTTCAAGCCCGTCGACGAAGATGCGCTGCATGTGCTCGGTATCGTTCAACACCCGAGACATAATCTCACCCGTCGGACGATTCTCGTAGAAGCTGATAGATAATCGCTGCAGCGCGGAAAATACCTGGACGTGCAGATCATGCACGACTTGCTGCTCCAATCCATTGTTCAGTCTGATCCGTATCGACCCGCAAAGGTTCCGCAGCACATAGGCTGCACACAGCGCGAGAAATACCCACACTAGAAGCTCGGTCTGACCGGCCTGGATTACGTCGTCGATGATGACTTTGATCAGCCACGGAGGGATCAGCTCGAATGCAGTCGCCAGCCCGGCAAACAGAAAGGTGCCAACCACCATGGAACGGTGCGGGCTGAGGTACTGGAGCACTCGAAGCAGGGTTTTCACAAGCGAAGGATCTTCACGGCGGGTTAGCTAAATGACAGGAACGGGATCGTGTTGCCAATACTTACTAAATTCTGGAAGTTGTGTGAGTGTGGACATATCGGTCATCCGATCCAAAAATACCTTGCCGATCAGGTGATCTATTTCGTGCTGAATACAGACGGCATAGAGGTCGGTCGCTTCGATATCCAACGATTTGCCATGACGATCCAGCGCCTGAACCCTCACGACTGACGGCCTCGTCACCTTTCCCCGCAACCCATCCACGCTGAGACAGCCCTCCCAGTTTTCGACTTGTTCCGGACCATAGAAGACAATCTTGGGGTTGATGAGTACTGTTCTGGGAAATCCATCTTCTCCTTCACAACCCATCACGACCAGTTGAATCGAGCGCGACACCTGGGGAGCCGCCAAGCCGATCCCTGGTTCATCTAGCATCGTCTCAATCAGATTGTCGATGAATTGCTGCAGATCGTACGTGCGAATGTCGCGAGGATCGACCTTGGCCGCAACCTGGCGCAAGATGGGATTACCGAGCTTTGCAATCGGGAGCTTAGGCATGACCGTACCTATCATCCTTCTATTATGCGCGATGATGAAAGAGCAAACTTCAGAAATATAACACAGGATTTTTCACCCTCGCAAGGCATGGCCCTGCGAGACTGGCGAGACGTGCGGGACTCGCGAGACAGGTAAAACGAGTGGAAAATTCAATCTGTCCACGTCTCGCGTTTCTCGCATCTCGCGCGCGGCCCACGCTCCTAACGGGCCCGCGCGGGCCGTTTCGGATCCGACAGTTCGAAGCTATGCTTCTGGCCATTCCACCATTCCGACCACTCGACCGTCCACTCCTGACGGTCTTGGCTGGTCGACGTATCCCAATCGTGAAACTCCGTTTCATGTCGGGTCAGAATCCAGAGCGACTGCACCGCTGAGAGTGAGACAAAACGTTCAGCATCGGCAATCATCCCGATCAGAATCGGTATCACAGTTTTCTCTCTGACATACCGAGCCTCAAACGCAGCCGCCTTCCGAATCGACGAATTCTGATCTTTGGCCATCACCTCAATTGCATCCACAGCTTTGGCCCCGTCCAATCTAACAGCCACTCGCAAGGCATGTTCCCGCACCCGCGGGATCTCGTTTGGTTCCTTGGCTGCTGCGATGAGCGACGGCACCGCCGAGGCTGCCTTCAACATCGAAATCGTTTCAATGGTGTTATAGCGAATACGCGGCCCCGGCATGGTCAAGCCTTTGACCAGCACCGGGACGGAAGGCTCGCCGAGATGCACGAATTCTCCCATTGCCCAAAACTCTTGCGCGCCTTCCAGCAATGGCAAGAGCGCTTCCGCCCGCTGGACTTCGACGGCCGTCAAGGGTTTCGTATTCTGAGGGACAGACTCAGCCGGCTGATCCTGTCCCTTTGAAGGCGCCTCGTAGGGCACCTGAACCGGAATGCCCCATTCTCTATCTGCCTGATCCAGTCCTATGGGCAAGCTCCAAGGTTTAGCCCACAGGGTCTGAGCCATCCCTACCGACACAATCAAAAGGACAAATCCCCAGGAATATGAATGTCGTTGCTGCACAGTCATCCCCTTTCTCCCCCTTTGCTAGGATTCGTATCGCGCTAATAAACGAATTCGTACAACAGCGGCGGCCTCACGGCTAAGGACTGAGGTGTTCGAACTTCAAACCCTGCACTCAGAACTTCGTGTCATGTCTATCGCGCACATTTTGCTTGTCTCGCCCAGATTTCACGGATAGCCTACGCAGCGGGTGGGCTCGCGAGAAGAAAACGATGGCAGGCGATCACCAGACTTAGGAATCGAGGCCTACCTTGGAATTGGAGCTACGAAGATGCTTGCGAACCCGGACTTGTGCTTGGTGCTTGCGCAATAACTGCCGCCGAATGACGTCGCGATCTTCGGCCACAATACGGACCAATCGATCGACATCCTCCGCATGCTCACGGACCAACTCTGACAACGTCGCCATTTGGCTTTCAAGATGCTCTAGCCGCCAGAGCGCATCTTTACTGCGGTCCACGGCCGGCTTCTGAACCGCCTTCTGTTTCAGCAGCGACGTGACCAGTACATCTCGCTTCATACTTGCTCCTTTGCTCAAACACTCACGAATACTCCTAGGCTGACCTGCCTAGTATCATCCGAGATTCTTGCGATGTCAACGAGTCTGCTTTCTTTCTATTTCCTCAACGTCCTGCTACAATTCGGAATAATGCAAAACATCTTCACCATGGTGCTGGCCGGCGGGAAGGGCGAACGTCTTCAGCCCCTCACCGAACACCGGGCAAAGCCGGCGGTCCCTTTTGGTGGGAAATACCGTATTATCGATTTCACACTCAGCAATTGTCTTAACTCCGGGCTTCGAAAAGTCGCCGTCCTCATCCAGTACAAATCCCACTCGCTCGACCGTCACATCCGCACAGGCTGGAACGTCTTCAACGCCGAACTCGGCGAATTCATCGCCTCGATTCCACCCCAGCAGCGGATCAGTGAAGAATGGTACCAAGGCACTGCCGACGCGGTCTATCAAAACCTGTTTCTGCTCGACAGCGAACAACCGGACTATGTGCTTATCCTTGCCGGCGACCATATCTACAAGATGAACTATGCGGAGATCTTTCATTGGTTGATTGCCAAAGGCGCCGATGCCGTGGTCGGAGCGATCGATATTCCGATCGAAGAAGCTCATCGATTCGGCGTGATCGGCGTGGATGAGGATTTCCGCATTACGGACTTCATCGAGAAACCGGCGCAGCCACCGGCGATCCCCGGCGATCCAACCCATGCCTTTGCCTCGATGGGCATCTACATGTTTCGCACCCAAATTCTCCGCGAATACTTGATTGCTGACGCCCAAGAAGGCGGAAGTCACGACTTCGGGAAAAATATCATTCCGAACATGATCCGCGATCGACGCGTCTACGCCTACAAATTTGTCGATGCGAATAAGAAGAACGTGAAGTATTGGCGAGACATCGGAACATTGGACGCCTACTGGGAGGCGAACATGGACCTCGTCGCAGTGGATCCCCTCTTCAATCTTTACGACCAACACTGGACGATTCGAACCTATCAAGGGCAATTTCCGCCGGCCAAGTTCGTCTTTTCGCAAGATTATCAAGGCGGCAGAATGGGCGTGGCTCTGGATTCCATCGTTTGCGGCGGCTGTATTGTCTCCGGCGGCCGGGTACAAAACTCCGTGCTATCGCCGAACGTTCGCGTGCAAGACCATGCAGAGGTGCGTGAATCGATCCTCATGGAAAACGTCGTCATCGGGGCACAGAGTCGAATCAGACGGGCCATTATCGACAAGGATGTCATCATCCCACCTAACTCAGAAATCGGATATAACCGAGAGGCCGACGCTCAGCGATTTACCGTCACCGAATCCGGTTTAGTCGTGATTGCAAAGGGAACGAAACTGCATGCCTCCCTCGATTCATCCGGTTGATCTGATCATCGCGCTTCGCGACAAGCACTTGACCCCTGCCATCGTGTTCCTTACGTCACGCCGTGCGTGCGATGAAGCCATGCAGGCGTTCGATCATAGCCATATCCTCCTCCCACCGCCTCGCCAAGCGGCAATTGCCGCCGTACTGGAAAAGGTGATCGCACAATATCCCAGCATCGCGGAACACCCGCTCATTCCAACCGTCCAGCGCATCGGCGTGGCCGCCCATCACGCAGGCCATCTGCCCTCGTGGAAAATCGCCGTTGAGGAATTGATGCGTCATGGCTGCCTCGACGCCGTTTTCGCCACGACCACACTCGCCGCTGGGGTCGATTTCCCTGCACGAACTGTCATTATCACGCAATCCAGCATTCGCAAGTCGCGCGACTTCATGGACTTGACGATCGGCGAAGTGCAGCAGATAGCCGGCCGTGCTGGGCGCCGAGGAAAAGACTTGGTAGGCTTCGCCATCGTCACCCCCTCGCCCTACATCGATCTGAACGTGCTGACCAAAGGCTTCACCGGGCATCCTGAAGCGATCAACAGCCAATTCGTCATCAGCTATCCAATGGTCCTGAACCTGTTAAAAGCGCATCCTCTGGATCAAATCCAACCGATTCTCGCCAAAAGCTTTGCACAGTTTCAGCTCAACCAACGCGCCGAGGTCTTGGCTCGCAAGCTGGATGATCTGGACGCTCAAATGGAACCGTTCGGACCACGCGTCTGCACAGACTGGATCTCAGAGTGGCAGACCTTCGATCAGGTGCGCCGGCAAAAAACGCACCGTGCCCCGATCAGAAGACATGAGCCACCGGAAGTCGCCGCGCGTTTTCATTTTCTCACCCCCGGTCGCGTGGTAGGGTTCGCCCGTGGACGGGGCGTGGTCCTGCGACAATATCGGAGTAAAGGACAGAAGAGCCCGATGATCACGGCTCTACGTGAAGGCGGAGGTATTACCGAATCTCCCGCCTCTACGGTGACCGAAGTGTCCGACCGTATCCTCGACTGCGTGGATGCGCCGGTCTATCCCTGGTGCACACCTGAAAGCGTGGAAGAGTTGCTCCATCACCTGGAAGAGTTGCCTGGCAGGCTGCCGGAGCTTCCCATCCTGATTCCGAAGGATAATGAACCGATTCCTGATGCCATCGTGCAAACTCTGGGCGACTTTGCCTGTCCGACCTGTCCTTCGCGGTCCGCCTGCCAGAGAGACTATCCCCTCGCCTCCAAACTTCGGCAGGAACAGCATCGACACGTCAAATCGATCCAGGCGCTACGCACAAGTCTCTGGCACCGTTTTCAGGAAAAGATCGACGTTCTCCAACAATTTGGCTATCTCACGCCGACAGCCCATCTGACCGAGGACGGCGAATGGGCCAGACTCATCCGCATCGACCACTCACTGCTCATCACGGAATTGCTCAGGGCCGATGCATTCAACGGAGCCGACCCCGCGATGCTGGCCGCCGTGATGTCCAGCATCGCGCACGACGATGATCGCCCCGGCGCCTTTCCACGCGTCAGTTCCGGGCTCGCTTCACTGCTCGGACAAGTCCGCAAACTGGCTGTTTCGCTCTCACCGCATGAAGATCCCCCGCTCTTGCGGGCCGATATTGCCGCAGTGACAGAACGGTGGATCGGCGACCCTACGCTTACGTGGATTGGCCTCTGCAAAAGCACCACTATGGCTGAAGGGGATATCTATCGCCTCTTAGCACGAACCCTCGAGTTCCTATCACAACTGCACACGCTCAAAGCGACGCACCCAGGATTGGCAGACACTGCGTCACGTGCTATCGCCGCTCTGCGCCGAGGCGTACTGGAGGAATTGCCATGAAGACGTTAATCGCAAGAATAATGTACAGCTTTTTGTCGTCTGGACGCTTCACGGATAACGATTCACGAATAACGGCATTGAGATGACCACTGAAGAACTCGAACAATTACTGGCTCAACAACCGATCGCGCTCTTGCACCGGCTTGCGCGCGGGCGTATTCAACGGCATTTTCGCGCAGGTAAACGCCGTTTGATCGAAGTCTTGCTGCGCCACTCCGCTGAGAACCGCGCGGGGTTTGAGTCCGATTTGATGACCTTGATCGGTGAGACACAGGCTCGCCCTGCGCCACCCCCTCCTCAAGCCCCCGCCACGCGAAAACCAAAGTCCACGGCGCCGCAGCGTCGCACCACGCACAGGCCGGTTGAGCCGGAATCCCATGAGCCAGGCGTTACTCTCTCCAGCTGGTTGGAAGGACTGGGAGTGCCGCCGTCAAAGACCTTTGTCCCAGATGCCTGGCAAGAAGACGCCATCGCCAAACTGAGAGACGGTGACGTAGTCGTGAGCGTTCCGACGGGAAGCGGAAAGACCTATGTTGCAATCGAAGCGGCTCGCCGCGCGATCTCAGAGAATCGGACTGTCATCTATACATCGCCTCTCAAGGCTCTCTCGAACACCAAGTATACGGAGTTTTCAAAAATTTTCGGTCCAGACCAGGTCGGCATTCTGACGGGCGATCGGCGCGACAATGGACAAGCACCCCTTCTGATTATGACGACGGAAATCTTGCGGAATCTACTCTACGATGCAGGAGGCGGCGAAATCGATATACGATTGGATACGTTAGGCCTGGTTATTTTGGACGAATCACAATATATCGCAGATCCGGAGCGGGGCGTCGTCTGGGAGGAAACGATCATCTTCTGTCCGAGCCAAGCACGTATGCTCTTACTCTCAGCCTCGATCGGTAACCCACATGACATAGCCGAGTGGATCACCTCGATCAGACCGACCCCCTGCCACTTGGTCCGCCATAGCACGCGCACTGTCCCGCTTCGCGCCGGCTATTTACATCCGAACGGCAAGCTCACCCCGCTCTTTCGCACCGTCGGTATTCCCCACGGCCATCCAAGCCATCTCCATCCGGAAGCCAAACGGCTCTTCGCCCAATATGAAGACGAAACGCTGCCGTCAGGACGCCGCCGGTAACCTTCCGCCTCAGCAGGTTGACATAATTTAGAAGGTGAAATGGATGCCGGCCGTCAGGCCATGGCGGAGAGAATCAAACTGGGTCAGCGGATACTCGGAAGAACCGTTCGTGCCGCGAATCGTCACAGTCCCGTCAACTGCATGGTTCCACCAGACACGGTAACCGACATTCAGTCCAATATTTTCGGTAAACATGAACCTGGCACCTACGTCAGCATTCGCGCCAATGCCAAACCCCAGCATGGAAATGCTGGGGTTCTGCTGTAGATCGCTTCTCAGGTGATGAATATCCTTGTTATCAATGATGCTCAGCGGAATAAAAGCCGCAGTTCCAATCAGGCTTAGGCGGCGAGTGAATCGATATTCAGTGGAAGCTCCGACTCGAATCGAGTACCAATTGGTGGTATTGGTGATAACTGTCTGCCCTTGGTTCCTCACAGTTCCTGCTGGATTGCACGTAAGGCCCAACGACGCAGGCAGAGCCGAATTGTCGCAAGCCACCTGCGTCAACCCTGTGGCTTCATATTTTGTATACCAATACTGAAATCCTCCAAACGCCTCCAGCCAACCCCGATGATTTGGATATTCAATCACCCTGAAGCCGCCGTCTGCATTCAGATACCACATGCTGTCACCAGACAGGTTGCTATTGGTGCTCGAGAACAACTTCTGCCCCCCGTTCGATCCATAATCGTCATCCGTGAGTCTGCCGCCTCCGATCCCTGCGTAGCCCACGTTGAGTCGGCCAAACCACTTCGGTGCCACCCAAGCTTTTCCGGTGAGTTCAATCACATTCGTCCCAACGTCTTTATAAGTCAGTTTCGATGTTGGATTGCCAAATCCTGGAACCGAGGAAGCGTTATGGGCCCATCGAGTGTCACCGACACTGAGCCACGTTCCTGCACTGAGTTCGATTTTTGGTCGAGATTCCAGGACTCGTACTTCCCCTGCACTCACCGATACCGTCGCGATCAGCATCGCTCCGCACAGCATAACGGTACAAGCCCGCCACAATCTTCGGCTCATCGTCTTGCACCACCCCGTTGAATAATCACCGTGTCCACACAGCGTTGCACGGTCTCAGGCATCACGCGCTGGCAGGCGCCACGAATTTCGTCTTCCGCGAATTGCCGCTGAAGATTTATCGCCCACCACACCAGCCATGATCCAATGAGAAGGGCGAGCATCGTGCCGACCATCCATTGCACAACCAGCCGGACTCCACCCGATAGGCCTCTCGAACTATCCTGTGCAGGAGTTTCCGGTTGAGTTTCTTGTTGGTTGAATAGCGCGCTAGACGACACCAATGACGGCTTCATGAGGGCTATCCTAACCGAGAGAGGAAGTTCTGAACATCGTTTTTCCTTTCTTCGTTAAGCGTTCCAGCGCGTGTTCTTCATGAATGTTTCTACTGTAACCCCGATATCTCTGCGAAAGGTCCGGCGGTGGCCTCTAAGGGATTTCGTGACGAACCATCATGAATAACGCAGGCCAAAATCGAGTCCCTTGACCCGCCGGCCCAGAGACCTGTATAACCGCTGCCTACTGCAAACAACAAGTTCTGAGTTCTGAGTTGTGAGTTATGAGTTTGCGAGCAACCCGGGTTCTGAAGTTTTTCGCTCGTAAAGCCCCCTGATCTCCGCCCAACTCAACACTCAGAACTCTAACCTCATAACTGCCGTCAAGAGCGCGCCCGTAGCTCAATGGATAGAGCACCAGACTACGGATCTGGGGGTTGGGGGTTCAAGTCCCTCCGGGCGCACCATAAAACAAGGACTTACGAGATGCCGTCTAGCTGGCAAACTTCGATTGGCGTCAAGAGGTGACCAGGTGAAAACGTTTCAGGTCCGACAAAGCATTCATTACGATCTGATGTTAGCAGCAGGCACGGAGCAGGAAGCGATTCTGAAGGCCGGGGGTATCCCATTAACTCAGTGGGAAACCGAGAGTACCGAGATCACGGCCGAGTTGATCGATGAAACGGAAGAATTGGACGAATACTGATGGAGAAGAGATCAGGGGCAGAGCCGAGGGAAAGCAGCCCTAATGTTCCAGTTCGTATCGTACAGCGCCCAGCAACTTCGACACACTAAAGGGCTTTTGGAAGGTCTGACGCGCGCCAAGTAGTTTCGCGACATCCAAAACATTTTTCCCCTCTCCTGCCCCTGAAATCGCAATCACCTTAGCACGGAGAAATTCACGCGTCAGCTCCAAGAGCATGTCCAATCCGTTCAGCTCGGGCATGAGGATGTCGGTGATGACCAAATCCCTCGGATTCTGGCGGTACAGCTCAAGTCCGATCCTGCCGTTGGCAGCCTCCGTTACCTCATACCCTGCCGCTTCAAGAACAGAGCGAAGGAGTGCACGGATAATTTCTTCATCATCGATAATCAGAATAGAGGCCATGACTCTCCCCTATGTGGTTCGCTCACATTTAAGTCTCGGTGCAGCGCATAATTATCGAAGGGAGCACTCGCCAGGTCACATCAAGCCGCTCGTCTAACGCAGGACTCTGCTTCAAGATAGACTTCGTCATCCCGATTGTCCGGCTCACCACTGGGAAGTGCCAAGACCTTCCCCTGTCGGACTAGGCAATTCTGCTCAATCACGGAGTCATGGACACGACCACAATTCACACAACGCCAACTGGTCGCCCACATCTGTCCATAGGTTCCATCAAAGTCTAGAAGTTGGTCTTTTACCATCAAACCCTGACAGCGTGTGCAATTCATGATCTAGACTCCTTTCACTTTATTGAGTGAACGATCTGGAGAAAGAATAGACCCAGAACAGGCCTGGGAAAAGACCTGAAAGTGGTAACTCGGAAGGGGGGGGTCAATCCTGATGGTGAAGCAACGCCTGCCTATTCGCCACCTCTAGGGTATAAACCCTTGTGGGACGTGACGGCGCAGCGTAGGGGGAAAACGATGAAGGGATGAAGGACGGGTTACAGGCAACACCTGTGTACGAGGTAGCTGAAGAGCTGTACCCCCTTCACGCCGGATCGCGGATGTCTATGCCTGTGGCGGTGTGTTGAGAAGGCGGTTAATCACACCCTCCAAATGCTGCCACATGATGGTCTTAGAGACCATCGCTTTGATATTGGTGGCGAGGCTTGCCGCCTGTGCGCTCGGGGACAGATGTCCCGACACCAGCACCACAGGTAGATTGGCGTTGATGCGTGCGATGGCTTGCGCCAGCTGAAGGCCGGACATCCCCGGCATATTGTAGTCCGTCACCACGACATCGAACCCCGTCGGATCGGCGCGAACCGCGTCCAATGCCTCTGCCGCCAGCATACAGCCGGTGACTCTATATCCGCGCGGTTCGAACCAGGCACGTACCAGCTCCACCAACATTGCCTCGTCATCCAGATAGAGCAGATGGCGGAGCCGGCCCTGCGTCTCGATGGGCGAAACTTTGACTGGCTCACCTGCGTAGGCCCGCACCTCCGCAGCGGGGAAATACACAGACACGGTCGTGCCTCTGCCCGCATAGCTATCCACGACGATCGCGCCTTCATGTCCTAGAACGATGCCGTGAACCAGGCTCAACCCAAGACCCGTCCCCTGGCCCACGGGTTTGGTGGTGTAGAACGGCTCGAAGATACGTGCCACCGTCTCGGGGTCCATACCGCAACCGGTATCGCGAACAGACAGGCAGGCATAGTGGCCCGGGGGCAGTGTCGCAAAAAGACTGTGTAATGGCTGGGTCAGCCTGACCGCCGCCAGATCCACTGAGATAGTTCCCGATTGTCTGTTCAACGCATGCCAGGCGTTAGTACAAAGGTTCATCAGAACTTGATGGATCTGAGTGGCATCGGCCAAGACCTGGGGCGTGGCCGCATCGTAAGTTGCCGTCAGCTCGACGCCCGCAGGGAAGGTGGCCCGCAACAATTCGAGGGCTTCGTTCACCACAGGAGAGAGAGACATCACGGTCCGTGACAATGCTTGCTGGTGGCTGAACGTGAGGATTTGCTGCACGAGCCTGGAGGCCCGGTCGCTGGCTTCGAGAATCCTCATGAGGTTCGACTGTAGCGGATGGTCGGAAGCGACTTTCTTACAAGCCAACTGTGCATTGCCCATGATGGCGGTAAGAACATTGTTAAAGTCATGAGCAATGCCACTGGCTAGCTCCCCGATCGCTTCCATCTTCTGCATCTGGCGGACCTGATCCTGAAACGCCTGCAAGGCTGCCTCTGCCTGTTTGCGCTCGGTAATATCGCGCACAAATGCATAATCGAGCTCTTCACCTTCGTGCAGAATATAGTTGGCGACCACTTCCACCGGATAGACCTCGCCTGACTTGCCGCGATGCCGAGTTTCAAGACGAAGCAACTTCGTATGTTTAAACTCCTCCCAAAACGCATTCCAGGTTTCCCGTGGAAAGTCTGGGTCAATGTCCATCACCGATTTCGTCAGCAATTCCTGTTTGGTATAGCCCAAACGGCGGCAGGCCGATTCATTGACATCCACAAAATGCCCGTCGTGGCCGATGACAAAAATGCAGTCCGTGGCATGATCGATGGCATATTGCGTCCTTCGCAGCCGGCTATCCGCCAGCTTGCGCTCGGTAATATCTGTAGCCACGCCGAGTACGTGGTTGACTCGTCCATCCTCACCCTCGATAGGACGCTTCACAGTCTGAAGCCATCGCACCTGACCGGCGGCGTCCGTGATCTTTTCTTCGGAGATCACATGCTCCTGCGAGGTATTTATCACGTTGAGATCGACCAGGCGAAAATGCTCTACCTCGTCGAGGTTCGCATTGAAGTCGGCATCGGTCTTGGCTATGAGATTCTCCACCGTCGTCCCATACACATCAGCGACAGCCTTATTCGCCAGCGTAAAACGCCCCTCTCGGTCTTTCACAAAGATTAGGTTGGGATTGATGTCGATGACTTGTCGAAGGAAGGCTTCGGACCGTTGAGTCTGTTTTTCTGCGTGCTTGCGCTCCGTGATGTCTTGGATAGTACCCAAATGTCTGATGGGGGTTTTTTGATCGTCGTACTCAATCTCCTCAAGCCCGTGAACCCAGCGTTCCTCTCCGTCATTGATTCGGACAATTCGGCATTGAAAATCGATGCATGTTTTCTCCGATTCCTCGTGCGAACGGTACTCGATATATTTCTCCCGTGAATCGGGATGAAGCAAACCAACCCATCCTTCCAACGTGTGAAGCGATGTTTTATCGATGCCGAAAATCTTATACAGCTCCGGCGAGACCTTCCATGTTCCAGTAGCCAAATCAATTACATAGCTGCCAAGACCTACCCCTTGTCGCGGCTCGCGCAACACAGGTTCATTCTCCTGCAACAACTCCTGCGTCTTGATGATCTTGGCCTCCTCCGGCACTTGAAGAATTTTTCGTGTTTCCATAATTGGCGCCTCTTCCGACAAATCGTTTTTAGATATCACGCGCCGCCGACTACAGTTCGCCCGCCGTGAAGATAATTATGATACGACCTTCTTATCAGGTTGGACACGAGTTGCGGTCGCAACAAAATCTCCAGCTTCACTTCAAAGTGGGCCGGCAGACCTAAATGGGCACGTCATGCGCAGTACCGCCACTGAAAGATACGCCATTCTTATGGGGAAAGAATCCCTACTTTCGGGGGGGGTGCAAATGGAACCATTTCCCACAGCTACCCTCCATTCCTCATGCAGGTTTATGGCGAAATAGTAGAATGGGCGCAACAGGCACGAGACGCTGAGTTCGGCAGGCTACAATCTCACTGCTTTTTCTTCTTCCATTCTTGGCTCGCCCCTCTTACGATACGGTCTATGGACTGAGGAGATCCACAGCATGTCAGGCTTGTCACTCGATCAACTCGAACAACTGATCCAAGGCCATCACTGGGATCCCCTTGCGATTCTCGGTGCCCATCCAACGACCCAGGACAACTCCCCTACCGTTTCAATTCGGTGCTTCCTGCCGGAAGCCAACGAGGTTGCGCTACTACTCAATGCGCAAAGTCCGCAGCCCATTCCCATGAGGCGCATCCATAAAGATGGTCTGTTCGAAGCGACCGTACCGGGGCCACTGGGAACCAGCCCCTACCGTCTCTGCGTAACCGACTACGCAGGGCGGGTATCGGAGCGGCATGATCCCTATGCATTTCTCCCCCTCCTCACCGACTTCGAACTGCATCTTTTCGCCGAAGGGACTTTCTTCAAAGCTTACGAAACGATGGGTGCCCATCTCCGAACAGTGGAGGGTGTCGCCGGGGTCCATTTTGTTGTCTGGGCGCCAAACGCCGCGAGAGTGAGTGTCGTAGGTGACTTCAACCAGTGGGATGGCCGACGCCATCCCATGACAAACCGCGGAGCAACCGGCCTCTGGGAACTCTTCATTCCCGAACTGATAGACGGCACGCTCTATAAATATGAGGTCCGGTCGCGCCATCATGACGCTCCGCTCCTGAAAGCCGACCCCTATGCGGTTGCATCCGAACTACGCCCCAAGACCGCCTCGATCGTTCACACAGACACTCCCTATTCTTGGAAGGACCAGGCCTGGATGACGGCGAGGGCACAGCAAAACCCGCTTGCCCAGCCCCTCTCAATTTACGAGGTCCATCTTGGATCCTGGATGCGTGTCCCTGAGGAAGGAAATCGTTGGCTGACCTATGCAGAGCTTGCCATAAAGCTCATCTCTTACGTGAAGAATATGTGCTATACCCATGTCGAACTGATGCCAATTACCGAGCACCCGTTCGATGGGTCTTGGGGCTATCAAACCACCGGCTATTTTGCAGTCACTGGCAGGTACGGGTCTCCAGAAGACTTCATGGCCTTTGTCGATACGGCACATCAGGCTGGAATCGGTGTGCTGATGGACTGGGCCCCCGCTCACTTTCCAGACGATCCGCATGGGCTCGCCCAATTCGACGGCACGCATCTCTACGACCATGCCGACCCCCGGCTCGGCTACCATCCGGACTGGCACAGCCGCATTTTCAATTACGATCGTCTGGAGGTCCGGAATTTTCTACTGAATAGCGCACTCTTTTGGCTAGATCGCTACCATATCGACGGCTTGCGTGTAGATGCCGTCGCCTCAATGCTCTATCTCGATTACGGACGGAAAGAAGGAGAATGGATTCCCAATAAGTTCGGCGGACGCGAAAACATCGGCGCCGTCACGCTGCTGAAGGACTTGAATGTCCTGGTTCACCGTGACTTCCCTGGGGCTCTAACCATCGCTGAAGAGTCCACGTCCTGGTCCGGAGTCTCACGCCCCACCTATACCGGAGGACTGGGCTTCACGTTCAAGTGGAACATGGGCTGGATGCACGACATACTGGAATATTTTCACCACGATCCCGTCCACCGTCGCTTTCACCAAAATAAAATTACATTTGGCCTTCTCTATGCTTTCAATGAAAACTTCGTCCTAGTGCTCTCGCACGATGAAGTGGTCCACGGAAAGCAGTCATTGCTCGATAAAATGCCAGGCGATGACTGGCAACGTTTTGCCAACCTCCGAACCCTCTATGCCTTCATGTATGGGCATCCCGGCAAGAAAATGCTGTTCATGGGTGGAGAGTTCGGACAGTGGAGCGAGTGGAACCACGACACCAGCCTGCAATGGCATCTCTGCAATTTCGATCGGCACGCAGGGCTCCAACGCCTCGCACGAGACCTGAACAGGCTCTACAGCCAAGAGCCGGCACTGCACGAACTCGATCACGACTGGACCGGTTTCCAATGGATTGATTTTTGCGATACCACCCACTCCGTGATCGCCTTCCTGCGAAAGGCCAAGGATCAGAATAATCAGATATTATGCTTGTGTAACTTCACTCCTGTTCCCCGCTACAACTATCGAGTCGGCGTGCCTACCGAAGGCCAGTATCGCGAACTATTGAATAGCGATGCCTCAACCTACGGGGGAAGCAACGTGGGAAATTTGGGAGGGCTCCGTACAAACGCCCTCCCCTCTCATGGCATGCCCCATTCGCTCGCACTTACGCTCCCGCCTTTGTCGGTCTTATTCCTCAAGCGAACCTGAACAGGAACGTAAAAAATAAGACGTGAAAGATAAAACGTAGGGAGGCCGAATGCCCTTCATCCCCAACGTTTCACGGATTGATGGAAGGTATTGTGAACGTCTTGCGGGAAGGAGCTACCAGGTTCTGAAGGGGCCGCAATCGAGATGGATGAACTTCTTGCGCGGATAAACCCCGACTCCACCGTACTGCAACTTCAATGCAGCATGCTTGAGTTCGCGAATTTCGATACCGGGAATATAGAAATCGAGTGCCTGCCCCTCGATATGTAGACTGTGCTGCGCGACTCGCCGGCTTCGCTTCACGAGCTGCGCATTGTATCCCGGAGACCGATAGCCGGAAATTACGTGGATATCCTCAGTACTATAGACCGCTTTGTGCACGAGATTGACGTGCTCCAACATTCGCACATCGATGGCGGCGACTTCTCCTGTGTGATGGCAACGCAGAATGTGATTTACCTCATCCAGCGCCGTCAAGTCATAATTCCCTGCGTCATCACGATAACGGACTCGCAACCGTTCGTCCGTGTGCACATTGAAGAAGGTGAGTTCACCGTCAGGAAGGTCGTTTGCGCGTACGACTGAGGGATACAGCATCCTGCTGCCAAGCAACAGAAGCCCGACAACAGTCGTTTTTAAAAAAGACCGACGAGTCCAAGACCAAGAATCTGGATTCTGCAAAGAGCCGCTCCGGAATAAGGTGCACTGCAGTCTGTCAGGACAACTCTGGTCCTTGTATCAAAATCGTGGGACTCGGTCAACCCTTCCTGTCATTTCTCCTTTAGTTTTTCATGTGAGCGTGATCTATCCACACTACCCAGCCTTACGCAATTCGATCGGCACCATCATCTTGATCGTCATCATGCCCATCAACTTTCTTCTAGACAGAAGAACCCGACCCCAGGTAGGATACAGAAGCAATTAGGCAAAACTCTATGGCCACTATTCTTGTAATCGACGACGAAGAATCGATCCGCAGCCTTCTAAAGGAAGTCCTTGAGAGGGCCGGCCACCGTGTGCTCGAAGCCCCCGGTGGTCGAGAGGGCTTGATCCTCTACCAGAATAACACGGTGGATCTCGTCCTCATGGACATTCTGATGCCGGGAACCGACGGCCTCGAAACCACATTGCAGCTGACGCGGGAATATCTCGATGCGAAGGTCATCGCCATGACCGGTGCACAAGGGGAGAAGAACTTCCTTGACGTTGCAAAACTCTTCGGCGCCCGCCGCGTCTTCGAAAAACCCTTCGACCTTGCTCAACTCGTCCAAGCCGTCAACGAAGAACTCGCCAAGTAGCCCCCTTCTGACTGGTTTATCTGGTTGATTTGGTTCATCTGGCTAGTTTCGTTTAGCCAAATAAACAAACCAAATGAACCACATACTGTCTTCCCCTGCTAACAGCCCTGTCCCGGTCAGGACCGAACACCGAGATCTTTCCGCACAAGCCCTCGCATCATCAGCGAATCGTTGTAAGCCACCTCACTGAGCGCATCCATCATGTGCAAACCCTTAGTCGCTGCCAACTCCTTTGCTGTAATGGAGTTCTTCGCGCTGAACCGAGCCACAGCCGGTTGACCGTTTACAATCTGACAGGCTAGGATCTCGCCATTCACCTCCAGCATACCCCCCTGCTCTACCAGCGTCTTGGCCTGCGCCAGCGTAATGCCATGGAGCTGGGAAAACTCCTCCAGTCCTCCCGTCTCGACCAATCGCCCGTCCGGCATGATGCAGAGTCGCTTGAAATGCGGGGACCAGTCCTTGCGGAAGTCGATGTACTTGATATCACCGCCTTTCGCCACAGCACGATCCAATGTGCGGTAATCGATCCCAAGATTTTTCTCATCGAGTTTCGCCTGTAACTCCTCCGGCAACGTTCGATGAAGGACCATCGCTGCTACCTCACCGAGCGGAATGCTGCGCGCGTGAGCCAACTGCTCCGCCTCGGCAAATTGCATCAGGTCCAACGTCCAGGTCTGTTTGGGAGCTTCCCCGGTTGGATCAATCCGACAGGCGAACAAGCCACGTGTCAAAATCCCGCCAACCTGCGGATACACGTAGACCCCACCTTCGGCCAGCAGCTTAGCCATCGTTTCGAGTGGAACTTCATAGCTTTCTGACAAGACCTTCGCATGCGCAGATAAATCTTCCTGCAGTGTCATGGCACAGACTGTCACATTCCCCGGCGCATCGAACTCAGAATAATCCTCGACAATATTGTACAGAATTGGGGGCTTCGGCTTCGCCGCTTTCTTTTTGATCTTATACATACACGGCTACACTCCTTACGCCTTACGAGCTCGGTACGGCGGCAATGTCATCAATCGTCCATCTTCAACTGGGCCACCGATCGTGAAGTGATAGAGCGATTGGAAGCTCAGCCCCTTCACCGCGACAATCTCATGGACAGGATCGTCGAAGAAACAGCCGATCCCGGTGGCCCTGATACGCGCTACCTCTGCTTCCAGGTACAACACCTGTCCTAACAATCCGGACTCCCAGAATAGACGTGGATACCACCAGGCACCCCCTTCTCGCAAGTGCCCTTCGAACTCGGCCATCATACCAAACGAGAAGGCACTGTCTCCGGCAATGTCCTGATGGCAACTTACTTGAATGGCCAGTTTTTTCGCATCCCCTTCAAGCAACCAATAGAGCGGCAGATCCTCCGGACAACCCGGGACCGGAGTCCAGCTCAGTTCTGGATTCATGGATTGTTGAATGAAGGCCAGCTTCTTCGGGTCGCGGGCTAGAAAATAGAGCCCTGGCGTAAGACCATCCACTCGATGCACAAATATTAAAAGGTGAATCGCAGGCTCATGAGACCAAATATCCCACGGCATCGGTCGCTCCAATTGCGCCCGATCCGCACGAGGCATCACCCGTTCCATCATGCGAAAGAATGTCACCGATGAGATCGATGTCTTTCCGTCAAACGACACGGCACTCCGGCGCTGGCGAATAATTTGACCGGCCAATGGGGCATCGTGAGACGTTAAAGGTGAAACGTGAGACGTAACAAAATTTGGAGCTGCGACAGAAGTGTGCTCGCAAGAAGTTTTCCAACTCGCCGCTGCTACTTCATCAATAATGTCCCAATGCACGCCATGCTCGCCACTCAACCGATTGGCCTTCCCATACCAAGTGCATTCTGCACAATCCTTCACCACCGCTGGATCAAGAAACAGCGGAATCTCTAGTAGCTCCCCACTTTTCACTTTTAACGTTTCACCTTTTACGCTCCCAAGAGGCCATACTACTGCCAAGCAGTCCGGATGTTCCTGCTCAACCCCTACAAAGTCTTCCACCCTAATGGTCCCCAACAGGAGTGCAATAGTATTTTGCTCCACACCATCCAGCAGCACCATGTTCCAGCCCAGTGTCGCAGCGGCGAACCGAGCTGAACCGATCGCATGTCCGACATCATGGTTGCAGTAACGGAACGCCCGCTCGCCATACTTCCAAGCCTCTCGCCAATGGACCGACGTCAGGCCAAAAAGAAACGCTCCGGAAGGAAAAGGAGCCAGCAGTCGAGCGAGCTGTTCAGCGGGAAATTCAGCGCGTAATTCCAATCCATGTTCTTTGGGTGCGTAGTGATAGAGACCCGGGTTCAGATCAAGTCCCTCGATCTGCGGCATAACCACATAGCCTTCTGTCGGATGAAGGTTGCCTGAGGATGGATTGCTCCGCAACGGCCACTCCGACTCCCCTGCCTTCTTCCACGCCGACAGAGCTAGAGCGAATTCAAAAAATCTTGAAAGCGTGCGCACCATGACAGGCTGACAAGAAACCGTCCCAGGCTTGTAGATGGCATCATAGGGCGGCGATACCGGATCTTCCTCCAGCGTCAGCAGCGGCAAAGAGATAAGAGGTGCTCCTTCAAACCGCCGAAACGGATCAGGCTGGTTAGCCCAATCGAGATACCCAAGCGCACGGGCATAGCGATTGAAATGGTGTTTAGTTTGGACGTGATAGCGAATTACGCGATCGATCGGATCGGTCGGTGCAGTCTCAACTGGTTCTCGGTACAGAGGGATTTCTGTGGCCATCGTAATAGTGAGTCACAGTCTACAGAGCCGCAGGGAGGAAAGTAAAACGCGGGATCTTTGCGCGGCACATCATTAGATTTTGGGAACATCCAGCTTTATTAAACGCCAACAGAAGATAGGTTTATTCATGCCGTTCAACGCCCGCTAGAACCAAGACCTTAGTTCACGCATTGATCTTCGTCTCTCTCCCCACGTATCCTGACCAATACGACGTGAGGCCATCCATGCAATTCGACGCAGCCCTTGCCGCACAAGAGACATTCGGACGAGCCGAGGCGGAGCTTGGTTCCGACTGGGATACGGCCGTAGAACTTGAAGGCACCTTTTCCTCCAACGCCGGATCGACGGCTCGCGAGGCCTATGATGGCCTACTCGCTCTCGCAGCCCGTTATCCCACAGCCCACTCCTATCAAGCCTTCTGTATCTTCATCACTTGGCAACAGGTGACGGAAGAGACCATCGCCCATCATTTCCAGACTGGCCTCCGGCTCTGCGAAACATTTCTGGCCTCATCTGATGGGAAACATCAAACAGACGTCGAGCAGATCACGGAACTCTATGGGTCATTTCGCGATGGATTGGGGCTCGACGAAGAGGATGAGATTCAAGTCGAATTTAGAAAAGACACGCCTAAGGGAGGAGATTAACTCAACCCGTGAGGGGTAAGGGGTCAGGGGTGAAGTGAACGAACGGCATTGAAAATGTCGGACGACGACAAACACCGCGCACACATTTTTCTTCATCGCGGCCAACTAGCACAGGCCAGAGTGGCATACGAGCAGGCAGTCGCAGATGATCGCCTGACTAAGGATGACTGCGCCCTCTCCAATTCGCTCGGTAATCTAGGCAACGTATGCGCACTCTCGGGCGATCTCGACCGCGCAGAAGCCTGCTATAAAGAAGTACTGATCATTCAGCGCACGGAGCGGAATCAACAGGCTATCGCCCACACGCTGGTAAATCTCGGCAATCTCCACATCGGCGCCGACCATCAGGAAAAAGCCCGCCCCTATTATCTCGAGGCCTTGGACCTGCTACGTGATCTGAAAGACGATCGAGCGCTCGGCATTCTCTACAACAATCTGGCGTTGCAAGAAGCTCGTGAGGGACAATGGGAACAGGCGGTGACGTCGTTCAAGCAGGCCCTCGACCATCACAGAGTCGTCGGAAATGAAGAAGGACTGGCAGTAACCTATAGCCAGCTCGGTAAGTGCTTTCTCGACCAAGGCGATCTGACCAGAGCCGAACGCTGTCTAAACAATGCTTCGGAACATTACATTAAGCTCGGCAATGAGCCTGCCGAAGCCGCAGTCCTCCGACTCCTTGCCACAATCTATGACGCCCGTCACGACCTTGTTTCAGCGCGGCGATGTCTTGAACGTGTGGTTTCACTCGACCAGCGATACCAGCTACCTGAACTTCAAACAGACTCGGTCTATCGTGCGAAGCTGAAACAATCCGATTAGCAGGCTGTTGAAAAAGCCCGACAGCGGCGTTCTCGCTTCGCTCAGAGACTCAACATACCGAAACGTACGCCTCGCCTCTTCGCTCGCTGCGGCCTTGCTAGACGGCCTTTTTGAACAACCTGCGATCTCTGTTGGAACCGTGCATGACTTCCTTCGCCCTGTGTTTCTTCGTAACCGGAATGATTTCTCAACACCCAGTTAGCCTCTCTGTCATTCTCCTGCCTGCCCAAACCGCCTCTACCCACTGTCCAGCATTCTCTCACTTTCCGCCAAACCGAACCCTGTGTATTTCTGGACAGAATCCAATCCTCTGCTACCTTTGGAAAGTCACCCTGTTGCTTAAGTTTTACAAAAATCTAGCCGACAGGATTTTGACGTGGATGTTACATGCCATTTTCTCTTCGAATCATCACAACATTCGTTCTTGGGTTCATCATGACTACGACCGGCGTACATGCCGCAGATGTCAGGCCCACGATCACCGTCGGCACACAAGAAGTCGGCCTCTCAGTAGGATATCTCTTGCCTCATCGTCTCACACAAGACCACACCACGAAGCAGGAAGGCGTTGTCTTTATGCCTTCCTGGATGATTACGATCACTGATCCCATCGGCAACAGTTGGTATCGAGGTCAAGTCTCGCTCGGCGCCGAGATGGTCTATGTCCAGTTTCAGGAACCATTCATCACGCACGGCGTCGGCTTCGCCCCGAAAATCAAATATACCTTCGCCGCACTGGACCGGATCCGGCCCTATGCCGAATTCGCCGGAGGCCCCTTCTGGACCGATCTCACAGGAAAGGTCCCGGAAGAGTCCGGCCAGTTCAACTTTGTCTTGATGGCAGGATTCGGGGTCTCCTATTTCCTGACCGATCAAGCCGCACTCAATGTCGGCTATCGATTTAATCATATTTCTAATGCCGGCACGAGCTACCCGAACATCGGACTCAATGCCAGTCTGCCCTATGGCGGCTTCTCATTCTTTTTCTAAATTAGGAGGAGGCGGGATGATGGGACAAGCTTTTTCACGACCATTGATCGGCAGCGTTCTCGCCATAACCGTTGGCCTTGGAACCGCCTGTTCCCATTCAATCGAACTGGCTACCCCCACAGACACCATACCGTCTGCCAACGCCACAGTCGCCACTGACGCACGAGTGCCTCTTCTGCTCGAAACAATACGGGTAACCCACAATGGCTCATCGATCGCACCTCCCGCAATCCTTGAGCGGCAGGTGCTCGGCGCCATTGAAGCCACTCGCCTGTTCTCACAACATTATCAATCAGGGTACCAACAACCAACGGCGAACCAAGCTCATGTCACTGTGCGTCTATCGATCGATAATCTTGTAGAGCCCCATGCCGGCCAAGCTGCCTGGCGAGGCTTCCTCGTCAGCGCCTCGATGTTTACGCTGGCGCCGTTCATCTCCCTCAATTACGACTACGGCGCCCAGATGTCGCTTGAGATGGAACGGTGGGATGGACAAACCAAGCAATACACCGCCACATCTAACGGATCGGCCCACTACAACCTGTTCGGCGCGGGTCCGGAGATCATCGAACAGTTGAAAGGACAGGTCACGGAAGCTTGCCTGTCGTCCCTGCTTAATCAGGTCATTCAAGACTCAGCCTTTTATCTTGCCAGCCATGTGCAATCCCACGATCACCCGATTCGTACTGTCTCAGTCGGAATTCGCCATTCGTCTCCCCATGCAATCCCTATATCTCAACCGATCGCAGGCGGCTCTCCTCGGTAGCCCTATACAACCCTTCATCTGTATTCATAGCCCTGGCTCTCTCCTTCTTCCCGGTGATATCATGCACCTTGCTATCACGAGGAGGACGATGTGGATCTTGATGCGTTCAGACAGATGGTCACGAAAAACCCAAAGGGCTTTCTCGGCCGTTACGGGCTCGGGAATAAACTCATTCAGGAAGGCGGCAATGTCGAAGAGGCAGTCGAACACCTCACCGTCGCGACACAGCTGGACCCGACCCACGTAGCGTCGCATCTCCACCTCGGACGCGCCTTAGTCTCTTTAGGACGGAAAAACGAAGCCAAGCCTATCTTGCAAGCCGGCATCGATGCTGCGCGCTCCGGACGATCGAACGGAGGGGGAGACCTCGTCCCTGAGATGCAAGCAATACTAGAGACGTTGGGATAACGAATCGGGCTGTGATGGAGCGAGGAGTACCCCATGAAGATTGAAGAAGCCAGGCAACGAATCGAATCGGCGATGACGCAGTATGGGGCCCATGCCGGAGTAGCGATCGATCTTGTAATCAGCGAGGTGAAGTCCGATCTCGGCATTTCCACGGCCAATGAGTTAATCGATGAGTTCGACCTCGAACTACAATACAACATCGCCCCGATAGAACCAGGGTTCTCCAGCAGCTGAACCAAGTAAATCGGCGCACTCTCAAAGCGGCATCCTTGCATTTTAACTTTTTCCTTTTAACTTTTTACTTTTACCTTATTTCTTCTCCTCAAGATGCCGCTCATTTGGTGTGCCATCTCCGGACATGGCTACGGTCACGCGGCGCAAGTGGTGCCGGTACTCAATGCTTTGGGTACACTCGTACCAGGGCTGACTGTCGTCCTCCGAACTACGGTCCCAGCCTCGTTTTTCCGCGACCGCCTGACGATCCAGTGGAAGCATAGCCTCGAACAACAAGACGTCGGCTGTATCCAAGACGGACCCCTCAAAATCGATATCGACGCAACTTGGGCGGCGCACCAACATTTCCACGAAACCTGGGAGGCACGTCTGTCCAAGGAAGTCGCCGCCATGCAGGCAGCATCGCCCTCGTTGGTCATCGCCGACACGCCCTACCTCGCCATTGAGGCCGGTTCTCGCGCACAGATACCGACCGTTGCCTTGGCAAATTTTACCTGGGATCTCGTGCTCAAGGAGTACTGTCATGCATCAAGCCATTCACACCAGCAGTTGATTGAGTACATCCGCAGCTGCTATGCGAAAGTTGACATGGCCCTTCGTATCACCCCTGCGCCCAGTATCGATGCTTTCTCCAGCATGAACGATATTGGTCCGATAGCCGACCCCGCCTCTCCTGAACGAAACCGGCTTGCCTCAGCCCTCGCCCTGGCATCCGATGAACGGATCGTCTTGGTGGGGTTCGGCGGTATTCCTCTCACCTCACTTCCTCTGAAGCAAATGGATCAGTTACGCCCTTATCGCTTCCTTATCGATGGCCCAACCCCATCGGGATATTCCCGGATTCATTCCACGAAGGCACTGCCATTCTCCTTTAAGACCCTGCTTGCCTCTGTCGATGTCATCATGACCAAGCCTGGGTACGGCACCGTCGTTGAGGCAGTTGCGCTTCAACAGCCAATTGTGTACGTCCGCCGATTTAATTTTGCCGATGAACCGCCGCTGGTCGGCTACCTGCACCACTACGGACGCAGCGCCGAATTGTCGATCGACGACTTCACGCAAGGTCGCTGGGAGCCGGCCTTACAGCAAGCTTCGACTGCGTCGGCGTCTTTGTCGCCGCCGCCTCCAACCGGCGCCGCAGAGGCTGCCGAAGCGATCGTTCGAGAGTGGCATTTCTAGAAACTCGAAACCTGAAATACACATCCTTTTGCCCGTTCTATCCATAGGATGCTATAGTCGTGGCGGACATGAGGTAATACCAACTTTCCGTCACAACTAGCTCGCGTTATGGACAAAGCCTTACAACATGCCGCCTCGACAATCGATGCAGCCTTGCTGGCACGCGTGGTCAAAGGTGATCAGCAGGCCTTCAGCCAGCTCTATGACCATTCAAGTGTGCTTTTGTTTACCTTGGCAGTCAGGATCTTGGGGAACCACGAGGAAGCGGCGGATCTCTTGCAGGATGTCTATTTGGAAATCTGGCGGAAAGTCTCCCGCTATGATGTTGGACGAGGAACCCCGGACGCATGGTTGGTCACCCTCACGAAGAGTCGAGCCATCGACCGGCTACGAGCCAGAAGCACGCAAGGCTCTCGCGCCATAAACCCGCCAGAAACCACAACTGCTGTGCAGGTAACGGACCCGGATCCGATCCCACTTGGGACGCAGGCCGATCAAAACCTGCGTAGTGCGGTCGGAGTAGCTCTGGCTGGACTACCCCAGGCCCAACAGCAAGCAATTGAACTCGCATACTACGGAGGCCTCTCTTATGGCGAGATTGCCGCGCGACTGAACCAGCCGCTCTGGACTGTCAAGACACGGATCAAACTTGGAATGTCTAAACTCCAAACTGCGCTCCATCAGTGGCAGAACGAGGGTTCGCCCCAATGAAGCATGAAGAACTCGAAGAGTCGGTTCCCTTGTACGCTGCCGGTGCGCTGGACCGGGTCGAGCGACAGGCTCTGGAAGCCCACTTACTCTCCGGCTGCGCTTCCTGTCACAGCACGCTGAAAGACTATCAGTCGATCGCCGCGCTCCTCCCACTCGCTCTGAGTCCGAGCAATCCTCCACGCTCCCTCAAAGCCAAGATCATGGCCGAACGAAGCCCTGAACCGATTCCAACTCAATTGATACCGAGCGATCAGACCCGGTCAAGCCTGGAACCTGGTGATTGGATGGACCACCTCTTTCCTCCTGAGGCCCCTGTCCAATCGGCGGCACTACCCTGGGCCCTTGGCTTAGGGCTACTCTTGATCGTGGCGGTCGGTGGATATTTCGTGTGGGACGTCTGGACACAACGCTCCAGCGACACAGCGAAGATTCAGCAACTCGAAGCAGCAGTCCAGGAAAAGTCGACGAAGCTTGCCGGTGTGGATCGTGAGGTCGGCGACCAAACCAAAGCCCTTGCCGAATTACGTAACGAACTGCAGCAACGAGCGCACGAAGCTGCTGAGACCAAGGAGCAGCTGGCCCAGCGAGAGACAGAGCTGGAAGAGACTCGTCTTCAGTTAAGCCAGCGAAGCGGCGGCCGCACCGTCGAGACTCCGCAAGACGAATTCGCCACACTCCTTCGAATTCCCAACGTCAAGGCCGTCGCTCTTACCGGATCGGACCTGGCGAAACAAGCCGTGGGATTCCTGCTCTATGATTCTCGAACCCAAAAAATCTGGCTCTACTCCGTGAATCTACCAGAATGCCCCACTGGCACGACCTATCAGCTGTGGGCCATTCAGGATAAACCAGTGAGTATCGGAACCTTCCGCGTGGATACGGGAGAAACCACTCACCTCCTAGTCAAAAAGGTATTGAACTTCACGCTTGCAAAAACGTTCGGCGTCAGCCTCGAGCCATCAGGTGGCCGCTCACAACCAACCGAACCGATGTACCTCTTGAGCCGCTCATAGCCCGGTTCATCTGGTTTGTTCAGTTTATTTGGTTGATTTGGTTAATTTCGTTCAACCAAACAAACCAAACAAACCAATTCAACGAGACAGACCAAATGATGCCGGGAGACGAGCGCGCACAGGACTACACATTTATGCGGATGGCCCTGGAGGAAGCAGCCCGGGCTCCTGCCGCAGGCGAAGTACCGATCGCCGCATTAATCGTTCACGAGGGTCGGGTGCTGGCGCAAGCACACAATTACCGCGAACTCTGGCAGGATCCCACGGCTCATGCGGAGGTGATAGCGATCCGCGCCGCGGCGACCGCATTGGGAACTTGGCGATTGACCGGCACGACCCTCTACGTGACTGTAGAGCCCTGCACGATGTGTATCGGAGCCATTATTTTAGCGAGGGTGTCGCGAGTCGTCTTTGGGGCATGGGATCCGAAAGGCGGGGCCTGCGGGTCTCTGTTCAACCTGCCATCAGAGCCGAAGCTGAACCACCAAGTCCTGGTCACCGGCGGAGTCCTCGAGCAGGAAAGTCAGGCCCTCATTCAGAAGTTCTTCAAAGAACTCCGAGAGGCATCACCGCACAAGCGCAGTCTGTCTAGTCCATCTGGTTTGTCTGGTCTATCTGGTTAGTTTCGTTCAACCGATCACCCGAGATAGACAGAACAGACCGAATAGACCAGACAGACCATTTTCAGCTTCCTGCTGGACCGCATTGCACGGCCCAGTTTACCCCTTGAGCAGCGACCGCTGCTTCCCATCCCTCGTCACAAGAGAGGAAACGAACCCTCCAATTGTTCAGGATCGGAGAACCTGCCGGAACCAGAATCTCTGCGCCGGCTCCGTCTGCCCCCAAGATGATCTCGCACTGACTCAAGGCTCGAAGTCCGATGCCTTGCGCCTTGAGCACCGCCTCTTTCGCAACCCAGTAACGGAAGAATCTTGGCGCACGCTGCTCCTGAGCCAACTCCATGATCGAGGCCTGTTCGGAAGGAGCAAAGTACCGTTTGGAAAGTTTTGCAACCTCGACGTCCGAACGAATTCGTTCAAGGTCAACTCCAACCTCTCGTCCCCTTGAGACTGCTATGAGCGCACGGCCATGCGCATGGGACATATTGAACGTGATTGCGGATTGACCTCGCCACTCCTTCCTCACGAAGGGCTTGCCCGCTTCACTACGATCCAGCTCTACCGCATCGGGGCCTA
The DNA here is from genome assembly GCA_037142015.1 of Nitrospira sp. Classification (GTDB taxonomy): domain Bacteria; phylum Nitrospirota; class Nitrospiria; order Nitrospirales; family Nitrospiraceae; genus Palsa-1315. The sequence continues at coordinate 798 of JBAXBK010000029.1, read as the reverse complement.
GCCCAAGATATCGACCGAGTACCGCTCTAAGCCCTCCATGCGCCAGTACGAATCGGCGTTGATCCTGTTGGCTGATGAATCGGCCCGCCCTCCCACGTTCATCTTCGCTCAACCAGGAACGGCATCGCTCCACGAAAGACAGGCTTCCGTCGAGCGAGAAGCCACAGACATGAATGGTCCGATCCTCCATCCCGATCGGTACCGACCAGCCAGCGGTTGCGACCATCTCAATGGACGGAAAAACCATGGCCGGCACACCGGCACCAGGATTCATCGATAGCCTCCAAGAACAGGATGCTGAAAAAGTCCGCCAGTCTATCTTGTTCATCTGGTCTGTCTGGTCTATTCGGTCTGTCTCGTGTGTTTGGTTGAACCAGATAAACCAGATAGACAAGACCAACCAGAGAGACCAGATAGACTGGGCTAGTCCCTTCGAGCAAAAAGAAAACCGATTGAAAAATCACCGTCCCCAGGGTAAGCTCACGAGCTTAATCATGCGGAGAGGTGCGAGAGTGGCCGAATCGGGCAGTCTCGAAAACTGCTGTCCTGGCAACGGGACCGTGGGTTCGATCCCCACCCTCTCCGCCAAAAACCACGCTCGCTCGTGCCGACGGCGTCCTGGGCGCGTCTGTCTGGTTCATTTGGTTTGTTTGTTTGTTCGGTTCGAAGAACGAAAGAAACCAAACGAACCCGACAGACCAGATCAACCCGCCTCGCCTTTTAGCTGCGCCTTTTCCTGCAACGCTCGCCTGAGTTCAACCATCGCAAGAGTGTCGCGCTTACAGTAGGCTAGCAACG
>JBAXBK010000028.1:0-45548 GCA_037142015.1 Nitrospira sp. | reverse complement strand
CCACGGTCACCATACCGTGGAGGCCCTCAAAACTCAAGGTTCATGCCAGTATCGCTTGTGCCTGACACCATGCTTCAGGTATACTCGGTCCCCGACGCCTGGATGCCTGGGCGTCTTTTTTTTGGAGCATGCAGCAATATCTATGGATCAGACAGCCACAACAGAATCTCCCGTCGCAGCCAATATCGCTCCTAAGGGGCGTCGTAGCGACATTCGAAATATCGCCATTATCGCCCACGTCGACCATGGCAAAACGACACTGGTCGACGCCGTGCTCCGACAGACCCATGTCCATCGCAAGATCGACGATATGGGCGAACGGATCATGGACTCGATGGACCAGGAACGTGAGCGCGGGATCACCATTCGAGCCAAAAACGCCAGCGTGACCTACAAAGGCGTGAAGATCAACATCGTCGATACACCGGGCCACGCCGACTTCGGCGGCGAAGTCGAACGGACCCTGCGCATGGTGGACGGCGTCCTCATCTTGATCGACGCGAAAGAAGGCCCCATGCCGCAAACGACCTTCGTGCTGCGGAAGGCGTTAGCGCTTGGCCACAAGGCCATCGTCGTCATCAACAAGATCGACCGTCCGGACGCGGTGATCGATGACGTGGTGAATCGAACCTTCGACTTGTTTGTCCATCTCGGCGCCACGGACGAGCAGCTCGATTTCCCGATCGTCTACACGGCGGCGATCAAGGGTACCGCAACACTCGACATCAATAAGCCCGGTACGGACATTCAGCCGCTCCTCGATACCGTGCTGGACAAAATTCCCGCACCGGCCATCGATGCCGAAGCGCCCCTCCAGATCCTGGTCCTCTCTCTGATCCAAGACCTCTACAAAGGCAAGATGGGAGTGGGGAAAATCCAATCAGGTTCGATCGCCCGCCGACAGAATGTGGTCGTACTAGGGAAAGATGGCGCCAAGTTCCCTGGAAAAGTGTCAGACCTCGCGGTCTATTCAGGGCTTGAACGGACGGATATCGAACGTGCGGAGGCAGGAGAAATCGTTGCGGTGGCAGGCCTGGACGAAGTGAGCATCGGCGATACGATCGCTGACGCAGAGCATCCGGTCGCACTGACCCGTGTCACGGTCGACGAGCCAACCGTCCAAATGACCTTCTCCGTGAACAATAGCCCGTTCGCCGGACGAGAAGGCAAGTACTTAACCTCGCGGCATTTGCGCGACCGACTCTTCAAAGAACTCGAGACCAACGTGTCGTTACGCGCGCAAGAGACAGATAGCGCGGATAAGTTCCTCGTGGCAGGCCGAGGCGAACTGCATCTCGGCGTCTTGATCGAACAAATGCGCCGGGAAGGATACGAGCTGCAAGTCTCGCAACCGGAAGTCATTATCCACCGGGATGGGGAGAAGGTCCTCGAACCCTATGAAGAGCTGACTATCCAGGTGCCGGAAACCTATCAAGGCGCCGTGATTGAAGAGCTCGGCAAACGCCGCGGCGAGTTGCGCCACATGCGACTCATCCATTCCGACGCAGGCCCGAGCGAAATGCATCTGGAGTACCATATCCCCACCCGCGGCATCATGGGGCTGAAGAACCTCTTGGTGGCTAAAACGCGTGGCACCATCATCATGCACCATGTCTTCGTCGCGTACGAACCGGTGGAGCAGCGCGACCTTACGGTGGCGACACACGGGTCGCTCGTCGCATGCGAAGACGGAGCCAGCACCGGCTATGCCATCTTCATGACTCAGGATCGAGGGACCATGTTCATCGGCCCTGTCGTGGATGTCTATCGCGGGATGGTTGTCGGCGAAAACAGCCGGGACGAAGACATGGACGTGAACGTCTGTAAAGAAAAGCAGCTGTCCAACATGCGGGCGTCTGGTACCGATGAGGCCCTGGTCCTCACACCGCCACGGGAAATGGGCTTGGAGCTCGCGCTCGAATATATCGGCCCGGATGAACTGATTGAGGTGACGCCCAAGAGTCTGCGGATTCGCAAACGAATCCTCAACTCGGATGACCGCCGCAGGGCCAAGAAATCCAGCAAGTAGCCTTCTTGCAGCGATGAGAATCAGGAAGAAAACCCCCAAACCTTCCGCACGCCGCCCCCCGCTCTACTTTGTCGGTTATCGGGGGGCCGTGCCGTCGCCCGATGAACTCAAGACCTGGTATGATCTCGAATACGGCGGGCCGTTGGCGCTGCGCACCGGCGAGCAGGAACCGGAATCATGGCTTGCGACCCATGGGCCGTGGACAGCTCACATCGTCATACCACTCCCAGATTCTCATATCGCTGGCCTGAAGCAACAACTCGCATGGGAGCACGAGCATGTCGGCGCCGTCGCGCCAGCCCTGATGCCCCCGCGCGATATGCCGGACAGCATCCTGTTTGCCGCTCGACTCGCGCGGGGCCTCACACTCCTCACTCAAGGCACGGCCTATGACATCACCACCAACCAGTACGTCAACCCGTCTGATTGGCAGGATCGTCCCCTCACCAACTTTGTCGTCGGCGATCACATCCCAATCCTACGGGGCGACGATGAGCCAAACCGCCGGACCTGGTGTTACACCCTCGGCCTCAGTAAGTTCGGGGTGGATGAACTTGAAATGTTTCTCCCCCTTGGTCTCCCGGACCAGCCTCTGCGCGATATGCTCAGAGACACAGCAGACGAATTGACAAGGACCGGACAGTCACCAAAAGTCGGAAGCCACATCAGCTTAAGCCTGGGTCAGAATGTTGCGATTGCCAATCACCGTACCGCTGCACCTGCCGGGCGCATGCTCGGATTTCGAGAAATTCGCCTGCTGCCATCTAGTTGATTTGGTTTGTTTGGTTTATCTGGTTGATTTGGTTCATCTAATTAGTTCGTTCAACCAAAAAAACTAAACAAACGAAACAAACCAGAGTAACTAGTTGGTTTTCACCTTTCACGTCTAACGTTTCACGGGTCCCAGGAGCAACTTTCCCGGCATCCTGCTAGGCCTTCAGGCCCGTTGACAAGTTTCCAAGCCACACGGTACAAAATTGTAGGTGACAGTGTCAGTGGCCGGACTAAACCCAGTGAAGGAGGTACAGCGATGAGTGACGTAGCAGCAGAAATCAAGGTAGGCGATACCGCACCGGACTTTAATTTGAAGGACCAGGACCAAAAAGATGTGAAACTGAGCGACTACAAGGGCAAGAAGAATGTCGTGCTCTGCTTCTATCCGTTGGACTGGAGCCCCGTCTGTCAGGGCGAGAACAAGTGTCTGACCGACGACTTCCCCAAGTTTCAATCAGCCAACGCAGAACTGTTCGGCATCAGCTGCGACAGCTTCTTTTCGCACAAGGCTTGGGCCGATTCCATGGATCTCAAGCATCGCTTGCTGTCGGACGTGCACCGGACCACGGCGAAGGGCTACGGCCTCTACTTCGAGCCGTTGAACTGCTCGAAGCGTGCGACCGTCATCGTCGACAAGAACGGTAAGGTTGCCTACGCGAAGGTCCAAGAGCTCAAGGTGGCGCGGGAGGATAAGGATATCCTCGCGGCACTCGCGAAGCTGGGTTAATTTCAGTCAGAAAGTCCGAAAGTCGAATGTCTTCAAGTCGAAGGCATTCCGACTTTCGGGCTTTTGACGTTACGACTTGATGACTCTATGCCTGGCACCGTCGAAGATGTCAGAGACGAAAACTACAAAGAGTTCACCGGTGCGCCCGCGTCGATCGTGGCCTACGGCTTAGCGACCTGTGAACCCTGCATGGCCTACGATCCAATCCTGATAGAGACGGCCGCCAAGTTTCCCGACGTAAAAGTCGGCAAGGCCAAGATGCATGTCCCTGGCCGTTGCCGCGAGATTAAGAAAAGCCACACCTTCGAGACATACCCCACGACCCATTTCTTTTCCAATGGCAAGCTGCTCCTCACCCGCGAAGGGGTGGTGGAGCCGGCTGAACTCGCCGCCCTGATTTCGGATCACTTACTCAAGTAGAAAAAAGGATTGGAAGGACACCCACGTTGGTCCTGTGCTCCCAGAACGCGCGCCCTCAGAAGGGCCTCGTTCGACGGCCGCACGTAGACCAACATGGGTGCCCTCCCAAAAGAGGGAAAGCGCGCGAGCTTGGAAGGGAGCATGTGCATCCTTCGACGCGCGCACTGTGAGGCTCAACCAGGCTACCCGCTAGAGAATAACGGGGGAGACTTACTGGATTAGGTTTCTGCGAAGGCGGGGTGCTATTTCATCATTCGCGGCTTGGAGCAATGTTCATGCTGGATGAGCCAGGTTGAACCTTCTTTGCGCAGGACCGTGGTGCATTGCCCGGAGTCCTGCCCTTCGAGTTCACCTTTCCTGATCGACTGAAAGACATAGTCGTAAGTCGCCCAAGCCGCTAGGCTCAACATTCGAACACGCAGGTTCGACAGGGCGCTGATAAACCGCAGGGTGCTTCCCTTGTTGAGTTCAGCGTCATAGTCCGACAGCCATTTTTCGATGGAATCCCGCGTCTCCGTCTCACCATCCTGAATACCGACATAGTCCTTGGTGTACAGCTTCAATACAGCTTGCTTATTTCTGGTTTCGGAGAAGGTCGAGGCTGCCATTGCGGCCTCCTTGACAGCCCTCTCAACCGCTTCCCCTTCTTCCGCAGACCAGGCCACGGCTGTCCATGAGAGACAAGCCATGAGCGCGGCGCATGCAAGTTGGCTTTTCCTCATCGCCGCTCCGATAGGATGACCTCCGACCGATCAACCGGCATAATCGAATGAGAGATCGCGAGACTGGATCAAGTGAATATTGGCGAGTTGACCCGACGAGATACCGGACACGAGCGACTGCCAAACCCATTCGGCAAGTCGCCCGCCCGTGACATGCTCAGCGCCGAGGACATGGCGCAAATCCTGACGGTCCAACGCCTTCACAATTTTCTCTTGCGCCAAGCGATCCAGCGCACCGATATCTGTCACCATCCCCGTCACCGGATCGATCGTGCCATGGACCGTGACGAAGCAGTCCCATTCGCGGCCTTGATTGCTATCCTGCACCGCCATGAACGAATAGCGCCGCGTGACACTGGCCACGTCGAGCCCGGCTGCTCGCGTCACCTCGGCGTACAGATCCTCATCTTCATATAACCGGATCGCGCGGAGGGTACCGATGTCCTTCTGCACATCCAGCTTACTCCAAAGGACGCGAGCCAGGTTTTCCGACGTGGGAATCCGCTCCTTGAAATAGGGCAAATCCAGATTCAAGTTCTTGTGGTCAAACTCTTCGAGCACATTGAGCAAGATGCGCTTCAAATCGAAGAGGTTTACAACCATGCCGGTCCTCGGATCCACCTCGCCGACAACCGTCACCTCAACCATGTAATTGTGCCCGTGCGCCGGCGGGTTGTAGCAGAGACCGAACACTGCGCGGTTTTTGGCCTCATCCCATTCAGGCTTGAAATAGCGATGCGCCGCCGCAAACTCGATTCGTTTTGTCAGTAAAACGGTAGACATAGTTTCCAGTTCCGGGTTCTGAGTCCTGAGTTCTGGGTTCGAAGCTTCGTCCAAACGGACAACTCAAAACTCAGCACTCATAACTCAGCACTATTGTAAGTCGGAAAGCCACTCTTCCCTCATACTCCCAGGCACCGGCACCTCGGCATGGTACTCGTGATGATGCACCGTCAGCATAACCGGCTGGCGCAAGTCGGCGAACGCAGCGGCCATCGACTTAGTCGGCCGGAAGCGAACGAAATGCACCGCGCTGATTTTTGTTTCATGACTGTGGCCACCTTCGAACTCTCCAAAGACCTGCTCGCTTCCGGCACGGATCGCGACGGTTTCGCCATGGTCGAGCCCCATGAACATGTCGAGCCACTCTTTCATCCGATCCGGTTCCGTAATCTCAATCATGAGCGTGGCGCTCAACTCGCTGGCTCCGGGCATGAGGGCATTATAGACGTCCAGTTCATCCTGGATTTTGCGGGGTTCAAGAATGTACTCGACCCGGATCATTTCCTGGGTCTGAAACCGCAATGTCTCACGATTTTCGAAAATGAGCGTGACGAGCGGCCCAACAGAAATCCGGCGCCGCTGTTTGAGCGCAATGATCTGCGAGCGGAACGGCTCCCGCTGACGCTCATAGTCAGCGATAGACAACAGATCAGTCTGTATAAGTTGCTTCATCGTCTTCTCCGCGCTTCACGAACGTGCCGCTTCTTGCGTTTCACCCCTCACCATTGACCATTTACCATTGACTGTTTCCCCCGTTACCCCTTCCCGTTACGGCCGAGCCCATAGGCATCGCGCACAATCTGAATCGGATGCTGCGTCGGCCTGCCGCCGGCATGGGCCATGGCGCCGGCTTGATCCAGCTGCAACCCCGCCAACGGGCAGTCTGAGGCTACAACATCAGCCGGAGCCTGTTCAATCGCTCGAACCGCCTTCTGCGCGATCAGCATCGAGAGGGGAAAGAACTCCGTCTTGGCGGACCATGAGCCATCGTGGCCGGAACACTTTTCGATCACCTCAACCTGCGCGCCGGCGCATTCCATGAGTTCCTTGGATTTGAATCCAATGTTCTGATCCCGCAGATGGCAAGGCACCTGGTAGGCCACTCGGCCCGGCTTCTGCTGAAAGTCCATAGCCAAGACGCCTTCACGTTTCAACTTCATGAGATATTCGCTGATATCGAACGTTCGTTCCGCCACGCGCCGCACCTCATCGCCCCCGACGATCTCGGGATATTCCCGTTTCCACATCAGGCTGCAACTCGGCACCGGCGCGACAATGTCGTACCCCTTCTCCACCCAGGGCAAAAACGAGGCGACATTGGCCGCGGCGGCCTGTTGAATCGCTGCCGCATCACCGATATCGAACGAGGGCATGCCGCAGCAACGCTGTTCGGGAAATACGACATGCACACCGTTTTTTTCAAGGACTTGGATCGTCGCTTTGCCGATATCCGTTGCTTGATAATTGACCATGCAGCTGCCAAAAAACGCGACCTTTCGCAGCGCGGAGGCTGGAATCTGCGACTTCCCTCGGCGCTGCCACCAATGGATAAACGTCTCCGAAGAAAATCGCAAGACCTGTCGATCCCGATGCACACCGATCCAGGATTCGATCACCCCGCGAACAAACCGGAGACCCAGAATCCAGTTGGCAAAAGGAGCCAGGAGGCCCCCGAGGGCGCCGATCATGTCCGTCTTAATCAACAACCGATCGCGCCAGCTCACGCCGCGCGTCACGGCCAGATGCTTTTTCCACGCGATCATCAAGCGGGGAAAATCGAGGGCATACTGATGCGGCGGCGTGTAGGGGCAGTGGTTGTAGCAGAGTTTACAGTAATAGCACTCATCGACGATCCGATGGTGGTCGGTAAGCGTAAGCTTGGCGACATCACCCTCATACCGGTCGATGCCGTCGAGCAGCGTGTTGAACGAGGGGCACAGATTGAAGCAGCGCCGGCAGCCATCGCAGACTTCATAGATGCGCTGGGTGTTCTTCTGGAGCTGCGCGGGATCGATGGGGTTGATCAGGCTCAGGCCATTCATGGGTGGGGGAAACATGCTCTCAGCCATCAGCCGTCAGCAACCCTGGTCACGTTTCTCTGGTTCATCTGGCTTATTGTGTTTCTCTGGTTTGAATCGGACAAACCAAATAGACCAAACAACCGAGACAGGCCAAATGCACGATGAACTGATCGCTGACGGCTGAACGCTGAAGGCTACTTTTCAGCCCTGCTTCAGGCTTTCGAGCCCCTTCGTGAAGCGATTCGCATGGGACCGCTCCGCCTTGGCGAGCGTCTCGAACCATTCAGCAAGCTCAGCGAATCCCTCGTCCCGAGCCGTTTTGGCCATACCGGGGTACATCTGCGTGTACTCGTAGGTTTCGCCTTCGACCGCCGACTTCAGATTGGCTTCGGTATTGCCGATCGCCACTCCGGTCGCCGGATCCCCGACTTCCTTCAAGAAATCCAGGTGCCCGAACGCGTGACCTGTTTCTGCCTCGGAAGTATCGCGGAACAGGCCTCCGATATCGGGAAAGCCCTCAATGTCCGCCCGCCTGGCGAAATAGAGATAGCGCCGATTGGCCTGTGACTCGCCGGCAAATGCACCCTTGAGATTGTCGTGGCTCTTGGTCCCTTTTAAGCTCTTCCCCATCGTCTCCTCCTTATGCTTAGAAATCGTGCCGTCACTGCCACTGGGATCTTATCACTATGCCCTCGGTGAATAACATAGTCATCCTCGCAGGATCAATGGGTCCTAGCAGGATGCTGAAAAAGTCCGCGCTCAACCTTGACCTCGACCTCAGCCTACCTGCTCGATGCGGCCCTGCTGGGAGCCTGCGGCTCGTCATCCGACCGGTCGATACCGCGGCAACTCCGGCTCCATCTCTGCCAAGGACCTGTATGCCCGGTCCTTCGCGGACAAGATGGGGATCGCAATCGGCCAGGGAATGGCAAGAGCCGGATCGTTCCAAACGATGCCCCGTTCGTCGCCCGGCGCATAATAGTCCGTGCACTTATACAAAAACGACGCGCGATCGCTGGTCACGCAGAATCCATGCGCACAACCTGGCGGCACATAGACTTGGCGCCGATTCTCCGCCGAGAGCTCGGCTCCATACCACCGGCCAAAGCTCGGTGACCCCTTCCGGATATCCACCACGACATCGTAGACGGCCCCGTCGGTTACCATCACCAACTTCCCCTGGGCATGCGGCTCTTGATAGTGGAGCCCGCGCAATGTCCCCCGCAAAGACTCTGAACAGTTATCCTGCACGAAGGGGCCAGGAATACCGGCATCCGTGTACCGGCTTGCATGGTACGTCTCAAGAAAGAGCCCGCGGGGATCGCGGAAGACATTCGGTTCAATCAGCACAACGCCTGGAATATCGGTTTTCGTAACTCGCACAAGGCTCCTCCTAGCAGGATGCTGAAAAATTCTGTCTGCGCAAAGAAGGTAGAGGCTCAGGCTAAGGTTGAGCCTCAGACGAAGAAAGTGAGATCTTCGCTCAGCCTGAACCTCGACCTTAGCCTGTTTGCTCGCCCGACTAACCCGCTGCCGGGTTTTCGGGATCGACGATCTCAGGAGGTTCGGGGTACAATTGCCCAAGCCTGTCAATCAACGGCTTCGCTTCCGGGGTGCTCTGGTGGGTCGGCTCGCTCACCGGATGGTCCCAGGTGAGGGTGCGAACGTCGACATCCGCCAGTAGCGAGCGAATCGTCGATAAGCAGGCTTCCAACGTTAACTCTGTGCCCTCGCGAAGATCGAGCACGCGTTCCTTGGGATCGGTCGGCGGCGCCTCGGTATGGGTGAGCGTCCAACAACGGTCGAAAATAGTGGCTCGGAGTTCCGGCGAAACATTGCACGTCGCAAGATCGGCCGTGCAGAGAGCCGACACGAACAGGACGAATTGCAAATCCGGCATTCCGGAATTCTGGACATCCAACGACGGCATGGCCGAGCATTATCGATGGCGACCGGCGCGGAGTCAACGGGTACAATGCCTCCGCCACTTAACTGGATATCACAACTAAAGATAAGGAATGTCCGACCATGATTACCATTTCGCTGATGGGTCAGCTTCAAACCGCCGATGGAGAACGTGACCTCGGCTGTGAGGTCCCCTCCCCCATGTCCGTCCGCCAAGTAATCCAGCGGCAGGGCGTTCAACTGCGCCATCTCCTCCAACTCATTCGTGAAAAGAAAGTGCTGGTAACGATCAATAAGAAAATTGCCAGCGAGGACTCGCTAGTTCAGGACGGCGATGCGATCAGGCTGGTGGGGCACGATGGGATGGGTGGAACTGGGTTAGGCCCCTCGATGTAACAACGCTAGAAAAGTACAGGGCCGGCGCCCCGCTCGGGGAACCGGCCCTGTCACTCGTTCTGCATGCGGGCGTGATTGAGACCGCTGCTTACTTCTTTCCGAGGATCGCGTCCTTGGCGGCTTTGGCCACGCGGAACTTGAGCACACGCTTGGCTGGGATCTTGATAGCCTCACCGGTCTGTGGGTTCCGTCCCATGCGGGCCTTGCGGTTCGCCAATACGAGCTTCCCCAGCCCGGGAATCACGAACACGTTCTTCGCTTCCTTGTAGGCCAAGGCGGCAAAGTCGTCCATCAGCTGGACGGATGCCTTCTTGGTCAACCCGGTCTTCTGGGCCAGGTAATCGGCGATCTGCGACTTGGTCATTGATTTAGCCATGCGAGTAACCTCCTTAAAGAACAATGATGGTGAAATGAAATGTAATGAACTCGCCCCTCGTGACTCCGCTCAGACTCTATAAATATTCATGAACGAATAGCCGTGTTGCTGGAAGCGGCGAAAACCTGCGGGAGTCTATCCAACCGCCCGGAAGCTGTCAACCAGAAAAACACAAGCCAGGCGTAGGGAAAAGCCTTCACTGCCTTCTTGCAGTTTCAAGACCAGCCGGCGTAGAGTACAGTCGTCCAGCATGTTTCTGATCCATTATTACCGAACCCTGAGTCGCTAGCATGGCAAAAGAACTCCCGATTCTGCCATCGACCGCCCAACCGGCTGACGTTGAACAGGCAGAATTACATCAGTATTCTCGCGTGTTTTGTCAGAAGGAAAATTCTCCCCCGATCCGCCTGCTCATAGAATTTCTCAAGTCACGTGGCCAGACGCCGATCACTCCGCCGAACATGGACGACAGCATGTTGGATGAATGGGCCTGGGTCCAGGTGTCACTGGGATACGATCCCAACCGAAAACCGATTCAGGTCGTTTGCGCCAGGGATCGAGGCACCTATCAGGATGAGTTCGACAAAGAGAAGAAGTTGTTCTTAGACCTCCTCTCCTCTCACGACGATTTCGAAGCAGGACTCGTGCGTGCGTTTGTGGAACGTTCGCGGTTTGTGCTGACGACCCGGTTCGCCCAGAATGATATGACCGATGAAGGCTATGACTTCAACGGATGGATCTTGGAGTTCTACCAGGAACAGTGCAACGGGATCGTCCAGATCGACAACCAAGGCTTCTACTCACCCAAAGGCGATCTCATCGTCGATCTTTCTGTCAAGATAGAATGAGCCGCCGTGGCAGGAACTCCACCCGACCCTCCTCCGCTCTATCAAAAAACCGACCATTGGTTCCAGCGGGCCACCGCCGCCCTGCTGGGTGAAGTTCCCTGCAAACTCGGCTGCACCAGCTGTTGCATCGGCCCCTTTCCCATCACCCTCCTCGACGTCCAGACCCTCCAACAGGGACTCGCCGGCCTGTCGCCGGATCACCGCCAGCGCATCGAACAGCGCGCCATCGAACAGACCGCGGCAATGGAAACATCCTTCCCGCAACTGTCCCCCACCCACCTCGTCGACAATTGGTCCGATCAGGACATCGACCGGCTGGTCACAGAGTTTCATCAGCATCCCTGTCCGGCGCTGGAGATCGATGGACGCTGTGGCGTCTACCATCACCGCCCCCTGGTCTGCCGATCGATGGGCATCCCGACAGAAGCTCACGGCTTGGCCCACGGCGCCTGCGAAGTCCAAACCTTCATCCCGATCTTGCGGCTCCCCTCTTCATTCCGAGAGGAAGAAGAACGCTTGTCCCAGGAAGAAGCGGCTTCACTGGACGCGCTTCGCCGAAACACCGGATCGACAGGAGAAGAAGTATTCCTGCCGTACGGGTTCATATCCCGCGAGACGGGCGAGACAGGCGAGAAAAGCGGGACGGGCGGCGGTTCGAGGTCCGAAGTTTGAGGTTTTCGGAATTTCGAACCCAGAACTTCGAACTTCCTTTCGCGCTTTTCCCGCCCGTCTCGTCCACCTCGCTCACAGTTCAGGCGCGAGGAGTGAGGCGTTACGTGACGCGTGAGCCTTTCCCCTAGTCACGCTTTTCCCGCCTGTCTCGCTCGTCTCGCTGGATGCTCAAAAGGTTCGTTCAGCAAGGCCGCAGCAAGTGAGAGGCGAGGCGTACTCCTTTCCGTATGTTGAGCCTCTAAGCGAAGCGAGAACGATGCTGACGGACCTTTTCAGCATCCGGCCTAGACAGAGGTTAAAATCCTATGCTACTCTCACCCCCCTTGGTTGCGGGAGCGCCTGTAGCTCAGCTGGATAGAGCATCAGCCTCCGGAGCTGAGGGCCACAGGTTCAAATCCTGTCAGGCGCACCAGCAAACAAGCAAGGAACAGAGCCGCACAAAATATCCGCCACACATAGACCCGGTGGGCCGTTAGCTCAGTTGGTAGAGCAGCTGACTCTTAATCAGCGGGCCGTAGGTTCAACCCCTACACGGCCCACCAAAATCAACCACTTACAAGCCGCAGTCCTTCTTCAAGTCGCCGGTGTAGACACCGTGTAGACGGAGAACAGGAAAATATATTTTCCTGCCGTGGTCACTCGACCCCTCTCTCTTACCTTGAGATTCCCCAATCTGTAAGTGTTCTTGCAAAGCCCTTCTCGCTTTGAAAGTTCTTGCCACAATATTTTCAAAGAAAGACTGATCCGGAATAGGGAGACCGCGTCGAACACCGCATATTGAGCAGACGCTTGCAGGCTATCCAGCGATTTCATCCAACTTCTTGGCAATCCTCGTCCGCACTGTCCCGCGCCGCCGTCCACGGGGTGCCTTCCGGACTGTGACTTCGACATTCTGCTCAAGCAGTGAGAGGAAATGCACCAGGCGTTCAATGGAAAACCCGGCCATCTGTCCAGCCCTCACAGTGGACAAGCGGAAAGAGGGCGGACAGGTCATAGACCTCTTTCGTTTCCAGTTGCTGCCCACATTGCGACATTCCTGTCATGATTGAGTGGTTTCCCTCTCGCACCAAACCGATGCCAAAGGGAGGCCAATATTCCACCTGTTGATTTGAATTCATGTCTGAAAATTTTCCAAGACCTCCATCACATGAGATTATATCGACCATATAATATTGATATTATTAAGTGCTGAAAAATTTACGACTTAACCACTTGCGTTCAGTGCCATATTGACAAAGTTAACATAGCGTTCTATATTAGCACGTGATCTGGGGACGACATGAAAATTCAGTTTCAAGATACCCGGCTAGCTTTGATCCGGACAGACCGGGCCTTCGAGACGAAGCTACCATTTGGAATCATCAAATCATGCAGGGACAAGCTTGTAATCCTGGAAGCCGCACCCGATGAACGAACGCTCAGGAACTGGAAAAGCTTGCGGTATGAAAAGCTCAAGGGCGATAGAGAAGGCCAACGGTCAATACGCATCAACGATCAGTACAGAATGATTTTCACCCTGGACGAATCCCAAGCTCCGCCTATTCTGAATATTTTAGAAGTGCGTGACTATCATGACTAAGACGGAGGACAGTCAGATGATCGACAAAATGACTGATGTACCGCCGCCTGGTTACTTCATCCGTGAGGAACTAGAGGCACGCGATTGGAGCCAGCGTGACCTCGCCTATGTTCTTGGGGTGCCTGAGCAGGCGGTCAATTTGATCATTTCCGGGAAGCGGGGCATTACTGCCGACATGGCAAAGGCTCTTGCTGGGGCGTTCGACGTACCACCTGAGTTCTTTGCAAATCTTCAGAAAGCGTACGATCTGTCTCAAGCTCGAGATCCTGATCCCAACGTTGTGCGGAAGGCGCGACTGCAATCGCAATACCCTATTCGCGAAATGATCAAGCGAGGGTGGTTAACGGATGTGAATGTTACCCTCCTCGAAGCTCAGGTAGTGAAGTTCTTTGACGTACCAAGCCTCGATGATGTTCCGCACCTTGCTCATGCGGCTAAAAAGTCGACATGCGATGACGTGACTCCCGCTCAGCTTGCATGGCTCTACCGTGCTCGGCAGATTGCGAAGGAAATGCCGCTTAAACATCACTACTCTGAAAAGGCGTTGCGCGAGGCGCTTAATAAATTGCGCCTCCTCATGTTTGATCCTGAAGAGGCACGGCACGTTCCAAGGATTCTGGCTGAGGTTGGCGTTCGATATGTGATTGTTGAAACATTACCAACTGCAAAGATCGACGGCGCCTGTTTTTGGCTAGGAAAAGCGCCGGTGATTGGCATGTCCGTTCGTTATGATCGTATTGACAACTATTGGTTCGTGCTTCGGCATGAGATCGAGCATGTCCTGCAATCGCACGGACGAGACAAGGAGATCGTTGATGCCGAACTCGAAGGAGAAAAAGCCAGTCCTGATGGAAACATTCCAATCGAAGAACGGATCGCAAATGCCGCAGCGAGCGAGTTCTGCGTCCCCGCGCATGAAATGGATTCCTTTATCAAACGGAAGAATCCGTTCTTTTCGGATCGTGATGTCTTAGGGCTAGCCAAGCGGCTTCAAGTTCATCCGGGAATCGTGGCAGGGCAACTCCGAAGGCGTCTAGACAAATGGTCGATCTTTTCAAAAATGTTAGTCAAGGTTCGTAGTCATGCCGTCTCTGGAGCCGCAGTTGACGGATGGGGGCAAATCGCGCCTGTTTCGCTATAAGGAGGTCGCAATGTCCAAGTACCACGACGATCTGCAGCATATTTGGCATCGGTATCAAGCCGAAAATGGTGATATTCCAATCTCCGCCCGTGATGCTGTGGCCTGGGGGGTAGCTAGGGGGCTATTGACCCTTCCAGAAATCGATCCGATTGATCGGCTAGCCGAGGACATGTCCACAGCTCTCCGAGAAGAGTATCGCAAGGACAAGTATGGGCGCCGCTACCGGGTGAATCATGCCGTGCGAGTGACCAAACACGGTGTGCAGTATACCTTCTGGGGAGTCATGGATCATTCCGATCGTCCCTTTATGGAGAAGGCTTTTGCACAGCGAAGAAAACAGATCGTAGGTGACTGCTTACAGCTCAAGACGGATGTGGACGTCTATAACGATAAGCATTCTGAGCAGGAACCCATTCAGGTCATTCTGGATTTCACCACAGACGTAGAAGAAGCAGAAGGCCTTGGAGGGAAAGCTGCCTAGCTCGGCTTTTAGCCCACCCTCCGCGAGACCTTCTAGACCGTCCGCGGTCTAGGACGTTACGCCTTAAGCCGATACGCCATTCATTGACATCAGCCGGCCCACTTCATAGATCGCCGCAAACTCTACTTCGTGCACTGGTGCGATAACGCTGTTGTCTGCGGTCCTGCAGGCTTCTTCCCCGTCGCTGTCGTAGAAAATGGGAAGCTACTACTTATTTCCACCACAGATCCTCAGACATTCTCCTTCATTTCGAGATTTTTCTGCATATAAGAATTCTTGCAATGCCCCATCTTACCTTGAAAGATTTGGCTATCAACCCTGCAAAGGTTCAAGGTGCAATGTCCCTGGAATGGGGAACGCTCAACAATTATTGCAGGCCTAAGTAAACTGCTTTGAACAGATTGCTAACATAGGTTCGCCTAGAATCAGAAAACGCTCTGTTTTCTTCTCGAAGAACTGTAGCAATGATAGGGGCATATTCATCTTCAATAGATTTAAAGAATTCCTTTGAGTGAACGAGTGACTCTTCATTGGCATAGGCTTTAATGTCTACACCTACAAGATAGGCTCCTGCTTGCTCAAAAGTCACTTGGTCAAGAACATCATATCGGCGGGTCTGAAGGTCAGACTTTTCGAACTCATCTGCAATGTGCACAATGTCAGTAAGGTCACGCGGAAAATGCCGATCTTGATAGGCTGCTATTTTCAAAACCACAATTGACCAGAGCGGGGCAACGGGAAGTGACACACCTGGAAAAACTTCCGTTAGTTTTGCGCTATTGAGCGCATCACAGATCCCCATCATATTCATTTCGAATTTAGAGGACGGCCAAGTGAGGACTTGCTCAGCTGTAACTAAGCCACCATAGGGAATAAGATCAAAATTCGCTTCCCCATAGCGAAGCCGATGCTCCTCGATGCCTCTTTGAAACCCAAGCTGTATTAGCCCTTCTGTAAACGTTTTCCATTCTTCCCACGATTGCAGCTCTACAATGGAGTCCACATCTCTCGTTTCCCTACTACCAAGACGCATAACTCCTTTTACCGGACCGCTTATGAGCACAGCAGGCGCTAGAGCACCCACCAAGGCAATTTTGACTCCCTGCTTTTCGCAATACGAAATCAGCTGCTTCAGACCATTGGCTAAATCACGATCATTTATTGCCAAGATGACCCTCGAGAAACTCGGCATACAACATTCGTGCTGTTTCCATGTCTCGATCCATTCCCTGATATAGCAACTCCGCGTATATCAGAAGCGGATGCGCTAACGGATGCTCTGTTGTCAGCGACTTCGGTGTTTCAACCACACGTGGCGAAAACGCCCTCAGTACCGTTATGTCTCCTCCCGCGACCGGGACGATAGGAAGCTCCTTTAAGACTGCCGTTGACCACCAGTCTGACACATAGAACGCTAGCTTTTGCCCTCTGTAGTGGCGCAACAGTTCATCCGCTGCAAAGCCTCCAGTGAGTGCCCACTTTTCATTTTTATGTGCCGTATAGCTAGTTAGCGAAGAAACCACATCTTCCAAATGTGGGGCAAGGTTTCCATATTCCCCCACAAGAATTCTTGGCCTTAATGTACGCGCATATCCTTGAACCCATTGTTCGGTTAGATCTTTTGTATTAACCAACCGCAGCTGATCTTTTCCCGCCGGTTCTAGGAAATGATTGTTTCTGAGGTCTCGCATAACCCAGCCAACCGTGCCTAACGCCACCCCAGCCTCTTCAGCCAACCGTCTATAAGGATAATTGATGGACTGAGGTTCTGTTAGCAGTCCAAAGAGCAGCGTAAGTCCGCTAGGCTGAAATAACCGCGTCTTAAGTCCAGCGACTGGAGAGGAAGGCTTTTTGCCTTCAACCTGCATATAAAGGTTTGGGGCTCTCTTGAGGAAAAGATTTCCTGTTGTGTCCAAGTAGTTGATCCCCTCCTCTCTCAGCTTCGCAGCTAAGTTCGGGTTCAAATAGTCGGCCACTACCAGGATTGGGGTGTTCTTGGCTTCTTTGTCAGTGTCTTTTAGAACTATCAGATGCCGAATGGTCTCAGGCCGTGGGTGTGCCTTTATCTCGAGGAGATACTGAAAAGACTCAGTGTCCGTTTTGAGGGTAATTCTCCCATCGAAAGGGGAAAAGCGCTCCTCCGCTAGAATGACGTTTTGTGGTTTTATGCCAGCGTGGACAAGCTGCAACTGCTCGAGAGCAGAATGCAGAATTTTTGTTTCCGATGACCTAAGATGCGGCATGTTCACTTATACCACACGTTCATGAATCATGAACAGATAAAATTAGTGAACGCATATAGTCGTAAGTTGCTTAATATAAAGGCGATATATCAATGGCGTTATGTAATTTTTAGAGTTTAAATTGTTTCGTTCCCAGCTCTCACTCTTATTCACCATTCTCATCTTGCGCGGGCGTAAGCCGGCGCGCTTTGTAGGGGGTCTGGGGGATGTCTTCCCGTCGAGGGAAGACTTCCCCCAGAAAGCTCCTTTCCGCTAGGCTGCCGGGCGATACTTGACCAGCGCGAGATTCAGTAATGTCTTCCAATCCGTCTTGGGATTCTCTGCGACGGCATGGCGTACATCTTCCGATTCGTCGACGGCGAGGCAATCGAGAATCTGCGGTGTTGCCGCTGGGGATTTCGCCACCGCCAGCCGAACCTCTTTGTCTGGATCGCAAGCCAAAACTGCCAGTACCGCCATCGGCGCGTTAGGATTTGCCGCTACAGCCCTCCGAAGTTCAGGCGCTGGGAACCGTGCACGGGGCGAATCGTCGAGTGGGTGCGCCTTCTTAAGAAGGTTGGGTTGAGGACACTCAACCAGTGCGGGGATCTGAGAATATCCCCGCAACTTCCAGGAAATGAGTTGAGTTTTGTAGCTTTCATCCAAGGCAGCCCAGAACAGGCCGTCGAGGATTTCCTGAAGAAGACCGCTGTTCCGGTACGCAATGCGAATCAGCACCATGTCGAAACACTGGGTCCAGGTAAGCGGGGCCGACTCGGAGCCCACATACTGCTTCAGGAAGTTGATATAGAACCACTTGAGGACCGGCCGATGGGGAACCTTCTTCATGCTGCACCTCCAATTATTCTTCTCTGATAATTAGCCCGGAGCGTGGGTCTCTCCACTCCTCCTGAGCGTGAACTTGTGTCACCTCTTCGATTTCCATGAGACTTCTTACGGAGGAGCCCGTGTATTTTTGGTAAACGAGCCGTAATCTTCAAACTGCAAGTTCATATGATGGCGATTTGAGTCGATAGGAATTCGCTGGCCATTCACGACGACGCTCTGAATACCGCACACAATCGTGCGGAGCCGGAGCGCAAGATCAGATGAAGGACAAACCCAGATCACGCGAGAGAATTCATCCCGTTTAATAGCCTGCAGATAGCCGGAGAGGATCGCCTGATACCGCTTCACAGTTTTGATCGTGCGCTCACATTCGAGGGCGACCTTCACACCTGCCGGATCATTCGCAACCGCGTCGGGGCGATTCAGCCCCTTTCCAATCACCCCAAGAGTTTGGCCATTTCGCCAATCGGTCCAGCCAATCGATTCTGCAGCGATCCGTAAACGCTGAATGTCGAGACTGTGGCGGAGAGTGAACTCTGAGACCTTAGAAGGCTCAAAATAGTGCCTTCTTGCGGTCTCAGACGCGGGATTGAAAGCTAGTGCCTGACCATGCGCGGTGATTCCCCAGATAAGAATTTTTCCACCCAACGCAACGTACTCATGGCAACGTACGATCTCCTCTGCATGAAATTGACGGAGTGATTTCCAAACCGCTTGGCGAGAATGCAGACGAAGCACTTGCCCAAGAATGTCTGGAGTACTCCATATTTCTTCACGCAAGAAACGCAGCAGTCGTTGCCGTTTTTCAAACTGTCGCGCCTCCCGTTCCGAAGCGGGTAATAAGCAAGCAAGCTTGTTCATTAAATCGCCTCCTGAAATTTGATTAATCGGTGCGGGGCAGGAATAGGCCTAGGGGAATCAAGGACAGGCAGGTAGCCGACTCTAATTTTGACTGGCACGCCAACCCCAAAGAAAATCGCATGGAGGGGCGCTAAGGACAGGAACACATTCGCGTCGAACAACGCACTCACGGACTCTCTCCAGCCACCTTCATTCTTGGAGAATTTGAAGATCGCTTTTTGTGCGAGCTCTGCGAAAATGGGAACCGTTCCGCAGAGACGTGCCATCCATAACGCCGTGTCCGGGTCGTTCGTTCGAAACAGGAACTTGACGGCACAGTTAACAAGCACCGCGCCGCGGACAGTTGTCGCTGGAAGCGATGTATCATCTAAATCGGCCAGGGCTTGATGAGCCACACGCAGAGCGCATCGCCTATCCGCGATTACACCGCACGCCTGCAACGCAGCAGGCGACAATAAATACTTGAGCTCGTCGAGAAAGAGAGCAGTCCAGCTCCCCTCTTTCTGTTGGCCTGCTTTGTCGATGAGCTGGAGGATTCGCATGAGAACCATTTTCTGTAATCGAATCGTCGGTTCATGCCTGGTACTGCCAACCACGTAGAGAATCCCTGGTTGCGCCACGATCGTGCTCAGATCCACTCCTTCGGCTGTTTGAATGACCCGAAGTGAAGCGAGCTCTTTCAGTGCCTCGAACAATCTCCGAGTTTTGCTCAGATCAAGCATCTCTGAGGCCTTTTCAAATAGTTCAGGGAATGATCGCGCCCCTGATGCCGCGATCAATCGAGCGGCGGCGCGGTCTTCTATTCTGTACACGTCTGCGTTATCTCCCTTTTCGATCAGATCGAAGATCTGGATCAGCATCTCTTCCACGTCCTGCGCTGAACAACCTGCAAGCAAATTCAACTGCGGCGGCTGGTCCGTTCGAAGGTCGATGAACGTCATCCGTACAGCTGCACGTTGCGCGCAACCGGCCATGACGCCAGGCATATAGAAATCCGCTTTGGGATCGATAATGATCACGCACTCGCCAAGCTGCACGGACTGGTCGAGCAGAGTAGCAACCGCAACATTTTTTCCTGCACGAGTCTGACCGAGGACTTGAATGTGCTGTCTCATGTCCCGGATCGACATGTATCTGGGCTTCTCCGACTCGTCTAGACCTGCGAATACACCATTTTTCAGTCGTATATAGCGCAACGGATTGAATGGCTTGCGAGGCCTCGCCATAGCCCAGGCTTCCCGGATATCTGAAATTCGGTCCAGTGGAGTGTTTGTTGCGATCCAGCACCACCACCCGGCAACCTGGACAACCAAAAACAACACATATCCCGTGATGAGTCTGTGCCAGGTCTCATGGAGCAACACGATGGACGCGGGAGAGAGAATGAGCAGCATCGCTCCGACCGTTTGACTCACTGAGGTGGGCGGATTGGTCATCGCGCGAAGCAGCCCCCATGCGGCCACAAATGCAGCAATGTTGCACGCACCAAACCACAGGACAATACGCAGGTCTTGAACCATATAATTGAGATCCGACACCACGAGGGCTTGCGCGCCGACCGATGTCACTGGATGTGCTAGATCGACAACATCGAAGAGCTTGATAAGCAGACCGAGAATTTCTTGGCGGGCTTCCACGGGCAAGTATCCAAGGGTCATGTTGCATAGGAGAAGACCAATCACCTGCTGTACGAGAGTAAGAACCATCGCGAAACTTGTTGATGACTTGTCCATCACAAGACTCCTCCCCGATCATTAGTCGATGGTAAGGTGCGTGAGCGTAGAATTGTCTTTTGTACATCCTGTGCTAGATCGCACAGAGCTGAATATTCGTCTTGCCTCAGTGAAACGCGTAGGCATTCACTCCTCAGGCAGGCGATGGACAACTCCACTTGCTCGCCATGATCAAATACCGAGAAGTGCTCGGTATATGTGGATTTATCTGGTGAGGAAGTCTGTCTTGTCTCGAGCAAGACAGAACAGAACTCTGCCAGACGGTGTATGGAACCAAAGGCAACGGCTATGTCGTTTCGAGACATGAACAACGTGGGGAACCGTTTCCCTTCAACCGTAAACACAGAAACCGCAAATCCTGGTCGGAGCTTGACGAATATGTCGTCTTTCATTGTGCTCTCCATCGAAGTAGTTTCTTCATGACCTTCCACATGGCAGGATGGCCAACCCAAGCTTGGCCAAGCGAACCGGCTTCGCCAACGAAACCGGTTCGCGTTCCTGTCCCAGCGTTGCCGTTCAGGCACACGCTGGGATGGGGCGCTGCACCCGTGCTCCAAGGCACGGTCAGCGCACCACCGGACGAGATGCGCGGTGCCAACACCGGCGCAAGCATTGTGCGAGCGAAGCGTCTGCCCCAGCAGCGCCAATGCGTTCTCGTGGCGTGCGTCGAGTCGCGCACTTGCGTGCGCGCGAGACTGCCCACGAACAGTGTGGTCGGCAAAGCGAGCCCCTACAGGGGCGCAGCGTCTTGCCGAGGCGCACGTGAGTGCGTCCAAGCCGAAGTGAAGCGACCGGAGGTCGCGCCACCTTCGGCGAAGCCCACTTCGTGGGCAGTCTCGCGCCAGGCATGGCGCCGAGACGCACGCGGTGAATTCCAAGAACAGGCGAGCGTACAAGCTCCCTGTTCTTGGAAGAGGCCTTCACAGGCCTCCAAGTACCGGAGCGTCCAGCGGAGGTGCGCGAGGTGAATCGCGGACTTGCGAATCGTTCAGATCGCAAGCCCGCGAGAGGACGGCTCCCTCCACCACAAATGGCTACAAATTCCCTCGCATCCAAATCTGGGATCACGACTCCGACGTTCGTTGACGCCGCTGGTTGACGGATGACAAACGACCGTGACAACCAGCACTGTCGTCTACGCAGAAGGTAGCGAGGGTCCGCCATTAGTGCCCCTCGTTGCTCACGAGAAGAGACGGCTCGTTAGGTGATGGCACCCCACCTTTCACCGTTCGACGCTGTTTCGGAGGGTCATCGTCGGTCAACGCACGCGCAAGAATCCGGGTTACCAGCGCGTTCCGTGAGATAGTTTCTTGACCTCCAAGGGATTCGTGCAGTTCGCGGAAAACCTCGGCTGCACGCCCAGAAAGACCGACAGACAACCGTACTGATTCTTCACTCGCTTCCTGGTCCAACTCATTTTTCAATTCACTGAAAAGTTTCATCGTTCGCTCCTTTCTCACTCAATCGTCATACTGAGATGCTGCATGCCCTCATGCGGCATGTAACGTGGGGCCCTGCCTACCGAGATCAAGGAACTTGCGAACCTCGCCTACCCGGTAACGGATGGATCGCTTGTTTAGCTTCTGATATCGGAGAGACCCTCCGCGCAGACGCCAGGCCTGAAGGGTCCGAGTAGACAGACCGAGGTACTGTGCAACTTCCTTTTCGCTGAGCAACTGACTCTCCGGAAGCTTCGACAAGTCAGCCCCGGATTTGGTGCTCTGCAAATCCTCAAGGACCTTCATCAAGATCCTTTCAAGGCGTGCATAAAACTCTTCTGGATTCGAATACAACGGTGCCATAGCTCCTCCTTAAGCAGTCCTAGCGGACTGCTTTACGTTGTGACTAACGGAGTTATTTGGAGAAACGCGAAGAGTTAGAGGAGCTGAGGCGGCGGTCTGAGAGTGTGATCAGAGGTCAGAATGAAGAGCCGCAGCGAGGTATGTTCCTCGAGGGCTCGGACATTGCGGTGATTCGTGGGGACAAGTAGGAGGCGATGAATCGAAAGCAGATGGGAGAGCAGCAAGCTAGCACGATCGAGCAAACGAGCAAAGGCGAGAAGAAGAGATCTGATGAGGTCTTCGACCGCGAAAGGGTCTATCCGATAGTGAGATCCCACATGATGAGACACTCTCTCATAGTCAGGAGTATTTGAACCTGACAAGACTTTCCGGGCTACACGAGGGAAAGCGAATGCTGCTCCGTAACCAATGATCAAAAAGCTGAGGAGTATGGCAGCATATTCTAGTGGAAGCTCATAGGCATGCCAAGCAACAAAGAGTGCGGACAAAAACAAATAACCAAGGACTCTACCACTGATCCGAAAGCTCTCTTTTTCAATTTTCGCACGTTTTCTTGGTCGACGAAAATTCATGGTCCTATAAATAACGATGTTGCGCGACTTTTTCAAGACCCTAGTGGGCTCAAAAGTCTGTTTTCGCAAGAAAAGACGAGAATCGTAGAAAATGTACTAAGCATAGGAGCGTCTGAGCATGCGATGAATCAGGACGCCAGGCAGATCACTGGCTTGGTTGGGCCTACCAGTATGCCGGCCAGACCGATCTATTTGTAAGCGGGTGAAAAACAAGCAATTCCACTCCAACGGTGAGATGCTTTCTCGCAGGGAAAGGGGTATTCTGCGGCGGTTGGAATGCCTTAAAGGATAATCTGATGCCCTCTCTTAACCTTACCGGCGCCTTCTACCCGCTCTTCACTGATAATTCTGCCATCTACGGCGAAACAGACAAGGCCTGCATTCAACAAACCGTTGAACGCCTCCTCTCTATTGAAACCAGCGCGGTCCAACCAGGAATGTTGCTTGGGAAAATCCAATCTGGAAAGACGAAGATCTTTCTCGGAGTGATTGCTCTCGCATTTGATAATGGGTTCGACATCGCTGTAATTTTGACCAAGGGAACCAAAGCCCTCACGCTCCAAACCTTGGAGCGTGTGCGAAGGGACTTTGCACCTTTCGCATCTGACGATCAGCTGCAAATCCACGACATCATGACTATTCCGTCTGGGCTTACTCCTTGGGAGCTAAGCCAAAAGCTGATCTTCGTTGCCAAGAAGCAGACAGATAATTTGGACCGACTCTCCAAACTCTTTCGCGAAACCTATCCTCAACTTGCTGGCAAGCGAGTTCTGATCATCGATGATGAAGCCGACTATGCGAGCATTGGTTTTCGACGGGATAAAGAGGAAGGCATCATTATCAACAAGACAGCCAAGCAGATTGATGCCCTTCGGCAAATATTGACTGGTTCGGCGTTCCTGCAGGTAACAGCAACACCATACTCTCTGTATCTCCAGCCTGAGGAGCTTGAGGTGAAAGGGGTGGAGTTCAGACCTGTGAGGCCTGCGTTTACCCAACTAGTTCCGGTACATCCAAAGTATGTCGGGAGCGACTATTACTTTGATCAAAGCCAATCCGAAAATACGGTCGCGTCTTATATTCACCACCCAGTAACACAAGAAGAACTTGAGATCCTCCACCATGAAGACCGCCGCCGTTTCCGCCTAGAAGACTGTCTCACGAGCGAAGCCATTGATTCCCTTCGTCAGGCTATCTGCAATTTCGTTGTAGGTGGATGTATACGTCGGCTACAAGACCAGCGAGTTGGGCTACCGCTCAAAAAGTTTAGCTTCCTGGTCCATACAGAGTCCGGACGAGCTGCCCATGCGTGGCAAGAGCGCGTGGTAATGACTCTAAACGAGAAGTTGATCGAGGGCGCTCGGAATCAGACCCCTGTACTACGACGATTATTGACAGAGGCGTATAACGATTTGGCCAACTCTGTTCGCGCGATGGATCAAGTCCTGCCGTCCTTGGAGGAAGTGCTTCAAGAAGCCTTCACGGCGATTCAGGATGGATGGCTCATGATCACAAAGGTGAACTCTGAGCGACAGGTAGAGGAACTGCTGGACAGTGAGGGCCAGCTTAGACTCCGCACACCCCTGAATATCTTCATCGGGGGCCAGATACTTGACCGAGGAGTTACGATTGCCAACCTGAGTGGATTTTTCTACGGACGCCGGCCCCAGATCTATCAGCAAGATACCGTTTTGCAGCACTCGCGAATGTTTGGATTTCGTCCCATTGAAGATCTGACGGTGACCCGGTTCTATACCGAACCGGCGATCTATGCCGCCATGCGCCGAATGCATGAAAGCGACGTGGCATTGCGGGAGACAGTAGAACAGAATCCGGACCAGGGAGTGGTGTTTATTCGACAGGACCCACGCGGGCAGATTGTGCCGTGCAGCCCGAATAAAATCCTCGCCTCCAATACCACAACCCTCCGGCCCTTCAAAAGAATTCTTCCGATTGGCTTTCAAACCGATGTTAAGACGCGCGTTCAACCCATCATTCGCGAGATCGATGCACTTCTTGATCGGGCGGTTTCAGGCGGAAACCTTGATGACCCATTCGAGGTAACGCTGCAATTTGCACTCGACCTATTGAAAAGGATTGAGCCCACGCTACTCATGGAGACTAAGCTTGGTTTCGAGTTTGACTGGGAAGCGAGTGGAGCGGCACTGCAGTATCTGAGCAATATTTGTCCGGCAGATCCAAAGAACAAAGGAAATGTGTGGTGTTTGGTTCGGGGAGACCGAAATCTGAGCCGTTTCAAGCCAGCGCTAGGATCGCCGTATTTCTCAGACGCTCCCGATACCGCCCAGAGCGATGGCGTGATCATGAAACGCGCGGCCATTGATACCCCGATTCTCATGCTCATCAAGCAGAACGGAGCCGAGGAAAAAGGTTGGCGCGGCGTACCGTTTTATTGGCCTGTGATCATGGTTCAGAGGAACGTACGAATATCGATTTTTGCCCACGAGACTACTCCATAAGGATCAAACATGGCGAAGAAGAACGCTGCAAAGCCACTCGGCGTGAAACCAACACCAAATGACGCAGTAACAGCATACAAGCATTCGAGCAAACGAAAGAATATCCCTCCGGCGGGACTGGAAGCGCACGGGCTCATTCGTGAGGTGCCGCGGATTCGTTACGAATACAATCCTCATCTCCCTCCAAATTTACGATCCGCGCCAGAAGCGGGGCAGGCAGATCATCTGTTGTCGCTGCTACGCAATGCGTTGCTTCGTACTTTAGGTCAACCAGCCGAGCGCAAGCTATTGGACGAAGCGACCAAGCGGCCACTCACGCCAGAAGAAGCTGGCCGGATCAAGACAATCTTTGAAACGGCTATTACACCGGATGCAGCAAAATACCTCGCAGATGTTATCCGCCGAAACGAGCCGTGGCTCGAATGGGCTGGCAAACGCGAGAAGCCGTGGTTCGAGGTTGAGCCAGTGGCCTTACACATGCACGAGCGCATCTCCACGCAAGCCATACTGCGCGTGCTGGCTCGGGAGGATGTCGAGCGTGATCTTTTTGCCGATCCACAGCACGACTACGCGAAGGCGGTGCAGTTCTACCAGCACGACGTGGATTGGGCGAACCGCATGATCCTCGGCGACTCTCTCCAAGTAATGGCCAGCCTCGCGCGGCGTGAAGACCTAGCGGGCAAGGTGCAGATGATTTACGTTGATCCGCCCTACGGCATCAAATTCGCCTCGAACTTCCAGCCGCAGCTCGGCCAGCGCGACGTGAAGGACCGCGAGCAGGACCTCACCCGCGAGCCGGAGATGGTCAAAGCCTACCGCGATACCTGGACGCTTGGCATTCACTCCTACCTCGCCTACCTGCGAGACCGCCTCGCGATGGCACGTGAACTCCTTGCCGACACGGGCAGCATCTTTGTGCAGATCAGCGACGAAAATCTCCATCGCGTAAGGTGCGTAATGGATGAGGTGTTTGGACCGGGGAACTTCTGCGCCATTATCTCTTTTCAGAAGACTGGAAGCATGGCAGGAAATCTTCTCCCTACTACAGTTGATTACTTGCTGTGGTATGCGCGAGATATCGAGAAGGTGAAATACAAACAGATCTATCAGGAAAGACGTGGCGGTGATACATCGCTGGATAGATACGATCAGATCCTTGAGCCGACTGGGATGATGCGCAGGATTTCGGATGCCGATGAGACCGAAGATGACCTTGGCGAGCTGTGTCGATTCCAACTTACCAGTCTCTTCTCGGATGGTGCTTCTACCAAGCCGCAAGCCTTCGAATTTCTTGGCAAAAAGTATGAACCAAAAGGCAATGCCCATTGGAAAACTGACGTTGATAACGGTTTGCGCCGCTTGGGGCTCGCTGGCCGAATCGAGCCGCAGGGGGACCGGCTGCGCTACGTGAGGCTTGCCGCAGACTTTAACCTAGTACCCCTCGCTGATCGATGGGAGAGTGTTCAGATCGGCAAGGAGGCAATCTATGTGGTTCAGACTTCCACAACGGTTGTCGAGCGCTGCATGTTGATGACGACCGACCCCGGCGACCTAGTGCTGGATCCCACCTGTGGGGGTGGGACGACGGCGTATGTGGCCGAGCAGTGGGGCCGGCGCTGGATCACCTGCGATTCCAGCCGCGTGGCACTGGTGCTGGCTAAGCATCGACTGATGACCGCCAAGTTCGATTACCACCGGCTCCGCCCGTTGAGCCCGGAGGACGTGTCACGCAATCCGAACGGAACTTGGCTTACCGACTCGACGGGCCGAGTTCCCGACAAAACCACGTTCCAGTGCAAGACAGTGCCGCACATCACGCTCAAAAGCATAGCGCGAAACACGTCGCTCGATCCCATCTTTGCCAAGCATGGGCCGATCCTGGCCAGAGCTCTTACGGCACTGAACAAGGCTTTGACCCGTGTCACGCCCGCCATTCAAGAGGCGATGGTGCAGAAGTTGGTGAGCAAGCATCGTGAAGAAGGCGCGAATGCCGTAACGGATGCCGACACACGTCGCTGCCTGTTGCCGGACACGCACCCGACGCTCATCAAAAGCATCCCCGCTCGCAAGCCGTTCAAGGGCATCACGCCGAAGCAAGCCGAGAGCTATCGCGCCGCGATTCCCCAAGGCGGCTGGAAGGAATGGGAAGTGCCATTCGACATCGATCCTGACTGGCCAAAGTCATTGCAGGAGACGCTCACAGCCTATCGCGCCGCGTGGCGTGCCAAGATGGACGAGGTGAATTCCTGCATTTCCGCTAACGCCGAGATGGAGGAGTTGGTGGACAAGCCGGAGCAGGTGAAGGGGGTGGTGCGGGTGACGGGTCCTTTCACGATGGAGAGCGTCATTGCCGTGGAGGATGGGCCGGACACGCCGATTGGTGGTGCTCCCGGTGAGCTGGACACATTTGAGCTTGGGGCCACTGCCGATCTTGCCGTGGTGAATGCGGAGGCGCATCTGGACAAGATTCTGCGCCTGCTCAAAGCGAGCGGGGTGGACTTTGCGGGCAACAAGAACATGAAGTTCAGCCGGCTCGATCCGATGACAGGGGCATCGCTCATCCACGCCGAGGGCGAATGGATGAACGGCGACAAGAAGGAGCGGCGCGTGGCCGTGAGCATCGGCCCGGAAGTGGGGAACATTTCCGCCATGCAGGTCGAGGACGTGATTCGCGACGCCAACCGCAAAGGCTACGACGACGTGGTATTTGCCGGATTCGGCTTCGACGCGGCGGCGCAGGACGCCATTGAGAGCGGCAGCCATCCGAAGGTGCGCCTGCATATGGCACTGATCCGCCCGGACGTGGCGATGGGCGATCTGCTCAAGACGCAACCAGGCAGCCAGCTTTTCACCGTCTTCAGCGCACCGCGGGTGAAAGGGCCGATCAAGCAGGCGGACGATGAGTATTGCATCGAGGTCGAAGGCATGGACGTGTATGACCCGGTAAGCAATACGCTATTCCCCACGGACAAGGAGCGTATCGCCGCGTGGTTCCTGGACACAGATTACGATGGACGGACCTTCTGTATCTGCCAGGCATTTTTCCCGGACAAGAGCAAGTGGGCCAAGTTGGCAAAGGCGCTGGGCGACGCTAACGTGATCGCGGAGGACGCATTCGAGGCATTGAGCGGCTTGACGAGCTTGCCCTTCCCGCGACCGGCTCGATTGAAGAAGGGTGAGAAGTGGCGTATCGCTATTAAGGTGATTGATCCACGCGGAAATGAAGGGTTGCGTGTCCTAGAGATCAAGTAGAACAGGAACACCATGCCTAAAGAGTCTATTCCCATTCAGCCGGTCGAGAATCCGATCCTCTGCTCCCCCTACAAGGAGCCGGACCAACATTGGCTCTACGACACACGCACGGGTATTCCAAGCAAGATGCCCCAGCGGCGTCCGGCGAGTTATTGGTTCAAGACTGAACGTACGGGCAGCTCACAGATGTCCCTGCTTGCCGAAGAGGAACGTGACGATCTGCCGCTGGTCAACGCATTACGTGAGGATGTGAAACGTTGGCGCGAATCAGGCTGGGAGAACGCGTCAGAAACAACCAAGAAGCTTCTGCGGCATTGGTGGCGTGAAGATCGAGGCCGGCGACTGTTTTTCTGCCAGGTCGAGGCCGTCGAGACGATTATTTATCTGCAAGAAATCATGGCGCAGGGGAAGAAGCCACGTTGGACACCTAAACTCGGGGTGGATGAATATCACACGCTCTGCAAAGGGCAGAATCCACGGCCACAAGAATGGGTGACGAAGATTGCGCAGCATCCGAAGTTGGTTGATATCCCTCACGAGTCGGGCTTGAGACCTATTCCGCGTCACGCCTGCAAGATGGCGACGGGCAGTGGCAAGACAGTGTTGATGGCCATGCTGATCTCGTGGGCATTCTGCAATCGTGGTACAAAGCCGGGAGACCCGCGGTTTCCGCGCCGAACGTTGGTGGTTTGCCCCAACCTCACGATCAAAGAGCGACTCTCAGTGCTCTATTCCGGTGACCCGAATAATTACTATGAACAGTTTGACTTGGTGCCGAGTTCACTCCGCCCAGAACTGGCCAAAGGTAAGGTCCTGGTCACAAACTGGCATTGGTTCAGCC
The DNA here is from genome assembly GCA_037142015.1 of Nitrospira sp. Classification (GTDB taxonomy): domain Bacteria; phylum Nitrospirota; class Nitrospiria; order Nitrospirales; family Nitrospiraceae; genus Palsa-1315. The sequence continues at coordinate 16,062 of JBAXBK010000028.1, read as the reverse complement.
CGGAGTCTGAGGTGATCAAGGTCGGCGGGATGACCGTGGGCAAGTTAGGTCCTGAAACGCCCGAATCGTTTGCGAAGAACCGGCTAGGAGACTTGTGGGACACGGAACCGTTGATGGTGCTCAACGACGAAGGACACCACGCCTATCGACCCGCACCAGTTGGTGAGGACGAAAATCTTACCGCGGAAGAAAAGGCGGACCGTGAAGAAGCAACAGTGTGGGTATCTGGATTGGACAGGATTAATTCCGCGTGTGGCATTTCGCTCTGCGTGGATTTATCGGCCACGCCATTCTACATCCACGGCAGCGGTTATCCCGAAGGCTCACCGTTTCCCTGGATTGTCAATGACTTCAGCCTAGTAGACGCCATTGAGAGCGGCATCACGAAAATTCCTCGCCTCCCCGCCATTGATAACACCGGACGGCCTGACCCAAAATATTTCAAGCTGTGGGAACACATCACGCGCGATTTGCGACCGGGTGAGAAATTGAACGGCGGGAAGCCAAAGCCTGAAGTCGTGTATCGCAAGGCCGAAGATGCGTTACTGACACTCGCGGGTGAGTGGAAGGAACGGCTTGAACAATTACAGGTTTCGACACCCGGCCAGGATCGTACGCCACCCGTCATGATTATCGTCTGCGATAACACGGACATTGCTGAACATTTTCACCGGATGATCTCCGGCGAGGAAATGATCGTGGCAGATGCACCAGAAGACGTGGACGATGACGATGAGGACGATGCCCCGAAACGAAAGAAGAAGCCTAAACCGCAAAAGCGTTACGGAAGCGGGATTGCAGGCTTTCCAGAATTGTGGAATCAGAAAGGCGAAGAGGTCACGTTGCGGATTGATTCTGACCTGTTAAGTGCAGCCGAAAGTGAAGATCCAAAGGCAACCCGTAAGGAAGCCGCCGAAGAACTGAGGAAGATTGTCTCGACTGTTGGGCGCCGTGGCGAGCCAGGTGAACGCATCCGCTGTGTGGTGAGCGTGAACATGCTCAGCGAAGGCTGGGATGCGAACAACGTGACGCACATCTTGGGACTGCGGGCGTTCCAAAGTCAGTTGCTCTGCGAGCAGGTGGTAGGACGCGGTTTGCGCCGGATGGAATACACGCCGGACCCAAAAACAGGGCTGCTGTCGGCGGAATATGTGGACATTTTCGGCGTACCCTTTTCGTTGATTCCTTTCAAGGGCCGCGAGCCGGGGAAAGGACCGCAGCCAGAAGACCGGCCCAAGCATGAGGTTATGGCGCTACCAGAGCGCAAGCACTTCGAGATTCGCTTTCCGATCGTCGAAGGCTATGTGGTGGACTTGAAACGTAACCTGATTCGCTGCGATGTGGCTCACGTTGAGCGAACGGTGTTAGATCCGTGGAACGTTCCGACAGCAGCATTTGTGCGGCCGCAGGTGGGCTATCAAGTCGGATATCCAAGCGCTCACGGTGGGTTCGGATTCGAGTTGATGGACCGACAGGAGTATTACGACTCGATTCACCCACAAACCATCTCGTTCGAGATGGCGCGGGAGATTGTTCGACTTCTTACGGAGGCGGCGCATCCAGGGAAAGAGCGCTTGAAGAGCCAAAGCCGGGGAGCGCTCTTTCCTCAGGTGTTAAGAATAGTCCAAGACTACATCGCTACTCGCGTAGATTTCCACGGTTGTCACCCATGCGAAGTGGGACTGCAAACATATACTCAACGGATTATCGGCTTGCTCGTTGCAGGCATCCTGCCTGACGATGAACAAGGAGAAGCTCCATTACTGCCACGGTTAAACCGGTACAAACCAGTTGGGAGCACCGAGAGTGTTCATTTCAAAACAGTGAAGCCTGTGCAGGTGACAGAAGCCAGTCACTTAAATCTCGTAGCCTGCGACACCAATTCGTGGGAACAAGCCGCGGTGTTTCAGCTTGAAAAGCTGGCTAAGGAAGGCGGGGTGCGTTGCTACACTCGCAACGATCATCTGGAATTCAATATCCCGTATGAGCTTTACGGCAATCCGCACGTGTATGAGCCGGACTTCCTAGTACGGTTAGAAACTCCATTAACCGTTGTGCTTGAAATAAAGGGGCAACCACACGAAGACACAGATGCGAAACATCAGGCGGCTCGCCGCTGGGTTGCTGCTGTCAATCGCTGGGGGCGATTAGGCGAATGGGATTTTCTCGTGTGCCGCGATCCGCAGAGACTTGCGGAAGCATTGTCCGGTTTAGTGGAAGATCGAAAAGAACGCGTGCGAGTTGTAGCTGCTGAACTACTTAGAAAGGCCTAAACCGCCAATATCTCAATGAGGCTGTAACCCTTGGCACAACAGATCAAGATCCTAGAGTAGGCATGAAGCCATTACGCGAAATCATACAAGAAGCCTTCCAGCGCTGGAAGGCTAAAGAAAACGACTTCTCCAAAGACGTCCTGATTCCGTTATTGGAACGCATGGGATTCCGTGATCCTCACTTCACAGGGGGCGATAAAGAGAAAGGCATCGACGTTCTTTATCACGAGATAACAGCTCCGGAAGATATGCCTCGCTTCACTGGGATCCAACTGAAGATTGAAAATATAACAGCAAAGGTAGGAAGACGCGTTAGTCCTGCCGGAATTGAGGACCAGATACGCCAGGCATTTGAAAAAAATGTTGGCTTTCGAGGGCAAGAACCGTTCACGCGAATCTCGACATTGGTTATATGCACAACAGGAGACATTACGGCGGACGCGCGTAAAGAGATTGAAGAAGGAATACACAGTTATCGTCGACTTGGCGCTCCGATTCGCTTTTGGCAAGGGTCTGACCTCGCCTCCTACATAGAGCGTCACTGGCTTGAGCGTTTCGTACAGCTCGCCGGCATAACCCTTCCTCCAAGCCTTAAACAGGTCGTCGTTCAAGGTGACTCTCTTACACTCGGACTTGCACTTGCGCAAGCCGGTCAGAATGCCACCGCTATCCCACTTCTTGAACAGAGTCTTTTCAATGCGGCCTTATGGCTTGGCACTGCACATCTGCAGGAGAACCGCGATCCCCATCAGATGCTCCGCGCCGCAAAAACACTAATTGAATTCGATAAGCACCACTACAATCAATTCTGGTTAGCCGGATTCGCAGAATTTCGCCTCGGCGACTTTGAGCAGGCAACTCACTACCTCCACGAAGCATTACGCCTTCTCGATGCTGATACCAGCGTTCAAGTTCAGAAGGGACCTGGATTCCAGGAGCGCTACCTTCAGTCAGTGGGAATGTTGATCGAGATCTCGAAAAGACAGAATCAGGAAGAGGTTACTAACATTCTCATGAAACGGTACGGACAAAAGCTCCGATTCATTAATACGGCTCTTAAGCATGCGCCTTCCCCTTTAGGTGAATGGGAAACGCCCCTACAGGCCGAATTCACGCACTTACGCAAACCACAGAAACTCAAAGCAAAGCTCCGTAAATAGAATTGGGAAAAGGTGACACCTTTTCTTCGTCTCGCCTAACCTCGATAAACTTGCTGCACAAGGGGTTCACGGAATAAGTTTTAAGGTTTCGATGATCGTCCACATATGGCGTCCCACATTTCTACGGAGACTGCTCTCTGTAATTTTCTTGTGTTTATGATGTGTCCTTAAGACTCTGTCGGCGTTAATGGCGGCTAATGCTCTTTCAATCTGGGAGTCGATTCGTGTTTTTGCAACAATCTGCCTGAAAACCTTCGTCAGCTCTCCCATTGGCAGCTTATCAACCTGGGATCTCGTGAGCGTTCGCGGCCCCTTCTTGGCCATCAGCTGGATGCGCCCAGTTCGCATCCAATGCCGAAGGTATCGTCGTGCTTCTATCTCTAATACTTTACATGCCTCATCGAACCCCTCACGCCAAGATGCTTGGTCAAATTGTTCATAAGCTGTACCGAGAAGAGTTTTGAGTCTTGGGAGAAGAGAACGCCTTTCGGGTAAGACGATACCAATTGCCAGATCATGAGGGGGTATGACGATTGTCACATCTGAGCTTGAAACTGTCCATAGGCCGCAACCTTTGGCTCGAATCTGTTCTTGATCTGGTAATGATGGCTGATAATTCTTTGGCACGCAGATCAGAACACGAAGGTCGTATCCGCAGGATTTTCCGAATCGAGTCCAGGAATCTAATCTCTGAAGGAAACCAGATGAAGTGACCTCGATAACCAGTTCAATAACTAGGGTGGTGCGTTGTCTCTTAGCTAGAAGTGTAGGCGTCCTGGGAAAACCAAGTTCATCTTTATCGGCCTTTACAGCATAGCCATGGTCCTCCAATTCCGTGGCAACACATTCGGCATACTCCTCTAGCTCCGGCGCAAGAGTAAGGTAGGTGCGTTTCCCCATTACCCTACTCCTCAAGCATGCGCTCTATTTGTTGTCTCAAATTCTTGAGTGTACCGATAAGGCTTTCAGATATCCTGTATTCACGTTTCTTATGCTGTTTCAGCTGGTCAATAACTCGACCTACCATTTGCTCAAGATTGTGCTCAAAGTCCGACTGCTCAACGGAGTCACGGAATGCGTCGGAGATCGAATATAGCGGGTCCGTCACAAGCTTATCCGCGACACGACGTGCGACTTTCATGGACACTTCATTGCGTTGCACGCCTCTTGCCAATTTAGCCAAAAGTCGAGGAGCGACAGTATTTACTTCCACTCGGCTTTTGAACTTTTTTACAATCGCACGGCGCAGATCATCCTCTCCATTTTTGTCGAGGATGCCTCGTTTGTGAAGTGCACTTGCTGCAGTGGTTGCCTCCAACACCTGATCAACAGTGAGAGTCTGTTCCGATCTCGGCTTCTCAAGCTCTTCCAATAACTCCTTGCGGTACACTTTCGGAAGGCGGAGAAGCTTCTTCAATCGCCTGACCTCACCCCGACTCATTGATGCGAGGCCAGCCAGTTCGCTCTCAGAAGGATCACGGCCTTGCTTATCCCTGAATTCTTTTTCTAAGTCTTCGAGCTTGATCGCGGTCGGAAGAGGATCCCAGTCCTTTCGCGCATGATGGATTGCGAACATCATCATCAGGTTCTGCAGCCTGGCGGGCTTTGGCTGCACAATCACCGGAACACTTGAGAGTCCGAGCTTTAGCGCGCATCGCCATCTTCGCTCTCCATCAAGAAGTTGAAATCGATTACCCTCTTGAAAGACAGACAGGGGAACCAGAATGCCTTGGTCCTCGATGCTATTCTGGAGTTCGTCGAGTTCTTTTTGACGAAAGATAAGACGGGGGTTATCGACGTTTACCTTTAGAAGCCGCGGATCGACTAATTTTACAGTCTCAGCCAAGAGTACCCTCTTAGATTTAGATATGATCTGCCAACATTGATCCCTAGCCTTTTATGACTCCCAATGTAAAAACTAGATATTTGTCACAATCCACTCTGCAGCCATGCGCCGGTGTTTAGCAAAGCCTGAAACGTTACGTTGAGTAAAAACTTTCGTTCTTTTCCAATCGCTGAAGTACTGTTTTGCTTCTGGCGAAACGGCGTAGGAAAGTACGAATTTAGCCCGTCTCCGATCAATTAACTCTAGCGTCTTACTGAGGCGGCTCAAGTCTTCAATTCCGAAGGTCTTTGGATCGTACTGCCGGAAAATTCTTCTGTTATCCACAGCGTAAGGGGGATCGAGATATACAAAATCTCCTTCTTGGACGTGGTCCTGGAGAACGGATACAAAGTCTGCACAAATGATCTCCGCTGATCGCAGACCATGAGCTGCAATGGCAAAGTGCTCCCAATCCGGAATACTTCCCGTGCGAGAAGCGGCATAGGGGACGTTGAAAGTACCCTTAGAGTTGGTTCGATAGATTCCGTTGAAGCAATACCGATTAAGAAAGATGAATCGTGCAGCCCTATCCAGAGAATGAAGGTCTTCCAGGTCGGTGGCTCTAAGCTTCTTGTAACTACGCTTTCCTTTCGGAATTTTGACAAGCCGATTATAAACTGCTCGTGGATGGTCACGAACTGCGACGAAGGTACTTACTAACTCCTGGTTTATATCGCTTAAGACAGCTGCGGGAGGCTTGGTAGCATAAAATAGTGCAGCTGAGCCCATAAACGGCTCGATGTATCGAGTATAGCCCTCTCCCCAATACGGAGTGAGGCGCGGTAGCAATTTTCTTTTACTACCTGCCCATCTGAGAAAGGGTGTTATTGCATCTTTGGCCATTATTTTATGGGCAGCGTTAGAAAGAAGTGCGCCAAAGGCGGTGAGATTGGGACAGGCTACTTTTTTGAAATCTCTGTGTCAACTCCGTTAAACGTGTGTTCACGAAGCCTGTCCTTTACCAGATCCTTGGTTGCGTCTGGTTGCAGATTTGCGTTTATCTTGCTCGATTTTGCCGCGATCTGCATCCATAAGTGATTGATCTTGTTGACTAGTCTGATGGTCTAACGAATTTCGAAATCCGCCACTCACCATTTCCTACCTCAATCCTCACTGGCTACTGCGTGTGCGATGCTTGGCAGACCAGACGATCGCCCATTTCCAGCCTGAAGGAAATAAACTTGCAACCACACTTCAGCCACAAGTCGCACACTTCCTGAACGAAAACAGGGAGGTAGGGCGAGGCTGCGAATATGCAAGCCGCTTCCTCAGTCACTCTCCGGAATTAGGATGCCGCCCATAATCCAAAGCAGGGTGCTATCTCTTGTCATCCTTGAACCCGTGACTTCGCGTGAACGCGGCATCTCCAAACATCCGAACGTCATTTTGCATGGCCTGAAATTCATCGCTGCCCATGTATTTATTTATGTTTGACCGAAAGGATTGGTCGATTTTGCCTGATTGTCGCGGAGAGATACTTGCGAGCAACTCAGCCGTGCGGCGTGCCTTGCCATTCAAGTACTCGAAGAATGCCCGAGGAAGCCGATATGTGCGCGGCTCGATGACGCCCGTTTTGACATGGACTTTCGTGCCTTGCCATCGACTTCGCTGCTCCTCACGGACGTAGCCAAGAATGGCAAACCGACCAAGTTTAGCATAAACATAGATGGCCTTCCCTCCACGACAGAGGTCCATATCCACAGTCCGCATGAGGTAGCGATTCAAGTTTGGGGAGACCTCATCCTTTGGAAATGAGATGGACTCTATTGCGTCGAATGGGATCAGATGCTGTTCAAAGGATCCGGGATGAGAACGGCCTCCCAACAGAAATTCCCGCCATGCCACCTCAGCTGCATCAATGCTTGCAATACCCTCCGGTTCATAACCCTTGAGGCCGGTTTGCTCTCTGTAAAAATGCAAGACCCGCCACGACACGGAAACACAAAAGTGTAGCAGCCATTCACCATAGATGAATCGAGACGATTCTCCGCGAGAATATGGATGAAATAGCTGGTCAGCGAAGGCGGTTTCGGACCGACCGAGCAGGTTTTCACACGAGGCGCAAAGCCAGTGGCACTTTAAGCCGTCTTGGACGCGCCGGTTCGGGGTTTCGCCAGAACGGAGGTGACCATTGCCAGACGTTTCTTTCATCCAACGAAAAACGAAGGCAGGCAAGATGTGGCTCAGCTGTAAGTCAGCCTCGACACCACAGAGCCGACAACAGCCTCTAGGCATGGTTTCTTGTCCTTGGTTTGACTGATGAATATAACATGGCCGGCGCTGTGGCTAAACTGTGGCAGAACTATCGTGTTCGATCAGATATAACCGGTTCCTGCCCACCTCTGACTTTTCTGTAAGTGATTGGGAAGAAATAAGGGTGTCAGGAACCGTTTCTGACCGCTTGCGCTGATCTCCAGGCAGGGAGTAGGCTGAGTGCATTGGCTGTTCCGCTTCCCGGAGGCTCACCGTGTGGGTTCTCTTCCTGCTTTTGCTCCCGCTGCTGCCTCTCTCCGTCCAGGCCGAAGATCTCGGCGAGCTGAGCGCGAATCCATACAATCCTGATTCCACGTCCAATCCCTTCGGAGCTGGAAGCCCCTACAAGTCGGACGGCCTGAACAATCCCTTCAGTCCCTACGGCAGTCCCTACAGTAATCAGTCTGCCACGAATCCCTATGCGACTAACGCGCCCAGACTCTACGACCAGCAGGGTCAATACAGGGGCAAGCTCAGCACGAACCCGTATGATTCTGATTCGACCAGTAACCCCTACGGCCGCTATGGCTCTCCGTTCTCACCGGACTCGATCAACAATCCCTTTGGCGCCGGGAATCCCTACAGCCCCAGCAGTCCCACGAATCCATACGACCGCGGCCTGCGAATTGAAGGGCGAGAGCGCGTCCGCTGAACCGCTCGCGCTGCTAAGCATTTGGTGAGGCCAAATTAAACGAACTAATCAGTAATCGCTGAAGTCACGGGAGCGTTACGCTGCCCACTAACCTCTTTCCCTTTCTGGCTTCGTTTTTCTTTTCACAGTCTAAAATGTGCTTGCAAGAAGTAACCCAATGGGTTAGCATCAAAATATGAAGGACAAGTATTTTACAGTCGTTGAAACTGAGCACTATTTGAACAAGGCAAGGAAAATCTTGTCTGAAAAGTAACGGGATGAGGTTGTCACAATCGTAGCCCAGAAGCCGGAGACCGGAGAAGTGATGCAGGGAACGGGCGGGGTGTATAAATTCAGGTATGCCTCTCAGGAAGGCAAAGGGAAAAGCGGAGGAGCGCGGATCATTCATTTGCCGTTGGTATCGAGAGGCACGGTCTATCTGTTGGATATTTTCGAGAAGAACGCCAAGGTGAATTTGACAAAGGCAGAGCGTAACGAGATGTCTCAGATCGTACAAGTTATGAAAGGGAGAGGAACATGAAAAAAGCAGGGCAGTCTATGCTGAAGGGTTTACATGAAGCCCTTGAACACCATCAGGGGAAAAAGACCGGGGCGCGGGAACACAAGTTCAGTGCCACCGATGTTGCGCGTATCCGTAAATCGGTGGGGCTTTCTCAGCAGCAGTTTTCCGATGAATTCGAGATTGCGTTACCGACGCTCCGCAAGTGGGAACAGGGCAAGAGGGTTCCGCATGGCCCGGCACATGTCCTGCTGAGAGTCATCGAAGTTTCACCAAATGCCGTACTGAAGGCGTTGAAACACGCGTAGTTCTGGATGTCACTACGTCCTCTAGCACAGCGGCCATTTCATCGGTTGCGGTATCGGTCATGGTTATTCCTTCCTGTCGCGGGTTGGCGGCTGCGGATACATCATCCATCCGTTTACAAGGTCAGGACGTTTTAACACCTCTTCTGTGTTGGCCCACCACCATTGTCCCTCTGCAAAATAGAAGTTGGCTGTTGTGTCCTGAAACCCTTTCTGGCTGGAAATCCAGAAGATCAATTCTGTCCCATCCTTGGGTGCTGTCTCGAACGGTTGCCATTCCGCGGTCTCTTTCTGGATCATTGTGGGTCTCCTTCAGTGTTGTAGTAGGTAGGATGAATAGGTTTTATCGTCAAGGCAATATTAATGATGGACAAAGAAAAACCCGCGCCGGGGTGCCTCACGCCGGCGCGGCTATTGTTAGGTTGAAGAGTCGGACGGCTTAGCGGGCTGCAAGCCCTGCAGATAATCGGCGGCGCGTTGGGCATGGGCTGCAGCTTGGAAGATGGCGTGCTTATCCTCCTGAATGACGTTGAGCCAGTGGCCGATATAGTCGGCGTGGTCTTCCCGGATCTCAGGGGTGATGCCGAGGTCGGTACACAGGAAAGCGGCGCCGAGTTCTGCGACCAGCTCCTCACGGGCATAGCCTGCATCGCCGAAACGCTGGCGGCCGAAGTCACGGTCGAGACGTGTTTCATGGCGTGTCCAGTGCGTGAGCTCGTGAAGCGCGGTGGCATAAAAACTTTCCTTGTCCTTGAACGCTTCAAAAGACGGAAGATGGATCTCATCGCCGACAGGTGAGTAATACGCCTGATTGCCGCCAAGGTGGATGGCCGCACCGGTGGTACTCACAAAGTGGTCAGCGTGCGCGAGACGTTCGGAGAGAGGGAGAGGAGTAACGGGCTGCGCGTAGTAGTGCGCGGGGAGTCCTTCGATTTGTTCGACGTTGAATACGGTGTACCCCTTCATGAAGGGAATTTCACGCTCAACGTCCTGGCCGTCGCTGTCGGTTTCGGTCTTGGTGATGCGGTCGGCATAGACAACAAGGGAACCATGCTCGCCTTTGCGGACTTGCGCACCCATCTCCTGGGACTGTTTGTAGGTCATCCAGAGAGGGGCCGCGTAACCCTTGGCGAGAGCCTCGGACCAGAGCAGAAGCACGTTGACGCCGCGGTACGGGATGGCGTTGTGACGGAGTGGGCGGGTGATGCGCCCGGCGGTATGTTCGACGCTCCACGGTTTCATCCAGGGACGCACGCCTTGTTCAAGCTGTCGCGAAATCTGGTTCGTGACGCGGGTGTAGATGTCCTGTCTGGTGGGTGGCGTTGCCATGTCGGCACCTCCTTGTTGTTGTCCTCACTGGCTCTCTCGCTAGAACTGGAGAGCCAGTGCAGGACAACGGGAGGTGACGGGGACGTGTCTGCCGGAGACGCGCAGGCGGACGAGAACGAGCAGCGGGCGTGACAGATCTTCCTGGCGCGAACGGTGCGCTCGGGAGCCGGAGCGCGGCAGGCAACGGCTTGACATGGCAACGCCACCCACCAGACAGGACAGAGAGGGCGTGCCTCACGTCGGCCAGCCGCGATCTGCGAAGCTGTAGGTACGATCGTCGCCCAGAATAATGTGATCGAGCACGGTGATGCCGAGCAGGTCGCCAGCCTGGCGGAGACGGGTGGTGAGCGCGCGATCCTCGGAACTGGGTTCCGGATCTCCAGAGGGGTGATTGTGGGCGCAGATGAGAGCGGAGGTATTCAGGAGGATAGCCGGCTTGAAGACTTCGCGGGGATGGACGATGCTGAGTGTCAGGGAGCCGATGGAAACGACATTGACGCCGATGATGGCGTGTTTGGCGTCGAGACAGCAGACGAGGAACTGCTCTCGGTCGAGCCCGGCAAAGAAGGGACGGAGGGCGGTCGCGGCGCTGATGGAATCGTGGACGAGAACGAGCGGGCTGGCCGGGCAGCTGCCCGGCACCAGACGGACAGTGTAGCGCGGAATAACAGTCGGCGCGGTCACGTCCGCGCGTGTGACGATCGAGAGTTTGGGATTGTGTATGGTGGATTGGTTTGCCATGTCGGCACCTCCTTGTTGTTGTCCTCACTGGCTCTCTCGCTGGAACCGGAGAGCCAGTGCAGGACAACGGGAGGTGACAGGGACGTGCCTGCCGGAGACGCGCAGGCGGACGAGAACGAGCAGCGGGCGTGACAGATCTTCCTGGCGCGGGCGGTGCGCTCGGGAGCCGGAGCGCGGCAGGCAACGGCCTGGCATGACAAAACAATCTCTAAAAGGGAAGTCGTGAAGGACGGGACGGTGTGAAGTCTCTCGCTTCTGTATTGCGGAGAAATATTGGGGTCATTGCTTGACCTTCTTGCACCTTGCAATCGGACAGTTCACTGGGGGGCGGGAAGGACGTTTCCAGGAACCATTTGTGTCCCGCTTGCGCTGATCTCCAGGCGGGGAATAGGCTGAGCCCACTGGTTGTTCCGCTTTTCGGAGGCTTGCCAGGTGGGTTGTCTTTCTCCTTTTGCTCCTGCTGCTCTTCTCCGTTACACCGGCGCTTGGCAATTCCGGCTTCTCTGAGAAATGCGAGCGCGACTACATTATCTTCAACTAATCCGATGAACCGCTCGCGCTGCTAAGCCTTTGGTGAGGCCAAATTAGCCGAATTAATCAGTAATCGCTGAAGTCCCGGGAGTGTTACGGGGCCCACTAACCTCTTCCCCTTGCTGGCTCCGTTTTTCTTTTCACAGTGTTTTTGCACCGTCAGCAGCATCTTATTCGCATTCTGTTCGAGCGCCGTTCTGACCGGGTCAAGATTCAACCGCGCATAGATTCTTGTCGTGCTGATGTTGCTGTGATTGAGAACTTTCCCAATTAACTGCAGGCTCTCCCCGCTCCCTGACAACCATGATCCAACCGTTCGTCGCAAGTCATGCAATCTGACATCAAGTATCTTCGCTTTCGTCCGGATGCGATTCCAGGCTCTCTTGATATTCACTCGATGAGAGGCGTTCTGGCCCACAAAGACATATGGATTGCCCTCTTGTCGCGTCAGATTCCCCAACGCAGCCAACAGGGGTGTGGGTAAGGGCAGAACGTGGGGGCGATCGGCTTTAGTCTGTGGAATTCGCCATTCTGCTCGTTCCAAGCTAACATGTTCCCATTTCATGGAGAGAACCTCTTCCCGCCTGGCTCCCGTGAACACGTAGGCCCAAAATGATCCCTGAACATACTCATCTGGTTCTTCCATGATTGCTGCGAACACCCCTGGAAGTTCATCCGGCTGAACGAATCGATCACGCTCTCGTTCTTTGAAGAAATGAATTCTGGTCGCAGGATTGTCTCCTTGAAACATCCCCCAGTCTTTGGCCAAGTTGAACATTTTGCGCAGGAGCGCTACCGCTCGATTCGCTCGGTACGGTGCGGTCTCTCCGATTCTCGAATGCAGTACGACAACATCATTTCTCGTAATGTCGGATAGCTTTCTTGTCTTCAATTCGCTCAGATGGGATTGCAAGAGGCTGCGGTCATCCCTGCCGGATCGCTTGAACGGCAGATGCCGCTGTTCATAGAGCGACGTCAGGTCAGAAAACGTGGGTTCTTTGATCATGTCCTGTCGCGTTTGTGCGGGGTCTTCTCCATGTGCAATCGCGCCAATGTGGCCTTCCGCTATTTTCCGAGCCTGCTCTACGGTCAGAGGGCCATACGGACCGATTGTGATTCGCCTGACCCTGCCTTTGACGCGTCGCTCCAACACAAAGGTCTTCGCCCCTTTGGTCACTCGGAGCGCAAATCCACGGAGCACGGAGTCTCGGACAAAGACTTGCCCTGCCGTGGGAAACGGGATGTCATCAATGATTCGTTTTGTGAGTTTTTGCATGGACCGAACCTCCAGATACCTCACTTTTTGATTCCCAATTTTATAATCAGTGGGCCACGGTGTAGACGCTGTGTAGACAGGAAAGAGCGAAATGCCAGGGTCTAGACCGTACTCTGGAAGTGAAACCTAATCGCAAGTCGTTGAAGTGTCAAGGAGTGGAGTAAAGGAAAGTACCTGATGGTAACAGCTGATGCTGACTCTTAATCAGCGGGCCGTAGGTTCGACCCCTACACGGCCCACCAAATGTTTCAACCACTTTCGCATCTTGCTTCTCGATTATGTCAACCTGGTGCCAACTTTTTCCAGTGGCGTATCGAGCACGTTCACGAACCGCTGTTCTCCGCTCGGCAACCACTTGGCGTAGTGGTCCAACGTCGTCGTCGGTCTGGCATGGCCGAGTTGTTTGGAGACATAGAGCAAGGGGACGTTCGCGGAGAGGAGCAAACTGGCAAACGTGTGCCGGAGATCATAGGGCGAGAAGGCAGGGAGCTTGGCGGCAGCCACGACGTGCTTGAACAAGTTTCGATGCACTCGTTCATCGGCCTCTGTCACCAGTCCGCCATCACGGCCAGGAAAGAGCCAGTACGGTTCCGGCAGGTTGGCGGCTACACCTTCCGCTTTCACGTGGGATCCATTCGCGGCTCAGTGGGAAGAGGTCTTTCGCTTCCTCGAACGCTATCGCCAGCGGGAAGGGCATTGTCGCGTGCCTCGAAGCCATCGCGAGGGGGGCTATTTGTTAGGAATCTGGGTCAAGACGCAACGCGACGATAAAGACACCATGTCATCTGAGCGTCGTCAGCGGCTTGAGGCGCTCGGCTTTGTCTGGAAGGTTCTCTGAGCGGTAGTGATGTTCTCGCTTACAGCCTGCGCACGCGCAAAACAGGAAAACTGCAACCTTGCTGTAGTGTTCGTGTGAAGTCGTGCCCTCCCCTACCAAAATGTGCCCTGTTCGCAGCCCCAAGCTATCTAAATCAACGACTGAAAGTCTGACAGAGAGAGGGTCGCTTTGGCGATCGGAGCGGCGCGTACTACGATCTTGCGCGAAGGTGCTTGAGGATACTGTGGGTTTCTGTCGTGACAAATGCTGAGGGGCTAGTCAGGACAGGAGAGATGGGGATAATGAAGGAGAAAAACATAAAATAGTTATATACGCGGTTACATAACTTCGTAATAATACAAATAATATCATCTAGTTACGATGTATGCTGCTGAGCTACCGGCTCAGTTGGCGGAGAGCGCGGATCCTACCTTGCTTGGCCCAAGTTCACTCTAGACGAACTTGCCGGATACATCGTAGAGCGCACCAACCATGCGACGAATCCATATGCGACTGACGCCCCAAGGCTCTACGATCAGCAGGGTCAGTACAGGGGCAAGCTGAGCACGAACCCGTATGATCCTGATTCGACGAGTAACCCCTACGGCCGCTACGGCTCTCCGTATTCGCCGGACTCGATCAAGAATCCCTTCGGCGCCGGGAGTCCCTACAGCCCCATCAGTCCCAAGAATCCCTACGGCCGAGGCGTGCGAATTGAAGGGCGCTGATCCAGCCGCTGAACCGCTCCATGTGATCTCATGGCTGCTTGACATCTCCCCACGGGCGGCCTAGCCCTCGCACGCCTCATACAGAACAAACTAACCATTCTCACCACTCGGCTCCTGCGCCGTCCAAGTTCGGCATCCTCAATGTGGCTAATTCGTTCATCTGCCCATGCGACCGGGGGAACGCCTCTCGCTGACGGTTACGCCCATCAGTTTTGGCGTGGCGGCCTAATAGCTGGAGGCAGATCAACTGGGGGTGGTTCCTTCACGACAACGGCTCGCGGAGGTACGGTAGAATCACCCAGGCCATGGCAACATCCCTCTCAACGATCAGGCGCCTTGCTTCGCGACTGGTACTGCTCACACTCGCGTGGAGTTCGTGCCAGAGTGATGCCTACTCGCTTGAATTAGAAAGCGCAATCTCCGTCTGGATCGAACCGGGCCAGGCAGTGGCAACCAGCCAGCTTGGCGGACGTCGGGAGATCCCTCTCGACATACAGGAGACCGTGGTCGGGTCCGATGTGAACGGAATCAATGCGATCGTCGTGACGTCGCGCCGGCTGCTGGGTTTTTCAAGTCGTACCCTGACCTGGAGCAAGACTGACCGCGATCTGCACGAAAAGATCGTGGAGCGGCGTATCTTGCCCACCTTCAGTCTGGTGAGAACGGATAAGCGCCTCTATGGATTCCGCGGAGCGAACGGCATCTGGTTCAAGGAGGCGCTCGGCGTGCGAGAAAAAGTTCACCGGCTACACATTAACGAGTACGGTTCCGTGGCCGTTACCAACGAGAGATTCGTGGGATTCGGCCCTCTGCTCGGCGAGTTCTCCTCAAAACCGCTCGGCGTTCACGAGCGCATCACGCACGTGGGCAATGAGAACGGCATAATCATTATTACGACCAGCCAACGGACACTCGTCTTCGGCAGCCGCATGAGCGGATGGGATGAATTCGAGTGACGGGTCGGTGCTGGAAGGGCTAGAGAATGACGCACGAGAGGCGAAGAAAGGCTTGTGGGCCGATCCGGCTCCGATCCCACAGTGGGTCTATCGCAAGGGTACACCTGACGGATACGTCGGACCCTCTACCTACGGGCAGAAAGTTCAGGCTGGTACTTCTCGGATGATCCGCCCATGAAGTGGAGAGGCTTCTCGCCGGTGAGGTTCTGCGGCTGCACGATGTAATCACCGGTCATAGAAGGAATCCAGACCGCTTTGGCAGCCGCCGTGTCTCCTCCACTCATCGCCCAGGTGAGACCACCTACGATGCCCCCGCCGAGAGCGTATGCGACCTTCACGGCCCCATACGGAATGCTAACTAACCAGCTGACAGCTTGTAGCCCCGCCGCCCCTTCTGGGCTGGTTCCCGACTGTTCCGCAGCTATCGCCGGGCTCCCTGTCCATGCGATCAGCAGTCCGACGGCTGCCCCAATGACGAGATTCCGCTTGCTACCCATCAATCCACGGATACCGGTAGTCATATGCCCTCCTCCTTGCTAGGGTTCAATGGGACATTTCGGTGAGCATCATACCTGGAATCAGTCATGGGTTCAGCTACTCATTTATTTTTTTAGCATGGAATGCTCCGATTCGCAATCGGTGCCGCCGTGGGAGTGG